>NZ_JBFAWF010000019.1:0-174730 GCF_040680195.1 Streptomyces sp. NPDC052109 | reverse complement strand
TCCCGGCCCCCCCCGCCCCCCCACCAGCTCGCCCACCCCCCCGGCGCCCCCCGGCCCCCCCGCCGGCGCGGCGCGCGGGCGCCGCGGCCGGCGGCGCGCCCGGCTGATCGCCCTGCTCTTCGTCTTCCCCGCGCTGCTCCTGCTCGGCGCCCTCGTCGTCTACCCGGTCCTCTTCTCCGTCGGCCGCAGCTTCTTCGACGCCTCCGGCACCAGGTTCGTCGGCGGTGACAACTACGCCGAGATGTTCCGTGATCCGGCGACCCTGAAGGCCATCCGCAACACCACCATCTGGGTGGTCGTGGCCCCGGCCCTGCTCACCGGCCTCGGCCTGATCCTGGCCGTTCTGGTGGAGAAGGTCCGCTGGGCCACGGCGTTCAAGCTGCTGCTCTTCATGCCGATGGCGGTGTCCTTCCTGGCCGCCGGCATCATCTTCCGGCTCGCCTACGACGAGGACCCGAACAAGGGCGTGCTGAACGCGGCCGTCGTCTCCGTCCATGACGCCTTCAAGGGCACGTCGTCGTATCCCACGGCACGCGGCCGCCCGGGCCTGCTGACCCAGGACCGGGACGGCTCCTACCGCACGACCGCCTCCGCCGGGCACTCGGTGACGCTCCCCATGGTCGGCGTACTGCCCAAGGACCTGCCCAAGGGCGCCTCGCCCGCGTACCCGGCGGCCGGCCGCAAGGCCGCACCCGGCGAGCTGCGCGGCGTCGTCTACCTGGACTTCACCCCCGGCGGAGGCGGAAGGCAGGGCAAGGTCGATCCCAAGGAGAGCGGACTGCCCGGCATGAGGGTCGAAGCGGTGCGGGACGGCGGCACGGTCGCGAGCACGACGACCGCCGCCGACGGCTCCTTCACCTTCTCCGGGCTGCGCTCGGGCTCGTACACGGTGGAACTCCCGGGGTCGAACTTCGCCCCGCCCTACCAGGGCGTGTCCTGGCTCGGGCCGACGCTCGTCACCCCGGCGATCATCGGCGCGTATCTGTGGATCTGGACCGGCTTCGCGATGGTCCTGATCGGCGCGGGCCTGTCGACCCTGCCCCGGGACGCGCTGGAGGCCGCCCGGATGGACGGCGCGAACGAGTGGCAGATCTTCCGCAGGATCACCGTCCCGCTGCTCGCGCCCGTCCTGACCGTCGTCTTCGTCACGCTCGTCATCAACGTGATGAAGGTCTTCGACCTCGTCTACATCATCGCGCCCGGCCCGGTGCAGGAGGACGCCACCGTCCTCGCGACCCAGATGTGGCTCGTGTCCTTCGGTGGCGGCAACAACCAGGGCCTCGGCAGTGCCCTCGGAGTGCTCCTGCTGCTCCTGGTGATCCCCGCGATGGTGTTCAACGTCCGCCGTTTCCGCAGGAGCCAGCGATGAGGGAGTCAGCGATGAACACGATCAGGCGGGGCCTGGGCAACGGTCTGGTTCAGGCCTTCCTGGTGGTGATCGGCCTGGTCTGGCTGACCCCGCTCGCGGGCCTGTTCCTCTCCTCCCTGCGCTCGGCCCAGGACACCGCGAAGGGCGGCTGGTGGACGGCGCTCGCGAGCCCCGGCCAGCTGTCCTTCGGCAACTACTCGGCCCTGCTGAAGAACTCGGGGATGACCCAGGCCTTCTGGAACACGGTCCTGATCTCGGTGCCTGCCACGACCCTCGTCGTGGTCCTCGCCGCCCTCGCCGGATACGCCTTCGCCTGGCTGGACTTCCCGCTCCGGGAGCCCCTGTTCCTGCTGGTGGTGGCCCTGTTGGTGGTGCCGGTCCAGATCGGCCTGCTGCCGGTGGCCAAACTCTTCGGCGCGCTCGGCCTGTTCGGCACGATCCCCGGCGTCGTCCTCTTCCACGTCGCCTACGGCCTGCCCTTCGCCGTGTTCCTGCTGCGCAACTACTTCGCGGAGATGCCGAAGGAGATGCTGGAGGCGGCCCGGATGGACGGCGGCGGCGAGTGGCGCATCTTCACCCGGCTGGTCCTGCCGGTGGGGCGCCCCGCGATCGCCTCGCTCGCCATCTTCCAGTTCCTGTGGGTCTGGAACGACATGCTGGTCGCCCTGCTCTTCGCCGACAGTTCCTCCCAGCCGCTCACCGTGGAACTCCAGTCCCAGGTCAGGCAGTTCGGGAGCAATATCGACGTGCTCGCACCGGGCGCGTTCCTGTCGCTGATCGTGCCGGTGGCGGTGTTCTTCGCCTTCCAGCGGCACTTCGTGCAGGGCGTGATGGCGGGCTCGGTCAAGTGACCGAGCCCCACCCGCGACGGCCCGGAACGGCGCCGCCTCAGCCGTGGAAGGTGATGTAACCGTTGCCGTCCCGGTCGTCGCGGGACTTGGTGTAGGCGTGGGTGTCCGCGTGGGCACCTGACGGCTTGTAGAGGTAGATGGTGTCCTTGTCGTTGTTCCAGATGAAATTGCAGTTCTGGCGGTAGACGACGTTCTTCGCGTCCGAGTCGGTGCCGTGGCCGCCACGCAGCTTCACGTAGTCGCCGGGCTCGAGGTAGTGGTTGGACGGGAAGGTGAACCGGTTGCCGGTGGCGTCCTTGACGACGTAGCCCTTGAGGTTGACGGTCGTGCTGCGCGAGTAGTTCTTGATCGTCAGGTACTCGTCCCGGGTGTTGCCCGTACGGCAGTTGTTGGAGTCCCGCCCCGGCGCGTCGTACTGGACGCCCGTGATCTTCAGGGCGGAGGAGTACTCGGTGGCCTGGGCCGGAGCGGCGACGACGACGGCGAGCGTTGCGGCCGTGACGGCGGCGGCGGTGAGCGTGAGGCGTATACGCATGAGGTCCCCCCTCAGTGGTGCGGATTCAGCGCCAGGAGCTTACACAAAAGTTGAGGGTTGTATGAATATTTGGCGCGGAAAGCGCGGAAAGCGTGGAGGACCTGGTTGAGGGGGCGTCAGGACAGACGACAAGGGCGGCGGGGGAGTCCTCCCCTGCCGCCCTCGTGCGTCGGAGTCTCACCGGCTCACGGTGAAGCCGGCGGATACAGCGAGCGCGGCAACTGCGAGGCCGCGGCCGAGTCCAGCAGCCACAGGGTGCGCGAGCGGCCCTGTGCTCCCGCCGCCGGAGCCTGGATCTCGCCCGCGCCGGACAGGGCGATGGCCGCGGCCTCCGCCTTGTCCTCGCCGGCCGCGAGCAGCCAGACCTCCCGGGCCGAGCGGATCGCCGGGAGGGTGAGGGAGATCCGGGTCGGCGGGGGCTTGGGCGCGCCGTGGACGCCGACCACCGTGCGCTCCGTCTCGCGGACCGCCGGCAGCTCCGGGAAGAGCGAGGCCACGTGGGTGTCCGGGCCGACGCCCAGCATCAGGACGTCGAAGGTGGGCACCGCGCCGTGGTTCTCCGGCCCGGCCGCCTTCGCGAGCTCCGCCGCGTACGCCTCCGCCGCCGCCTCGACGTCCGTGCCGTACGGCCCGTCGGAGGCGGGCATGGCGTGCACGCGCTCCGGGTCCAGCGGTACGGAGTCCAGCAGGGCCTCGCGGGCCTGCGTGACATTGCGCTCGGGGTCGCCCTCGGGCAGGTAGCGCTCGTCGCCCCACCACAGCTCGAGATGGCCCCAGTCGATGGCGTCCCGCGCGGGCGCCGCCGCCAGCGCGGCCAGCAGGCCGTTGCCGTTGCGGCCGCCCGTGAGGACCACGGACGCGGTGCCCCGGGAGGCCTGCGCGTCCACGATCTTCGTGATCAGGCGGGCCGCGGCGGCCTGCGCCATCAGTTCCTTGTCGCGGTGGACGACCAGCTGCGGAGTACTCACTTCGCCGCCGCCTTCCTTGCCGGTGCCTTCTTCGCGGTCCTGGCCGCGGCCTTCTTCGCCGGTGCCTTGGCCGCCTCCTCCTCGGGCGCGGGCTCGGCCACCGGTTCCCCCGGCTCCTGAACGGACTGTTCCGGAACCGCGTTCAGCCGCTCCACGCCGTAGCGCAGTGCCGACGCGTAGGTGTCGTCCGGGTCGAGCCGGCGCAGCTCCTCCGCGATCAGCTCTGCGGTCTCCCGCCGCTTCAGCGCCACCGCGCGCGGCGGCTGGCCCTTGATGGACAGCGTGGCCAGCGAGCCGTCCGCGCGGTCCAGGACGATCGGGCCGCAGCTGGTGTCCATCCGGACGGCCGTGAGCCCCGGACCGGACGACAGCGAGCGCCTGACGGGGACGTCCAGCCGGTCCGCGAGCCACATCGCCAGCAGCTCACAGCTCGGGTTGAACTCCTCGCCCTCCACCTCGACGGCCCGCACCTCGCAGGTGACCTGGTCCAGGGCCGCCGCGAGCATCGAACGCCACGGCGTGATCCGGGTCCAGGACAGGTCGGTGTCGCCGGGCGTGTACGCGTCGGCGCGGGCGGACAGCTCCCGTACCGGCTGCTCGGCGGCGTAGGTGTCGGTGACCCGGCGCTGGGCGAGCGCGCCCAGCGGGTCCTTCGCCGGGTCCAGCGGGGCGTTCACCGGCCACCACACGACCACCGGCGCGTCCGGCAGCAGCAGCGGCAGCACGACCGAGTCGGCGTGCTCGACGACCTCGCCGTACAGCCGCAGCACGACCGTCTCGCCGGTGCCCGCGTCCGCGCCCACCCGCACCTCGGCGTCCAGCCGGGACGTCGTACGGTCGCGCGGGGTGCGGGAGACCCGCCGGATGACCACCAGCGTGCGCGAGGGGTGCTCGCGCGAGGCGTCGTTGGCGGCCTTCAGCGCGTCGTAGGCGTTCTCCTCGTCGGTGACGATCACGAGGGTCAGGACCATGCCGACGGCGGGGGTGCCGATGGCCCGGCGGCCCTGGACGAGCGCCTTGTTGATGTCGCCGGCGGTGGTGTCGGTCAGGTCTATCTTCATGGGCGGCGCCAGCTCCGTCCGTCTCGTGCGAGCATCTCGTCCGCCTCGGCGGGTCCCCAGGTGCCCGACGGGTACTGCGCGGGCCTGCCGTGCTTGTCCCAGTACTCCTCGATCGGGTCGAGGATCTTCCAGGACAGCTCGACCTCCTCCGTGCGCGGGAAGAGGTTGGCGTCGCCCAGCAGCACGTCCAGGATCAGGCGCTCGTACGCCTCCGGGCTGGACTCCGTGAAGGACTCGCCGTAGGCGAAGTCCATGGAGACGTCCCGGATCTCCATCGAGGTCCCCGGCACCTTGGAGCCGAAGCGGACGGTGACACCCTCGTCGGGCTGGACCCGGATGACGATCGCGTTCTGGCCCAGCTCCTCCGTCGCCGTGGTGTCGAAGGGGGAGTGCGGGGCCCGCTGGAAGACGACCGCGATCTCCGTCACGCGCCGGCCGAGGCGCTTGCCGGTGCGCAGGTAGAAGGGGACACCCGCCCAGCGGCGGTTGTCGATCTCCAGCTTGATCGCGGCATAGGTGTCGGTCTTCGACTTCGCGTCGATGCCGTCCTCTTCGAGGTAGCCGATGACTTTCTCGCCGCCCTGCCAGCCGGCCGCGTACTGGCCGCGCACGGTCGACTTGCCCAGGTCCTTCGGCAGCCGGACGGCGCCGAGCACCTTCTCCTTCTCCGCGGCCAGCGCGTCCGCGCCGAAGGAGGCGGGCTCCTCCATGGCCGTGAGGGCCATGAGCTGCAGCAGATGGTTCTGGATGACGTCACGGGCGGCACCGATGCCGTCGTAGTACCCGGCGCGGCCGCCGATGCCGATGTCCTCGGCCATCGTGATCTGCACGTGGTCCACGAAGGACCGGTTCCAGATCGGCTCGAACATCGTGTTGGCGAAGCGCAGCGCCAGGATGTTCTGGACGGTCTCCTTGCCGAGGTAGTGGTCGATCCGGAACACCTGGTCCGAGGAGAACACCTCGTGCACGATCGCGTTCAGTTCCTCGGCCGACTTCAGGTCGTGCCCGAACGGCTTCTCGATGACCGCGCGCCGCCAGGAACCGCCCGACTGGTCGGCGAGACCGTGCTTCTTCAGCTGCTGGATGACCACCGGGAAGGAGCGCGGCGGCACCGACAGATAGAAGGCGAAGTTGCCGCCCGTGCCCTGTGCCTTGTCCAGCTCCTCGATGGTGGAGCGCAGCCGCTCGAAGGCGTCGTCGTCGTCGAAGGTGCCCTGGACGAAGCGCATCCCCTGGATGAGCTGCTGCCAGACCTCCTCACGGAACGGCGTACGGGCGTGCGCCTTGACGGCGTCGTGGACCTCCTGCGCGAAGTCCTCGTTCGCCCACTCGCGGCGGGCGAAGCCCACCAGCGAGAAGCCCGGCGGCAGCAGACCCCGGTTGGCGAGGTCGTACACCGCGGGCATCAGCTTCTTGCGCGACAGGTCGCCGGTGACCCCGAAGATGACCAGACCCGACGGCCCCGCGATACGCGGGAGCCGTCGGTCGGCCGGGTCACGAAGCGGGTTCGCTCCGGAACCGGAAACGGGTGACAAGTCAGCCCTCCGAGGGAGCGAGGCGCTCGAGCTCCGCCTGAGTCGACTTCAGCAGGTCGTTCCAGGACGCCTCGAACTTCTCGACGCCCTCGTCCTCCAGCACCTGCACGACGTCGTCGTACGCGATGCCGAGCTGCTCCAGCGCGTCGAGGTCGGCACGCGCCTGCTCGTAGGTGCCGGAGATGGTGTCGCCGCTGATCTCGCCGTGGTCCTCGGTGGCCTCCAGCGTGGCCTCCGGCATGGTGTTGACCGTGTTCGGCGCGACCAGCTCGGTGACGTACAGGGTGTCCGGGTAGGCCGGGTCCTTCACGCCGGTCGACGCCCACAGCGGACGCTGCTTGTTGGCGCCCGCGTTCTCCAGCGCGCTCCAGCGCTCCGAGGAGAAGACCTCCTCGTACGCCTGGTAGGCGAGGCGCGCGTTGGCGACGGCGGCCTTGCCGCGCAGCGCCTTGGCCTCGTCGCTGCCGATGCCGTCCAGGCGCTTGTCGATCTCGGTGTCCACGCGGGACACGAAGAAGGACGCCACGGAGTGGATCAGCGACAGGTCCAGGCCGCGCTCCTTGGCCTTCTCCAGGCCGGAGAGGTAGGCGTCCATGACGGCGCGGTACCGCTCCAGGGAGAAGATCAGGGTCACGTTGACGCTGATGCCGAGGCCGATCGTCTCGGTGATCGCCGGCAGGCCCGCCAGGGTGGCCGGGATCTTGATCAGGGTGTTGGGGCGGTCCACCAGCCAGGCCAGCTGCTTGGCCTCGGCGACGGTGGCCTTGGTGTTGTGCGCCAGGCGGGGGTCGACCTCGATGGAGACCCGGCCGTCCTTGCCGCCGGTGGCGTCGTAGACCGGGCGCAGGATGTCGGCGGCGTCGCGGACGTCCGCCGTGGTGATCATGCGGATGGCCTCTTCGACGGTGACCTTGCGGGCGGCGAGGTCCGAGACCTGCTGGTCGTAGCCGTCGCCCTGCGAGATCGCCTTCTGGAAGATCGTCGGGTTGGTGGTGACGCCCACGACGTGCTGCTGGTCGATCAGCTCGGCGAGGTTGCCGGACGTGATCCGCTTGCGCGACAGGTCGTCCAGCCAGATCGCGACGCCTTCCTCGGAGAGGCGCTTGAGTGCGTCTGTCATGGAATTACATCTCCTACGTGTCGTATATGAGCGTCAGCGCTGGGCGGCGGCGATGGATTCCCGGGCCTTGGCGGCCACGTTCTCGGCAGTGAAGCCGAACTCGCGGAAGAGCACCTTGCCGTCGGCGGAAGCACCGAAGTGCTCCAGGGAAACGATGCGGCCGGCGTCGCCCACGTACTTGTGCCAGGTCAGCCCGATACCCGCCTCCACGGCAACACGGGCCTTGACGGACGGCGGGAGCACGGAGTCCCGGTACCCCTGGTCCTGCTCCTCGAACCACTCGACGGACGGCATCGACACGACCCGCGTGGGGACGCCCCCGGCCTGCAGCTGCTCACGCGCCTCGACGGCCACGTGCACCTCG
Source organism: Streptomyces sp. NPDC052109 (assembly GCF_040680195.1). NCBI lineage: Bacteria > Bacillati > Actinomycetota > Actinomycetes > Kitasatosporales > Streptomycetaceae > Streptomyces > Streptomyces sp. NPDC052109. The sequence goes on along the minus strand of NZ_JBFAWF010000019.1, from coordinate 166,927 downwards.
GAACCGGTGGCGATCAGCACGACCTGCGGCTCGCCGCCCTCTGCCTCGAAGAGCACATAGCCACCGCGGGCAGCGTCCTCGTTGGGCTCGTAGGTCGGCACGCCCTGGCGGGTGAGGGCGAAGCCGTGCGGCCGGCCCTTGCCGAACTCCTTGGTGTAGCGCTTGAGGATCTCGCGCCAGGCGATCGCGGTCTCGTTGGCGTCGGCCGGGCGGACGACGTTCAGGCCGGGGATCGCGCGCAGCGAGGCCAGGTGCTCGACCGGCTGGTGGGTCGGACCGTCCTCGCCGAGGCCGATGGAGTCGTGCGTCCACACGTACGTCACCGGCAGGTGCATCAGGGCCGACAGGCGCACCGCGTTGCGCATGTAGTCGGAGAAGACGAGGAACGTACCGCCGTAGACACGGGTGTTGCCGTGCAGCGTGATGCCGTTCAGCTCGGCACCCATCGAGTGCTCGCGGATACCGAAGTGGATCGTACGGCCGTACGGCTTGGCCTCGGGGAGCGGGTTGCCCGCGGGCAGGAACGAGCTCTCCTTGTCGATGGTCGTGTTGTTCGACCCGGCGAGGTCGGCGGAGCCGCCCCACAGCTCGGGGATCACCGCGCCGAGCGCCTGCAGCACCTTGCCGGAGGCGGCACGCGTCGCGACGGCCTTGCCCGGCTCGAAGACCGGGATCGTGTCCTCCCAGCCGACGGGCAGCTCGCCCTTGCTGATCCGGTCGAACTCGGCGGCCCGCTCGGGGTTGTCGTCCCGCCACACCTGCAGGGACTTCTCCCAGTCCGCCCGCGCCTGTGCGCCCCGCTCCAGGGCCTTGCGGGTGTGGGCGATGACCTCGTCCTCGACGGCGAAGTGCTGCTCGGGGTCGAAGCCGAGGACGCGCTTGGTGGCCGCGACCTCCTCCTCGCCCAGCGCCGAGCCGTGCGCGGCCTCGGTGTTCTGGGCCTTCGGGGCCGGCCACGCGATGATCGAGCGCATCGCGATGAAGGACGGCCGGTCGGTGACCGCCTTGGCCTCCTGGATCGCGGCGTAGATCGCCTGCGGGTCCAGGTCGCCGTTGTCCTGGGCCTCCACGCGCTGCACGTGCCAGCCGTAGGCCTCGTACCGCTTGACGGTGTCCTCGGAGACGGCCGTCTCGGTGTCGCCCTCGATCGAGATGTGGTTGTCGTCCCACAGCAGGATCAGGTTGCCGAGCTTCTGGTGGCCGGCCAGCGAGGAGGCCTCGGCGGAGATGCCCTCCTGCAGGCAGCCGTCACCGGCGATGCAGTAGATGTAGTGGTCGAAGGGGGACTCGCCCTGCGGAGCGTCCGGGTCGAACAGACCGCGCTCGTAGCGGGCGGCCATCGCCATGCCCACCGCGTTGGCGACACCCTGGCCGAGCGGACCGGTGGTGGTCTCGACGCCCCTGGTGTGTCCGTACTCCGGGTGGCCCGGGGTCTTCGAACCCCAGGTGCGGAAGGACTCCAGGTCCTCCAGTTCCAGGCCGAAGCCGGCCAGGTAGAGCTGCGTGTAGAGGGTCAGGGACGAGTGGCCGGCGGACAGCACGAAGCGGTCGCGCCCGACCCACTCGGGGTCGGCCGGGTCGTGCCGCATCACCTTCTGGAAGAGGGTGTACGCGGCCGGAGCGAGGCTCATCGCCGTACCGGGATGGCCGTTGCCGACCTTCTGTACGGCGTCGGCGGCCAGGACACGGGCGGTGTCGACGGCCCGCTGGTCCAGCTCGGTCCACTCAAGGTCTGTGGTGGTCGGCTTGGTGCTCACCCTGGGTCAGGGCTCCTCTCCACATGTCGGTCGCCGGTCTTCGGGGCATGCGCCCACCCGGCCGCCGGCGTGCTTCTGCCCACCGGCCGCTGTCGAGCCTACCCCCGTAAGGATGTGCGTTTTTTCGAGTGTTTCCAGACTGCCGGGAGTCCGTCGGATCCGCCTCCCGACTGGCCGAACGCAGCATTTGGCACATGAATACGGAGGTGGTCATCTGAGCGCTCAATCGAGTGCTCGAACCCCTCGGATGGGACGTGCGCCAACACGACCCCACCCCCGCGAAGGCCGGGGTATGGGCAACGTCTAAAGTGGCGTGGTACGCGCGAGCCTTTACCCGCACTTCACACGGGGAGGCTTGCTGGGATGTCTCTGTCAGGGGTGTGCGTGACGGCCGTCGAATCACGTCCAGCGGGCGTGCTGGGTGGTGCGAGCCAAGGCCCGGTTCACCGGCCGTTCGGGGCCCGTGTCAAGGCGTTCGTGGCTCTGACCAAGCCGCGGATCATCGAGTTGCTGCTCATCACCACCGTTCCGGTGATGTTCCTGGCGCAGCAGGGCGTGCCCGACCTGAAGCTGGTCCTGCTGACCTGCGTCGGCGGCTACCTCTCCGCGGGCGGCGCCAACGCGCTGAACATGTACATCGACCGGGACATCGACGCCCTGATGGACCGCACCTCGCAGCGGCCGCTGGTGACCGGCATGGTCAGCCCGCGCGAGTGCCTGACCTTCGGCATCACCCTGGCGGTCGTCTCGACGCTGCTGTTCGGGTTCACCGTCAACTGGCTGAGTGCCTGGCTCTCCCTCGGAGCGCTCCTCTTCTACGTCGTCGTCTACACGATGATCCTCAAGCGGCGTACCTCGCAGAACATCGTGTGGGGCGGCATCGCCGGCTGCCTGCCGGTGCTGATCGGCTGGTCCTCCGTGACGGACTCGATGTCCTGGGCACCGGTCATCCTCTTCCTCGTCATGTTCTTCTGGACGCCGCCGCATTACTGGCCGCTGTCCATGAAGGTCAAGGAGGACTACGCGCGCGTGGGCGTGCCGATGCTCCCGGTCATCGCCTCCAACAAGGTCGTCGCCCGGCAGATCGTCATCTACAGCTGGGTGATGGTCCTCGTCTCGCTGCTCCTGACCCCGCTGGGCTACACCGGCTGGTTCTACACGGTGGTCGCCCTCGCGGCCGGCGGCTTCTGGCTGTGGGAGGCGCACGGGCTGCAGAACCGTGCGAAGGCCGAGGTGACCGGCGTCAAGCTCAAGGAGATGCGCCTCTTCCACTGGTCGATCACCTACGTGTCGATCCTCTTCGTCGCGGTCGCGGTGGACCCGTTCCTGCGCTGACGCACGTCACAGGGGCCTGCTCTCGCCAGTCGATCTACTCGTTAGTAGCATCCTGGTCATGGCAGACACGCAGCAGGTTGACGCGAGGGCCGAGCGCAAGGTGGCCAGGCTCGCCCGGGAGATCAGCACCTTCGCCAAGGCGCACGGCGGCGCCGAGGCCCAGGTGGCCCACATCGGTGAGCGCGGGGCGCGTATCGTCCTCGTCGGCGAGGACGGCGGCTGGGGCGACCTGGTCGCGCCCAGCACCGAGATCGCCGAGAAGGCCGTCGAGAAGTCCGGCATCACCGTCCACGAGTCCTTCGACGGCGAGTTCGCGGCGAAGGTGAAGACCGGGCCGTACGAGTGGAAGCGGATGGCCGGCATCCAGATCGGCGGTTGAGCCGGCGCGCCCGACGGGGCGCGGGGCCGTGTCGAGATGCGGGCCCGCCGCGTGGGCACGACCAGCCACACTCGGTCTGAAGCCGCCGAATAACCCGCAGCCCCGAGCTCATCCGCGACCTCGAACCCCGTTCACCCGTTAGGCCGTGCAAGCCAGCGCACACGGGGAGTCCGGATGATCGAAACGCCGTCCCTCGTGGACCAGTACTGCCACGGCGTACTGCGCACAGAGCTGGGCCTCGGCACCTTCGAGGCCCAACTCGCCCGCACCGAGGGCCCCCCGGCACCCGGCACCACCCTCTTCGACACCCAGACGGGATTCGCCGTCCGGCGCTGGTGCCCGCCCCTGCTCGGCCTGGAACCGCACTGCACGCCCGCCCGCTATCTGGCCCGGCGCCGCGAGCTCGGCGTCCTCGAGGCGGGCCGCAGGCTGCTGCGCGGCAGCGGCATCACCACCTACCTCGTGGACACCGGCCTGCCCGGCGACCTCACGGGCCCCGTCGAACTGGCCTCCGCCGGTTCCGCCGAGGCCCATGAGATCGTCCGGCTGGAGCAGCTCGCGGAGCAGGTCGCCGACACCTCCGGCACCGTCGAGTCCTTCCTCGCCAACCTCGCCGAGTCCGTGCACGGCGCCGCGGCGAACGCGGTCGCCTTCACGTCGGTCGCGGGGCTGAGACACGGGCTGGCGGTGGCGCCCGAACCGCCGGGTCCGGGGGAGGCGCGGGGCGCGGCGGGCCGCTGGCTGGCCGGCCGGCGGGTCGGCGGAGCGCTCACCGACCCCGTCCTGCTCCGGCACCTGCTGTGGATCGCGGTCGCCTCGGGCCGGCCCCTGCAACTGCACGCCGGGCTCGGCGAGCCGGGCTCCCGCATCGACCGCACCGACCCCGTGCTGCTCACCGACTTCGTACGGGCAACGGCCGGGCTCGGCACCGACCTGATCCTGCTGCACGGCTATCCGTACCACCGCCACGCCGCTCATCTGGCCGGCGTCTTCCCGCACGTGTACACCGACTCCGGCGCCGCCCTCCTCCGCACCGGCGCCCGCGCGGCCACCGTCCTCGCCGAGATCCTGGAGCTGGCCCCCTTCGGCAAGATCCTCTTCTCCACGGGCGCCCACGGCCTGCCCGAACTGCACGTCGTCGGCGCCCGCCTGTTCCGTGAGGCCCTGGGCCGGGTCCTGGGCACCTGGGTCGCCGAGGGCGCCTGGTCCCTGGAGGACGCCCAGCGGGTGGCCCGGATGGTCGCGGCGGACAACGCGCGCCGGGTGTACGGGCTGGAGTGAGCGGTCCGGACCGGGCGGACGCCGACCGCATCGCTGCTCGACCCGTTCCTCGAAGGACTCACGCCGCTGCGACCCCGCGCTGCGAGCCCCTGGCTGTCGACCTCGGCCCGCTGACCTTCGCCCGCGCCCCCGTGACCCTCCGGGACGGACGGCCCATCTCGAAGCGGGCTCTCGCCGACCTCCCGGCGCTCGGCGCGCTCCCGCCGAGGTCGGTACGGACATCAACCGCACGACTTCGGCGGCTGCTGCACGGGAACCGTCGGCGGGGCTGCTCCCGCCGGTGCCGGACGGGTGGCTGGACGCTTTCGTCGCCCGGGACCAGCGGGACTTACGACGGCCCGCCGTCGGCAGGGCCCGGCGGTGGCGGCAGGACGCCTGGGTGGACCTCGGCCCGCTGACCCGTGATCCTCCGGGACGGACGGCCCATCTCGGTGCCAGCGGCCGTCGGCCGGGTCCAGGCTGCGGGCTCTCGCCGACCTCCCGGCGCTCGGCGCTCCCGCCGAGGTCGTCGCGGACATCAGCCGCGGCGCTACGAGCACCCCGCGCCGGCGGACCCCACCTGGATCGCCCGCCGCGCGGAGCTGAGCCGTGCCCCCCTGGGAGCGGCGGTCGACACGCCGCCTACGGGTGACTCACGCGCGCGTGCCCACCGTCACCTCGGCCGAGGGTCCGGGCAGGTCCAGGGCGGCCTCCGGGCGCTCGCGGAGGGACAGCAGGACGCGCAGGACACCGATCCACACCAGACAGGAGCCGAACATGTGCAGACCCACCAGCAGCTCGGGCAGATGGGTGAAGTACTGCACGTAACCGATCACGCCCTGACCGAGCAGGATCAGGAACAGCTCGCGCGCGCGCGTGAGCGGGCCCTTCGGCGCGTCGACCGCCTTCAGCACGAACCACAGCGCGAACGTCAGCGTCACCACGATCCAGGCGAGCACCGCGTGCAGCTTGGCCACCGTCTCCCAGCCGATGGGGATCCGCTTGACCTCGCTGGAGTCACCCGCGTGCGGACCGGCGCCGGTCACCACCGTGCCGGCCACGATGAGGAGCAGGGATGCCGCCACCAGGAACCACACCAGCTGCTGCACGGCCTTGCCGACCAGCGGCCGCGGCGCGCCGTCGCCCTCGCGGGTGCGCTGCCACATCACCGCGGCGACGGTGGTCAGCGCCGTCGCGAGCAGGAAGTGGGCCGCGACGGTGTACGGGTTGAGGCCCACGAGCACGACGACGCCGCCGAGGATCGCGTTGCTCATCACCAGCCAGAACTGCGCCCAGCCCAGCCGGGTCAGGCCGCGCCGGTACGGCTTCTCGGAGCGGGCGGCGATGATCGCCCAGCCGACCGCGGCGCACAGCACGTACGTCAGCATGCGATTGCCGAACTCGATCGCGCTGTGATAGCTCAGCGCGGTCGTCGGGGTCAGCGAGCCGTCGGTGCACTCCGGCCAGGTCGGGCAGCCGAGGCCCGAACCGGTCAGGCGCACGGCGCCGCCGGTGACGACGATGACCACCGACATCACGAGCGCGGCGAGGGCCGCCCGCTGGACCGTCCGCGAGGACGGGGTCCAGCGTTCGGCGATGAAGGCGAGCGGGTTGCGCAGAGCCGCTGCGGCGTCGGCGGGGTTCAGCTTGGGCACGCCCACCATCGTAGGCCGCCGCTTGTGCACGCTTTCACGAGGGTCCACCGTGACGGCTCACTCCCAGCGGAAGAGCTTTCCGGCCGCGGCCAGTCCCACGACCGCCCACGCCGCGAGGATCCCCAGGTCGCCCCACGGCATCCCGGCGCCGTGCTGGAGCACGTCCCGCAGGCCGTCCGACAGCGCGGAGATGGGCAGCAGCCCGAGCGCGGCTTGCGCGGCCGAGCCGAACTTGTCCAGCGGCACGATGACACCGCCGCCGACGAGCAGCAGCAGGAAGACGAGGTTGGCGGCCGCGAGGGTCGCCTCCGCCTTCAGCGTTCCCGCCATCAGCAGGCCCAGGCCGGAGAAGGCGGCCGTACCCAGAATCAGCAGCAGGAGCACCGCGACGGGGTTGCCGTGCGGCGCCCAGCCCAGCGCGAACGCGATCACGGTCAGCAGGATGACCTGGAGCACCTCCGTGACCAGCACGGAAGCGGTCTTCGCGGTCATCAGGCCCCAGCGGGGCAGCGGCGAGGCGGCGAGCCGCTTGAGCACGCCGTAGCGGCGCTCGAAGCCGGTCGCGATGGCCTGCCCGGTGAACGCCGTCGACATCACGGCCAGGGCCAGGATGCCGGGGGCGAGGAAGTCCACCGCCTTGCCCTTGCCGGTGTCGACGATGTCCACGGAGCTGAAGAGCACCAGCAGCAGCGTCGGGATGACGACCGTCAGCAGCAACTGCTCGCCGTTGCGGAGCAGCATCCTGGTCTCCAGCGCCGCCTGCGCCGCGATCATGCGGGGGAGGGGTGCCGGGCCCGGCTTCGGGGTGTAGGTACCAACAGTCACGAGCGCAGCTCCTTGCCGGTCAGCTCGAGAAAGACGTCCTCCAGCGTGTGCCGTTCCACCGAGATCCGGTCCGGCATCACCCCGTGCTGGGCGCACCAGGAGGTCACGGTGGCCAGCAGCTGCGGGTCGACCTTGCCGACGACCCGGTAGCTGCCCGGGGTCAGCTCGGCGGCCGTGCAGTCGGCCGGGAGCGCCTTGAGGAGCGAGCCCACGTCGAGGCCGGGGCGGCCGGAGAAGCGCAGGGTGTTCTCGGCGCCGCCCTTGCACAGCTGCTCCGGGGAGCCCTGGGCGATGACCCGGCCGCCGTCGATGATCGCCACGTCGTCGGCGAGCTGCTCGGCCTCTTCCATGTAGTGGGTGGTGAGGATCACCGAGACGCCGTCGGCGCGCAGGTCCCGCACCAGGTCCCAGGTGGCCCGGCGGGCCTGCGGGTCCAGGCCCGCGGTCGGCTCGTCCAGGAAGACCAGCTCGGGGCGCCCGACGACGGCCATGGCGAGCGCGAGCCGCTGCTGCTGGCCGCCGGAGAGCCGCCGGTAGGAGGTCCGGCCGCAGGAGCCGAGGCCGAGGCGTTCGATCAGCGCGTCCACGTCCAGCGGATGTGCGTGCAGCTTGGCCACGTGCCGGAGCATCTCGTCGGCCCGGGCGCCGGAGTACACGCCGCCGGACTGGAGCATCACACCGATTCGGGGTCGCAGCTCGGCGGACTGCCGTACCGGGTCGAGGCCCAGGACGCGCACCGTGCCGGAATCCGGCTTCCGGTACCCCTCGCAGGTCTCGACCGTGGTCGTCTTCCCGGCCCCGTTGGGACCGAGCACGGCGGTCACGCCCGCCTCGGCCACCAGGTCGAGGCCGTTCACCGCGGTCTTCGTGCCGTACCGCTTCACCAGGGTCTGCACCTGGACCACGGGCTCGTTTCGCATGGATCCAGAGTCTAAGGAGAGGCCGGAGCGCTCAGGCGCGGGGGTGCGGGGAAGTCCTCCGCACGGGGTTCGGGGCGCCCGGCTCACTGCTCGCGGGGCCGGTGCAGCGGCAGCCACCGCTCGGCGTAGGCCACCGCGTCCGCCACCGGGAACAGCCGTGCGTCCGCCGCGCCGACCCTGCCGCGCACGACGGGTCGGTCCCGCTCGAAGTCGTGGCCCAGCTCGTCGAACCGGTCGGCGTCGATCGAGACCTCGACCACGGTCTCCCAGCCGCCGCCGGGCGCGGGGCGTCCGACCTCGACCAGCGGGGCGGGTATCCGGTACTCGGCCAGGTGGAACGAGGTGCAGGAGCCGTAGCCCGCGCCGAGCAGCAGGACCCGGGCGCCCCGTTTCTCCAGCCGGGCCAGCGGGCTGTGCTCGCCGAGCCGGCAGTCGGGCGCGTGACCGTCGGTGATCTCCCGCGCGTGCGGGCCGAGCGCCGCGAAGGAGGTCTGCGGGTGGGCGCTGCGCCGGGCACCCGGCCAGGTCCGTACGGTCTCGGGGATCACGCCCATCCCGCGCGTGGGGGTGGTCAGCGGGTCGTACGGCGGCATGCTGGCCCGGATCCGGTCCCACCACTCCCGGGGCACCGGCGGCCTCGACCACAGCGCCGGGTCGGACAGCTGGGCCGACTGGGCGGGGACGACGAGCGTGCCGGACGGGCCCAGGGCGTCGAGGAGCCCTTGGACGACGGCGACGGGGCCGCCGTTCACCCAGCCGAGGGAACGGAGCGAGGAGTGCACGAGCAGGATCTCGCCGGTCTCCACGCCCAGCAGGCGCACCTGTGCGGCGATGGTGTCCCGCGTGACAAGAGGGCCGGTCGGAGGGGGTGTCGGCATGGTTGCGGAGTCTTCCGGACGGGCCCGGGGCGACGCCACCGAATTGAACGCGGGATGATCGATCAAAGATCGTTTTCGCAGGTCACATTAGGTATGCCTAAGTGACGCAGGGCACCGCTCGATGATCCGGACGGCGCTTGTCAGTCTCCGCGGAATTACGCAACAATGGCGTTGTGAAAAACGTCGGCGAGGCTCGGGAGACCCCCCTGGGGTCCCCACAGGAGGAACTCGCGACCGGTGAGCGCTCCACGCGCAACCGCGTCGCGCGCTCCATCCTGGACCACGGCCCGTCGACCGTCGCCGAACTCGCCGGCCGGCTGGGACTGACCCAGGCGGCCGTCCGGCGTCACCTGGACGCCCTGGTCGCCGACGACGTCGTGGAGGCCCGCGAGCAGCGCGTGTACGGCACGCGCACGCGTGGCCGCCCCGCCAGGGTCTTCGCGCTCACCGACTGCGGCCGGGACGCCTTCGACCAGTCCTACGACAAGCTCGCCGCGGACGCGCTCCGCTGGATCGCCGAGCAGGGGGGTGGCCCCGAGGCTGTCGCGGCCTTCGCCCGCGCCCGGATCGCCGCCCAGTCGAGCGCGTACCGCAAGGCGATCGAGGCCGTCACGCCGGACAAGCGGGCCGAAGCACTGGCCAAGGCCTTGAGTGTCGACGGGTACGCTGCTACGGCGCGCAGCGCACCGGTCGGCGAGCAGCTCTGCCAGCACCACTGCCCGGTCGCCCATGTCGCGGAGCAGTTCCCGCAGCTGTGCGAGGCGGAGACGGAGATCTTCGCCGAGCTGCTGGGTACCCACGTCCAACGACTGGCGACCATCGCGCACGGCGACGGCGTCTGCACGACGTTCATCCCCAAGATTTCCAACGACGCACCTGCAAGCACGGCCGGGAGGAACCCCGCATGACTCTCCCCACGGAGACTGCCCACCCTGAGCTCGACGGCCTGGGCAAGTACGAATACGGCTGGGCCGACTCGGACGTCGCCGGTGCCTCCGCCAGGCGCGGCCTGAACGAGGAGGTCGTCCGCGACATCTCCGGCAAGAAGTCGGAGCCGGAGTGGATGACCAAGCTCCGCCTGAAGGGCCTGAAGCTCTTCGAGAAGAAGCCGATGCCGAACTGGGGCTCCGACCTCTCGGGCATCGACTTCGACAACATCAAGTACTTCGTGCGCTCCACGGAGAAGCAGGCGGAGTCCTGGGAGGACCTGCCCGAGGACATCAAGAACACCTACGACAAGCTGGGCATCCCGGAGGCCGAGAAGCAGCGCCTGGTCGCCGGCGTCGCCGCCCAGTACGAGTCGGAGGTCGTCTACCACCAGATCCGCGAGGACCTGGAGGAGCAGGGCGTCATCTTCCTCGACACCGACACCGCGCTGAAGGAGCACCCGGAGCTCTTCAAGGAGTACTTCGGGACCGTCATCCCCGCCGGTGACAACAAGTTCGCCGCCCTGAACACCGCCGTGTGGTCCGGTGGCTCCTTCATCTACGTGCCGAAGGGCGTGCACGTGGAGATCCCGCTCCAGGCCTACTTCCGCATCAACACGGAGAACATGGGCCAGTTCGAGCGGACCCTGATCATCGTCGACGAGGGTGCCTACGTGCACTACGTCGAGGGCTGCACGGCACCGATCTACAAGTCCGACTCGCTGCACTCCGCGGTCGTCGAGATCATCGTCAAGAAGAACGCCCGCTGCCGCTACACGACCATCCAGAACTGGTCGAACAACGTCTACAACCTGGTCACCAAGCGCGCCGTGGCCTACGAGGGCGCGACCATGGAGTGGATCGACGGCAACATCGGCTCCAAGGTGACGATGAAGTACCCGGCCGTCTACCTGATGGGCGAGCACGCCAAGGGCGAGACCCTGTCCATCGCCTTCGCGGGTGAGGGCCAGCACCAGGACGCCGGTTCGAAGATGGTCCACATGGCGCCGAACACCTCGTCCAACATCGTCTCCAAGTCGGTGGCGCGCGGTGGCGGCCGCACCTCGTACCGCGGCCTGGTCGAGATCGGCGAGGGTGCCCACGGCTCGAAGTCCAACGTGCTGTGCGACGCGCTGCTGGTGGACACCATCTCCCGCTCCGACACGTACCCCTACGTCGACGTCCGCGAGGACGACGTGTCCATGGGGCACGAGGCGACCGTCTCCAAGGTCTCCGAGGACCAGCTCTTCTACCTGATGAGCCGCGGTCTCTCCGAGTTCGAGGCGATGGCGATGATCGTGCGCGGCTTCGTCGAGCCGATCGCCAAGGAGCTGCCCATGGAGTACGCCCTCGAGCTCAACCGGCTGATCGAGCTGCAGATGGAAGGCGCGGTCGGCTGAGACCCGCCCCATCGGTCAGCACACGTCTTACTCAGAAAGCGAGCACTACGACAGCCATGGCTGAGGCTCAGAACATCCCGGTGGGCTCCACCACCGCCGGCCAGATCGCGGTCGCCGCCGAGTCGACCGTCGTCTCGCGCATGAGCGCGCCTCCGTCCTTCGACGTGGCGGACTTCCCGGTCCCGCACGGCCGTGAGGAGGAGTGGCGGTTCACCCCGCTGGAGCGGTTGCGCGGGCTGCACGACGGCACCGCGGTCGCGACCGGCGACGGCGTGAAGGTGGACGTCCAGGCCCCCGAGGGCGTGACCGTCGAGACCGTCGGCCGCGACGACGCCCGCATCGGCCGGGCCGGCACCCCGGTGGACCGCGTGGCCGCCCAGGCGTACTCCGCCTTCGGGCAGGCCGGCGTGGTCACCGTCCCCAAGGAGACGGTGCTCACCGAGCCGATCCGGATCGCCGTGCACGGCGAGGGCGGGGTCGCCTACGGCCACCAGGTGATCGAGCTGGGAGCCTTCGCCGAGGCCGTCGTGGTCATCGACCACACCGGTGACGCGGTGCTCGCCGCCAACGTCGACTACGTCCTGGGCGACGGCGCCAAGCTGACCGTCGTCTCCGTCCAGGACTGGGACGACAAGGCCGTGCACGTGGGCCAGCACAACGCGTTGATCGGCCGGGACGCCACCTTCAAGTCCTTCGTGGTCACCTTCGGGGGCGACCTCGTCCGCCTGCACCCGCGCGTCGCCTACGCCGGCCCCGGCGGCGAGGCCGAGCTGTTCGGCCTCTACTTCACCGACGCGGGGCAGCACCAGGAGCACCGCCTGCTGGTCACCCACAACACCCCGCACTGCAAGTCGAACGTCGTCTACAAGGGCGCGCTCCAGGGCGACGACGCGCACGCGGTCTGGATCGGCGACGTGCTCATCGAGGCCAAGGCCGAGGGCACGGACACCTACGAGATGAACCGCAACCTGGTCCTCACGGACGGCGCGCGCGTCGACTCGGTGCCGAACCTGGAGATCGAGACCGGCGAGATCGTCGGCGCCGGCCACGCCTCGGCCACCGGCCGCTTCGACGACGAGCAGCTCTTCTACCTGATGGCCCGCGGCATCCCGGAGCACGAGGCCCGCCGCCTGGTGGTCCGCGGCTTCTTCGCCGGGCTGGTCCAGCAGATCGGCGTCGCCGACATCGAGGAGCGCCTGCTCGCCAAGATCGAGCAGGAGCTGGAGGCTTCGGTCGCATGACCTTCGTACGCGCCTGTGGGCTGAGCGAGCTGGACGAGGACACCCCGAAGCGGGTGGAACTCGACGGCACGCCGGTCTCGGTCGTCAAGACCGAGGGCGAGGTGTTCGCGATCTACGACATCTGCTCCCACGCGAACGTCTCCCTCTCCGAGGGCGAGGTGGAGGACTGCCAGATCGAGTGCTGGCTGCACGGCTCCGCCTTCGACCTGCGCACCGGCAAGCCGTCCGGCCTCCCGGCCACGCGCCCCGTCCCCGTATACCCCGTAAAGATCGAAGGGGACGACGTTCTCGTCTCCCTCACCCAGGAGTCCTGAGGCACCCATGGCAACGCTTGAAATCCGAGACCTGCACGTCACCGTCGAGGCCGACAACGCCACGAAGGAGATCCTCAAGGGCGTCGACCTCACCGTGAAGCAGGGCGAGACGCACGCCATCATGGGCCCCAACGGCTCGGGCAAGTCGACCCTCGCCTACTCCCTCGCGGGTCACCCGAAGTACACGATCACCAGCGGCACCGTGCTGCTCGACGGCGAGGACGTCCTGGAGATGTCCGTCGACGAGCGCGCCCGCGCGGGCCTGTTCCTGGCGATGCAGTACCCGGTCGAGGTCCCCGGCGTGTCGGTCTCCAACTTCCTGCGCACCTCCGCCACCGCCATCCGCGGCGAGGCCCCCAAGCTGCGCACCTGGGTGAAGGAGGTCAAGGAGGCCATGGAGCGCCTCAACATGGACCCGGCCTTCGCCGAGCGCAACGTCAACGAGGGCTTCTCCGGCGGTGAGAAGAAGCGCCACGAGATCCTGCAGCTCGAGCTCCTCAAGCCGAAGGTCGCGATCCTCGACGAGACCGACTCCGGCTTGGACGTCGACGCGCTCCGCATCGTCTCCGAGGGCGTCAACCGCGTCCGCGAGACCGGCGAGGTGGGCACCCTGCTGATCACGCACTACACGCGCATCCTGCGCTACATCAAGCCCGACCACGTCCACGTCTTCGCCGGCGGCCGCATCGTCGAGTCCGGCGGCCCGGAGCTCGCGGACAAGCTGGAGAACGAGGGCTACGAGGCCTACACGAAGGGTGGCGCATCCGAGTGACACAGCTGCCGGGCCTCCTCGACACCGAGGCGATCCGCAAGGACTTCCCCGTGCTGGACCGCGTGGTCCACGACGGCAAGAAGCTCGTGTATCTGGACAACGCGGCGACCTCGCAGAAGCCGCGCCAGGTACTGGACGCCCTGAGCGAGTACTACGAGCGCTACAACGCCAACGTCCACCGCGGTGTGCATGTGCTCGCCGAGGAGGCCACGGCGCTGTACGAGGGCGCGCGCGACAAGGTCGCCGAGTTCATCAACGCGCCGAGCCGCGACGAGGTGATCTTCACCAAGAACGCCTCCGAGTCGCTGAACCTCGTGGCGAACATGCTGGGCTGGGCCGACGAGCCCTACCGGGTGGACCACGAGACCGAGATCGTCATCACGGAGATGGAGCACCACTCCAACATCGTGCCGTGGCAGCTGCTGGCGCAGCGCACGGGCGCGAAGCTGAAGTGGTTCGGCCTCACCGACGACGGCCGGCTGGACCTGTCGAACATCGACGAGGTCATCACGGAGAAGACCAAGATCGTCTCCTTCGTGCTGGTCTCGAACATCCTGGGCACGGTCAACCCGGTCGAGACGATAATCCGCCGCGCGCAGGAGGTCGGCGCGCTGGTCTGCATCGACGCCTCGCAGGCAGCCCCGCACATGCCGGTGGACGTGCAGGCCCTGCAGGCCGACTTCGTGGCCTTCACCGGCCACAAGATGTGCGGCCCGACGGGCATCGGCGTCCTCTGGGGCCGCCAGGAGCTGCTGGAGGACCTGCCTCCGTTCCTGGGCGGCGGCGAGATGATCGAGACGGTCTCGATGCACTCCTCGACGTACGCCCCCGCGCCGCACAAGTTCGAGGCGGGTACGCCGCCGATCGCCCAGGCGGTCGGTCTCGGCGCCGCGATCGACTACCTGAACTCGATCGGCATGGACAAGATCCTCGCCCACGAGCACGCGCTGACCGAGTACGCGGTGAAGAAGCTCGCCGAGGTGCCGGACCTGAGGATCATCGGCCCGACCACGGCCGAGGACCGGGGCGCCGCGATCTCCTTCACCCTGGGCGACATCCACCCGCACGACGTGGGCCAGGTCCTGGACGAGCAGGGCATCGCGGTCCGCGTCGGCCACCACTGCGCGCGGCCCGTCTGCCTCCGCTACGGAATTCCTGCGACCACGCGAGCGTCGTTCTATCTGTACTCCACGCCGGCTGAGATCGACGCACTGGTCGAGGGGCTGGAGCACGTTCGGAACTTCTTCGGCTGAGAGGCGTGAGCTGAGACCGTGAAGCTGGATTCGATGTACCAGGAAGTCATCCTGGACCACTACAAGAACCCGCACGGGCGTGGTCTGCGGGATGGCGACGCCGAGGTGCACCACGTGAACCCGACGTGCGGCGACGAGATCACCCTCCGCGTGAAGTACGACGGCACGAGGATCGCGGACGTCTCGTACGAGGGCCAGGGCTGCTCGATCAGCCAGGCCTCGGCCTCCGTGCTGAACGAACTGCTGGTCGGCAGGGACCTGGCGGACGCGCAGAAGATCCAGGAGGCCTTCCTGGAGCTGATGCAGTCCAAGGGCAGGATCGAGCCGGACGAGGCGATGGAGGATGTCCTGGAGGACGCGGTCGCGTTCGCCGGTGTCTCCAAGTACCCCGCGCGGGTCAAGTGCGCCCTCCTGAGCTGGATGGCGTGGAAGGACGCGACGGCCCAGGCCCTGGGTGGCGCCGACGCCGAAAGGAAGACGGCATGAGCGAGACCGCTGAGATGAAGCCGGCCTCGGAGGAAGAACTCCGCGAGGCGCTGTACGACGTGGTCGACCCCGAACTGGGCATCGACGTCGTCAACCTCGGCCTGATCTACGGCATCCACATCGACGACGCGAACATCGCGACGATCGACATGACCCTGACCTCCGCGGCCTGCCCGCTGACGGACGTCATCGAGGACCAGGCCAAGTCCGCCACGGACGGCCTCGTCAACGAGCTGCGCATCAACTGGGTCTGGATGCCCCCGTGGGGCCCTGACAAGATCACGGACGACGGCCGCGAGCAGCTTCGGGCGCTCGGGTTCAACGTCTGACACAGAGCCTGTGAAAGGGGCCGTGGCCGGGTGCCGCGGCCCCTTTCGGCGTGGTCCAGCCCGTCCACCAGCAGGAACGCCGAGTCCGCGCGGCACGGGGCCGGTGCCGGGGGGCGCGCGTACTGGGCGGTTTCTGTGAAAGTGAAACATTCTCGTTGTGTACGGCCGTACACACCGTTGTGTACGCTCGTACACATGGGATACCTGACGCTCGCCGGCGCCATAGCCGCCGAGGTCGCCGCGACGACGGCGATGAAGTACAGCGAGGGCTTCAGCCGGCTCTGGCCCTCGCTTGTGACGGCTGTCGGCTACCTCGTCTCCTTCGCGCTGCTCGCCCGGACCCTGAAGACCGTGCAGATCGGCACGGCGTACGCGATCTGGTCCGGGGTGGGTACCGCGGCCATCGCCGTCCTCGGCCTGCTGTTGTTCGGGGAGGGGCTGAGCGCGGCCAAGGTCGGCGGGATCCTGCTGATCATCGGGGGCGTGGTCGTGCTGAACCTGGGCGGGGCGAGCCACTGATGCCCCGCCGCTACGACCCCGACCGGCGCCGGCGCCTCATCGACGCGGCGATCCGCGTGGTCGGCAGGGACGGCATCGCCGGCCTCAGTCACCGCTCCGTCGCCGCCGAGGCCGACGTCCCGCTCGGCTCGACGACGTACCACTTCGCCACGCTCGACGACCTGCTGGTGGCGGCCCTCTGTCAGGCCAACGAGGGGTTCGCGCGGGTGCTCGACGCGAGCGGGGTCCTGACCGACGCCGGCGGCGATCTCGCGGCCGGTCTCGCCCGGGTCCTCGGCGAGTGGCTGGGACGCGACCGGCCCGGCGCGGAGCTGGAGTACGAGCTGTATCTCGCGGCCCTGCGCCGCCCCGCCCTGCGTCCGGTGGCCGCCCAGTGGGCGGAGGAGACGGCCCAGCGGCTGGCCGCGCGGGTGGACCCGGTGACGGCGCGGGCGCTCGTGGCCCTGTTGGACGGAATCTGCCTGCAGGTGCTGCTCACCGGTGGTTCCTACGACGAGGAGTACGCACGCGCCGCGCTGGCTCGGCTGATCCCCTGAAGCCGCGCCCGGCACGTGAGACGCGGTTCGCCCTGACCGCCCCGCCCACGTTAGGTTTTCTCTCATGACCGACTCTGCTCCCCGCACCACCGGCGCCGTCGCCGCCGGCCTCGCCACCATCGCCTCCGACGGCACCGTTCTCGACACCTGGTTCCCGGCCCCCGAGCTGGTCGAGGCGCCCGGCCCCGCCGGTACCGAGCGGCTCGCCGCCGAGCGGGCGGCGGAGCTCCTGGGCGGCGCCGCGACCGCGGCGATCGGCCCGGACGCCCGCCGGGGCGTCGAGGTGGTCGCGGTCCGCACGGTCATCGCCTCACTGGACGAGAAGCCGATCGACGCGCACGACGCCTATCTGCGCCTGCACCTGCTCTCGCACCGCCTGGTCAAGCCGCACGGCCAGAGCCTGGACGGCATCTTCGGCCTGCTCGCCAACGTCGCCTGGACCTCGCTCGGTCCGGTCGCCGTGGACGACGTCGAGAAGGTGCGGCTCAACGCCCGCGCCGAGGGCCTGCACCTCCAGGTCACCTCGATCGACAAGTTCCCGCGGATGACCGACTACGTCGTCCCCAAGGGCGTGCGCATCGGCGACGCCGACCGGGTCCGCCTCGGCGCGCACCTCTCCGAGGGCACCACCGTCATGCACGAGGGCTTCGTCAACTTCAACGCCGGTACGCTCGGCACCTCCATGGTCGAGGGCCGGATCTCCGCGGGCGTCGTCGTCGGCAACGGCTCCGACATCGGCGGCGGCGCCTCCACCATGGGCACCCTGTCCGGCGGTGGCAACGTGATCATCTCCGTCGGCGAGCGCTGCCTGATCGGCGCCGAGGCGGGCGTCGGCATCGCACTGGGCGACGAGTGCGTGGTGGAGGCCGGCCTCTACCTCACCGCGGGCACCCGGGTCACCATGCCCGACGGCCAGATCGTCAAGGCCCGCGAGCTGAACGGCGCCTCCCACATCCTTTTCCGCCGCAACTCGGTCACCGGCAAGGTCGAGGCCCGCCCGAACAACGCGGTCTGGGGCGGCCTGAACGACATTCTGCACAGCCACAACTGACCACCGGCGGCCGTGACCTGCGGCCGCCTTGCCGATCAACGCCCTGACCTGCTGCCGAGTTGTCGGCGGTTGTCAGCATTGATCATCGCTGAGCGCCCTTCCACGGCCACAGGACGGCCCGGGAGGGCGCTCGTGCGTGAGCACGGCATCAGGAGTTCGATCGAGTCCCCGTGGTTCCCCGCTGGATCTGGCGCGCGTCTGGCACGGACCTCAGTGGCGACGCCGAGGACTCCCACTGCGTTGGCGTACCTCCGTGCCGCCTCCGGACGGCTGCATGACAGTGGTGCCGAGGTACTTGACGGCGAGCAGGGCGACCTCAAGGTCAGTATGTCCTGCCTGGACCGAGTGGCCCATGATCTTCTCGGCCTTACGGATGCGGTAATGCACAGTGTTCTTGTGCAGGATTTCGTTGCTCGCCGTAGCGGTGTAATTGCACCCGGTCGTCAGGAAGTCGTGCAGGGTATCCCGCAACTGTGCGCACTGCTCGTCGTCGGCGGCCAGTGGCCCGAGGACTCTCCCCACCCAGGTGCGCAGGTCCGGCAGGTTCTTGCACATCAACGCGACCGGAGCGACCTGGGAGTACGCGGTGAAGCGGTGGCCGGCGGCACTCGCCGCCGTGGCAAGTTCTTGCGCGCGCAGCGCCTCCCTGTTCGTGCTGCGGAACCCCTCGATCCCACGCAGCACGCTTCCGGCGCACACCCGCGCGGAGGGTTCGCCGCTTTCGACCACTCTGGACAACCGCTCCCAGGAGACCTCGCTGCGGTGTGAACCGAAGGGCAGCCAAGCCCAGGCCAGTCCTTCGTCGCGGGGTACGAACAGCGGTCTGGCGGGACAGTCGAGTTCCTTCGCGATCTCGTGGGTGAGCCGGTCGAGGCGGACCAGTCCGGCGCCGCCACCCGTCGGCGCCGGCAGCCAGGCCACCAGCCCGAGGTGATGCTGTCGCAGGCGGTAGCCGAGAGCGGCTTCCGCCGAGTCGAGGTCTACCTCTTTCTCGGCCAGGATGTCCCGCACGCGCGCGGTACGCATGGCGTTCTGGCTCAGCAGCCAGCGTTCTTGCTCCAGGTGGTACACCTCGATGACATGCTCGGTGATGCTGTCGATGTAACCGAAGCTCACTTTCAGCATGCGCCGGTTGACGCCGGCGGAGACGACGTCGTCGACTTCCCGGCGGTCAAGCTCGTCCAGACACCATTGCAGGAAACGCCAGTGCCCGAGCCTGTAGGACCGGATCAACGCACTGACAGGAATATCCCTCTGAGCCAACCTCCTGGCATGCTCATTGGCCGAGGCAAGTCCCTCAAGGTTTTCCAGAGGGATGTCATTCTCGAAAATGTGCAGCAAGGTGGCAACATTTTCCTTGACGCTCGCCAGCAGAATTCTTTCGGCGGTGTCGTCCCCCCTGACCTGCGGGATTTCGATGAGCAAGTGTTCCCATACGTCGTGGGAGATCTCCGCGAGGTGTGACTCTACGTTTGCCGCACTCACGGACAGTTCCCGTACGGGTTCCGGACTCTCCATGCCCATGCTCTAAAGGCTACAAGGGATCCATTTCCACACCTGTACTTCGGCGCCGCCGAACGGTGACCGCTTTGTTTCCATGTCACAAACTACAACCAGAAGATGGTGAGTTGTGCCTGGTGCCTGTCCCGCCTTCCACTCCTACTCTCGTTCTTGCCGCCGCGATCCGGACGGCACGGCCCCGATCCCCGCGGACGGGACGGAGCCGCGGCGTCCCCCGTCAGCCGAGAGCCGCCGGAGAGGCAGGGGGCGACCGTCAGGAGGACGGCCCGACCGTTGGCCGGTGCGACAACGATCGCCCCGCTGTCTCCGGCCCGGTTCGTGGAAATCCACGTGAGGGGAGAAATCCGTTGACCGGGATGCTTCAGGGCAGCCTCTGTGAGCGGCTGGACCCCCGAGAGACGCCCGACGCCGCGATCGCGATGATCGACGCCGAGGGGACGGTGGTGGGGTGGACGAGTACGGCGCAGCGGCTTGTCGGTTACTCGGCCGCGGAAGTGGTCGGCCAGGCCGTCTCCACGCTCCTTCCCCTTGCCCGCCGAACGCTGCTGGACTGGGCGGCGGCCGAGGAGTGCCTTGCCCGGGGTGGCTGGTCCGGCACCGCGACCGTCCGGCACCGCGACGGCCATGCCGTCAAGGCGAGCCTGCGGTTCTCGCTGCTGTGGGGGCAGGACCGAGAAATCCATTGGCTCGTCTCCGGCACTGACATCGCCTCGCTCTCCCCGGTGGCGACCACCGGGTGGGTACGGGACTCACTTCTCACCCGCACGCCGATCGGCGTGGTGGTGCACGACCGGGACCTGCGCTGTGCCTGGACCAACGACGCGATGGAGCGGCAAGACGGCATTCCTCGAGACCAGCGGCTGGGACGCCGTCTCCCGGAGGCGCTGCCCGGCATCGAAGCTCAAAGGCTCGAGGAGGTGATGCGGCAGGTCCTGGACAGCGGCGTCACCACGGTCCATGAGTATCGGGCCTGCCCGGCGGCGGATCCGCGCCGTGAGCACGCGATCGCGGCCTCGTACTTCTGCCTGCAGCGCGCCGACGGCCAGGCCATGGGGGTGTGCTGCACGAGTGTGGACGTCACCGTCAGCCAGCGGGCGCGCGAGCGCCTGGCCATCCTCAGCGAGGCCAGCACGCGCATAGGCAACACCCTGGACGTGATGCAGATCGGTCAGGAGCTGGCGGACCTCGCTGTGCCCCTGCTGGCCGACTACGTCAACGTCGATCTGGCCGAGTCGATCCAGTTCGGCGAGGCACCCTTCGCCCGCATCGGCCCGTTGGACGACCGCCGCCGCATCCTCAGGCGCGCGGGCCTGGCCTCGATCCATCGCGGGGTCCCTGAGTCCCCGTGGGCGCGCGGTGAGCTGGTTCCCGTGCCACCCAACTCGCCCTTCATCAAGGTCCTTTCTTCCGGCCGCTCCCATCTGGAACCGGTCCTGGACGGTTCTCCCGGCACCTGGTTCGACCGAGATCCCGACCGGGCACAGACCATGCGGGAGAACGGCATGCACTCCCTGATGGTCGTCCCGATCCGTACGCAGCGCGCCTTCCTGGGCACGGCAGTATTCATCCGCACCGAGGAACCCGCACCGTTCCAGGAGGGTGACCTGCTGCTCGCCGAGGAACTCGTCAGCCGGACGGCGCTGGCCCTGGACAACGCTCGCCGGTACGCACGGGAACGCAGTGCGGCCCTCACCCTGCAACGCCACCTGCTCCCGCAGCGTTTGGTGCAGGGCACGGCCGTCGAAACGGCCTCACGCTATCTGCCGGCCGATGCGGACAACGGCGTCGGGGGCGACTGGTTCGACGTCATCCCCCTGCCCGGCGCCCGGACAGCGTTCGTCGTGGGCGATGTGGTGGGACACGGCATCAATGCCGCAGCGACCATGGGCCGGCTCCGCACCGTAGTACACACGCTCGCGGACCTCGACCTGCCCCCCGACGAGTTGCTGACCCACCTCGACGACACGGTCCGGCGGCTGGCCGAGGAAGACGCCGACTCCCAGGACTTGACCCGCGTCACCGGTGCGACCTGTCTGTATGCCGTCTACGACCCCGTCACCCGGAAATGCGCCATGGCACGGGCCGGGCACCCCCCGCCCGCGATCGTCGACCCCCACGGCAAGGTCACCTTCCCCGACCTGCCCACCGGAACGCCGCTCGGCGTCGGGCTGGGGGTCCCTTTCGAAGCGGTCGAGCTGGAACTGCCCGAGGGAAGCCGGCTCGCCCTGTACACCGACGGCCTGATCGAGAGCTACGACCACGACATCGACACCGGAATGAAGCGCCTGGGCAGCGCCCTGGCACGCCCTGGCCGGTCCCTGGAAGACCTCTGCTCCTCAGTGATCGAGGCATTGCCCACCCGGTCACCGTGCGACGACGTCACCCTCCTCGTCGCCCAGACCCACTCGCTGAACCCGAGCCGTACCGCGTGCTGGGAACTGCCCAGCGACCCGGCCGTCGTCCACCGCGCCCGCACCTTGGTCACCCGACGGCTGACCCAGTGGGGACTGGAACGTCTGAAGGCATCCACCGAGCTGATCATCAGCGAACTGGTCACCAATGCTGTCCGCCATGCCACAGGGCCGATCCGCCTCCGCCTGATCCGGCACCATGTCCTGACCTGCGAAGTCTCCGACACCAGCGACACCCTCCCCCGGCTGCGCCACGCGTGCGCCAGCGACGAAGGCGGCCGCGGCCTCTACATCGTCGCGCAGCTCTGTCGTCGCCACGGAGCCAGGTGCCTGACGAGCGGCGGCAAAACCGTGTGGGCCGAACAAGAACTCGACCCCGGAATCTGAGAGGGGAAGCGCGACGAAGAAGGCCGGATCATCGGCGCCGGCGGCACGGGTGCGGCGAGGACCAAGGGCAGGGTGACCCCATCGAGCCCCTTCACGGCCGGCCGTCCACCGTTTCCCGCGAGTTCCCTGCCGTCGTCACTCAATACGGCGGTCAAACACGCCCTTCGCCAAAACGCCGCGGCGAAATGCGCGATTATGGTGGAAGAGGCTGTTTTGGGCATGTTCCAGGGGGTCACAGATGGACGCCTCGGACGAACTCCTTCGAGGGGCTGACCCGGCGGCTCTTGTGACGCTGGACGGTGCCATCCGCAGCCTCAACGCTGCGATGGCCACCGCACTGGGCAGGCCGGCGGAGCAGTGCCTGGGACGTGACTTCCGTGATCTGTGGCCCGCGAGCCAGCGGACGTCGGCCGAGAGTCTCGTGGTGGCCGCCGTCAGGACCAAGACGGTCGCGATGCGGGTGCTGGACTTCCCCGGGCGAGGCGGAGCACCCATTGCCGGCTTGATCGAGGCGCGGCAAGTGAAGGATCCCGCCGGTGATGAGCCGTTGGTCTGGGTGCACGCACTGGATGCGCGAAACGACCTGGCCAGCCTACTGATCCCGTTCCGGATGGCCACCGCGGCCGCCCACCTCGGCCTGTGGATGTATTCACCCCGCGACCACCAGCTGGAGTGGCTCGGTGGCGCACCCGCCGTGGCCGCGCTCTTCCCGGATCCCACTACGCCGCTCTCCAGAGTGATGTCGGCAGTGCACCCTGACGACCGGGAGGCCTTGCGGCAGCTTCTGCGCTCGGCCTCCACCCAGCAGTCCCCCTGGGTAAGGTTGCGGTACCTCCCGCAGCACGAGGGCTGGCACCAACTGGCCACCCAGACCCGTCGGATCCAGTTGGGATATGGCGGCCCCGAGCGGATCTTCGGGCTGGTCCGCGACGACACCAAGCAGGAGAAGCGCAAGAAGAAGGCACAGGCCGCACTGACTGCCGAGCGACAGCGCGCCAGAGACATCGCCGACTTCTCCTCCGCCTTGATCACTGCGGCCACGGAGCAGGAGCTGCAGCAGGTCGTCCTGACCCGGCTCGCCGCGACCTTCGGCGCCAGCGGCGCTTTGCTCGCACTCGTCGACGAAGGTCGCCTGCGCGTCTCCACCGATGCCGGGATAGGCATGTGCGAGGTCGACGCTCTGCACGGCATGCCGCTGGTCCATCCCAGCCCGCTGCCCGAGGCGATCCGCACCGGCAAGTCCTACTTCATCCCCGACCGGACGGACTACATCCGCCGCTGGCCACACGGGGTCGAATTTCCGTGGCTGGGCCGACTCGGCTCCGACTACGCCGTCTCGATCGTGCCGCTCATCGAGGCCGGCAATCAACCGCTCGGGGCATGGCTGGTGACCTACCGCAGCGGGCACCGGCCGTCCCTGGACGAGCGGACCCTCGTGGGTACTCTGGCCGACCTGGCAGGCCAGGCACTGAGACGCATCAGGTCGCAACACGCACGAGTCGAGCTGGCCACGGCGCTGCAGAAGACCATGCTCCCCACCCTGCCCGAGCACCTCGCGGGCCTGGAGGTCGCCGCCCGCTACCGGCCGAGCCGCGACGGGCTGGACATCGGCGGAGACTGGTACGACGCCTTCGTCATGCCCGACGGTGCGGTCGCCCTGGAGATCGGCGACGTCCAGGGGCACGACGTGGACGCCGCCGCGGCCATGGGACAGGTACGCGCCTCCATGCGTGGGATCGCCGCCCACGAACCGGATCCCGCAACCGTGTTGACGCGCACCAACGAGCTGCTCGTCACGATGGACGCGGAACGATTCGCGACCTGCACCATGCTGCACATCGACCCGCGCGACGGACAGGTCACCGGCGCCAGCGCCGGCCACGTGCCGGTGCTGTGCGCGCGCAAGGACGGCAGCCACGGCATCCACGAACTGGCGGGCGGACCGGTCCTGGGGGTCGTGCCCGACACCGAGTACCGCGAGGAGACCTTCACCCTGGACGAGGACAGCGCGCTGGTCATGCTCACCGACGGCGTGGTCGAAGGACCGAACCTCACGTTGGAAGCCGGACTGGAACGAGCCGGAACACTGGCCGGCGGGGCCCTCCACGACGGACTGAACGCCGAGGAGACCGCCGACCGCATCCTCGACGCCGCGGTCGCGCTGGACCACCTCGACGACGTGGCCGTGCTGGTCATCCGACGCACATGACGGCGCCCACGTCCTCACGACCTCGTTGCAAGACCACCCCTCGCGCTCATCCGGCTCCAGCCGTTCCGCAGGCGCCTACGCGATGGCTGACCCACGCTTCCCCCGCCCGCACCTTCCACACCTCCTCAACCCATCACCTTCCCCAGCTCCCATCCCGTCCGCCTTCGACCCGCACACCGTGGTGGAGCCGGCGTGGTTCAGGACGTCAAGGTGGAGCGCGCCACTGTACGAACCGGACGCGCTCGCCTTCTCGGCCTGCTCCTCGGCTGACGGCCAGAGACAGACCTCGTCGGCCCCGAGGAAGCTCGCGGCCTTCCAGGGGTGTCCCCGGTGAGGCGTTCGGCTGGTGGTGATCCAGCGCTCGACGCTCTTGGGGTCCACTCCGCCGTGTTCGACGACGGACTGGATCGTCTCGCCCTTCGCCGAAATCGCCGCGCGCAGACGTTCGTTCGCCATGACGTGTCCTTCCTCGCGGACCTGCCCCTGCGCGCGGTCTCCTGATCTCACCGACGGGACGTCGGTCAGAGGCTCAACTCTTCAGGAGACGAGACGATGCGTCAGATCCCCGTGGACACCTCCGCCGCGACCGTGACGGTCGCCAGGAACCGCCGGCCCAAGGTTCGCGACCGTGGTACCGGCGAGATCGCCGCCGACGCCGACACCGGCGCGAAGCTGACGGTCGTGGACGTCATGTTCGCCGTGAACGACGAGGTCGAGATCCTCGCCGTCACCGACCCGGAGACGGGCTCAGCGGCGGCGGCCGGTTCGGGATCCACCACCTCCGACCTGGAGGCCGGGCCACAACTGATCACCACCGGCCACGGCCGGCGACTGCCCTCCAACGGACGGCGGTTGCCGGTGCCGGTCACCCCGGAGTGCCCTTCCGGCGGCCCACCACGGCGCGGAAGGGCGCTGGTGCGGCACGCCGCTCAGGGGCGCAGCCACGACTTCATAAGGGGACCCGGACGTGCCGGCGGGACGGCAGCCGGTGTTCGCCGACCGCTGGTCAGACCGCCAGGAGTTCCCCGTGCCGTGCCAGCAGCCCGTCGGCCGTGTCCCGGCCGGCGGGCAGCAGCGGTGCGCGCACCGGGCCCGCGGGCAGGCCGAGCCGGGCGAGCAGCGCCTTGGCGGTCACCGTGCCGGGCAGGCCCGCGCCCATCATCGCCTCGATCAACGGCGTCACCCGCAGCTGGAGTTCGGTCGCCCGGGCGGTTTCGCCCGCGTCGAAGGTGTCGAGGATCGCGGAGATCCGGCCGGGGACGGCGTTCGCGACCGTGCTCACACAGCCCGCCGCGCCGACGGCGTACAGCGCCAGTACGTGCTCGTCGCACCCCGCGTAGTACGCCAGGTCCGTGTGCGCCAGCACCTTCAGGGTGCCGAGGAGGTCGTAGGAGCAGTCCTTGACGGCGACGATCCGCGGGTGCGCGGCGAGGCGGATCATCGTCTCCGGCTCGATCCGGGTGCCGGTGCGGCCCGGGATGTCGTAGAGCATCACGGGCAGCCCGCTCGCGTCGGCGACCGCGCGGAAGTGCGCCTCCACCGCCTCCTGCGGCGGCCTGCTGTAGTACGGCGTCACCACCAGCACGCCGTCGGCGCCCGCCTTCTCGGCCGCGAGGGCCAGTTCGACGGTGTGCCGGGTGTCGGCCGTGCCCACGCCCGCGACCAGGGACACCCCGTCGCCGACCGCCTCGCGGACCGCCGCGATCAGCTCCGCCTTCTCCGCGTCCGTGGTGGTGGGCGATTCGCCCGTGGTCCCGTTCAGCACGAGGCCGTCGCAGCCCTCGGCCACCAGCCACGTGGCCAGCTTGCGGGCGCCGTCCGGATCGAGGGCGCCCTCCTCGGTGAACGGCGTGATCATCGCGCAGAGAGTGCGGCCGAAGGGCCGGGCGGTGGTGCGTGCGGTCGTCATACGAGTAGTCTCGGCACCCCATCGATGAAGCTCTACTTAATTCTTCTTCGAGGTATTGCTAAGCTTTGCTGATGAGTGTGGGGGGCGACCGAAGGCGCTGTGTCCAACTCGGCCCCTCATGGGTCACTATGGCCGGAGGGTCACCGACGTCCGTCATGGGAGGCACCATGAAGCTCGGCAAGGCACTGGCCACCGGAGTCGCCGAGGAGCGGCCGCTCGTCCGCGATGAGGAGCTCCCGCTGCCCGAGGAGACCGCCCGCACCGAACCGGCCGAGCCGGCCCGCGAAGAGGTCCCGGCCGCCCGATGAGGCTCCGGCTCCCGGCGGAACGCCCGACGGAGCCGCCGACCGGATACAAGATCGCCCACCCGGTGCTGTCGCACGACGGTACCCGGGCCGGGTTCACCGGTGTGTCGCTCGGCGGCGCGCTGCCGTACGCCGTGCTCGACGACGCCTCCTGCGTCTACGGGCGCCGGCACCGCTCGCCCGCGCGGCTGTGCGACTGCGGTTTCCACTGCGTCCACGACCGCGCGGCCGCCGAGGCCATGCTGTGCACCGCGGAACACCGCGCGGCCCTCCTGCTGGAGGTCTCGGTGCTCGGCGCCTACATCCGCTTCGAGCGCGGCTTCCGTTACGCACGGCAGCGGGTGCGCACAGCCACCGTCGGCCCGTGTGCCTGCGGCGCCACCGCCGCCGCGCTCTCCGACGCCGGCTGGGGCAGGCCCGGCTGGAAGGCCCTCGCCCCCGTCTGTGCCGGCTGTCTGCGCGGCCGTACGGGCGTCTCGCTCGCCGGTTTCGCCCGGCTGGCCGGAGAGGGGCTGCGGGTGGTGGCGCGGGACGGCGGTACGGCACCCCCGTCCCCCGGATTGGCGGCCGGCGCGGACCTGGGCGTGCCCGAACTCGTCGCGGAGGCAGCGCTGTTGCAGGCGCGTCTCGACTGGTTCCAGAGCCAACTCGCACGGCTCGGCGAGCGGGGGAACGGGGGATCGCAGCCGGGCTGACGGACTGACGGTCTTCGGCCCGGGTACCCGGATGTTCCGTACAGGAAGGAGGCGGAACATCGTGACCGTGACCCCGCAGGCACGGCCCGCGGCCGACGGGCACCCCTCCACGGGTGAACTCGTCGGCCGGGCCGCCGAACAGCTCTCCTTGCTGTTGCGGCAGGAAGTCGCCCTGGCCAAGGAGGAGTTGGCCGAGAAGGGACGGCGCGCCGGACGTGGCGGCGGCCTGCTGGGCGCCGCGGGCGCCGTCGGGTACGTCGGGCTGATGGCTCTGGCCGCTGCGGCCACCGCCGCCCTCTGTTCGGTGCTGCCGGTGTGGGCGGCGGCGCTGATCGTCGCCGGTGTGCTGTTCGCCGTCGCCGCGGTCCTGGCCGCGACGGGACGCGCCCAGCTGCGCCGTGCGGCGCCGCCCGCCCCCGAGGAGGCGCTCGGCAGCGTCAGGGCGGACGTCGACGAGATCAGGGAAAGGGCACACCGATGAAGCACAGGATCCCGCACGGCTCGGGCGCCAAGGGCCCCGACGAGCTGCGGCAGCAGATCGAGCACACCAGGCACCAGCTCGGCGACACCGTCGCCCAGCTGGTCGGCAAGGCCGACGTGAAGGGCCGGGCCCGGGTCCGGGCCGCCGACCTGATGGACAAGGCCGGCGCCATGACCGTACAGCTGCGCGCGAGCGCCGCCCAGGCCGGCCATGACGTGCAGGACAGGGCGGCCAGGGCCGGTCACGCGATGCAGGGCCGGGCCGCGCAGGCCGGTCACGCGATGCAGGGCCGGGCGGCCGAAGCCGGGCACGCCGTGCAGGGTCGGGCCGCGCAGATGGGGCACGCCGTCCAGCAACGGGCCGGTCACCCGGGCCACCACACCGCCCAGGGCGCCGTCCCCCAGCCGGTGCGCGGCGCGCTGCGCGCGGGCATGCGCCATCCGGGACCGGTCCTCGCCGTGGGCGTGCTGGGCGCGGCTGCGGTGACGGCCGCCATCGCCTGGCGCCGGCAGCGCCACCACTGACCGCCGGCCCGGCGCGGCAGGGACTTCGCCGGGCGCCGCACGGCCGCGGCTCGGCCGGCCGGCTCACCCACCCTCTCACCGAAAACTCGACCCGTCTGGACGAGGAAAATTTTCGGTGAGAGGGTGGACGCATGCTGGATGTGACCGTGATCGAGGATCCCGAGGCGGCAGCGGTGTCGCTGGACCCCACAAGGGCCCGACTGCTCGCCGAGCTGGCCGTCGGCCCCGCCTCGGCGGCGATGCTGGCCGGAAAGGTCGGCCTGCCCCGTCAGAAGGTGAACTACCACCTCAAGGCGCTGGAGCGGCACGGCCTGGTAGAGCTGGCCGGAGAGCGCCGCAAGGGCAATGTCACCGAGCGGCTGATGCGCGCCACGGCGGCGTCGTACGTCATCTCGCCGGCTGCCCTGTCTGCCGTACAGCCCGACCCGGACCGCTTCCGGGACCAGCTCTCCGCGCGCTGGCTGCTGGCGCTCGGCGCTCGCCTGGTGCGCGACGTCGGCGCGCTGATCACCGGCGCCACCAGGGCCCGTCAACGGCTGGCGACCTATGCCCTGGACGGCCAGGTCCGCTTCGCCTCCGCCGCCGACCGCGCGGCCTTCGTCCAGGAGCTGACGGCGGGCGTGAGCGCGCTGGTCCGCAAGTACGACGCCCCCGACGCCGAGGACGGCCGTGACCACCGGATCGTCGTCGCCCTCCATCCCACGGTCAAGGACCACCAGCCCGTCCCCGCACTGGACCAGTGAGAAAGAGCCCCGCCATGTCCCAGGAATTCGAGATCGTCCGCGAGTTCGAGGTCGACGTCCCGCCGGAGAAGGTCTGGGAGGCCGTCACCACCGGCACCGGTGGCTATCTGTGGCCGATGGAGCCGCCCGAGCCCCGGGTCGGCGGCTCGGGGCCGTTCGGGTCCACCGTCACCGCCTGGGACCCGCCCCACCGCTACACCAGCCGCAGCGAGGACGTCGGCTTTCCGACCCAGTCCCTGAACCAGCTCGACTACACCATCGAGTCCCGCGACGAGGGCCGCCGGGCCTGGGTGCGCTATGTGCACAGCGGCATCTTCACCGACGACTGGAACAACCAGTACGACGGCGCGAGCAAGCACACCAACTTCTATCTGCACACCCTGCGCGAGTACCTGACGCACTTCGCGCCCCGCCCGGTCGCCTTCGCCCAGCTGAACGGGCCCGCGGCCTCGGGGACCCCGCAGGCGCTCGCGGCCGTCGGCCACGCCCTCGGCCTGGGGGACGACGCCGCCGCGGGTGCGAAGGTCGCCGCCCAGGGACCCGGCGGGCGGACGCTGGACGCCGTGCTCGACTACCGGAACCCCTATTTCATCGGGCTGCGCACCGACAGCGCCCTGATCCGTTTCTTCGGACGCGGCCACTGGGGCGCCCCGCTCGGCATCAGCGTCCACGACTTCGCGCCGGACGCCGATGCCGAGGCGAACGAGGCCGCCTGGCAGGACTGGCTGAACGGGGTGTTCAGCCAGTCCTGAGCCGACGTCAGGGGCGAAAGCGCAGTACCTGCGGGTCGTGGTCGCTGATCTGGTCGTTGAACTCCGAGTTGATGTGCACGCTGTCGTACTCGAAGTCGCAGCCGCGCCGGATCGCCGGGCTGATCAGGATCTGGTCCAGGACCTGCTCGTTGCCCTGGTAGTCGTAGGTGTAACGCTCGCTCTTCGGCAGCGACTTGATCGCCGACCACAGCTCGCCGTCGCCCTCGAGGATTTTCGCGGTGTCGGAGAACTCGAAGTCGTTCATGTCGCCGAGCGCGATGACGTTCGCGTTGTTCTGGACCTTCAGGATGTCCTTGACGAACGCGTTCACCTCGGTCGCCTGCGCGTGGCGCTGGATCTCCGAGCTGCGTGTCACCGGCTGGTACTGCGCGGTCAGCGGCTGGTCGCCACCCTTGGAGATCAGGTGGTTGGCGATCACGAAGACCGTCTTGCCGCGGAAGACGAACTGGCCGACCAGCGGCTTGCGGCTGTCCTTCCAGGCCGCGTTCCCCGGGTCGATCCGGCCCGGGGAGGCCGTCAGCTCCGCCTTGCCGTGCTCCTTGGTGACACCGACCGCGGTGGTGGAGTCGCCGCCCGCGCGGTCCACGAAGGACACCCGCTCCGGGTTGAACAGGAACACCTGGCGGATGTTGCCGCCCGGCTCGCCGCCGTCCTGGTCGTTGACCGGGTTGATGGAGCGCCAGTCGTACTTGGGGCCGCCCGCCGCGACGATCGCGTCGATCAGCTTGTTCACGGTCTGGCTCGCGTCGACCGTGCCGTCGTCCGTGGCGCCGTTGTTGTCCTGGATCTCCTCCAGGGACACGATGTCCGGCGACTGCAGGTTGTTCACGATCGCGGCGGCGTGCTGGTCGAACGTGTGGTCCGAAGGGTCGAGGTTCTCGACGTTGTAGGTCGCCACCGCCAGCTCACGGCTCGACTGCTTCCGCGTGGTCTCGCGCTCCAGGCCGCCGCTCTTCAGCGTGCCGAGCCTGCTCGCGACGAGGGTGTAGCCGCCGTACTGGTTGAAGTCCAGCGGGCCGATGGTGGCGCCCTCCAGCGTGTCGCCGACGTTCGCCTTCGGGAAGTCGGCGGTCGAGCCCAGCGACTGGATCTGCAGCCGGCCGGTGTTCTGGGAGTCGTAGGAGCCGTAGACCGTGCCGCCGCGGCGGTTGCGGTGCTCCCAGGGCTTCACCGTCACCCACAGCTCGCTGTAGGGGTCGGTGGCGGTGACCACGCGGGTGTCCTCGACCTGGACGTTCATGCCCTCCAGGGACTCGTAGTAGTCCAGGGCGTACTTCGACGGGTCGAGGGTCAGGCCGTTGATCGAACCGCCGGCGGCGGCGTCGCCCTGGGGGGCGTACTCGTCCGGCACCGAGTCCTCGTCGATCACGACCGGCGCGGGGACCGCGTTGCCGGTGGAGACCGTGGTGATCGTCGGCTTGGTGATCTCCGTCAGCGACTGGTTGCCGGACGAGGCGCCGCCCGGCACGTACTCGGAGACGGTGCCGGTCACCGTCACCGAGTCGCCGACCGCGACCTTCGGCGTGGAGCCGGTGAAGACGAAGACGCCCTCGCTGGTGGCCGGGTTGTCGTCGGGGTTCGGGTCCTGGATCCAGAAACCTCTGGAGGAGCCGTACGTGCGCGTGGCCGTGACGATGCCGGGTACGTCCGCCACCTTCTGCCCGGCGAACGGGGATATCCGGGTCGTGCCCTGGATGTCGTGGATGCGCACCGCGTCGGCGTGCGCGGGGGAGGTGAGGACGACGGCGGACGCCGCGCTGCAGACGGCGGCGACGGTGAGCGCGGCGAGACGCGCGGTGGACCTGCTCGGCAAGGGATCCCTCCGGGGACATGACTGAGCGCCGGGACGAGGGTGGTACGGGAGCGTGTGGGGGTCGTAGCCCTCCGTGACACGCGTAGAGCCGAGTGAACAGTTGTCCCCCCAACTTCTACGCGCGTCAATCTCCAGCCTGGGCACGGGAGTTGTCAAGGTTTCGGCCATGTACGGCGGCCGGCGGGGAGATGAACCGGGCGGCATGGGTGGAAATCCGTCTAGGCTGAGCGGCTGAGCCCGATTCACGGTCCGAGGAGAACCAGCCGATGCCAGACAGCGCCCCCCTGCCGCCCGTACGGCTGCACCACGAAGCGGAGCTGGCACGCGCCGCGCTGTCCACTCCGCTGCTCTCCCGCGCCGCCCGCCTCGCCCGCTGGGCCGGACCCGACACCCGCGTGGACGCCGGCGGAGGACTGGCCGAGGAACAGCTTCCGGCCGCCGCCGAACTGCTCGGTCTGAGCGGCGACGACGCCGCCGCGTACGCGAGCGAGGCCTGGCGGGTCGCCCTGGACGCCGGACTGGTCGAGATCGTGGACGAGGAGGCCGGGACCGTCCGGGCGGGCGAGGAGCTGAACCAGCTCACCGGGGGCTCCCCGGCCGAGGTGCTCGCCGTGTGGCTCTCCGTGCTGGAGACCGTCGTCGCGGACGCGAGCGTGCCCGATCTGGACGATCTGGTCGACGGCCTGGACGAGGGCGCCGAGATCGATTTCTCGTCACTCGACTGGGACCCGGAGGCCGAGGCGGCGTTCCTCGACGGCGTCCTCGGGAATCTGTACCTGCTGACCGTGAGTGAGGACGTTCCCGGCGACGGGCCCGTCCCGCTGCCCGCGCTCGCCGCGTCCATGATCGTTCCCGATGACATGGGCGAGCCCACCAACGACGTCCTGGAGCAGGTCTCCGACGCGATGATGCGGCTCGACGACCAGTTCCGGACCCTGGAACCGGTCGGGCTCGTGGAGTACCAGCCGGTGGACGAGGCCGTCATGGCCGACGCCGACGAGGAGCCCGCCGCGTCCCTGGACGACACCGACGTCTCCCGGTACGGCATGGTCCGGCTCACCCCGCTCGGGGTGTACGGGCTGCGGGCGCGGCTGCTGGAGGCCGGCTTCGAGGCGCCGGCCGTCGGCGAGCTCGCCGACAAGGGGGCGGACGCGCTGCTCGACGCAACGGCCCGGTTCGGGCAGGCGGCCGCGCGCGCCGAGACCGAGCAGTGGCTCGACCGGCGGGAACCGCTCGCCGCCGCCCGGGAGCTGCTGGCGGCGGCACGGGGCGTGGACGCGGGGGCGCCGGTGCGGAGGCTGCGCTGTCAGCAGGCCCTGTCCCTGGTCGGAGCGGAGGCCGAGCCGGCGCTGCGGGAGGTGCTGGACGACCCTGAACTGGGCGGCCTGGCCCGTGTGTGGCTCAGTGAGCGCGGTGCCGCCGGGGTGCCGGCGCCGTCCGAGGAGCTGGTGTTCTGGCTGACCATCGACACGGTGGCCGCGCAGCTGGCCGCCGAGGGCAACTCCGAGGAGCTTCAGGCGCTGGTGGAGGGGCTGGCCGCTCAGCACAGCGGGTTCTTCGCGACCGCGTGGCGGGTGGAGCACCCGGCCACGGCGGACGTGCTGGAGGCGATGGGGCGGCTGCACCCGGACAAGAGGGTGGCGAAGGAGGCCCGGAAGGCCGCCTTCAAGGCCCGCTCCCAGCAGGCGGGTTGACGCTCTCTTGGGTCAGCCATGGGTCAGTGCATACGGGTTCTTGAATAAAGGCTACTGAAGTAGCCCGGTGTTCAACTCCTGTTCAAGGTGTGGCGGGAGCGTGTGCGCCGAACCGAGGTCCGCCACCCTCCACGGCACTCCCACCGTCTCAGGAGACACACCATGTCGCTCACCCGCAGGGACTTCGCCAGAAAATCCGCGATCACCGGTGCCGGGGTCGCCCTGGCGGGCAGCGTCGGCGCGCTCGCCACCGCGCCGAACGCCCTCGCCGCGACGGACATCGAGAGCGCCGAGGCGGAGTCGGCGCACGGTGGCCACCACGGCGTGGGCTACGGCCCGTTGACCCCCGACCCGAACGGCATCCTCGCCCTGCCTGCGGGCTTCACCTACCAGATCATCACCTACAGCGGCAGGACCAGGCTGGAGTCCGGCGAGTTCACGCCGTCCAACCACGACGGCACCGCCACCTTCGAAGGCCCCCGCGACACCACCCTCCTCGTCAACAACCACGAGCTGGCCGGCGCCCGCGCCCAGTGGCCGCACCCGGTCCCGCTCACCGAGGGCCTGGTCTACGATCCCGCGGCGGCCGGTGGCTGCACCGTCGTCGAGGTCCGCCGCGGTGGCGAGGTCGCCGAGTGGGTGGGCATCGCCGGCACCGCCACCAACTGCGCGGGCGGCAGCACTCCGTGGGGCACCTGGCTGACGTGCGAGGAGACCGAGGACAAGGCCGGCAGATACGGTTTCACCAAGGACCACGGCTACGTCTTCGAGGTCGACCCCGAGGACCGCCGGGCCAACCGCGACCCCAAGCCGATCAAGGCCCTCGGCCGCTACGCCCACGAGGCCGTCGTCGTCGACCCCAGGCGCGGCCACCTCTACCTCACCGAGGACGCCGCCGGCCCCAACGGCCTGCTCTACCGCTGGACCCCGCCGGAGGGCTTCGTCCACGGCCGGGGCAAGCTCCGCACCCTCGCCGACGACGCGGGCCGGCTGCAGGCCTTCAAGTGCTTCGACTCCGGCGGCAAGTTCGTGGACGACCTGTCCCGCGCCGCGAAGATCGGCACGGTCTACGGCGTCGACTGGGTGGACGTCCCCGACCGTGACGCCAAGACGGTCTCCACCCGGAAGCAGTTCACCGACGGCCAGATCACTCGCGCCCGCAAGCTGGAGGGCATGTGGTGGGGCGACGGCGGCGCCTACATCGTCTCCTCCTACGCCCGTGCGGAGAGCCCGGTCCAGCACGACGGGCAGGTCTGGTTCTACGACCCCAAGCGCCGCACCCTCACCCTGAAGGTGCTGCTGGGCGTCAACCCGGACCCGGCGAAGGACGGCGCCTTCGACGGCCCGGACAACATCACCGTCTCCCCGTACGGCGGCCTGGTCATCGCCGAGGACGGCGAGGGCGTCCAGCACCTGTTCGGCGCCACCGAGAGCGGCCGCACCTATCCGATCGCCCGCAACGAAATGAACATCGGCACCGAAGCGGAGCCGGAGTACAGCGAGTTCACCGGCGTCACCTTCTCGCCCGACGGCAGGACCCTGTTCGCCAACATCCAGACGCCCGGCATCATGCTCGCCATCACCGGGCCGTGGAAGCGGCAGAAGCGGTAACGACGGAAGCGGTCGTAATTCGCTCGCCCGTCCGGAGCTGCGCCTCCTACAGTGAGATCACAACGTCACGCACCTCCCGGTGCGATGGCAGCGGTTACTTCCCTTTCCTGGAATGAAACACAACCGCAGCCGACTTGATCTCGGGAGGCGCAGCTCATGGCGGGTGTCCGGTGCGCAGGCAGCGGTTACTCCATTGGATCGGACGGTTGCGGGTTCGAGTCCCGTCATCGACTTCGGGTCGGTGTAGCTCAATGGGTAGAGCATCTGGGCAAAGTCCGCCGCCGACCCCTGACCTCGGACATCCTCCATGTGCGGCGCCCCCCTCCGAAAAGGCGACGAATTCGGGGGAATCCACCATGGCGCGATTCAACACGCGTACCGCGAAGGCACAGTCGGCCTCGGCCGTCACCACGACCGGTCGTGTCCTGCGGACGCACGAGGGCGGCCGGGGCCAGGAGCGCGACGCGCGTTCGGAGCTCTTTCTGCTGGCGGTGTCCCACTTCCTCGGGGACACGTTCTACGAGAATGCCCGGAACCGCGACGACCGGTTCGCCCGGCTCGTGCGCGACCTCGCCGTCAGCGACCCGGAGTGGACGGCCGGCCTGCTCGGCTGGCTGCGCGGTGAGGGTCACATGCGGACCGCGTCGCTCGTGGGCGCCGCGGAGTACGTGCACGCACGTCTGACCGCGGGCGCGACCGACGGCCCGTCGAACCGGCAGGTCGTGGACCGTGTGCTCCAGCGCCCGGACGAACCCGGCGAGTTGCTCGCCTACTGGACGTCGACGTACGGCCGTGCCGTGCCCAAGCCCGTCAAGCGCGGGGTCGCCGACGCCGTACGACGGCTGTACCACGCCAAGTCGCTGCTCAAGTACGACACCGCGGCCAAGGGCTACCGCTTCGGCGACATCCTCAACCTCGTGCACGCCGCCCCCGACCCGGCCAAGCCGTGGCAGGGCGAGCTGTTCCGGTACGCGCTCGACCGCCGGCACCACCCGGACACCGCCGTGCCGCCCACGTCCCTGCCCGTGCTCACCGCGCACCGCGAGCTGATGGCGCTGCCGATCGAGGAGCGGCGGGCGGTCGTCACCACGCCCGGTGGCGCCGAGCGGCTCGCGGCGGCCGGCCTCACCTGGGAGGCGCTGGCCGGCTGGCTCCAGGGGCCGATGGACAAGGCGGCCTGGGAGGCCGTGATCCCGTCCATGGGCGCCATGGCGCTCGTCCGTAACCTGCGGAACTTCGACGAGGCGGGGGTCTCGGACGAGGTGGCCGCCCGGGTCGCGGCGAGGATCAGCGACCCGGCGGAGGTCGCGCGCTCGCGGCAGTTCCCCTTCCGCTACCTCGCCGCCCACCGGCACGCGCCGTCGCTGCGCTGGTCCTACCCGCTGGAGCAGGCGCTCGGCCACTCGCTGGCCAACGTGCCCGCGCTGCCGGGCCGGACACTGGTGCTGGTCGACCGGTCGGGCTCGATGTTCTGGGCGCCGTCGCGCGACCGCTCGGAACTCACCCGGGCCGACGCGGCGGCGATCTTCGGCACCGCGCTCGCCCTGCGGGCGGCCGACGCCGACCTCGTGGAGTTCGGCACGAACAGCCGCACGGTGCGGTTCCGCAAGGGGGAGCCGGTGCTGAGGATCCTGGAGCGCTTCGGCGACCTGGGCGGCACCGACACCACCGACGCGGTGCGCCGGCACTACAGGAAGCACGACCGGGTGCTGATCGTCACCGACGAGCAGTACGCCCCGAACCGGCACGGCGGCCCCACCGACCTGATCCCGGCCCGGGTGCCCGTCTACACCTGGAACCTGGAGGGCTACCGGGCGGGCCACGGCCCGTCGGGCACCGGAAACCGGCACACCTTCGGAGGCCTCTCGGACGCGGCTTTCCGAATGGTGCCCCTGCTGGAGGCGGTCGGCGACAGCCGCTGGCCGTGGCAGGCCTGAGCGGATCCGGCCACGGGCGTGGCCCGCACTTCTCCGGGGGTGCGGGCCACGCCCTTGTCCGCCCCCGCTCTGACATCTAACATTTCAGTTCATGGTGGCCCTGCGACCCGTCCCCCGCACCCTGCTCCGGGACCGCGCCTGCACAGCGATCCGGGACGCCATCGTGGCGGGGGAGATCGAGCCCGGTGCGGTGGTGCGCGACGCCGACCTCGCCGAGCGGCTCGGGCTCTCCCGGGCGCCCGTGCGCGAGGCGTTCGCCCGGCTGGTGGACGAGGGGCTGCTGGAGAGCAAACCGCAGAGCTACACCAGGGTCACCCCACTGGTCGCCGCCGACGTACGGGACGCGGCGGCCGTGGTCGGCGCCATGCACGAGCTGGTCACCCGCATCGCCGTACCCCGGCTGCGGCAGGAACACGTCGACGGGATGCGGGCGGCCAACGACCGTTTCGCCGCCGCCGTGCGCGCCGGTGACGTGGACGAGGCCCTGCGTGCCGACGACGACCTGCACGAGGTGCTGGTCCGGGTGAGCGGCAACCGCGCGGCCGCCGCCACCGTCGCCCGCTACACCCCGCTCATCCGGCGCCTGGAGCGGCAGCGCTTCGGCGAGGGCGGCTCGTGCCGCTCGACCGGACTGCACGAGCGGTTGATCGAGGCCTGCGCCGGCGGTGACGTGGACGCCGCGCTCCGGATCACGGAGGAGATCTGGCGCACCCTCACCGCCCTGGCCGACCCCGACTGACCCCTCTCCCGCCCCTGGAGGTCCCGTGTCCCTGCCCGCGTCCCTGGCGTCGTACGAGCGTTACCCCCTCCTCTTCGGACCCTCCCCGGTGCACCCCCTGGAGCGCCTGACCGCCCACCTCGGTGGCGCCTCCCTGTGGGCCAAGCGGGAGGACTGCAACTCCGGGATCGCCTACGGCGGCAACAAGACCCGCAAGCTGGAGTATCTGGTCGCCGACGCGCTCGCCCAGGGCTGCGACACCCTGGTGTCGATCGGCGGAGTGCAGTCCAACCACACCCGCCAGGTCGCCGCCGTCGCCGCCCGGGCTGGTCTCACGTGCGTGCTGGTGCAGGAGAGTTGGGTGGAGTGGCCGGACTCCGTGTACGACCGGGTCGGCAACATCCTGATCAGCCGGCTCGCCGGGGCCGAGGTCCGGCTGGTGCGGGCCGGGTTCGGGATCGGGTTCAAGGAGAGCTGGGAGCAGGCGCTGCGGGACGTCGAGGCGGCGGGCGGGAAGCCGTACGCCATCCCGGCCGGCGCCTCCGACCATCCGCTCGGCGGCCTCGGCTTCGCCAACTGGGCCCACGAAGTCGCCCTGCAGGAGGAGGAGCTGGGGGTCTTCTTCGACACGGTGATCGTGTGCTCGGTGACCGGGTCCACCCAGGCGGGCATGGTCGCCGGGTTCCGGGCCCTTCAGGAGGCGGGTGGGCGCCCGCGCCGGGTCCTGGGTATCGACGCCTCCGCCGAACCCCTCCGCACCCGCGAGCAGATCGCCAGGATCGCCCGGGCCACCGGTGAACTCATCGGCGTCGAGGGCGAGGTGACCGAGGCGGACATCGAGCTGGACGAGCGGTACCACGCGGGCACGTACGGCATCCCCGACGAGGCCACCCTGGAGGCGATGCGGCTGGCCGCGCGGACCGAGGGGATGGTCACCGACCCCGTGTACGAGGGGAAGTCGATGGCCGGGCTCATCGATCTCGTCCGGCGCGGCGAGATCGGCAGCGACTCCACCGTGCTCTACGCGCACCTCGGGGGCCAGCCGGCGCTCAACGCCTACAGTGCCCTGTTCTAGCTTGGCCCTGTCGTCAAACTCCCGTCTGCCCCGCGACGCCACGCACGCACTCTCGTCGCGCGGGGCCGGGCTCAAGTCCATCCCGTACGAGGGCCGGGGCCCGGCACGCCGAGAGCACGCACCTGACGCCGCGAGGCCCGCCCTGGCGGGCGGACGACGGGAGTCTGACGACAGGCCCCTGGGCGGCCCTGCGCCGAGGGCGCGCCCGGTGGGGCGGGGCCATGATGAAGGGGTGGCCCCGCACCCCGACGCCCGGCCCGGGCGGGACCCCCGCCCGCCTGCCGCCCCCGGCCGCCTCGAGTCGGCTCCCACGCCCCGGACCGCCGTGGCCTGGTTGCCCCCGGCCGGACTGTGGCCCGCCATCCAGCGCATCCGGGCCGAGCACGACCCGCAGATCCGCCGCTGGCCGCCCCATGTGAACCTCCTGTTCGGCTTCGTGCCGGAGGAGGACTTCCCGGCGGCGCTCCCGCTGCTGGCCGCCGCGGCGGCGCGGTGCGACCCCTTCGACATCCGGCTCGGCGGCGTCCACGCCTTCCGCCACCGCTCCTACGCCACCGTCTGGCTCGACCCCGCGGCGGCCGGCCTCGCGCCGTGGGCGGAGCTGCGGCGTCTGCTGGTGGAGCCCTTCCCGTACTGCACGGACCGCTTCCCGCGCTTCACTCCGCATCTCTCGCTCGGGCGCACCCGCGCCCCGCGGGTCCTCGCGGCCGAGTGCGCCGCCCGGCTCGGCACGCTGCACGCGCGGGTGGCCGAGATCTCCCTGCTGTCCCGCCGCGGTGACGGCCCCATGCAGGTGCGCGCCCTGATCGGCCTGGGCACCGGCGCGGTACGCCGCCGTCGCGGACCGGAGCCGGCGACCGGCGCGTACGAGCCACCGGAGTGGCACTGACCGTGGCGGGGGGCGGCCGCACAGAGTCCCGATAGGCTTTGGAGGGGATTCCCGGTGTGCGAGGAGTATCTGGATGCCGCAGGTCAGGCCCATGCGCGCGGACGCTCGGCGCAACTACGAGCGGTTGCTGCAGGTGGCGGCCGAGGCCTTCGCCGAGCATGGGGAGAACGCGTCGCTGGACGACATAGCCAAACGGGCCGGAGTCGGCTCCGGCACCCTCTACCGGCATTTCCCGACCCGGCAGGACCTGCTGGAGGCCGCGTACGTGGACCGGATCGAGGCCATGGCGGCCCGGGCCGACGCCATCGCCGCGGTACTGCCGCCGGGCGAGGCGCTGGTGGAGTGGCTGGGCGAGGTCTGCGTGGGGACGATCCAGGTGCGCGGCATGAAGGCGCTGCTGGGCTCGGCCGTCACCGACGGCGGTTCCGTCGCGGGCACGGCCTGCGGCACCGCCGTGCAGGACGCGGCGCGGCGCCTGGTGGAGGCGGCGCAGCGGGAGGGCAGCCTGCGCACGGACATCGAGCCGATCGACGTCCTGCGCCTCGCGCACGGCGTGGCGTCGGCGTCGGAACTTGCGGACGGGCAGGGGAGTCAGATCCGTCGTTATCTGTCGCTGCTGACGGAGGGACTCCGGCCCGGCGGGCGGCCCTGAGCACCGGGCGCCCCCTGACCGACGGGGGCGCCGACCGTGTCGTGCGAGCGCCTACAGAGCCTTCGCTGCCGGTTCGACCATGTTCCGCACCGTCCGGGCCTTCACGAAGTCGCCCATCGCCGTCATGTCCCACTCACCGGAGAACTGACGGATGAGCTTGGCCATCATCACGCCGGTCTGGGACTCGGCGTGGGTGAGGTCGAAGCGGACCAGTTCCTCGCCGGTGGTGGCGTCCAGCAGGCGGCAGTAGGCCTTGGCGACCTCGGTGAACTTCTGGCCGGAGAAGGAGTTGACCGTGAAGACCAGGCCGGTGACCTCCTGGGAGAGACGGCCCAGGTCGACGGTGATCACCTCGTCGTCGCCCGCGCCCTCCCCGGTGAGGTTGTCGCCGGAGTGCCTGATCGCGCCGTTCAGGATCGTCAGCTTGCCGAAGTAGCAGCTGTCGATGTGGTTGCGCCGGGGGCCGTAGGCGATGACCGAGGCGTCAAGGTCGATGTCCGAGCCGTGGAACGCAGGCTCCCAGCCGAGGCCCATCTTGACCTGGGAGAGCAGCGGACGGCCGCCCTTCATCAGGGACACGGTCTGGTTCTTCTGCAGGTTGACCCGGCCCTTGTCCAGGTTGATCTTCCCGGCGCCCGGAGCGGGGGCGGGCGGGGCCGCAGGAGCGGACACCGGCGGGGCGGGCGGGGCCACCGGCTGCGGAGGCGCCGCCGGCGCCGCCGGCTGGGCGGGCGCCGACGGGGCCGCCGCCGGCTCCTCCACCGTCACACCGAAGTCCGTGGCGATGCCGGCCAGTCCGTCGGCGTACCCCTGGCCGACCGCGCGGGCCTTCCAGGCGCCGCCCCGGCGGTAGATCTCCACGACGACCAGCGCCGTCTCCGTGCCGAGCCGCGGCGGGGTGAACGTGGCCAGCACCGTGCCGCCGTCCGCGTCGCGGACCGTGGCCGTCGGCTCGATGCCCTGGAAGGTCTGGCCGGCCGCGTCCGGGCTGGCCGTGACCACGATCTTCTCGATGTCCGGCGGCACGGCGGCGGTGTCGACCGTGATCGCGTCGGGGGCCGTACCCCCACCGGACGCGTGGTTCACGCCCGGGCCCGTCGGCTGGTTGTAGAAGATGAAGTCGTCGTCCGAGCGCACCTTGCCGTCGGCGGCGAGCAGCAGGCCCGACACGTCGAGCCGCACCGGGGCGGCGACGTCCACCGTCACGCGCACGGCGGAGAGAGGGATGTTCGAGCCAGGGGTCATAACTGTCATGCCGGATCAACGAGCGACACCGCTTTACCGTTCCCTTACCCGGCCCCCAAACGGCTCAGGGTTCCGGCCCGATCGGCTCAGGGCACGACCACGATCTTCCGTCCCACCCCGGCGGCGAACTGCTCCAGCGCCTGCGGGTAGCGCTCCAGCGGGATCCGGTCGCTGATGAACACCTGCGGATCCAGCACCCCGTTCGCGAACAGTTCGGCCGCCCGCTCGAAGCTGTGCAGCACCGCCATGGAGCCGGTGATCGTGATCTCCTGGTTGTAGATGCGGTACGGGTCGATCGTCACCCGGGTCGCGTAGTCGGCCACCCCGAACTGCAGGAACGTGCCCGCCTTCGCCACCCGCTCCAGGCCGTCCTGGATCGCCGCCGCGTTGCCGGTGGCGTCCACGACCACGTCCCAGCCCTGCGGCCGGTTCAACTCGTCCGCGCTCGCCGCCGAGCCGGACACACCCAGCCCGCGGGCCGTCTCCAGGCGGGCGGGGTTGATGTCGACCATGTCCACGCTCGCCGCGCCCGTCCGCTTGGCCAGCTCCAGCATCATCAGCCCCATGGTCCCGGAGCCGTAGATCAGGACGTGCGCGCCCAGACGGGACTGCAGGACGTCGTAGCCGCGCACCGCGCAGGACAGGGGCTCCACCAGGGCCGCGTCCGCGGTGCGCACGTGCTCCGGCAGCTTCACGCAGTTGGCCACGGGCGCCACCGCGTACTGTGCCGCCCCGCCCGCCGTCGTCACGCCGATCGCGCCCCACCGTTCGCACATGTTGTTGTGACCGACGCGGCAGTAACGGCACTCGTGGCAGTACAGGGAGGGATCCACAGCCACCCGGTCGCCGATCGCGACCTCGGTGACCCGGCTGCCGACCCCGACCACCTCGCCCGCGAACTCGTGCCCGGGGACGATCGGCAGCTTGGGTGCGAACTCGCCCTGGAGGATGTGGAGGTCCGTGCCGCACAGGCCGCAGGCAGCCACCTCGACGACGACCTCGCGGGGGCCCGGCGTCGGGTCGGGCACCTCGGTGACGACGGCGTTGCCCACGGACTCGATGACGGCGGCCTTCATTTCACGGCTCCCAACGACAGGCCCTGGACCAGCTTGTCCTGGGCGGCGAACCCCGCGGCGAGCACCGGCAGGGAGACGACGAGCGACGCGGCGCACACCTTGGCCAGGAACAGGCCCTGGCTGGTGATGAAACCGGTCAGGAAGACGGGGGCGGTCTCGGCGACCACGCCCGTGAGGACCCGGGCGAACAGGAGTTCGTTCCAGCTGAAGATGAAGCAGATCAGGGCCGTGGCGGCGATGCCGGGCAGGGCGATGGGGGCGACCACGCGCGCGAGGACCGTCGGCAGGCGGGCGCCGTCGATCTGCGCCGCCTCGATCACCGCCACCGGGACCTCGGCGAGGAACGACTGCATCATCCACACCGCGATCGGCAGGTTCATGGAGGTGTAGAGGATGACCAGGAACCAGATGTTGTCCAGCATCCCGGTGTTCTTCGCGAACAGGTAGATCGGCAGCAGGCCGGCCACGACCGGCAGCATCTTCGTGGACAGGAAGAAGAACAGGACGTCCGTCCACTTCTTCACCCGGCGGATCGAGAGCGCGTACGCCGCCGGGAGGGCGAGGAGGAGCACGAGGGCCGTCGAGACCAGCGACGCGACCGCCGAGTTGATCAGCGCGGGCCAGGGGCTCGCGCCGCCGCCCGCGCCGAAGAACTCGCGGTAGCCGTCGAGGGTCAGCGACGCCGCGAAGGACGGCGGGTTGGTCGCCGCGTCCGCCTCGGAGTGGAAGGACGTCAGTGCCATCCAGGCGATGGGCAGGAAGAAGACGATGCCGACCAGCCAGGCCAGCAGGCCGATGCTCAGGCCCCGGTGCTTCTTGAGAGTCACGGCGATGCCGCTCATGCGCGGGACACCTCCTCGCGGAACAGGGACGACACCACGCGCAGCGCGAAGGTGGCGATGACGATCGAGCCGATGACGACCAGGACCCCGGCGGCCGACGCGAGGCCGTTCTCATGGGCCTGGTAGAAGGTCTGGTAGACGGTGTAGGGCAGGTTGGCGGTGCCCAGGCCGCCGGACGTGATGGTGAAGACCGCGTCGAAGTTCTGGACGATGTAGATCGAGCCCAGCAGGGCGCCGAGTTCGAGGTAGCGGCGCAGGTGCGGCAGCGTCAGATGGCGGAAGATCTGCCATTCGTTCGCGCCGTCCACCCGCGCGGCCTCGATCTGCTCGGGGTCGCGGCTCTGCAGACCGGCGAGCAGGATCAGCATCATGAACGGCGTCCACTGCCATACCAGGGCGGCCTCGACCGCCAGCAGCGGTGTGTTGGAGATCCAGTCGGGTTGTGGGCCGCCGACATAGTGCAACAGGCCGTTGAGCAGGCCGTATTCGGGGTTGAAGAGGACGTGCTTCCACAGCAGGGCCGCGGCCACCGGGACCACCAGGAACGGGGCGATCAGCAGGGTGCGGACGACGCCCCGGCCGGGGAATTTGTGGTCCAGCAGCAGTGCCAGCGCCAGGCCGATGACCAGGCTGGTCACCACCACCGCCACGGTGAGCAGGACGGTCGTCCACACGGAGTGGCGCAGGTCCGGGTCGGTCAGCACCTCCTGGTAGTTGTCGAAGCCGGCGAAGTGGCGGGCCTTCGGGTAGAGGGAGTTCCAGTGGAAGAAGGAGATCACCAGCGTGGCCACGAAGGGCAGCTGGGTCACGATGATCATGAAGATCAGTGCGGGCAGGAGGGGAGCCCGGGTGGCCCAGGCGCGCAGGCGGGCGGAGGGCTGCCGCGTGGCGCGTGCCGGGGTCGCTGTGTAGGGAGCTGTTGCCGCGGTCATCGTCCCTCGTACTCCTTGGAGATCTTCTCGGCGAGCGCTTGCGACTTCTTCAGGGCCGAGTCGACGGACTGGCGCCCGGCGATGGCCGAACTGATCTCCTGGGAGACCTTGGTGCCGAGGTCGGTGAACTCGGGGATGTCGACGAACTGGATGCCGGGCGCGGGGCGCGGCTGCACGCCGGGGTCAGTGGGCCGGGCGCTCTCGATGGCCTGTTTCGTCATGTCCTGGAAGGCGGCGGCCGTCCTGCGGTAGTCGGCGTTCGTGTACGTCGAGGCCCGCTTGCCCGCCGGGACGTTGGACCAGCCGCTGGTCTTGCCGACCAGCTGCTCGTACTCCTTGCTGGACGCCCAGGAGACGAACTTCCAGGCCT
Organism: Streptomyces sp. NPDC052109; assembly: GCF_040680195.1. Classification (NCBI taxonomy): domain Bacteria; kingdom Bacillati; phylum Actinomycetota; class Actinomycetes; order Kitasatosporales; family Streptomycetaceae; genus Streptomyces; species Streptomyces sp. NPDC052109. Next base: position 122,279 of record NZ_JBFAWF010000019.1, on the reverse strand, counting down.
TGTCGGGGTTGCGGGAGGCCTTCTGGATGCCCCAGGCCCAGGTGTAGAGCCAGCCGGAGGAGGGGGTCTTCTCGACAGGGGCGGGGACGTAGCCGAGCTCGCCCTTGACCGGGGAGCCCTTCGCCTCCAGCAGGCCGGCCGCGGACGTGGCGTCGTACCACATGGCGACCTTGCTCTGGGTCATGTCGTTGAGGCACTCGGCGAAGCCGGACTGGGCGGCGCCGGACTCGCCGTGCTTGCGCACCAGGTCGACATAGAATTTCGTCGCCTTCTCGAACTCGGGGGAGTCGAGCCGAGCCTTCCAGTGCTTGTCGAACCAGGTGCCGCCGAAGGTGTTCACCACCGTGGTCAGCGGCGCGATCATCTCGCCCCAGCCGGGCAGGCCGCGCAGGCAGATGCCCTTCATTCCGGGCTTGGCGCCGTCCACCCGCGCGGCGAGGTCGGCGACCTGCTGCCAGGTGGGGTGGGCCGGCATGCTGAGGCCCTTCGCCGCGAACACGTCCTTGCGGTACATCAGGAAGGACGACTCGCCGTAGAAGGGCTGGCCGTAGAGCTTGCCGTCGGCGGCGGTCAGGGACTGGCGCATGGGCGCGAGGACGTCCCGCTCGTCGTACGCGGGGTCCTTGGCGACGTACGAGTTCATCTCGCGCAGCCAGCCGTTGCGGGCGTAGATCGGTATCTCGTAGTTGGAGAGCGTGGCGACGTCGTACTGGCCCGCCTGGTTGGCGAAGTCCTGGCTGATCTTGTCGCGGACGTCGTTCTCGGGCAGGACCGTGAAGTTGACCTTGATACCGGTCTCTTCGGTGAAGTGGGGGGCGAGCTTCTGCAGCTCGGTCATCTGGGGGTTGTTGACCATCAGGACGTTGATGGAGTTGCCGCCGGAACCGGTCCCGCCCGCACCGACCCAGCAGCCGGACAGCAGCGGGGCGAGCAGCGTCCCTGCGGCGGCCATGGCGAGCGGGACTCGCGGCCTCCGTCGGCTCTGGGTTCGCATGGATCACTCCTGGACGTATATGAACATAATGGGCATTTTTTAATTGGAGGTGCCCGGCGAGGCGGGCGAGCCGACGCGTCAGACCCGGATGACCTGCGGCCCCAGCAGGGAGTAGCGGTGGGCCTCGGCGGCCGGGAGCTGAGTGCTCGTGACGATCGCCTCCAGCGCGCCGACCTCGGCGAACCTGCAGAAGCTGACCGCGCCGAACTTGGTGTGCACGCCCGCGAACACGGTGCGGCGCGCGGCCCGCATCGCCTGCGCCTTGACCTCGCTGACCGCCGGATCGGGGGTGGTCAGTCCGTGTTCGCGGGAGATGCCGTTGGCGCCGATGTAGGCGAGGTCGAGGACGAAGCCGGCGAGCATCTTCGTCGTCCAGTGGTCGACGGTGGCCAGCGTGCCGGCCCGGACCCGCCCGCCGAGGAGCAGGACCGACGTGTTCTCGGCCTCCGCGAGGGCGCCCGCGACCGGCAGGGAGGCGGTGACCACGGTCAGCGGCCGGTCGGCCGGCAGGGCCTCGGCGATGAGCTGCGGGGTGAAGCCCTCGTCCACGAAGACCGTCTCCGCGTCCCCGAGCAGTTCGGCCGCGGCGGCCGCGATCCTGCGCTTCTCGGGCACATGGCTGGTGGCGCGGAAGGCGAGCGTCGTCTCGAAGCCGGCGCTCTCCACCGGATAGGCGCCGCCGTGCGTACGACGGACCAGACCGTGGTCCTCCAGGGCGCGCAGGTCGCGCCGGATGGTCTCCTTGGCCACGCCCAGCTCGGCGGCGAGCGCGGTGACGTCGACCGAGCCGGTCGCACGCGCGGCCCGCACGATCTCGCGCTGGCGCTCTTCCGCCGTCCTCGTGCTCATACCCTCACCCACCTTCCGCGGAGCTGCCCGTTCGGGCCCTGTGGGAAAAGTTCTACAGCGGGTGTGCGGAGCTGACCAGGTCTGTTGCGGGCCCGATGCTGCCCGTGTGCGCCCGTTTCCGGGGTGGAGTGCCCGGCTCGGACCTGCGGGGGTGTGCGGGCGTGGGTGGGATCGGGCACCCCGGATGCCCGAACGCGACCGCGGGCGGGCCCGTTCGGTGCCCGCCCGCGCGCGTGGGGATCGTTTTCCGCCGCCCGGCCTCTTCGAAAGTGCTCCCGTGTCTTCGGGAGGTGCTCCTGGGGCGTCCGCAGGGATCAGTACGGCCAGATCGGCGGGTCGTTCACGAAGTGACCGCCGAGGTGGCTGTGCGCCGGGTTCTCCGGGTCCAGCTCACCTTGCTCGGCGATCAGCTTCTCGGCGTACGGCTCGGAGTCGTCCTGCGGCTCGTAGCCGAGCGCCCGCGCGGTCGTCAGGTCCCACCACAGGCGCGTGTTGGCGGAGGAACCGTGGACGACGGTGTGGCCGACGTCCTCGGCGGTCAGCGCCGCGTGGAAGAGGCGGGCGCCGTCGGCCGGGCTCATCCAGACCGACAGCATGCGCACGCTCGTCGGCTCCGGGAAGCAGGATCCGATGCGGACCGACACGGTCTCCAGGCCGTGCCTGTCCCAGTACAGCTGGGCGAGGTCCTCGCCGAAGGACTTGGACAGGCCGTAGAAGGTGTCGGGGCGGCGCGGGGTGTCGACCGGGATCAGCGGTTCGCCCGCGCGGGGGGCCGGGGTGTAGCCGACGGCGTGGTTGGAGGAGGCGAAGACGATCCGGGGCACGCCCTCCTGGCGGGCGGCCTCGTAGAGGTTGTAGGTGCCCTCGATGTTCGACTTCAGGATCTTCTCGAAGGGGGCCTCCAGGGAGATGCCCGCGAGGTGCAGGACCGCGTCCACGCCCCGCACCGCCTCGCGCAGGGCTTCCGTGTCACCGAGGTCGGCGGTGATCGCGTCGGGCACGCCCTCGACGGGGCGCACGTCGAACAGGCACAGGGTGTAGCCGTATCCCGGCAGCAGGGACCGCATCAGGGTGCCGAGCCCGCCGGCGGCGCCGGTGAGCAGGACGGTGCGGGGAGCGGGCATCCTAGGTTCTCCTTGTGGCCGATATTCACATACGTGGACACGCTAAGGATCCATGGCGTGCACCGTCAAGTGTCGCGTGGTGTCGGCGAATTCGACCCGGATGTTAAGAGTTTGCCTGCTTGACCTGCGACAAGGGGGCCCCGTAGCGTGGTCGCGTTCAGAAATATGGACGTGAATCAGAAACATGCACCGGTGTGCCTCAAGGGAGAGCCCGTGACGCCAGCCCCTCTCACCGAACGGCTCAGCGATCCGCGCGGGCCGCTCTTCTTCCCCGTCACGGCCTTCGGCCCCGACGGCTCGGTCGACCTCGACGTCTACCGCACGCATGTCCGCGGGGGTGTGGCGGCCGGGGCCGCCGCCGTGTTCGCCTGCTGCGGCACCGGGGAGTTCCACGCGCTGGTGCCGGAGGAGTTCGCGGCCTGCGTCCGGGTGGCCGTGGAGGCGGCCGAGGGGCGCGTCCCGGTGGTCGCGGGCGCCGGGTACGGCACCGCGCTCGCCGTCCGCTACGCTCGCCTGGCCGAGGCGTCGGGCGCCGACGGACTGCTCGCCATGCCGCCTTACCTCGTCCTCGCCGGCCAGGAGGGCCTGCTGCGGCACTACCGTGAGGTCGCCGCGGCCACCGCCCTGCCGGTGATCGTCTACCAGCGCGACAACGCCGTCTTCACCCCGCGGACGGTGGTGGAACTCGCCCGCACCGACAGGATCCTCGGCCTCAAGGACGGCCTCGGGGACCTCGACCTGATGCAGCGGATCATCAGCGTCGTACGCACCGAAGTCCCGGGCGACTTCCTGTACTTCAACGGCCTGCCCACCGCCGAGCAGACCCAGCTCGCCTATCACGCCCTCGGCGTCACCCTGTACTCCTCGGCCGTCTTCTGCTTCGCACCCGAGATCGCCCTCGCCTACCATCGCGCCGTGACCGCGGGCGACACGGCGACCGTGCGGCGCCTCCTGGACGGCTTCTACCGCCCGTTCGTGGAACTGCGCGCCCAGGGCCCCGGCTACGCCGTCTCCCTGGTCAAGGCCGGCGTACGGCTGCGCGGCCTGGACGTCGGCGAGGTCCGGCCCCCGCTGCACGAGCCGACGGAGGACCACGTCAAACAACTCGCCCAGCTGATCGAACGAGGCTACGCGCTCCTGGAAGAGGACGTGTGAGGGGCGCGGTCCGGCTCGGAGGAGGGCGTGTGGGTGAGCGGCGGTCCGGCTTGAGGGAGGGCGTGTGAAGGCGTCGGTGTTCGTCTACCCCTGGGATGTGTGCGGGGATCCCGACGCCCCCGCGCGCATCGCCGGGCTCGGTGTGGAGCAGGTGACCCTCGCCGCCGCCTACCACTCCACTCGTGCCCTGACCCCTCGCCACCCCCGCCACCGCATCGTCACCGCCGAGTACGCGGCCGTCCTCTACCCGCCCGGCGACCGCTGGGCGGGCCGTGGCCTGCGCCCCCACACGGCCGGCCGCTGGGCCCCGGGCGATGCCCACGGCGAGGCGGCGCGCGCCCTCGCGGCGGCGGGCCTGGAGGTGCACACCTGGGTCGTCCTCGCCCACAACTCCCGCATGGGCGCCGAGCATCCGGACACCTCCGTCGTCAACGCCTACGGCGACCACTACCCCTGGGCGCCCTGCATCGCCCAGCCCGCCACGCGCGCGTACCTGGTCGACCTGGCCGCCGAGGCCGCCGTACGCCCCGGCGCGCGGGGCACCGAGCTGGAGTCCCTCGGCTGGTACGGGCTCCAGCATCTGCACGCCCACGACAAGATCTCCGGGGTCGGTCTCGGCGAGGCCGGGCAGTACCTGATGTCCCTGTGCTTCTGCCCGTCCTGCCGCGCCGGGTACGGTGAACACGGCCTGGAGGCCGATGAGTTGGCGGCCTCTGTGCGGGCCGCGCTGGAGCCGCTGTGGCGGGGCGTGACGGACGACGAGGGCTGGCCGACGGTGGCGAAGCTGCTCGGCGAGGAAGCGGCGGCCCGCACGCGCGCGTGGCGCGACGCCGCCGCCGGCACCCTCCAGGAGGAGGCCGTCGCCGCCGTGCGCGCCGCCGCCCCGGCCGGCTTCCAGGTCCTGCTGCACGCCGACCCGGTCTCCTATCACTGCGGCGCCAACGCCGGGGCCGACCCGGCCCGCGTCCTCGCCCTCGCCGACGGCGTGGTGGTGCCCTGCACGGGTGGTACGGCCCTGCTGGCGCCCTTCGCCGCACACGCCCGGAAGCGGACGGTGCTGGCCGCCAACTTCACCGTCGTCTCCGGGATGGGCGGCAGCCCCGGCACGCTCGCGGCGGACACGGCACGCGCGCGTGCCCAGGGCGCGACCGAACTGCGGCTCTATCACGCCGGGTTGGCGTCCGACTCGGATCTCGCAGCGGTGCGGGCGGCGCTGTCCGCGCGCTGAGCCAGTAAGGACGCCGTGACCAGCAGCGCCAGGCCGTAGAGGGGCAACAGCAGCTGCGGAGAGGCGATTTCGACCAGACCGGCGCCGACGGCAAGGCCGATGACGCTGGGCGTGAAGACCAGGGTGTTGGCGGTGGCCGTCACCCGGCCGAGCAGCGGGCCGGGCGTCTCCCGCTGGACGGCGGTGAACGCAGCGACGAGCACGCAGGGCAGACCCAGACCGATCGCCGCGGCGGAGGCGAGCGCCATCGCGTCCGACGGCACCGCCCGTGCGGCCACCGCGAGTGCCGTCAGCGCGATGCCCGTCGCCGCGAACCGGCGCCCGCCGAGCCGCCGCAGCGCGGCTCCCGAGACGAGCCCGGCCGTCACCGAACCGAAGCCCTGGACGGCGTAGAGCACGCCCGTCCAGGCGGGGGAGTGGCCGAGGCGGTCCACGACGGCGTACACGGTCGTGCCGCTCAGTGAGGCGAGGAGCATCGTCGTGCCGCCCGCCCGTACCAGCGGGCGCAGCACCGGGTGACCCCACAGGTACCGCACCCCCTCGGCGGTCTCCTTCCGCCGGCAGCCGCCTGACCGGGCGGGCCGCTTCTCGGGCACCCGCAGCAGGGCGCACAGCCCGGCGGCGAGCACGAAGGTCCCCGCGTCCAGACAGGCGACCGCGGGACCGCCGAAGGCCGCGTACAGACCCGCCCCGGTCAACGGCGCGACGAGCTTCATGCCCTCCGTGACGGTCGTCCGCAGCCCGCTGAAGTCCCCGAGGAGGTCCCCGGGGACGACGGAGGCGATCAGGGCCGACTCGGCGGCCTCGCCGACGACGCCGGCGGTGCCGTACAGGAGCAGGACGGTGAACAGCAGCCACAGCCCGTCGGGCGAGCGGACGGCGAAGAGCGCCGGGAGGGCGGCGGCGAGCGCCAGGTGCAGGGTGATGAGCAGGGGCCCCGGGCGCACGCGGTCGGCGATCGTGCCCAGCGCCGGGCCGGCGAGGGTGGGGGCCCACGCCGTGAGCATGCACAGGGCGGGCAGGCTGTCGGACCCGGTCAGGTCCCTGACCCACACGCCCGACGCCAGCGACAGCGACGAGGTGCCGAAAGCGGAGACCAGCAGGCCCGTGAGATACAGCCCCGCGTTGCGGTCGCGCACAACGCGGAGCAGCGTCCAGGAAGTCGTCATGCCTGCTCATCGTGGACCTGAGGCCGGCGGGCCGGCATCGGCAAGATGCCCTGTCCGCCCGGTGCGGCGCGGCGGCGGCAATCCGTCGGAACCTGGCAGCCATGCCCCTGGGGCGCGCGCCGGCCCGAACCTACTGTCGGCGTCATGCGCTATCTCGCCCCGATCGTGATCGGTCTTGTCTACGTCCTGCTCATGTCCCTCGTCCCGGAGCCGCACCGGCGCCGCTTCAACGCGGTCATGGTGGCCGGAGCGGGCGCCGCCTACCTCAGCGGCGGCGGCCTCGGCGGCTGGGAGTTCGCGTTCACCGCGGTGGCCACCTACGTCGCCTACAAGGGCCTGGACTCCTGGGCCTGGATCGGCGTCGGCTGGCTGCTGCACACGGCCTGGGACGTCGTGCACCACCTCAAGGGACACCCGATCGTGCCGTTCGCCCACGACTCCTCGTTCGGCTGCGCGCTGTGCGACCCGGTGATCGCGGTGTGGTGTTTCGGCGGTGGGCGCTCGCCGTGGGCGCGGCTGCGCGGCACCGATGAGTTTCGGGGAGCCGGCCGGTCAGCCCTTCGTACGAGGAGTGCAACCGTGAAGGAGTGACCCGCATGACCGTGCTCGACCTCGGCCCGCAGACCCGGCTCGTGGCGCGGCTCGCCGAGTCGGTGACCGACGAGCAGCTGGCCTCGCCCACCCCGTGTCCGGACTACACGGTGCGGAACCTGCTGGGCCACATCCACATGCTCTCCGTGGCCTTCCGCGACGCCGCGCGCAAGGACCTGGGGGCGACGACCGACACCAGTCCGGTCGCCGCCCTCCCGGACGTCGGCCCCGGTTGGCGCGAGGAGCTGCCCAAGGTTCTCGACGAACTGGCCGACGCCTGGCGCGACCCGGCCGCCTGGACCGGCATGACCCGTGCCGGCGGGGTGAACCTGCCCGGCGAGGTCGCCGGTGCCGTCGTGGCCGACGAACTGGCCATCCACGGCTGGGACCTGGCCCGCGCCCTCGGCCGCTCCTACGCGCCCGACCCCGGCGCCCTGGGCTCGGCCCACGGCTTCCTCCTCGCGGCGGCCGAGGACGCGAGCCGCGGCGGCGGCATCTTCGGCCCGGTCGTCCCGGTTCCGGAGGACGCGCCACTGCTGGACCGGGCGGTGGGGCTGAGCGGGCGGGACCCGGGATGGCGCCCCTGAGGACGTACACGTCACTTCCCCGTGGCCGGGAAACCCTTCTTCCGTCCGCGGGGCGTGACGGGACAGAACACCCGGGGCTCCAGCCGTCCGGCTGCCGCGGTCGACACCGCCCCGAGGAGCGCGAGCAGGGCGCGGCCGTGGCCACCCGGCCGGACCGTGCCGCCCCGGTCGGCCACGGCCGCGGGCGGCTCCACCGACGGGCCAAGGGCAACCGCCGCGGGACCGCTGGCGTTCTGCGTCCGCCGGCCCCGTCGGGGCCGGTCGGGGCCGTCGCACAGGCGACCCGGCTGCGAGAAGCCCGGGTTCCGCTTGCCCGGGTGCGCCGAAGCGGAGACCCCGGCCGTCGTACCCTCCCCCCATGCCACTCACCCTCACCGTCCTCGGCACCGCCTCCCCGCACCCCGGTCCCGATCGGCCCTGCTCCGGATACCTGCTGTCCGGCGGGGGTGCCGAGGTGTGGGTGGACGCGGGGCCCGGTACGTTCGCCGCGTTGCAGCGGCACACGGATCCCGCACGGCTCACCGCGATCTGGATCTCCCATCTGCACGCCGACCACAGCGCCGATCTGCTGTCCGCCGCCTACGCGTTCGCCTTCGGCGGGATGACCCCGGCCGCACCGGTCCCGGTGTACGCCCCGCAGGACTGCGCCCACCGGCTGGCCGGCTTCTTCGGGCGGGCGGACGTCGACTTCCTCAAGGGCGTCCTCGACTTCCGGGCCCTGTACGACGGCCATGAAGTGCGGCACTGGAACCTCCGCCTCACCGCCCGCGCCGTCGCCCACGACACCGAGGCGTACGGACTGCGCGCCGAATGCCAGGGGAGCGTGCTCGCCTACTCCGGGGACAGCGGCCCGTGTGCCGCGCTCGGCGAACTCGCCTCCCGCGCCGACCTGTTCCTGTGTGAGTCCGACATCGACGCGCATCGCGAAGGCGAACACCGAGAGCAGGTGCATCTGACGCCGGAGGACGCCGGGCGCGTCGCCCTCGACGCCCGCGTACGCGAACTGCTCGTCACCCACGTCGGCCCCACGCTCACCCGCGAGGCGGCCACCGCCCGCGCCGCCGCGGTCTGCGGCCGGCGCACCCGTACCGCCGTCGAGGGCGACGTCCACACCGTCTGAGAGGTCTCCGAGCTCTTTTGTCAGAAGCATTGACGAAAGGCGGGCCCGCTCCTACCTTCAACCGCGTCGTACTTCGTACGTCATATACGAGACGCGATATGTGAGATCCGAGAGGGCCGCATGACCTCTGTGCCCACCCCGATCCCGTCCCGCACGCAGTACGTGCTGGACGCGATCAAACACCGCATTCTCACTGGCCATTTGACGCCAGGCCAGGCCCTGGTCGAGACGGAACTGGCCGCGCAGTTCGGGGTGTCCAAGACCCCGGTGCGTGAGGCGCTGAAGACGCTCGCCGGGACCGGTCTCGTCGTCATGAGCCAGTACAAGGGCGTCACGGTGCGCATGGTGGACGCGGACATGGCACGCGAGGTCCACGACGTACGGCTGCTGCTGGAGCCGGAGGCGCTACGGAGAGCCGTCGCACGGGGCGCCTCTCTCGCGGCCGCGCGCGACGCGCTGATCCGTGCGGACGACGCCACCGACGCCGCGGAACGCTCCCTCGCCAACCGGGACTTCCACCGCGCCCTCTACCTGCCCTGCGGTAATCCGCTGCTGGGCCGGATGCTGGACGAGGTCCGCGACCAGGCCGCGCTGGTCTCCGCCGTCGCCTGGGCCGCCGAACCCTCCTGGGAGCGGGAGGCCGCCGAGCACCGGGAGATCCTGCGACTCGCGCTCGCCGGCGACGCCGACGCCGCGGCGGGCGCGCTGCACGCCCACATCGCGTCCTTCGTGGAGCGGGCTTTCCCCGCGGACAGCGAGGACACCCGAGCCGCCGGCCCCCACCCGGAGGAAGGTCATCGATGAGCAGTGTGACGTTCGAGCCCCAACGGGCGGCCCTGGCCGACGTGGTGGCCATCCCGGTGACCCCTTTCGCCGCGGACGGCTCCATCGACACCGGCGCCCACCGGGCCCTGCTGCGTCGCCTGCTCGACGGCGGGATCCGGACCCTCACCCCCAACGGCAACACCGGCGAGTTCTACGCCCTCACCCCCGAAGAACGCCGCCTGGTCACCGAGTCGACCGTCGAGGAGGCCGGCGACCGCGCCGCGATCCTCGTCGGCGTAGGCCACGACCTGCCCACCGCCACCGCCTCCGCCCGGCACGCCCGCGACGTCGGCGCCGGTATGGTCATGGTCCACCAGCCCGTCCATCCCTACGTCTCGGCGGGCGGCTGGGTCGACTACCACCGTGCCATCGCCGAGTCCGTGCCCGAGCTGGGCGTGGTGCCGTACCTCCGCAACGCGGCGCTGCCCGGCGCCCGGCTCGCCGAGCTCGCCGACCACTGCCCGAACGTCATCGGCGTGAAGTACGCCGTACCGGACGCCGCACGGTTCGCGGCCTTCGCGCGGGACGCGGGCCTCGACCGCTTCGTCTGGGTCGCCGGGCTCGCCGAACCGTACGCCCCCTCCTACTTCTCCGCGGGCGCCACCGGGTTCACCTCCGGGCTCGTGAACGTCGCCCCGGCCGTTTCGCTGAACATGGTTGAAGCGCTTCGATCCGGCGACTACCCCGCCGCCATGAAGGTCTGGGAGCAGATCCGCCGCTTCGAGGAACTGCGCGCCGCCCACGGCTCCGCGAACAACGTCACCGTCGTCAAGGAGGCACTCGCCGCCCTCGGCCTGTGCCGCCGGGACGTGCGGCCGCCGAGCAAGCCGCTGCCCGAGGACGAGCGCGCCGAGGTCGCCGCCATCGCCGCCGGATGGTCCCTGTGAACAGGCTGAGGAGCCACCAGTGGTACGGGACCGACGGGCTGCGGTCCTTCAGTCATCGGGCCAGGACCCGGCAGCTCGGGTATCTGCCCGAGGAGCACCTGGGCAAGCCCGTGATCGCCGTGCTCAACACGTGGTCCGACATCAACCCGTGCCATGTGCACCTGCGCGACCGCGCCCAGGCCGTGAAGCGGGGGGTGTGGCAGGCGGGCGGGTTTCCGCTGGAGTTCCCCGTCTCGACGCTGAGCGAGACCTTCCAGAAGCCGACGCCGATGCTCTACCGGAACCTGCTGGCGATGGAGACCGAGGAGCTGCTGCGCTCCTACCCGGTCGACGGGGCGGTGCTGATGGGCGGGTGCGACAAGTCCACGCCCGCGCTGCTGATGGGTGCGGCCAGCGCCGACCTGCCCGCCGTCTTCGTGCCTGCCGGGCCCATGCTGCCGGGACACTGGCGGGGCGAGGTGCTCGGGTCCGGCACCGACATGTGGAAGTACTGGGACGACAAACGGGCCGGCCTCATCGGCGACTGCGAGATGACCGAGCTGGAGAGCGGACTCGCGCGCTCCCCGGGGCACTGCATGACCATGGGGACGGCGTCCACGCTGACCGCCGCCGCCGAGGCCCTCGGTGTGACCGTGCCGGGCGCGTCGAGCATCCCGGCGGTCGACTCCGGACACGACCGGATGGCCGCCAAGGCCGGAATGACCGCCGTGGAGCTGGTGCGGAACGACCGCCGGCTGTCGCGGATCCTCACCCGCGAGGCCTTCGAGGACGCCGTCACCACCGTCCTCGGCCTCGGTGGCTCCACCAACGCCGTCATCCACCTGATCGCCATGGCGGGCCGCGCCGGGGTGCGGCTCACCCTGGACGACTTCGACCGCATCGCCCGGACCGTGCCCGTCCTCGCCAACGTCCGCCCCGGCGGACAGCGGTACCTGATGGAGGACTTCCACTTCGCGGGCGGCCTGCCCGGCTTCCTGTCCCGGATCACCGACCTGCTCCACCTGGACCGTCCGACGGTGTCGTACGACACCCTGCGCGAGCAGCTGGAGGGCGCGCAGGTGCACGACGACGACGTCATCCGCCCCCGCGACAACCCGGTCGCGCGCGAGGGCGGGGTCGCGGTCCTGCGCGGCAACCTCTGCCCGGACGGCGCGGTCATCAAGCACGTCGCCGCCGAGCCCCACCTGCTCGGGCACACCGGTCCGGCCGTGGTCTTCGACGACTACCGGACCATGCAGCGCACCATCGACGACCCCGCGCTCGGCATCACCGCCGACAGCGTGCTGGTGCTCCGGGGCGCCGGTCCCAAGGGCGGCCCCGGCATGCCCGAGTACGGCATGCTCCCCATCCCCGACCACCTGCTGAAGCAGGGTGTGCGGGACATGGTCCGGATCTCCGACGCCCGGATGAGCGGCACGAGTTACGGCGCCTGTGTGCTGCACGTGGCCCCGGAGTCGTACGTCGGCGGCCCGCTGGCGCTGGTGCGCACCGGGGACCTCATCACCCTGGACGTCGCGGCCCGCCGTCTGCATCTCCACGTGGAGGACGGGGAGTTGGAGCGCCGTCGAGCCGCCTGGACACCGCCGCCCGCCCGCTACGAGCGCGGCTACGGCGTCCTCTACAACGGTCAGATCACCCAGGCCGACACCGGCTGCGACTTCGAGTTCCTGTCCCGGCCGGGCCAGGTGCCGGACCCCTACGCCGGCTGACCCAGGAACCTGGCGGCCGGCGACAAGGAGGACTCCGCCCGGGCGTCGGACGGCTCCTGCCGGCCGGGCCGTGACGACCGGCAGTACGGCGACCGGCGCGACGATGAACCGACGTCCGGCGTCAGCTGCCGCCGTCCCACTCCGCGTGGAGGTCCTGGCAGCGGACGGTGATCGAGGCGTCGGTCAGCGCGATCTCGTGCACACGGCCGCCGTCCCCGGCACCGTCCGCGTCGCCGTGCCCGTCCGGGAGGATCTCGTCGAGCAGCACGGTCTCGACCCGCATCCAGTCGATCGCGTGGTGGTGGTCGACGGAGAAGTGCCGCACGCCCGAACAGCTGATGCGCAGCCCCACATCGTGCTTGAACCGGTTCGGCGCGAACTCCAGTACCAGCCGTCCGCTCTTGTCGGTCGCCGGATGGATCCCGGCCAGCTCCAGGTGCGTTCGGACGAATCCCATGCCCGGATCCTCTCCGCCTCACCGCCGGCTCACCACGTTCACGACCGGCAACGGACGGTCCGCGACCTCCACGAACGAGGGGCGAGAGGAAGCGCGCGAAGGCCGGGGGCGTCGTAGCCGTCCCGTGCCATCGGTGCCTCACTGCTGTCGCCCGGATCGAAACCGCCGGCGTCGGCCTGCTCGGGCCGTACGGCGAACCGCGCAGTGATCACGGAGAAAAGCATATCGATCGCATAACAGGCCTCGCAGTGTGGGGTGTTATGCGCGTAGACAATCTCTGACCTGGTACATCACTCTCATCCACCAGATCCGGAGAATCCATGCGGAAGTCCCACAGAGTCGTCGCCGCCGGTGCCGCCTGCGCTCTCGCCGGCGTCGCGCTGTACGGCGCGGGCGTGGCCACCGCCGGTCAGTCGACGGCGAACTCCACCCACGAGCCCTACAACATCGGGCAGTTGGTGAAGGACATCGACACCTACTACGGCACGACCGCCGACAGCAACGGCGTCTACCAGGCGTCCCCGGACAGCCCGTACGCCAAGGACCTGGCGAGCGTCGACGCCGACGCCGAGCGGTACATCGACAAGGCGGCCCGCAAGGCGCACCACCGCGGGGAGAAGCCGGCCGTCGTCTTCGACATCGACGACACGCTGCTGCTCAGCCTGGACTACGAGAAGCGCTACAACTACACGTACAACTCCACCACGTGGAACGACTACGTGAACCGCGCCGACCGGCCGGCCGTCTTCGGCAGCCCCGAGCTGGTCCGGTACGCCGAGTCCAAGGGCGTCGAGGTCTTCTACAACTCCGGTCTGACCGAGGCACAGCGCGCCGCCGCCGTCGCGAACCTGAAGAAGGTCGGCGCCGATGTGAACCTCGACGCCGACCACATGTTCCTCAAGGACAAGGCCAACCCGCCGGCCTATCTGAAGGACTGCGCCACCCCGGGCACCTGGAACTGCACGACCGTGCAGTACAAGTCCGGCACGCGCAAGCACATCGAGGACGACCTGGGGTACGAGATCATCGCCAACTTCGGCGACCAGTACTCGGACCTGGACGGCGGCTACGCCGACCGCACCTACAAGCTGCCGAACCCGACGTACTTCGTCAGCTGAGCCCCAGCAGCACGACCTGAGCAGCCGCTCGTACCCGGCCCCCGCCACCGGCAGCACCGTGCCGTGGCGGGGGCCGTGATGTCGCTCAGCCTCGGGTGACGGGCGTCTCAGGGGTATGGTCCGCCGAACCGGATTCCGTAACACAGGGAAAACCTGGAACAGGTTGAAGAGGGGAACAATCCAGCCAGCATCCGCAAGCCGATCATCAGGTGACGAGGAGTGGGACCATGTCAGTGGACCGGTACTTCAGGATCTCCGAGCGGGGATCCACGTTCGGCCGGGAGATACGCGGCGGCTTCGCCACGTTCTTCACCATGGCGTACATCCTCGTCCTGAATCCGATCATTCTGGGCAGCGCCAAGGACAAGTTCGGGCACACGCTCGACACCGGCCAACTCGTCACCGCCACCGCGCTGGTGGCGTGCGTGATGACGGTCGTCATGGGTGTCGGCGGCAATCTGCCGCTCGCCATCGCCGCCGGCCTCGGCCTCAACGCCGTGGTCGCCTTCCAGTTGGCGCCGCTGATGAGCTGGCCCGACGCGATGGGCCTGGTGGTCCTGGAGGGCCTCGTCATCTGCCTGCTGGTCCTCACCGGACTGCGGGAGGCCATCATGAACGCGATCCCGCAGCAGCTGAAGCAGGCCATCGGCGTCGGCATCGGCCTGTTCATCGCCTTCATCGGCTTCGTCGACGCCGGATTCGTCAGCCGCATCCCGGACGCCGCGCACACCACCGTGCCCGTGCAACTGGGCGCCGTCGGACGCCTCACCGGCTGGCCCGTGCTCGTCTTCTGCCTCGGCGTGCTGCTGACCATCGCGCTGCTCGCCCGGAAGGTGAAGGGCGCGATCCTCATCAGCATCGTGACGATGACGGTCGTCGCGATCGTCATCAACGCCGTCGCCGACATCAAGAGCTGGGGCCTGACCACGCCCAAGGTCCCCGACAAGCTCGTCGCCGCCCCGGACTTCGGGCTCATCGGTCACTTCAGCCTGTTCGGCGGCTTCGCCAAGGCCGGCGTCCTCACGGCCGTGCTGCTGGTCTTCACCCTGATCCTGTCGGACTTCTTCGACGCCATGGGCACGATCGTCGGCATCAGCGCGGAGGCCGGACTGCTCGACGAGAAGGGGCAGGTGCCCGGCATCGGCCGCGTGCTGTTCATCGACGGCGCCGCGGCCGCCGTCGGCGGTCTCGGCTCCGCCTCCTCCAACACCGCCTACATCGAGTCCGCGGCCGGCGTCGGCGAGGGCGCCCGCACCGGCCTCGCCAACCTCGTCACCGGCGGCCTGTTCGGCCTAGCCCTCTTCCTCACCCCGCTGCTCACCATCGTCCCGCTCCAGGCGGCGGCGCCCGCGCTGATCGCGGTGGGATTCCTGATGATGACCCACGTCAAGCACATCGACTGGGACCGGTACGAGATCGCGATCCCCGCGTTCCTCACCATCGCGGCGATGCCGTTCACCTACTCCATCACCGACGGGATCGGCGCGGGCTTCCTCTCCTACGTGCTCATCAAGACGGTGCTGGGGAAGGCGAGGGAGGTCAACTGGCTGTTGTGGGCCGTGTCGGTGCTGTTCCTCGTGTACTTCGCCATCGATCCGGTGGAGCAGGTTCTCGGGGTGAAGTAAGGGCGAGGGGGCAGTTCCCGGAACTGCCCCCTCGAGGTCACTTGAGTGCCGCCTGCATCATGGCCTTGGCCACCGGCGCGGCGAGACCGTTGCCGCTGACCTCCGACCGCGCCGCGTCCGACTGCTCCACCATGACGGCGACGGCGACCTCCTTGCCGCTGCTGTCGGACTTGCCGAAGGACGTGAACCAGGCGTACGGCGTCTTGCTGTTGTTCTCGCCGTGCTGGGCGGTGCCGGTCTTGCCGCCGACGGTGACCCCGTCGATCAGCGCGTTCGTGCCGGTGCCGTCCTTGACCACGGTCTCCATCGCCGACTGGAGCTGCTCGGCGGTGGAGGAGCTGACGATCTCCTTGCTGTCCGCGCTGTCGTCGTAGTTCTGCAGCACATCACCGCCGCTGTCGGTGATCTGCGACACCATGTGCGGCGAGACCAGCTTGCCGCCGTTGGCAATGGCCGCAGACACCATGGCCATCTGCAGCGGGGTCGCGGTGACGTCGAACTGGCCGATGCCGGAATACGCGGTCTGCGCCTGGTCCATGCCGGAGGGGTACACGCTCGCGTAGGCCCGCACCGGCACGTCCTGCTTGTCGTCGTTGAAGCCGAACTTCTCAGCCATCGCCTTCACCTTGTCCTGGCCGAGCTGGACGGCCATATGGCCGAAGACGTTGTTGCAGGAGTACTGCAGGGCCACGCGGATGGAGGCGTTCCTGCACGGCGCCGACGCGTTCTCGTTCACCAGCACGTGCGTCGTGCCCGGCGGGGTGTAGGGATCCGGGCTGTCGGTCGGGTCGCCCACGTTCTTGTAGAGCCCGTCCTCCAGCGCGGCCGCGGCCACCACCAGCTTGAACGTCGATCCGGGCGGCAGCGGCTGGCGCAGCGCGCGGTTGGTGAGCGGCTTGGCCTTGTCGGCGTTGAGCTGCTTCCAGGCGGAGCCCGCCGTGTTGGCGTCGGTGAGAGAATCGGGGTCGTACGACGGCGTGGACACCACCGCCAGGATCCTGCCGGTCTTCGGGTCCATCGCGACGGCCGCGCCCTTGGTGCCGCCGAGCGCGCGGTACGCCGCCTTCTGCACGTCCGGGTCGATCGTGGTGAGCACGTCGCCCGGGTCGGCGCGCTCGCCGGTGAGGGTGTCCATCACGGTCTTCAGCTTGTTGTCCGTGCCGTTCAGCAGGTCCTGGTAGATGCCCTCCAGCTGGGTGGGGGCGTAGGCCTGCGAGGCGTAGCCCGTCACGGCGGCGTAGAGCTTGCCGTCCGTGTACGTCCGTTTGTACGCGAGATCGCTTCCCTTGGTCCGGGTGGAGCCGGTGATCGCGTTTCCGGCCACGATGATGTTCCCGAGCGGCCGCGAGTACGTCTGGATCGCGTTCCGCCGGTTGTCGTTGTCGTCCGCGAGGGCCTTGCCGTCGTAGAACTGCACCCAGGTCGCCCTGACCAGCAGAGCGAGCACGAGCAGCAGCGCGAAGACGGACGCCCGCCTGATCGTCTTGTTCATCCCGCTTCGTAGACGATCGAGAAGGCGGCGATCGTTCCCGTACGCCCGGCTTTCTCATCCCGGGTTCAGGAAACCGGCCTCGTACGCGGCGATCACAGCCTGGGTGCGGTCCCGGGTGCCGGTCTTCGCCAGGACGGCCGCCACGTGCGACTTCACGGTCGCGGGGCCCACGTCCAGGCGCCGGGCGATCTCGGCGTTGGTCAGTCCGCCGGCCATGTGCCGCAGGACGTCCCGCTCGCGTCCGGTGAGCCTGCTCACCCAGGGCGCGGAGGGCGTGGCCCTGCACCCGTGTTCGGCCGCGAGGGCCCGTACGGCCGCCGGGAACAGCAGGCTGTCGGTGCGCGCGACCAGCCGTACCGCCTGCACCAGGGCGTCGGCGTCGGCCCGCTTCAGCAGGAAGCCGGCGGCACCCGCGCGCAGGGCCTCGTACACATAGGAGTCGTTCTCGAAGGTGGTCACGACGACGATCCGCGGCGGCCGCTCCGAGGAGCCGACGATCCGCTCGGTGGCCCGGATGCCGTCGACCTGCGGCATCCGGACGTCCATGAGCACGACGTCGGGCCGCAGCTCCCGGACCACCGACACGGCCTCGGCGCCGTCGGTCGCCTCACCCACGACCTCCAGGCCGGGCTCGGCGGAGAGGATGGCGCGCAGGGCGGTGCGAACCATGCGCTCGTCGTCGGCGAGGACGATCCGGATGGCGGGCCGGGTCATGCGGGTCCTTTCGGGAGTGGCCGGGCGTGCTGCCCGGCCGCTGTCGCGGGCGTGGTCAGGGGCAGCCGTACGTGCAGCCGCCAGGCGGTCCCCGTCGGTCCCGCCTCCGCGGTGCCGCCCAGCAGCCGCACCCGGTCGGCGATGCCGCGCAGACCGTGCCCGCCGCCGGGGCGGGGAGCGGGGACGGTCACCAGCGGGTTCTCTACGGTGATCTCCAGTCGGCCGGCGGCGGTGGCGATACGGACGGCGACCGGTGTGCCGGAGTGCTTCAGGGCGTTGCTCAGGCCCTCCTGCACGATCCGGTACGCCTCCCGGGAGACCAGCGGCGGCAGGGCGGCGGGGTCGGTGCCGACGGAGGCCTTGACCGGCTGCCCGGCGGCCCGGGTGCGGCGCAGCAGTCCGTCCAGGTCGCTCGCGAGGGTCGGCGCGGGGGCGGTGCCGGGCGTGTCGCCGTCTCGCAACACGCCGAGCACGGCGTCGAGTTCACCGACCGTGCGCCGGGTGGTCTCCTCGATGGCGGCGAGGGCCTCGCGGACGAACTCCGGGTCGGTGTCGAGGAGCCGGCGGGCCGCGCTCGCCTGGAGGGTGACGGCGCTCAGGGCGTGACCGACGGAGTCGTGCAGCTCGCGGGCGAGCCGGTTGCGCACGGCGAGGTCGGCGGCGCGGGCCTCGACGGCGGCCAACCGGGCCGCGGGAGTGGGCCCGAGCAGCGCAGGCGCCCAGCGGGCCAGCAGGGCACCGCAGCCGGCGGCGCAGGCGGCGAGCACGAGCAGCATGGCCACGCCGGCGGCCGGTAACAGGACCAACTCCCAGGTGTGGTCGAGAACTTCGGGCAGGGCGAGCGGGGAGTGGCGCAGCCCGGCGAACAGAGGCAGGACGATCAGCGTCACCGCGAACGGCGGCACGGCCAGCGACATCCCGGCGATGATCCCGCCGAAGCCGAGGTGCAGGGTGAACCAGGCGGCCGTGCGCACCCGTTCGGACCGCGTCCGGGCCGGCCCCTGAGCGAGGGATTCCGGGCCGACCCCGCACAGGGCCCGCACGGCCCCGGTCTCCAGCGGCCGGGTCAGCGGGAACAGCGAGGTGACCGCGGCGATCGGCAACCCTACGGCGAACTAGCCCAGTTGGAGGGGGAGCGAACCGAAGACGTCGTCCACACCGGTGATCGGCCCGACGATCACCGAGCCGACGAGGACGTACGGCATGGCGAGCGCGCCGCCCAGGATCAGATGGATCCAGCGCCGTCGCGCCCGGCCGCCGAACAGCGGGTCCAGCCACCGTGTCACCGGGGGGCCTTGGCGGTCCGGAAGGTGACGAGGCGGGCGAGGACGCTCGCCTCGAGCAGGCCGACGGTCATCTGTCCAGCGTAGGTGAGCCCGGTCGGTGCGGTCGGCGGGTCGCCCGACACCCAAGGTCCCAGCAGCGTCCAGCCGCCCCGGCACGCCACGGCCCCGGAGCCGGTCCACGCGAGCACGAGCGGGACGGAGACCGGCAGCGCACGGCCCCGGCGGAAGGCGAGCCGCCAGGCGCCGGTGACGGCCGCGGTGAGGAAGAGGAGGTGGACGCGCTGCGGGGACCGGTCGCCGCTGCCGTCCGGGCTCGCCGCGCCGCAGGCCCGTATCAGCCGCACCGCGCCCGGGAACAGCGCGACGGGCTCCGCCGCCACGGCCGCCGGCCGCCCCACCCCCGCCGCACCCCCGGCCGGCAACTCGCGCACCCTGCCCCGCCACAGGTGCCCCCGGCGCTCACGGGTGTACCCGGCGAACAGCGCTTCCAGCGCCAGCCCCTGCACGACGAACCCGCCGTAGACCACCGCGAGGACCCGGTCGCCGAGGAAGGGCCGGTCACCCGGACCGTCGTGGCCGCCGCCGGTGCCCCGGAGGACGAGGTGCAGCGGCGAGGCCACCATGACGGGTGCGAGGAGTCCCGTGGCGAGCCACATCGGCACCCTTGGCGGCCAGGCGGGCCCCCTCCGGCCCCAGGGGCGGGTCAGCAGCGGCGCCGGCACGACGACGGCCGCGTCCATCAGCACGATGAGCCCGTTGGCGAGCGCCGACGTCACCCGGTGCCCCGGCAGCGGACTGCCGGCCGGGTTGCCGAGGTGACTCCCGGCGATCCGGGCGAGCTCGAGGGACAGATACGGCAGACAGGCGGCGATGGTCACGAGGCGGAGCGATCGGCGCCCGGCGGAGATGCCGGTGGAGACCGTGGCCGTGGAGATCGTCATGCCCCAACGCTCCCGCGCGCCCCGGGGCGTTCACCTCCTGCGGTCCGACGATCCGGCTCCGCCGCACGGGGGAGGCGCACAAGCCTCCAGGACGAGCACGACCTCCGCGATCTCCTTCCCGCGTCCGTTCGCGTACGCCCTGGCCCGTGCCGTCTCGCGGAACCCGCACTTGGCCAGCACCCGCAGCGACGCGGTGTTGTCGGCCGCCGCCCGCGCGTACAGCGGCCGTTCGGGCACCTGGGCGAGCAGGGACCGCAGCGCGGCCGTCGCCACGCCCCGGCCCCAGTAGGCGCGGTCGATCCAGTACGTCACCTCGCGCTCGCCGGCCACCCCGTAGACCGCCGCGTTGCCGGCCACCTCGCCGTCGACCAGCACCGTGCGCAGCACGTGGGAGGAGTCGCGCACGCGCCGCCAGTAGGCCGCGAAGGCCTCCCGGTCTTCGGGGTTCTCGGGGCCGAACGCGGCCATCCGGACGGCGTCGGGGTCGGTCATCTGCTGGTGGAACACCGGCAGGTCACTGTCCCGGACGGTACGCAGCACGATCTCCATGGGGCCCGAGCCTACGACGGCACGGGCCCGGGGCCCACGACCGCGCGCTCAGAGCCTGCGGGTCGCCAGCGCCAGCCGGTCCCGCGCGTCGAACAGCGCGTCCTTGATCGTCTGTTCGTGGGCGGGGGTGAGCCGGGCCACCGGCACCGAGCAGCTGATCGCGTCCCGGGCCGGGGTGCGGTAGGGGATCGCCACGCCGAAGCAGCGCAGGCCCAGCGTGTTCTCCTCGCGGTCGACGGCGAAGCCCTGTTCCCGCACCTGGTGCAGCTCCTCGATGAGCTTCTCCCGGTCGGTGAGGGTGTTCTCGGTGAGCGCGGGCAGCGTCTCCGGCAGCAGCTTGCGCACCTGCTCGTCGCTGTACGTGGCGAGGATCGCCTTGCCGAGGGAGGTGGAGTGGGCCGGCAGCCGGCGTCCGACCCGGGTGAAGGGGCGCAGATAGTGCTGGGACTGGCGGGTGGCGAGGTAGACGACGTTGGTGCCGTCGAGCCGGGCCAGGTGGATGGTCTCCGTGGTGTCGTCCGAGAGCCGGTCCAGGGTCGGCCGGGCGGCGGCCACCACCTCGTCGCCGTCGATGTACGACGTGCCCACCAGCAGCGCCCGCACCCCGATGCCGTACCGCGTGCCCGTCGCGTCCGTCTCCACCCAGCCCAGCTCCACGAGCGTGCGCAGCAGCATGTACAGGCTGGACTTGGGGTAGCCCACGGCCTCCTGCACGGCCGCGAGGGAGTGCATGCCGGGCCGGCCGGCGAAGTACTCGAGCAGCTCAACGGTCCGCACCGCGGACTTGACCTGCGCCCCGCCGCCCGTGTCGCCTGCCGTCATCGCCCTTGACCCCTTCGTCCGACGCGGGCCTGGATATTCAGGACCCGAGATATGTAGTCTCCGAGCAGCATATTCATCATCAGAGACAGTGTTCAGTATATCGAACGCGGCTCATCGGTGACCTACTTTTGCGGCCTTACTGGGAGGGACCCGCGGTGGCAGCAGCACCAGTCTGGAGTGTCGACCCGCGCACCGGGAAGCAGCGTGAACAGGTTGCGGTGGAGGCCACAGCCCAGGAGGTGGACGCGGCGGTCCGGGCGGCCCACGCCGTGCGCGGCGCCCTCGCCGACCGGGCCGTGCGCTCCGCCTTCCTGCGCTCGGCCGCCGCGGGCCTGGACGCGGCCAGGGACGGCCTGGTCGAGACCGCCGACGCCGAGACCGCCCTCGGCCCGGTCAGGCTGACCGGGGAACTCGCCCGCACCAGCTTCCAGTTGCGGGCCTTCGCGGACATCGTCGACGAGGGCGCCTTCCTCGACGTCGTCATCAACCACCCCGACGACACGGCGACCCCGCCCATCCCGGACCTGCGTCGCTACAAGGTCCCACTCGGCGTCGTCGCCGTCTACTCCGCCTCCAACTTCCCCTTCGCCTTCTCCGTCGCCGGCGGGGACACCGCGAGCGCGCTGGCGGCGGGCTGCCCGGTCGTCGTCAAGGCCCACCCCGACCACCCGGCCCTGTCCGAGCTGGTCGCCAAGGTGCTGCGCCGTGCCGCCGCCGGTCACGGCGTCCCCGAGGGCGTCGTGGGCCTCGTGCACGGCTTCGAGGCGGGCGTCGAGCTGATCGAGCACCCGCTGGTCGCCGCCGCGGGCTTCACCGGTTCCGTCCGGGGCGGCCGGGCCCTCTTCGACGCGGCCGCCGCCCGTCCCGTGCCGATCCCGTTCCACGGCGAACTCGGCTCGCTGAACCCGGTCCTGGTGACGGAGGCGGCCGCCGCCGAGCGGGCAGAGGCGATCGGCTCCGGTCTGGCCGGGTCGATGACGCTGGGGGTCGGGCAGTTCTGCGTGAAGCCCGGTCTGGTGCTGGTGCCGTCCGGCGCGGCGGGTGACGGGCTGGTCAAGGCCCTCACCGACGCGGTCAGCGACACCGAGGCCGGGGTGCTCCTCGACCACCGCATGCGGGACGACTTCGTCGCCGGTGTGGCCGAGCGCGCGCAGCTGCCGGACGTGGACTCCCCGGTCACCCCGGGCGCGGGCGGCGAGCACACGGTCAGCGCCGGGTTCCTGACGGTGCCGGCGGGCAGGCTGGCCGCGGAGGGGGCGTACGACCGGCTCCTGGAGGAGTGCTTCGGGCCGGTCACCGTGGTGGCCCGCTACGAGGACGAGGGCGAGGCGGCGGCGGTGCTGTCGCGTCTGCCGGGCAACCTGACGGCGACGGTCCAGCTGTCCGCCGAGGAGGCGGCCGGGGAGGGGCGAGGTGCGGAGCTGCTCGCCGAACTGACCCCGCTGGCCGGGCGCGTGGTGGTGAACGCGTGGCCCACCGGAGTCGCGGTGGCGGCGGCCCAGCACCACGGCGGGCCGTACCCGGCGACGACCTCCACGTCCACGTCCGTGGGCGGCACGGCCATCGAGCGGTGGTTGCGGCCGGTGGTGTACCAGAACGCGCCGACCGCCCTGCTGCCGGTGGAGTTGAGGGACGAGAACCTGCTGGGGCTGCCGCGGCGGTTCAACGGGGTCCTGGAGCGCTAGCGCGGGCCCGGGCCGCTGCTGAGAGAATCGGACCATGGACGTGGAACTCCCCGAACTCCCCTTCCCTCTCCGTACGTACGGACCCGACGGGCACTGGACGTACGAGGACGGTGTGCTCACCGGATGGGCCGGCCCCCGCCAGGACCGGTTCGTCACGCCCACCGGGGAGGCGCTGGACCCGGCCTCCGACGCGCCCCGGTTGCTGGGGGCGCCGGAAGGGGACTTCCAGTTGATCGCCCGGGTCACCGTCGGCTTCAGCGCGTCCTTCGACGCCGGTGTGCTGTACGTCCACGTCGGTGAACGGGCCTGGGCCAAGCTCTGTCTGGAGTACTCCCCGGACGTGCCCACCGTCTGCACGGTGGTCACCCGGGGACACTCCGACGACGCGAACTCCTTCTTCGTGGAGGGGAGTTCGGTGTGGCTACGAGTCAGCCGGACGGGGCGGGCCTTCGCCTTCCACGCCTCCCGGGACGGGGAGCGGTGGATCTTCGTCCGGCTGTTCACCCTGGGCGACGAGAAGGAGACCGGTGACGCGCTGGTCGGCTTCATGACCCAGTCGCCGCTGGGGGAGGGGTGCGTGGTGACGTACGACCACGTGGAGTTCAGGACCTCCTGGCCGAGTGACCTGCGAGACGGAAGCTGAGGACGAACGTCACCGTGAGCAGGGCCGCGCTGACGGCCAGGCTCCAGCGCATGCCGGCCTCGAAGTCATGGCCCAGCAGCGCCCCGAACACCGCGATGCCCAGGCCGCCGGCCACCTGCCGGGCCGAGTTGAGCACCCCGGCCGCCAGGCCCGCCCGCTCGGCGGGTACGGCGTCCATCATCGCGGCGGTCAGCGGCGGCACGGTCAGCGCGCAGCCCAACGCCAGCGGCACCAGCAGCACGGCCACCAGCGCCGGGGGCGTGCCGGCGTCGACGTACAGCAGGAGGAGCAGGCCGGTCACGGCGAGGGGCTGGCCCACGAGCATCGGCAGCCGGGGGCCGTAGCGGCCCGCCAGCTTCCCCGCCACCACGTTCGTCACCGCGATCAGGCCCGTCATCGGCAGGAACATCAGCCCGGCGGACAACGCGGAGTGGCCCTGGACCTGCTGGAAGAAGAGCGAGAAGACGAACACCATGCTGTAGAAGGCCACGCTGACCGCGGACCCCGCCGCCACCGCCGTGGCCACGGTCCGGTTGCGGAACAGGCCGAGCGGCACCACCGGATGCGGTTGCCGGGCCTCTACGCGCAGGAACGCGGCACCCGCGACGACCGCCACCGCCAGCGCCGCCCACCCCGCCGGCCCGCCCTCGATCACCGAGAAGGTCAGGGCCACCAGGGCCACCACCGCCGTCAGCTGACCGGGCAGGTCCAGCGGTGCCGGGTGCGGCTTCGAGCGCGGGGCGCGCACGAGCAGTACCAGGATGGCCGCGCCCAGGGGCAGGTTGACGAAGAAGATGCCACGCCAGTCCCAGGCCGTGGTCAGCGCGCCGCCCGCCACCGGGCCGAGCGCCACCGCCAGTGAACCGCCCGCCGCCCAGGCGGCCACCGCGCGGGCCCGCCGCGCCGGTTCCCGGTACGCCTGGCGCACCAGGGCCAGCGAGGCCGGGAGCACCACGGCCGCCGCGACGCCCTGGACCACCCGGGCACCGATCAGGAACGGCAGGTCCGGCGCCAGTCCGCAGGCGGCCGAAGCGAGCGTGAACACGGTGGTGCCGAGCGCGAACGCCCTGCTCGCCCCGGCCCGGTCGGAGAAGGCGCCGGTGGACAGCATGAGCGCGGCGAAGGCCAGCGTGTAGGCGTCCACGACCCACTGCAGCCCGGACATCCCGCCGCCCAGGGAGGAGCCGATCGCGGGCAGGGCCACGTTCACCACGGAAGCGTCGAGGCAGATGAGGGCGAAGCCGAGCAGGGCGGCGGTGAGGGTGAGTGCGGCGGAGGGCTTCGTGAGCTCCAAGTCGCCGTCCGGGCGGACGAGTTGTTCGACCCTGGGCATCTGGTTCGTTGACATGAACCTCATGCTGCGGACCTCGGACGCCGTACAGTAGTGGCCTGAATGCCACGCTCCCGGAGGTTCTGGCCATGCCGCACCGCGTCGCCGTCATCGCGCCCTCGCCCGTCTCGATGTTCAACCTCGCGATCCCCGAGATGCTGTTCGGCAAGGTGGAGCTGGACGGCGGGCCCGGCTACGAGGTGATCGTCTGCACCGCCGACCCCGGCCCGGTCCCCACCACCGGCGGTCTCGACCTGTACGTGCGCCATGGGCTCGACGCCCTGCGAGAGGCCGACACCGTGGTCGTGGCGGGGACCGGGGCGCCCTTCGAGCCCGAGCCGCGGATCGTGGCAGCCGTCCGGGAAGCCGCCGACGCCGGCAAGCGCATCGCCTCCATCTGCACCGGCGCCTTCCAGCTCGCCGAGGCGGGCCTGCTCCACGGCCGCCGGGCCACGACGTACTGGGCGCACGCCGACGAACTGCGCAAGCGGTATCCGCAGGTCCGGCTCCAGGGCGACGTCCTGTACGTCCAGGACGGGCCGTACGTCACCTCCTCCGGCTACGCCGCCGGCATCGACCTGTGCCTGCACATCATCCGCACCGACTACGGCGCCGCCGTGGCCAACGAGGTCGCCCGCCTCGCCCTCGTCGCACCCGTACGCCCCGGCGGCCAGACCCAGTTCACCCACACCCCGCTGCCGCCCGAGCGTGGCACCGCCTGCGCCGACACCCGGGGCTGGGCCATGCGCAACCTCGACAAGCCGCTCACCCTCACCGACCTGGCCCGGCACGCCGGGGTCTCCGTGCGCACCCTCACCCGCCGCTTCCACGCCGAGAGCGGGGTCAGCCCGCTGCAGTGGCTGCTCCACCAGCGCATCGAGCGGGCCAGGGAACTCCTGGAGACGACCACGCTGTCGATGGACCAGGTGGCCGCCGCGTGCGGACTCGGCACCGCCGACTCCCTGCGCGCCCACCTCGTCCGTCGCACCGGCCTCACCCCGAGCGCCTACCGGGCCCAGTTCAGCCGCCTCGGAACCGGGACCGACGCCGTCACGTCCTCCGTTGCATGATCAGTGAACGAGTCGACGGCGCGCTGGTGATCCGCACCGCCCTGTCCGCCGAGGCCGAGGTCATCGCCGATCTGCACGGCCGGGCCCGCTCGACGTACTACCCGGAAGGCGTCCCTCCGGCCGGCGTCGACTGGACCGAGGCCTGGCGCGGCTCCATCGAACGCCCCGACGGCCATGTCCTCTGCGCCGTCGAGCAGGGCCGGATCGTCGGCATCGCCTCCTTCCGCACCCCGGACGGCGCAGCCGCCGACACGGTCAAGCTCTTCCAGTTCCACGTCGACCCCGGCCACTGGCGCTCCGGCATCGGTACGGCCCTGCACACGGCGTGCGTGGAGGAATGGCGGGCCGACGGCAGGCGGACGGCCGTGCTCGACGTGCACGTGGACAACCGGCGCGCCCAGGCGTTCTACGCCCGCCAGGGCTGGGGCCCGGACCCCGCGAAGCCGCCCGCGCAGGGCGACCACCACCGCTGTCTGCGTTTCTCCGTGCCCAGGGAATGAACGCGTCGGCGCCCGGGGAATGAACGCGGCTGTTTGAACGTTCACGTACTGCCGGCGGGGGAGTGTCCGCACCGTACGACCTGGAGAGAGCCGAAGAATGCGCGTCGAGATCTGGAGCGACATCGCCTGCCCCTGGTGCTACGTGGGCAAGGCCCGCTTCGAGAAGGCGCTGGCAGCCTTCCCGCACCGCGACGGCGTCGAGGTGGTGCACCGCTCCTTCGAGCTGGACCCGGACCGTGCCAAGGGCGACGTCCAGCCGGTGATCACCATGCTCACCAGGAAGTACGGCATGAGCGAGGCGCAGGCCGAGGCCGGCGAGGACAACCTGGGCGCCCAGGCCGCCGCCGAGGGCCTGGACTACCGCACCCGGGGCCGCGACCACGGCAACACCTTCGACATGCACCGCCTGCTGCACTTCGCCAAGGAGCAGGGCCGGCAGGACGAGCTGATCCAGCTCCTGTACCGGGCGAACTTCGCCGAGGAGCGGTCCGTCTTCACCGAGGGCGACGAGCGGCTCGTCGAACTGGCCGTGGCGGCCGGGCTCGACGCCGAGGCCGCCCGCGCGGTGCTCGCCGACCCGTCCCGCCATGCCGACGAGGTCCGCGCCGACGAGCGCGAGGCCGCCCAGCTCGGCGCGACCGGTGTGCCGTTCTTCGTCCTCGACCGCAAGTACGGCGTCTCCGGCGCCCAGCCCGCCGAGGTCTTCACCCGGGCACTGAACCAGGCCTGGGGCGAGCGCTCTCCGCTGACGCTGGTCGACCAGGGCGACGCCGAGGCCTGTGGCCCGGACGGGTGCGCCGTTCCTCAGCGCTGAGAAACCGCTGGTCGAGGCGGACATATAAGCGTCACTAAGCGGATCCACGCAAAAATCCGCAATGGACTACGACTTCATCGGACCGCAGAGTGGACCCATGGACACCACGGAGACGTTCGACAGCCTCGTCCGCGCCGAGTTCCGCCCGAAGAGCACCTACCTCAACACCGCCAGCAACGGCCTGCTCCCCGCCCGCACCGTCACCGCCCTGCACGAGGCGGCGGTGCTGCGGGCCGAGGGCCGGCCGCTGCTCCCGCTCTACGAGGACGTGGAGGCCTGCCGCGCCGCATACGCCCGGCTCGCCGGCGTGCCGGCCACCCGGGTCGCCGCGGGCGCCTCCGTCGCCGCGCACAGCGGGGTGATCGCCGCCTCGCTGCCCGCGGGCGCGGAAGTCCTCACCGCCGAGGACGACTTCACCTCCGTACTGAACCCCTTCCACGTCCGCGGCGACCTCGAGGTCCGCACGGTGCCACTGGAGCGGATCGCCGAGTCCGTCCGCCCCGGCACCGCGCTCGTCGCCGTCAGCGCCGTGCAGTCCGCCGACGGCCGGGTCGCCGACCTGCCCGCCCTGCGCGAGGCCGCCCGCGAGCACGGTGCGCGCACCTACGTCGACTTCTCCCAGTCCGCGGGCTGGCTCCCGATGGACGCGGACGCCCACGACTTCACCGCCGCGGTCTCCTTCAAGTGGCTGCTGGGCCCGCACGGGGTGGCCTTCCTGACCGTGCCCGAGGACTTCGGCGGCCTGACGCCGGTGCTCGCGGGCTGGGTCGCGGGCGAGGCGCCGTGGGACAGCTGCTACGGCCCGGTCGCCGAACTCGCCCACTCGGCCCGGCGGTTCGACCTCACCCACGCCTTGTTCACCTACGCCGGCCTGCGCCGCTCCCTGGAACTGATCGAGGAAGCCGGGTTGTCCGCCCTGCACGAGCACGCCGTGTCCCTCGCCGACCGGTTCCGCGCGGGAGTCTCGGAGCTCGGCCACGACCCGGTTCCCGCTCCCGGCTCGGCGATCGTCTCGGTGCCGGGACTCGGCTCCCGGCAGCCGGAGCTGAGCGAGGCGGGCATCGAGGTCTCCAACCGCGCGGGCAACCTGCGCGCGGCCTTCCACCTCTACAACACGGCGACCGACGTGGACCGTCTGCTGGACGTGCTGTCCGGCTGACCCGTCAGTCCCGCTCCGCGTTCCGCTCGCACAGGTTGGCCTCGACCCGGCCGAGCAGCGTCAGCAGCAGCTCGCGCTCGGCCGGGGCCAGCCCGGCGAGGGTCCGCTCCTCCAGTACGCCCCACACCCGCTCCACCTCGGTCAGCAGCCGGGTGCCGGAGTCCGTCGCCTCCACCAGCACCGCGCGCCGGTCCGCCGGGTCCGGCAGTCGCCGCACGTGCCCGGCCTGCTCCAGCCGCTGGAGCATCTTGGTCACCGTGGACGGGTCCAGGCCGAGCATCCGGATCAGGTCCGACTGCCGGGCCGGTCCGCTCTCCCACAGGGACATCATCACCAGCTCCTGGCCCGGATAGAGCCCGAGCTCGCGCAGCAGCGCCCCGGCGGCGGTGCGGTGCAGCCGCGCCACCCGGCTCAGCGCATGACTGACCGGGCCGCCCTGGGCGGCGGCGGGCAGCGCGCAGCCGTGCCCGGCCGCGTCCGCTGCCGCGGGTTCCCTGGTGGCGTCCATCGCTGCTCCGCACTTCTCCGACTGCCTGCCGACCTTGGTCGCAGCCTACTCACGGGAATTTACTTGGCCGGCCAATGATTGCAGTACAGTGAACCCGGCCACATCGCTTGGCCGACCAGCAAACGGACCTGTGGGAGCCCCCATGACCACCGCCTTCGACCCGATCGACCTGCCCGGCCTCCGGCTGGCCAACCGCATCGCCATGGCCCCGATGACCCGCAGCCGCGCCGCGGCGGGCGGCCTGCCCACCGCCCTCACCGCCGAGTACTACACCCAGCGCGCCTCCGCGGGCCTGATCGTCACCGAGGGCATCCAGCCGTCGGCGGTGGGCCAGGGTTACCCCGACACCCCGGGGCTGCACACGCCCGAGCAGATCGCCGCCTGGCGAGCCGTCACCGACGCCGTGCACGCCGCCGGGGGCCGGATCTTCGCCCAGCTCATGCACACCGGCCGGATCGGCCACCCCGACCTGCTGCCCGAGGGCCTGGTCAATGTCGCCCCCTCGGCGGTGGCGGCCGACGGCCAGGTCTACACCCACGAGGGCCCGAAGGACTTCGTCACGCCCCGCGAACTGACGGACGAGGAGATCCGGGCCACGATCGCCGACTACGCGGACGCCGCCCGGGGAGCCATCGAGGCCGGCTTCGACGGCGTCGAACTCCACGGCGCCAACGGCTACTTGATCCACCAGTTCCTGGCGCCCGGCAGCAACCGGCGCACCGACCGGTGGGGCGGGTCGGTGGAGGGCCGCATCCGGTTCGCCGTGGCGGCCGTCGAGGCCGTCGCCGAGGCCATCGGTGCCGAGCGCACCGCCCTGCGCCTGTCGCCGGGCAACCCGTTCAACGACATCGAGGAACCGGAGCCGGAGCCGGCGTACCTCGCGCTGGCCGACGCCCTGGACCCGCTGGGCCTGGCCTATCTGCACGTGATGGAAGCGGTGCCGGGCACCCGGGAGACGACGGCGGCCCTGCGCAAGCGGTTCAGCGGGGTGTTCGTGCTCAACCCGGCCACCGAGGGACCGACCGGCCCGGACGCACTGTCCCTGATCGAGGACGGCACGGCCGATGTGATCGCCTACGGCCAGCTGTTCCTCGCCAACCCCGACCTGCCGGCCCGCCTGAGGACGGGCGGACCGTTCAACCCGGCGAACCCGGCGACCTTCTACGGCGGCGGCGCCGAGGGATACACCGACTATCCCGCTCTGTGACACACGCCAGGGGCCTCCACCGACGGTGGAGGCCCCTGTGGCATGAAGGGGTTCACCGGACGGGGGTGAAGTCCCTCGCCCCGATGAACTCGGGCCGGCGCACCGGTGCCGCGAAGGGCTCCACCGCCGCGTTCTCGACGCTGTTGAACACGATGAACACGTTGCTGCGCGGGAACGGCGTGATGTTGTCGCCCGAGCCGTGCATGCAGTTGCAGTCGAACCAGGTCGCCGAGCCGGCCTTGCCGGTGAACAGCCGGATGCCGTGCTCGCCCGCCAGCGCGGTCAGCGCCTCGTCCGACGGTGTGCCCGCGTCCTGCATCTGCAGCGACTTCTTGTAGTTGTCCTCGGGCGTCGCGCCGGCGCAGCCCAGGAACGTTCTGTGCGAGCCCGGCATGATCATCAGGCCGCCGTTGGTGTCGTGGTTCTCGGTCAGGGCGATCGAGACGGACACCGTGCGCATGTTCGGCAGGCCGTCCTCGGCGTGCCAGGTCTCGAAGTCCGAGTGCCAGTAGAAGCCGCTCGCGCCGAAGCCCGGCTTGACGTTGATCCGGGACTGGTGGACGTACACGTCCGAGCCGAGGATCTGCCGGGCCCGGCCGACCACGCGCGGATCGCGCACCAGGTTCGCGAACACCTCGCTGATCCGGTGCACCTCGAAGACCGAGCGGATCTCCTTGGACTTCGGCTCGACGATGGAACGCCCGTCCGCGCGGATCGCCGGATCGGTGACCAGCCGGTCCAGCTCGCGCCGGTACACCTCGACCTCGTCCGGGGTGATCAGCTGGTCGATGGCGAGGAAGCCGTCACGCTCGTACGCCTGCAGGTCGGCCGCGGCGATCGGGCCCGGCGTGTCCGGGGAACCCCAGACGACCGGGTCCTGGCGCGGGACGGTCACCTCGGTGGTGCCGCGGGTCGGGTAGAGATCGGAGACGCTGGCATTGGTCATGGGTTCTCACACCTCCTCGGGCTCGGTGAGCAGCGGGTAGACGCCGTTCTCGTCGTGGTCCTCCCGTCCGGTCACGGGCGGGTTGAACACGCAGATGCAGTGGAAGTCCTCCTTGACGCGCAGCGTGTGCCGCTCGTGCCCGTTCAGGAGGTACATGGTGCCGGGCGTGATGGTGTAGGTCCGTCCGGTCTCGCGGTCGGTCAGTTCGGCCTCGCCCTGGGTGCAGACGACGGCCTCGATGTGGTTGGCGTACCACATGTGCGTCTCGGTGCCGGCGTACAGGATGGTCTCGTGCACGGAGAAGCCGACCCGCTCCTTGGCGAGGACGATCCGCTTGCTCTCCCAGGTACCGGACTTCGCCTTGACGTGCCGGTCGGTGCCTTCGATGTCCTTGAACGATCGGACGATCACGGTGTGTTCTCTCTCCGGTTGGTCAGAGGTCGGTCAGACGGTTTCGCGGACGGCGCGGGCGAGGGCGCTCAGGCCCTCGTCCAGTTCGTCGGGGGTGACGGTGAGGGCGGGCAACAGCTTGACGACCTCGCCCTCCGGACCGGACGTCTCGATGAGCAGCCCGAGTTCGAAGGCCCGCCGCGCGATCCGCGACGCCCGGCCCTTGTCGTGGAACTCCATGCCCCACACCAGGCCGCGCCCGCGGTACTCCTTCACGTCGGCGAGGTTCTCCTCGGTGATGCCGATCAGCGCCTGCTCGACCTGCTCACCGCGGGCGCGGGTCTGCTTCTCCATGGCCGAGCCGTCGGTCCAGTACGTCTCCAGCGCCGCGGTGGCGGTGACGAAAGCGGGGTTGTTGCCGCGGAAGGTGCCGTTGTGCTCACCCGGCTCCCAGACGTCCAGTTCCGGCTTGAACAGGCACAGCGACATCGGCAGCCCGTAGCCGCTGATCGACTTGGACACGGTGACGATGTCGGGCACGATCCCCGACTCCTCGAACGAGAAGAAGGCGCCGGTGCGGCCGCAGCCCATCTGGATGTCGTCGACGATCAGCAGCATGTCCTGCCGCTCGCACAGCGCCTTCAGCGCGCGCAGCCACTCGGGCCGGGCGACGTTGATGCCGCCCTCGCCCTGCACGGTCTCCACGATCACGGCGGCGGGCCTGTTGAGTCCGGAGCCCTGGTCCTCCAGCAGCCGCTCGAACCACAGGAAGTCCGGGACGGTGCCGTCGAAGTAGTTGTCGAACGGCATCGGCGTGCCGTGCACCAGCGGGATCCCGGCGCCCGCCCGCTTGAAGGCGTTGCCGGTCACGGCGAGCGAGCCCAGCGACATCCCGTGGAAGGCGTTGGTGAACGACACGATCGCCTCGCGCCCCTTCACCTTCCGGGCCAGCTTCAGGGCCGACTCCACGGCGTTGGTGCCGGTCGGCCCCGGGAACATCACCTTGTACGGCAGGTCACGCGGGCGCAGCACCAGGTCCTGGAAGGTCTGCAGGAAGGACCGCTTGGCCGTGGTCGACATGTCCAGACCGTGGGTCACGCCGTCCCTGGACAGATAGTCGATCAACGCCCGTTTGAGTACGGGGTTGTTGTGGCCGTAGTTGAGTGAGCCGGCACCGGCGAAGAAGTCGAGGTACGCATGACCGTCCTCGTCGAACATCCGGCTGCCCTGCGCGCGGTCGAAGACCGTGGGCCAGCCGCGGCAGTAGCTGCGCACCTCGGACTCGAGGGTCTCGAAGACGCTGAGGTCGGGCTGGGTGATGGTCACGGTGAATCGCTCCTCAATGGGCGGAGTGGGGGGTGACGTCGGTCAACGGGCCGATGCGGTACAGGACTTCGGGCTCGTGCGGACCGTCCGGGAACAGCTCGGCGGGAAACAGCACCGCACGCTCCAGGCGCGCCCCGTGCCGGGCGGCGAACGAGGTGAACAGCCGCTCGGAGGCGGTGTTGCCGGGGGTGATGGTCGTCTCGACGTCGGTGATGCCGCGCTCGGCGGCGAGGCGTCCGGTCAGCCCGTCCAGCAGCGCGGCGGCGATGCCGAGACCCCGGTGGGCGGAGTCGACGGCGACCTGCCAGACGAGCAGGGTGCGGGGGCGCTCCGGCCGCACATAGCCGGTGACGAAACCGACCGGCTCCCCGTCCGCACCGCGCGCCACCGCCGAGGTGCCGGCGAAGTCCCGGCACCACAGCAGATAGCTGTACGAAGAGTTCAGGTCGAGTGTTTTCGAGTCCTTGGCGATACGCCAGAGCGCGGCTCCGTCGGTCACCGCCGGCTGGTCGATGAGTAGGTCTGCGGGTGCGGCAGTCATGCGGCACGAATTTAGCGAGGTGAATTAGGAAATGCACGGGCGCCTTCACCGTGGCTCGCAGCGAGCTTAGGGAAATGTCTGGATTGCCCTATGTCAAATCCGGACAAATCTCCCTGGCTGTGGAGTGTGTCACAGCCAGGAAAACGTCAGGAGTCCGCCAGAAACTCGCTGGGAAACTGCCCCGTTTAGCCTTGTGAAAAGCGGGCAGAAGAAGACGGGAAGCTATCGTCCGGAGAATTAGCGGGAATTGTGAAAGGTAATTGAATTCATGCGCCGGTGGTTCCGTCGATTCGTTCACGCAGAATGTCGGCGTGTCCGTTGTGCAGGGCGTACTCCTCGATGAGGTGGATCAGCGCCCAGCGCACGACTTCGGCGAGGTGCTGCACGAGCCCCAGCAGGGTCAGCGACGACGGCTCCGCCGAGGCGAGCCGCACCTGTCCGTCTTCCAGCCCCCGGCACCTCGGCTCAGGCGTCCCCCGGTGAAAGTCCAGTCGGCTCTCCGGCATGGGGCGCTCGGGCCCCGTCGGGGGTTCGGGATGTCTGTGGCGTGGTCATGCGCGGAGGATGAGACGGGCCACTGGCAACCGGCCGGGACCCTGTCGTCAAACTCCCGCCCGCCCCGCGACGCCCGCCCTCAGTGCGGACGGCGGGAGTTCGGCGACAGGGCTAGCGCCGATCGGCGAGCGCCGCACCGATCGCCGACAGACACCTCTCCACGGTCTCCGGCGTGGCATCCGCCCCGTAGTGGTTGACCCGGATCATCTCCTTGGCCAGCGCGCCCCCGCCCGCGGCCAGCGGCAGCCCGGGGTCACTCGCCAGCGCCCGAGCCACCAGTTCGGAGGCGATGACGTCCGCCGGCACCCGGAGGGTCGTGGCAACCGGCGCCGCGTC
Source organism: Streptomyces sp. NPDC052109 (assembly GCF_040680195.1). NCBI lineage: Bacteria > Bacillati > Actinomycetota > Actinomycetes > Kitasatosporales > Streptomycetaceae > Streptomyces > Streptomyces sp. NPDC052109. Next base: position 88,027 of record NZ_JBFAWF010000019.1, on the reverse strand, counting down.
CTTCTCCTCGGGCACGAACGGCTCGAGGCCCACGCCCAGGGCGACCGCGCCCGTCCGCGTGGCCAGCGCCGCACTCCGGTGCCGGGCCATCACCGCATCGAGCCCCACCGACTCGATCCGCTCCAGGCACGCCTCCAACGCCAGCATCTCCAACTGCGCCGGAGCGTGCGGCAGCACCGCGCGGCCGGCGTCGGTCCAGCGCTCCTTCCAGTCCAGCAGGGACAGGTAGGAACGGCGCGGGGCGTCAGGGTTGGCCGCCATCCGGGCCCAGGCCCGCTCGCTCACCGAGATCGCCGACACGCCCGCCGGGCCGCCCATCGCCTTCTGCGCCCCGATCACGCACAGGTCCACGCCCCACGCGTCCGGCAGCACCGGCTCCGCGCCCACGGAGGCCACCGCGTCCAGGTAGAAGAGCGCGCCGTGCTCCCGTACCACCTCGCCGATCTCCGCGACCGGGTTGGTGTTGCCCGTCGCCGCCTCCGCGTGCACCAGCGACACGAAGTCGATCTCCGGGTGCCCGGCGAACGCCTCCCGGATCTGCGCCGCCGTCACCGCGGTGTGGAAGGGGACGGAGATGTCGTACACGGTCGCGCCGGAGTCGCGCAGCCAGTTGCCGAAGGTCTGGCCGTACGGTCCCGTGATCACGTTCAGGGCCACCGTGCCCGGACCGGCCGCCGCGCGGATCGCGCCCTCCAGCGGCAACAGGGCCTCGCCCTGGGTGATCAGCACGTCCTGCCGGGTGTCCAGCAGCCGGGCGACCCCGTCCTCGACGGCGGCGAAGCGCTCGGCACTCAGCGGGGGCAGATCGAGAAAGGGGTGGTTCACGGCGGTGCTCTTTCTTCGTTCGCGAAAGGTCGACTCCCTCGATCTTAGGTCCAGCTCCTGCCTGACCATGGGTTTGGTTTGAGAGACCCAAACTGTTCCTTATAATCGGAACCCACTGTTCCCCCACAGAGAAGATCCCCCCATGAAATCGCCTCTCGGACGCCGGACCCGCCTCCTGGCCGCCACCACCGCGACCGCCGGGCTCGTGCTCGTCGCGGCAGGCTGTTCCTCCAGCGGCTCGGGGAGCGGCAAGACCACCGTCGACGGGATCCACCTGGTCAAGGCCGGGCAGCTGACCACGTGCACCCACCTGCCGTACCCGCCGTTCCAGTCGGAGATCGACGGCAAGGTGCAGGGCTTCGACGTCTCCCTCATCGACCTCGTCGCCAAGAACCTCGGCGTCAAGCAGCAGATCCTCGACACCCCCTTCGAGAACTTCAAGACGGGCGCCTTCCTGAACTCCGGGCAGTGCGACCTGGCCGCCGCCGGCATGACGATCACGCCCGAGCGCAAGAAGAACGTCGACTTCTCCGACCCGTACTTCGAGGCCACCCAGGCCGTCCTCGTCGACAAGAGCAGCGGCATCACCTCGCTCGCCGACGTCAAGGCCAAGGGCAAGAAGCTCGGCGCCCAGGCGCAGACCACCGGCGAGGACTACGCCAGGGGCAAGGGCTTCGACCCGGTCTCCTTCGCCTCCTCCGACGCCGTCCTCAACGGCCTGCGCACCGGCCAGGTCCAGGCCGTCATCATCGACTACCCGGTGGTCCAGGGCTGGCTGAAGGACAAGGCCAACGCCGACAAGTTCAAGGTCGTCGACAACCTCAAGACCGGCGAGCAGTACGGCTTCACCGTCAAGAAGGGCAACAAGGCCCTCCTCGACGCCGTCAACAAGGCCCTGAAGGACGCAAAGGCCGACGGCACGTACAAGAAGATCTACGAGAAGTGGATCGGCCCGTACAACGCCTCCGTCGCCTCCCCGGCCGCGTCCGCCTCCTGATCCCATGGCCGACACGGACACACGCATTCAGCCGAGGAAGAGTGGACTGACACTCCGTCAGAAGCGTCGGCTCTCGCGCGGGGCGCAGTACGCCGTCTTCGTCGCCGCGGTGATCGCGTTCGCGGTCACCGCGGACTGGGGCCGGCTGCAGAACCAGTTCGCGCAGCCCGAGATCGCCAAGCAGCTGTTCCCGGAACTCATCACGGTGGCCCTGAAGAACACCGTGCTGTACACGCTGTCCGGGTTCGTCGTGGGCCTGGTCCTCGGCATGGTCATCGCCCTGATGCGCCTGTCGTCCGTGGGGCCGTACCGCTGGCTCGCCGGCGTCTACATCGAGATCTTCCGCGGCCTGCCCGCGCTGCTGATCTTCATCTTCGTCGGCACCGGCGTGCCCCTGGCCTTCCCGAGCGTCCAGTACCCGGGCGGCATCTACGGCAAGGTCGCCGTCGCGCTCGGACTGGTCTCCGCCGCCTACATGGCCGAGACGATCCGCGCGGGCATCCAGGCCGTGCCCAAGGGGCAGATGGAGGCGGCCCGTTCCCTCGGCTTCTCGCCCGCGCGGGCCATGGTCTCCATCGTCCTTCCGCAGGCCTTCCGGATCATCCTGCCGCCGCTGACCAACGAACTCGTCCTGCTCTTCAAGGACTCCTCGCTGGTGCTGTTCCTCGGCGTCACCCTGGAGCAGCGCGAACTGTCCAAGTTCGGCAACGACCTGGCCAGCACGACCGCCAACTCCACCCCGATCCTGGTGGCGGGCCTGTGCTACCTGCTGATCACGGTCCCGCTCAGCCTCGTCGTGCGCCGTATGGAGTCCAAGGCACAGAGGGAGATCCGGTGACCCGCCCCGAGATCCGCGTCCAGGACCTGCACAAGTCCTTCGGCGACAACCACGTGCTGCGCGGCATCGACCTGGAGATCAACCAGGGCGAGGTCGTCTGCGTCATCGGCCCCTCCGGCTCCGGCAAGTCGACGCTGCTGCGCTGTGTGAACCTGCTGGAGGAGCCCAGCGAGGGCCGGGTGTTCGTCGGCGGCACCGAGCTGACCGACCCGGACGTCGACATCGACGCCGTGCGCCGCCGGATCGGCATGGTCTTCCAGCAGTTCAACCTCTTCCCGCACCTGAGCGTCACCGAGAACCTCACGCTGCCCCAGCGCAGGGTTCTCAAGCGGGACAGGGCGACGGCCGAGAAGACCGCCGCCGAGAACCTCGCCCGCGTCGGCCTGTCCGAGAAGGCGGACGCCTACCCGTCCTCCCTCTCCGGCGGCCAGCAGCAGCGCGTGGCCATCGCCCGCGCGCTCGCCATGGGCCCCGAGGTGATGCTCTTCGACGAGCCGACCTCCGCGCTCGACCCCGAGCTGGTCGGCGACGTCCTCGCCGTCATGCGCAGGCTCGCGCAGGAGGGCATGACGATGATGGTCGTCACCCACGAGATGACCTTCGCCCGTGAGGTCGCCGACCGGGTCGTCTTCATGGACGGCGGAGTGATCGTCGAGGACGGCACCCCCGGCCAGGTCATCGGCGACCCGCAGCACGAGCGCACCCGCCACTTCCTCTCCCGCGTCCTCGACCCGGCCATGGCCGAGGTGGAGGAGGAGACCTCGGACCAGGTGGGGAAGCCCGGGCAGTAGCTCACTAAGGTGCAGTACATGAGCGATGGCGCGGTGCTGCACGTGAAGGGGCGGATCCTCGTGGGACCCGAGGACGTCCGCGACGAGCTGTGGGTGGTCGGGGGAAGGGTGACGTACGACCGCCCCGCCGTCGCCCGGGACGTCACCACCGTCCAGGGCTGGGCGCTGCCCGGCCTGGTCGACGCCCACTGCCACGTGGGCCTCGGCGCGGAGGGCCCCGTCGACTCCGCCACCGCCGAGAAGCAGGCGCTCACCGACCGGGAGGCGGGCACCCTGCTGATCAGGGACGCCGGCTCGCCCTCGGACACCCGGTGGGTGGACGACCGCGAGGACCTCCCGAAGATCATCCGGGCCGGCCGGCACATCGCCCGCACCCGCCGCTACATCCGCAACTTCGCCTGGGAGATCGAGCCCGACGACCTCGTCGCCCACGTCGCCCAGGAGGCCCGGCGCGGCGACGGCTGGGTCAAGCTGGTCGGCGACTGGATCGACCGCGATCTCGGCGACCTCTCCCCGTGCTGGCCGCGCGGGGCGGTGGAGGCGGCCATCGCCGAGGCCCACCGGCTCGGCGCCCGCGTCACCGCCCACTGCTTCGCCGAGAGCTCCCTGCGCGACCTGGTCGAGGCGGGCATCGACTGCATCGAGCACGCCACCGGCCTGACCGACGACCTCATCCCGCTCTTCGCCGAGCGCGGCGTCGCCATCGTCCCGACCCTCGTCAACATCGCCACCTTCCCGCGGCTCGCGGCCGGCGGTGACAGCAAGTTCCCGCGCTGGTCCGCGCACATGCGCCGGCTGCACGAACGCCGCTACGACACGGTGCGGGGCGCCTACGACGCCGGCATCCCGGTGTACGTCGGCACGGACGCCGGCGGCTCGCTGGCCCACGGCCTGGTGGCGGAGGAGGTCTCCGAGCTGGTCGCCGCCGGCATCCCCGCCGTGGCTGCCGTGTCGGCGACGAGCTGGGGCGCCCGCGCCTGGCTCGGCCGCCCCGGCCTCCAGGAGGGGGCGCCTGCCGACCTGGTGGTGTACGAGGACGACCCGAGGGCGGACGTTCGGGTGCTCGCGGCCCCGCGCCGGGTGGTGCTCAACGGGGCCGTCGTCGAATAGCCGCATGGCCGACAGGGGGAACGCCCGTGCCCGGTGATTCGAATCGGTGTGCGGAAAATCCACGTTTGAGTGAAGTAACCCTGGATCGGTGACCGTTCACCCACAGTGCGTACAAGGTTGACGGGTCCCAAGCATGTTCCCACTGGGGGTCCCACCGCCTTGAACAGCAACAACTTCCGTATGCCCGCACGCCGTCTCGCCACCGTGGCGACGGTCACCGCCCTCGCCGCCGGTCCCGCGGTCCTGGGCGCGGGCGCCGCGCACGCGACCACCGACCACGGTCGCGCCTCCGCCGTCGTCCTGCGCACCGGGCTCGACGTGTCCCTGCTCAACAAGACCGTGAACATCCCGCTCGCGGTCACCCTGAACGAGGTCCAGGCACCGCGGAGCGCCGACAGGACGGCGCTGTCCGCCCGGCTCGACGGCGTTGCCGGCGGCAAGCCGTTCGCGGTCCTCGGCGCCGACGTCGCCTCGGCGAAGGCCACGGTGACGGCGCGACGCGCCGAGGGCTCGGTCCGGCTCGTCGGCGCCCGGCTGCACGTCCCCGGCCTGCCCCTGCTCTCCCTGGTCGAGGTCGGCACGGTCACCGCCAGGGCGACCTGCGAGGCCGGAAAGGTGCCGGTCGCCTCAGCGAACGTCCTCGGCGCCGTGACGGTCCTCGGCAAGCGCGTCACGCTCACCGCCGGCGGCCCCACGGAGGTGAAGGTGCCCGGCGTCGGCGAGGTCCGCCTCGACCTGGCGCAGCGGTCCACCACGAGCCGCACCGCAGCCGCCACCGCCCTCCGACTCAAGGTCTCCGTCAATCCGTTGCGGCTCAATGTGGCCGACGTCGAGGGCACGGTCACCCTGGCGAAGGCGACCTGCGAGTCCCCGGGAAGCCCGCCCGCCGGGCACCCGGTGCAGAGCCACGACCCGGCCGCGGGTACCAAGTCCGAGGACACCCCGCCGAAGGCCGACCCGGCCTCCGACGTCAAGCCCCAGGGAGGTGCGGCGAAGTCCGACCTCGCGCAGACCGGCGGCAGCTCCGCGACCCCGTACATCGCGGGCGGCGCGCTGGTGCTCGTGCTGGTCGGCGGGGGAGCGGTGACGGTGGCCCGGCGCCGCAAGAACTGACGCCGCCTCCCGGCCGCTCCGGGTCCGGCCGTCGCGCCGGACAGGGAGCGGCCCTGCGGACCGCCGGAGCGCGGCCGCCCACGACGAGGAGACGGCGGAGTCCCTCGCCGGCCTCCGAAGTCCTGCGCGGGGCCGGCTCAGGGCGGTTCCGTGACAGCACCTCTCAGCCCGACCGAGTCGGCTGGTGGGCGGGCGAGGCGGGGTCCGGGGCGGAGCGTCGGCTACCGGAGCGCAGCGGACAGCGCCGACAGAAACCCGCCCACCGTGACCCGGTCCCGCACAGCCACCCGCACCCAATCCTCACCGAGCCCCGGAAACGTGTCTCCCCGCCGCACCGCATAACCGAGCTCTCGCAACCGGAGCCGTACGGCGGCGGCCTCCGGCATACGGATCAGCAGGAACGGCCCCTGCGCAGGTTCCACCACCCGCACACCGCGGGACGCGAAAGCCGCCAGCCCCGCCACCAGATGCGCCCGGTCCCCGGCGACGCGATGTGCGGCGTGCCCCGCCTCGGCCAGGGCCCGGGGCGCCACGCACGCCTCCGCCGCCGCGAGGGCCGGCGTCGAGACGGGCCACAACGGCTGGGCCCGCGCCAGCTCGTCGACGATCTCCGAAGGACCCAGCACGTACCCGATCCGCAGCCCGGCCAGCCCCCACGTCTTGGTCAGACTGCGCAGCACGACCAGCCCCGGCACATCCATCCGCCCGGCCAGCGACTCCCGCTCACCGGGCACCGCGTCCATGAACGCCTCGTCGACCACCAGCACCCGCCCGGGACGGGCGAGCCGGGTGATCGTCGCCGCCGGATGCAGCACGGACGTCGGATTGGTCGGGTTCCCGATCACCACCAGGTCGGCCTCCTCCGGCACCGCCGCCGGATCCAGCCGGAACCCGTCCTCCTCCCGCAGCAGCACCCGGTCCACGGTGTGCCCCGCGTCCCTGAGCGCCGCCTCCGGCTCGGTGAACTGCGGGTGCACCACCACCGGTCGCCGGATCTTCAGCGCCCGGGCGAGCAGCACGAACGCCTCCGCCGCGCCCGCCGTCAGCAGCACCCGCTCCACGGGCAGCCCGTGCCGCGCCGCCACCGCCGCCCGTGCTGCCCTCCCGTCCGGATAGGCCGCGAGGGACGACAGCGAGGCGGCGATCTCCTCCCGCAGCCAGGCCGGAGGCGTGTCCGCGCGGACGTTGACGGCGAGGTCGGTCAACGCCGCCCCGCCGTCCCGTACTTCGGCGTCCCCGTGATGCCGCAGGTCAGGTCCCGTGCCCTCAGTGCGCATGGCTGTGCGAGTGCCCGCCGTGGTGATGCCCGTGTCCATGGCCGTGGTGGCCGTCGTCGTCCGGGTGGAAGTGGGGCTGCTGCGGCAGCCCCACCTTGTCCTCGAAGCCGGGCAGCGCGATCCGGTACACGCACGAGTCGCAGTTCATGCGCAGATCACCCTTCACGGCCTCCTCGTACCGCTCCATCACCAGGTCCAGCAGCTCCGGCTCGGGACCGATGACATCGGCCGACCGCACCTCGGTCTCCGGGTGCGCGGCGGCCCACCCCTCCGTCTGCTGCCGCACCCGGTCCGGCAGGATTCCGGTGAACAGGAAGTACGGCAGGACGACGATCCTGCGCGCCCCCAGCGCCGCGCACCGGTCCAGGCCGCTCGGCACGTCCGGTGCCGCCAGCGACACGAACGCCGTCTCCACCCCGGCGTACCCACGGCCCTCCCACAGCAGCCGCGCCGCCTTGTGGACCTCGGCGTTGGCGTCGGGGTCCGTCGAACCACGGCCCACCAGCAGCACCGTCACATCGGCCCGGTCCTCGGGGCTCCGCCCGGAGGAACCCAGCGCCTCGTCCAGCCGCCGCTCAAGCACGCTCAGCAGCGCCGGATGGGGGCCGAGCGGGCGGCCGTAGGTGTACGAGATGCCCGGGTGCCGTTCCTTCTCGCGGGCCAGCGCGGCCGGGATGTCGCCCTTGGCGTGCCCGGCCGACACCAGCATCAGCGGCACGGCGGCGAACCGGCGTACGCCTCGCTCGACCAGCTCGGCGACGGCGTCGCCCAGCGGCGGCGGGGACAGTTCGATGAAGCCGCCCGCGACGGGCAGCTCGGGGTGGCGGCGCCCCAGCTCCCGGACGAAGTCGCGGAACGCCTCGGCTCCGGCGTCGTCACGGGTGCCGTGTCCGGCGATCAGCAGGGCGGGCGGGGTGGTCACGAGGTCTCCTCAGGTGAAACGGGGTGGTACAGCAGGGCGTTGAGCGCGGCGGCGGCGACCGCCGACCCGCCCTTCTCGGACACGTTGCTCACGGCGGGCAGCCCGCTCGCGCGCAACGCGGCCTTCGACTCGGCCGCACCGACGAAACCGACGGGCAGCCCGATGACGAGCGCGGGGGAGGCGTCCAGGGTGAGCAGTTCCTCCAGGGCGGTCGGCGCGCAGCCGACCACCCACAGGGCGCCGGGACCGACCTGCTCGTACGCGAGCCGGACGGCGTGGGCCGAACGGGTCAGGTCCGGCGTGGACGTGGCGTCCCGCAGCCGGCAGACGGTCTCCCGCCGGGTGATGCCGGCCGCGACCATCTCCACGTCCACGACGACCGGCGCCCCGGCGTGCAGCGCCGCGTGCGCCCTGACCAGGTCGTCCTCGGCCATGACGAGGTCGCTCGCGTACTCCGGGTCGGCGGCGGAGTGGATGACCCGCTCCACCACCGCCCGGGTCAGCGGCGGGAAGTGCGAGGTGTCCAGGCGGGCGCGCAGCCGCCGGAAGGACTCCTGCTCGATGGGGTGCACGATCCGGTTCACCGGTCGCCCTCCTGCGTGCTCTCCTGCCAGCGGTAGCCGCGCGGGGTCACCATGCGCCCGGCGACGATCCGGGTGGCGGTGTTGCCCACGGTCACGACCGTCATCATGTCGACCGTCGCCGGGTCCAGTTCGGCGAGTGTGGTCACCCGGCTCGACTCGTCCGGCCGGGAGGCGTTGCGCACGACACCGACCGGCGTGCCCGGCTCCCGGTGCCCGGCGAGGACGGCGAGCGCCTTGGGCAGCTGCCAGGCACGGCCCAGCGAGCGCGGGTTGTAGAAGGTCACCACGAGGTCCGCCTCGGCCGCCGCCCGCACCCGCCGCTCGATGACCTCCCACGGCGTGTGCAGGTCGGACAGGCTGATGGACACGTGGTCGTGGCCCAGCGGCGCGCCCAGGATCGTCCCGGCGGCCAGCGCGGCCGTCACCCCGGGCACCCCGACCACGTCGATGTCGTCCGAGGCCTCGGCGAGCGCCGGGGAGGCCATGGCGTACACGCCCGCGTCCCCGCTGCCGATCAGCGCCACCGCGTGCCCCGCGCGGGCCTCCGCGACCGCCGTGCGGGCCCGCTCCTCCTCGGCGCCGAGCCCCGACTCCAGCACCCGGGTGCCGGGCCGCAGCAGATCGCGGATCTGGTCCACGTACTGGTCGAGCCCGACCAGCACCGAGGCCCGGCGCAGCTCGGCCGCCGCGCGCGGGGTGAGCAGGTCACGGGCGCCGGGCCCCAGCCCGACCACCGCGAGCCGCCCGCGCCCGGGACGCCGTACGACCGCGCACGTCGCCATGGCCGGCCGCCCGTCGGCCCGCACGGACTTCCGCTTGGGCACGAGGAGTTCACCGCCCCGCAGCAGAGCGGCCGCCTCGGCGACCGACGGGGTGCCCACGGCATCGAGGGGAGCGTCGGACGGGTGGGGCACCTCGACCGACGCCAGCTCCTCGGCGGCGTACGTCACCAGCGGCACCCCCAGCCGCTCGGCGGCGCCCAGGATGCCGGGCTCCTGGGCCTTGGCGTCCACGGTGGCGAGTTCGGCCACGGACCTGGGCGAGAGCCCGGCCTCCCGCAGCGCCTCCTGGATCAGCCCGAGGACCTCCTCCACCGGCGCGCCCCTGGACGCGCCGACCCCGACCACCAGGGACGGGGGTCGCAGCAGCACCTCGCGCTCACCGGGCTCGACGTCCCGGTCGGTGAGCCGCACGGCGCACGTCCCCCGCGTGGAGGTGGGCAGCGGCGGCAGCGGCCACGGCACCTCCGCCTCCAACGCGACCGGCTCGCCGTCCAGCAGGGCCCGGGAGACCAGCGCGACCGAACCCTCGTACGGCAGCCCTAGGGTGTCCAGGGCCGCCAGGCCGACGGAGTCCGTAGCGGTCGTCACCACCGGCTCGGCTCCCAGCAACTCACCCACCGTACAGGCCAGTTCGTTGGCGCCGCCGCCGTGCCCGCCGACCAGCGACACCGCGAACCGGCCGCCCTCGTCGACGCACACCACACCCGGGTCGGCCGTCTTGTCGCCGAGCAGCGGCGCGAGCAGCCGTACGACCGCGCCCGTCGCCAGGAAGCACACCAGCTGCTCGCACTCGGCGAACGCGGTCCGTACCGCCTCCCCGACGGGACCCTCGTACACCCGCGTCCGGTCCGGCCAGGCCGCGGCCAGCCGGTCCCGCGCCGCGGCACCCGCCGCGGTGGCGGAAATCAGGCCGATCACTGGGTATCTCCTTCACTGGACGCGGGGGTTCTGACGCCCCAGAGCAGAAACACGGGATTGGTCGCCGCGAGCCGGGTCACGTCTCCCGGCAGCGGCGCCAGCCGCGAGGACTGCAGCAGCACTCCGTCGCAGGCGAACCCGGCGGCCGTGAGCGCCTCGCGCGTCGCCGGCACCCGGTCGAGGGCGGCCATGGCGACGACGACCGTCCGCCGGGCGCGGCGCGCGCACGCGCCGACGATCTCGGGCAGTTCCCGGCCGCCGCCGCCGACGAACACCGCGTCGGGATCGTCGGCCAGCCCGGACAGGGCCTCAGGCGCCGCACCGTGCACCACGCGCAGGTCCACGCCGTGGGCGTGCGCGTTGGCGCGGATCCGCCGCACCCCGTCCGCCGCCTTCTCCACGGCGACGACGGCCGCGCCGAGCCGCGCGCACTCCACCGCCACCGAGCCCGAGCCGGCGCCCACGTCCCAGACCAGGTCGCCGAGCCGGGGCCCGAGGCGGGCCAGGGCGAGCGCCCGCACCTCGAACTTGGTGATCATCGAGTCGCGGTGGGCGAACTCGCCCTCGTCCAGAGCCCATCCGACGGGCCCGGCCGGCGCTCCCGCGACCGTACGCACCCCGCCGACGGCGCGCGTCTCGTCGAGGCACAGCACCACGCTGACGTCCGTTCCCCAGTCCCGGGCGGCCGCCTCGGCGGGTGTGACCCGCTCCACACGCTCGTCCGCCGACCCGAGGGCACAGGCGACGACGAGCACCCGCCCACGGGACGCGTGCGCCGGCACGCCCTCCGACTCCGGGGAGCCGGGCACGGGCGCGGGCTGGGCCGGCGTGCCGCCCGGCACCAGCGGGTCGTGCAGCAGGGCCGCCGCCAGTTCCGCCGGCCCGGCGCCCGGCCCCGTCAGCACGGCCACCTTCGGCCGTGCCCGGCACACGTTGACCGCCGTACGGAGCTCCCGGCCGTGCGCGCTGACGACCACGGCGTCCTCCCACGGCAGCCCCACCCGCGCGAACGCGGCGGCGACGGACGAGACCCCGGGGCGCACGTCCAGCCGCCGCGACCCGAACCGCTCGGCCAGCACCCGCACGATCCCGAAGAACCCCGGGTCGCCGGAGGCCAGCACCAGCACCGGAAGCTCTTTGTCGACATACTCGGCGATCGTGTCCAGGGCGGGCGCCAGCGGCCCCAGCACGACCCGCTCGGCGCCCTCCGGCAGCCGAACGGCGTCCAGGTGCCGGCGTCCGCCGACGACGAGGGCGGGTCCGGCGAGGAGGTCCTCCGGGACCGGCGCCCCCGTCCCCGTACCGACGACGCTGATCAACTGCTCGCTCCCCGCTCGCGCAGGGCCCGCCGGGCCTCCGGGTCGGCCTTGCGGTACCCGTGGAAGTGCCCCGGGTGGTACAGGTGCGAGCGGGTGCCGTGCGCGTCCAGTGCCGGGCCGACCAGGAAGAGCGTGTGCTTCCAGAGCTTGTGCTCCTTGACCGTCTCCTCCAGCGTGCCGACCGTGCACTTCACGACCAGCTCCTCCGGCCAGGTCGCCTGATAAGCGATGACGACGGGGGTGTCCGTCGGATACCCGCCCTCCAGCAGCTCGCGCACCAGCTGTCCGCTGCGGGCGGCGGAGAGGAAGATCGCCATGGTCGTACCGTGCCGGGCGAACTCCCGCACCTCCTCGCCGGGCGGCATCGGCGTCTTGCCGCCGCCCAGCCGGGTCAGTACCACGGACTGCGCGACCTCGGGAATGGTCAGCTCGCGCCGTGCCAGAGCGGCGACGGCGGAGAAGGCGGAGACCCCGGGTACGACCTCGGTCTCGATCCCGATCTCCGCGCACCGGTCCAGCTGCTCCTGCGTGCCGCCCCACAGCGCCGGATCGCCGGAGTGGATCCGCGCCACCCGCAGGCCCCCGGCGCGGGCGCGCCGGTAGACGGCGACGACGTCCTCCAGGGACATGGTCGCCGAGTCCAGGATCTCCGCGCCCTCGCGGGCGTGCTCGAGGACCTCCTCCTGGACCAGGCTCGCCGCCCAGATCACCACGTCCGCCTCCGCGATCGCGCGCGCGGCGCGGAAGGTCAGCAGATCGGCGGCGCCGGGGCCGGCACCGACGAACGTCACCTTGCCGGTGGGGGCATCGGCCATGGGAAGGGTCCTCTCGTACGGAGACGTCGGAAACATCTGGAACGTCGAAAACGCAAGTCGGAATCGGTGAAATGTCAGGGTCTGGGGGAGTGTGCGCGGCGCTGGATGTGCGCGAAGGGCCCTCGATCGGATAGCAAGTGCCTATGGCGGTCTTCGTCGCGCTCGGCGCGTTCCTGATGACGCTGGCCGGCGGCTGGACGGCACAGCGCGTGACCGACCGTCGCCATCTCGTCCTGGGACTGGCCGGCGGCCTGATGCTGGGCGTGGTCGGCCTGGACCTGCTGCCGGAGGCGCTGCACGCGGCCCACCGCGAGATCTTCGGCGTGCCCGCCGCCCTGCTGCTCTTCGTGGCCGGCTTTCTGCTTGCCCACCTGGTGGAACGCACCCTGGCAGCCCGCCAGGCCGCGCACGGCGGCGCCGAGGGACACAATCACCGGGCACCCGAGGTGGGCCTGACGGCGGCCGGTGCGATGGTGGGGCACAGCGCCATGGACGGCGTGGCGATCGGCGCCGCCTTCCAGGTGGGCGGCGGCATGGGCACGGCCGTCGCGCTCGCCGTGATCGCGCACGACTTCGCCGACGGCTTCAACACCTTCACCATCACCAGCCTGTACGGCAACGCCCGCCGGCGTGCGATCGCGATGCTGGTGGCCGACGCCTGCGCACCCCTGCTGGGGGCGCTGTCGACCGTGTTCTTCCACATCCCCGAGGCGCTGCTCGGCGGCTACCTGGGCCTCTTCGGCGGCGTGCTGCTCTACCTCGCCGCCGCCGAGATCCTGCCCGAGGCCCACCACGAACACCCCGCCCGCTCCACCCTGCTGTGCACGGTGGCGGGCGCGGCCTTCATCTGGCTGGTGGTCGGCCTCTCCGGCGGCTGACCCGGCCGGCCGCCTCACAGCTTCCCGCCCCGCCCGCCGTCCCGCCGCGGGGGCGCGATCAGCGTCGACAGATACGGCAGCGGCGTCCCGTCCAGCTCACCGGCCGGCCGCACCGACTCCTCGGGCAGGCCCAGCGCCGACCCCCATACGGCATCCGTCAGCCGCCCGGTCTCCCGCAGCGCCTCGGCGACCTCGCGGGCCTGCCGCCCGAACTTGTACGCGACGACGGTCCCGGGACCGGCCAGCGCGTCCTTGAGCACCGCGGACCCGGCCGTCACCGGCACCAGCGTCAGCGGCTCGGTGCCCTCGGTCAGCACGGCACCGGAGCGCGCCGCCAGATCCTGCATGGCGGTGATCCCGGGCACGGTCTCCACGACGACGCCCGGCACCAGCTCGGCGATCGTCTGCGCGAGGTAGGTGAACGTCGAGTACACGTTGGGATCGCCGATGGTGGCGAAAGCGACGGACGCGTGCCGCTGCAGCAGCTCGGCGACCCGCTCGCCCGCCGCGTCCCAGGCGGCCTCGCGGCGCGCCCGGTCGGTCCGCTCGTTCAGCGCGAACACCACCCGCACGACCTTGTCCTCGGGCACGTAGTGCAACACGGTCGCCTCGGCCCGGCCGCGCTCCCCGCCGTCGTTCCCGTCAGGTGCGGCCATGACGGGTACGACGACCACCTCGGCGGCCCGCAGCGCGTTGACCCCCTTGACGGTCACCAGCTCCGGATCACCGGGACCGACCCCGACCCCCACCAGCCTGCTGCTCATGACGTCCGGCACCTCTCCACGAACCGACGGGCGACACCGGGCTCGGACGCCCAGTGCGTGTGCAGATAACTCGCGTGCACGCCCTGCTGTACAAAACCTTCGACCCGCCGTACCGGCGTCCGCACCCCCCACGCGGGAGCGGGCCCGGCGCCGGGCTCGACGACGGTGCGATGGAACTCGTGCCCCCGCATCCGCGTCCCGGCGGCGGCCAGCGAACCGTCCCCGACCGCCACGGCGTCCCGGTAGCCCAGGGTCAGCCGTTCCGTCATCCGCGCGGTGGCGTCCAGCACTGCGCACATGGGCTGCCCGTCCAACTCCCGGCAGAGGTAGAGCAGTCCGGCGCATTCGGCGGCGACCGGGGCGCCGCCGAGGGCCAGCTCGGCGACGGCCTTCCGCAGCGGCTCGTTGGCGGACAGCTCACCCGCGTACATCTCGGGGAATCCGCCGCCGATGACCAGCCCGCTGGTGCCTTCGGGCAGTTGCTCGTCCCGCAGCGGATCGAAGGTCACGACCTCGGCTCCGGCGGCGGTGAGCAGTTCGCTGTGCTCGGCGTAGGAGAAGGTGAACGCGGACCCACCGGCGACGGCGACCACGGGCGCACGCATCTCAGCCGAAGGTTTCGGGTGGTCGGTGGGCGAGGCGGGGCTCCAGGCGTCGGAGCCCCCTGGGAGGGTGCCCGCGGTACGGGCCAGCGCTTCCAGCGCCGCCAGGTCGCAGCCACGGGACACCTGCGCAGCCATCGCCCCGACGGAGTCGATCGCGTCGGAGCGCCGTTCGGCGACCGGCACCAACCCCAGATGGCGCGACGGCGTATCCACCTGCGGAACCCGCCGCAGCACACCCAGAACAGGCACCCCAGCCGACTCCAGGGCCTCCCGCAGCAGTGACTCGTGCCGCTCGGAGCCCACCTTGTTCAGGATCACGCCCCCGACCCGCACCTCCGGATCCCAGGAGGCGAACCCGTGCACCAGGGCCGCCACCGACCGCGACTGCGAGGACGCGTCGACGACGAGCACCACCGGCGCCCGCAGCAGCTTGGCCACATGGGCGGTGGACGCGAGTTCTCCCTCGCCCGCCGCCCCGTCGTACAGCCCCATCACGCCCTCGACCACGGCCAGGTCGCACCCCTGCGCCCCGTGCAGGAACAGCGGAGCGACCAGCTCGGGCCCGCACAGGTAGGCGTCCAGGTTGCGCCCCACCCGCCCGGTCGCGAGCGCGTGGTACCCGGGGTCGATGTAGTCCGGCCCGACCTTGTGCGGGGACACGGCGAGCCCCCGCGCGGCGAACGCGGCCATCAGCCCCGTGGCGACGGTGGTCTTGCCGCTGCCCGAGGTGGGCGCGGCGATGACCAGCCGAGGCACCGACGATGTCACCACTCGATGCCCTTCTGGCCCTTCTGCCCCACATCCATGGGGTGCTTGACCTTGGACATGTCGGTCACGAGGTCGGCGAAGTCCACCAGCTTCTCGGGGGCGTTGCGCCCGGTGATCACCACGTGCTGGGTACCGGGCCGGTTCCGCAGCACGTCCACGACCTCGTCCGTGTCCACCCATCCCCAGTGCATCGGGTAGGCGAACTCGTCCAGCACGTACAGCCGGTAGGTCTCGGC
Source organism: Streptomyces sp. NPDC052109 (assembly GCF_040680195.1). NCBI lineage: Bacteria > Bacillati > Actinomycetota > Actinomycetes > Kitasatosporales > Streptomycetaceae > Streptomyces > Streptomyces sp. NPDC052109. The sequence goes on along the minus strand of NZ_JBFAWF010000019.1, from coordinate 72,485 downwards.
GGCCAGGTCCCGCTTGACCTGCTCCCAGCCCTCCCGGGCCTTCTCCTCGTTGTCCATCTGGGCGTCCCGCTGGACCCACGACCAGCCCTCGCCCATCTTGTGCCAGTCGACGGTGCCGCCCTGCCCGGAGGCGCCGAGCACGCGCAGCGCGTTCTCCTCACCGACCTTCCATTTCGCGGACTTGACGAACTGGAACACCCCGATCGGCCACCCCTGGTTCCAGGCGCGCAGCGCGAGCCCGAACGCGGCGGTGGACTTGCCCTTGCCGACGCCCGTGTGCACGACGACCAGCGGACGGTTGCGGCGCTGACGGGTCGTCAGGCCGTCGTCCGGTACGACACTCGGCTGTCCCTGCGGCACTACGCGGCCCTCCTCGACGTCCCCTGCACATCCCTGACCAGACCGGCGATCGAGTCGGCCCGCAGCTCGTCCAGCGTGACGGCCGTACCGCCGAGCTCACCCGCGAGCTGCCCGGCCAGCCCCAGCCGTACCGGCCCCGACTCGCAGTCCACGACCACCGAGGCGACCCCTTCGGCCGCGAACAGCCGCGCCGCCCGCCCGGCGAGCGCGACCGGCTCAGGACCACCGGTCGCCCGCCCGTCGGTCACCACGACGACCAGTGCCCGCCGCGCCGGATCCCGCAGCCGCTCCACCCGCAGCACCTCGTGCGCCTTCAGCAGCCCGGCCGCGAGCGGCGTGCGCCCCCCGGTCGGCAGCGACCCCAGCCGTACGGCCGCGGCATCGACGGAGGACGTCGGCGGCAGCGCCACGTCCGCGCCGGAACCGCGGAAGGTCACCAGACCCACCTTGTCCCGCCGCTGGTAGGCGTCCAGCAGCAGCGACAGCACGGCGCCCTTCACGGCGCTCATCCGCTGCCGCGCCGCCATCGATCCCGAGGCGTCCACCACGAACAGCACGAGGTTGCCCTCACGCCCCTCGCGGGTCGCCTGCCGCAGATCGTCCCGGCGGATCAGCAGCCCAGGCCCCGACCGGCCGCGCGCCCGCTGGTGCGGGGCGGCGGCCTGCACGGTCGCCGCGAGATGCAGCTTGGTCAGCGTTCCCCGCGGCCGCCGGGCCCCGGTGGTCCGGCCGTGCTCGGTCCGCGCCCGTGACCGCCGTCCGGCGGCACCCTCCCCGATCCCGGGCACGCTCAGCACCTTGGTACGGAACGGCTCGGCGGCCCGTACGGCCGACTGCTCCCGCGAGCCTGCCGCCTGCGGTTCGCCGCCCTCACCGGCCTCCGGGCGCGCGGTGGTATCCCCACCTCCCTGGGGTCCGTCGCCGGGCGTCGGCTGCCCGCCGCCACCTCCCGGCCCGTCCGGGTCGGGATCGTCGTCGCCCTCGCTCCCCGCGGAGAACTGCTCCAGCGTCTCGTCGAGCTTGTCCTCGTCCAGCCCCGGCGCGTCGAAGGGGTTACGGCGCCTGCGGTGCGGCAGCGCCAGCAGCGCCGCCTGCCGCACGTCCTCGGCGAGGACGTCGGTGCGCCCGGCCCAGGCGGCCAGCGCCGTCGCCGTACGCGCCATCACGATGTCGGCGCGCATGCCGTCCACCTCGAAGGCCGCGCAGGTCGCCGCGATCTGCCGAAGCGCGCCGTCGCCCAGCCGCACCTGCGGCAGCAGCTCCCGGGCCACCACGATCCGTTGCCGTACGGCGGCTTCCTCCTCGGCCCACCGCGCGGCGAAACCCGCCGGGTCGTCGTCGTACGCCAGGCGGCGCCGCACCACCTCGACCCGCTGGTCCGGCTCCCTGGAGGCCGCCACCTCCACGGTCAGCCCGAACCGGTCCAGCAGCTGCGGCCGCAGCTCGCCCTCCTCGGGGTTCATGGTGCCGACGAGCAGGAACTTCGAGGCATGCCGTACGGACACACCCTCGCGCTCCACGTACGAGGCGCCCATGGCCGCCGCGTCCAGCAGCAGGTCGACCAGGTGGTCGTGGAGCAGGTTGACCTCGTCGACGTACAGGATCCCGCGGTGCGCGTCGGCCAGCAGGCCGGGTTCGAACGCCTTCACGCCCTCGGCGAGCGCCCGTTCGATGTCCAGGGCGCCGACCAGCCGGTCCTCGGAGGCGCCGACCGGCAGCTCGACCATCCGCGCCGGCCTGTGCCCGCCCGGCCCCTGCTCGTGCGGACCGTCGGGGCAGCCCGGGTCCGGTGCCGCCGGAGCGCACGAGAAGCGGCAGCCGGGCACCACGGCGACCTCCGGCAGCAGCGCCGAGAGGGCCCGTACGGCCGTCGACTTGGCCGTGCCCTTCTCGCCCCGCACCAGCACACCGCCGACGGCGGGACTGACCGCGTTCAGCAGCAGTGCGAGCCGCAGGTCGTCCTGACCGACAACAGCCGTGAAAGGAAAGGGAGTCGTCACTGGTCGTCGCCCTCCAAGTCGCCTTCCAGCTCCAGGTAGGTGGCCCGCAGCCGCTCCAGCGTGTCCGCGTCCGGCTCGGCCCACAGGCCCCGGTCCGCCGCCTCCAGCAGCCGCTCGGTGATCCCGCGCAGCGCCCACGGGTTGGACTTCTTCATGAAGTCCCGGTTCTCCGGGTCGAAGACGTACTCGGCGCTGAGCTTCTCGTACATCCAGTCGTCGACCACGCCGGCCGTGGCGTCGTACCCGAACAGGTAGTCCACGGTCGCCGCCATCTCGAAGGCGCCCTTGTAGCCGTGCCGGCGCATGGCCGCCATCCAGCGGGGGTTGACCACGCGGGCACGGAAGACGCGGTGGGTCTCCTCGCCCAGCGTGCGGGTCCTCACCTGGTCGGGTACGGCACTGTCACCGACGTAGGCCTCGGGGTTGGCGCCGGTCAGGTGCCGGACCGTGGCGACCATGCCGCCGTGGTACTGGAAGTAGTCGTCGGCGTCGACCAGGTCGTGCTCGCGGGTGTCGACGTTCTTCGCCGCCACCGCGATCCGCTTGAACGCCGTCTCCATGTCGCCGCGCGCCGCCCGCCCGTCGAGCCCGCGCCCGTAGGCGTAGCCGCCCCAGACGGCGTACACCTCGGCCAGGTCCGCGTCGCTGCGCCAGTTGCGGGCGTCGATCAGCGGCAGCAGGCCGGCGCCGTACGCGCCCGGCTTCGAGCCGAAGATACGGGCCGTGGCGCGGCGCCGGTCGCCGTGCCCGGCGCTGTCCTCGTCGGCGTGGGCCTTCACGAAGTTGCTCCCGGCGGGCTCGTCCAGCTCCGCCACCGCCCGCACGGCGTCGTCGATCAGGCCGACGACGTGCGGGAACGCGTCCCGGAAGAACCCGGAGATACGGACCGTGACGTCGATGCGCGGCCGGCCCAGCTCCTGAAGCGGGACCACCTCGAAGCCGGTGACCCGGCGCGAGGCGTCGTCCCACACCGGACGGCAGCCCAGCAGCGCCAGGATCTCGGCGATGTCGTCGCCCTGGGTACGCATCGCGGACGTACCCCACACCGTGAGGCCGACGGACTTCGGGTACTCGCCCGTGTCCTGCAGATACCTCTGCACCAGGGAGTCGGCGAGCGACTGGCCGACCTCCCAGCTCAGCCGCGACGGAATGGCCTTGGGGTCGACCGAGTAGAAGTTCCGCCCGGTCGGCAGCACATTGACCAGACCGCGGGTCGGGGAGCCCGACGGCCCCGCCGGGACGTAACCGCCGTCCAGGGCCCGCAGGATGTGCCCGATCTCGTCGGTGGTGCGGGCGAGGCGCGGTACGACCTCGTCGCAGGCGAACTCCAACACGGCGACCGCTTCGGGGAGTTCGGCACCGAGCGCGCCCCGCAGGACGGCGGGTACGGCCGTGCGCTCCCAGGCCCGCTCCTCCAGGCCCTCCGCGATCCGCCGGCACAGCTGCTCCAGCAGGTCGATCGCGTCGGCGGCCGTCCGGGACGGCCCCTCCACCAGGTCGGTCAGCTCGACCGGCACCTTCACCGGCGCACCGGGCCGGCCCAGCAACTCCTTCTCGTCCAGCCCGAAGTGGGCGGCGAGCGAGGCCCGCAGACCCGGCAGGGCGTTCGCCTGCCCGCCCCACACCTGGGACGCCCGCAGCACGGCCAGGACGAGGTTCGCGCGCGGCTCGCCGACCGGGCCGCCGCCCAGGACGTGCAGGCCGTCGCGGATCTGCACGTCCTTGATCTCGCACAGATAGCCGTCGATGTGCATGACGAACTCGTCGAACGCGTCGTCGTCCGGCTGCTCGTCCACGTGCAGGTCGTGGTGGAGCTCGGCCGCCTTGACCAGGGTCCAGATCTGGGCGCGGACGGCCGGGGCCTTCGCCGGGTCCAGATCGGAGACGAGCGCGTACTCGTCCAGCAACTGCTCCAGTTTGGCCAGGTCGCCGTAGGTGTCGGCACGGGCCATCGGCGGCACCAGGTGGTCCACCACGGTGGCGTGCCCGCGCCGCTTGGCCTGGGTGCCCTCGCCGGGGTCGTTGACGATGAACGGGTAGACCAGCGGCAGGTCGCCGAGGACGGTGTCCGGCGCGCAGCCGGCGCCGAGGCCGAGCCCCTTGCCCGGCAGCCACTCCATCGTGCCGTGCTTGCCCATGTGCACGATCGCGTCCGCGCCGAAGCCGTGCTCCAGCCAGCGGTAGGCCGCCATGTAGTGGTGCGACGGCGGCATGTCGGGATCGTGGTAGATGGCGATCGGGTTCTCACCGAAGCCGCGCGGCGGCTGGATCATCACGACGACGTTCCCGAACCGCAGGGAGGCCAGGACGATGTCGTCGCCGTCGACGTACAGGCTGCCCGGCGGCTCGCCCCACGCCTCGGACATCGCGTCCCGCAGCTCGGAGTCCAGCTTCTCGAACCACGCCCGGTAGTCCGCCAGCGGCACCCGCGCGGGCGCCGCCGCGAGCTGCTCCTCCGTCAGCCACTCCACGTCATGGCCGCCGGCCTCGATCAGGCGGTGGATCAACTCGTCGCCGCCGGAGGGGTATTCGGTCAGCGAGTAACCGGCGTCCCGGAGCGCGTCCAGCACCCGCACCGCCGACGCGGGCGTGTCCAGACCGACCGCGTTGCCGACCCTGGAGTGCTTGGTCGGGTACGCGGTGAAGACCAGCGCGATCTTCTTCTGCGCGTTCGGCTTGTGCTTCAACCGCGCGTGCCGCAGGGCGATTCCGGCCACTCGCGCGGCCCGTTCCGGGTCGGCGACGTACACCGGCACCTCGTCCGGACCCTGCTCCTTGAAGGAGAACGGCACGGTGATCAGCCGGCCGTCGAACTCCGGGATCGCGACCTGCATCGCCGCGTCCATGGGGGAGAGGGCGGCGTCCGACTCCTCCCACGCGGCCCGCGAGGAGGTGAGGCACAGTCCCTGCAGCACAGGGATGTCGAGGTCGGCGAGCGCGCCGATGTCCCAGGACTCCTCGTCGCCGCCCGCCGAGGCCTGCGAGGCGTGCGTGCCGCCGGCCGCCAGCACGGTGGCGACCAGCGCGTCGGCCTTCCCGAGCAGCTCGTACAGCCCGGCGTCCGCCCCGCGCAACGAACCGCAGTAGACGGGAAGGGCGTTGGCACCCTTGGCCTCGATCGCCTCGCACAGGGCGTCCACGAAGGCGGTGTTGCCGCTCAGTTCGTGCGCCCGGTAGAAGAGCACGCCCACGGTCGGACGGCCGTCCCGCAGCTCGTAGGAGCCGTGGACGCCGTACTCCGGCATCCTCCGCGGCTCCTCGAAGCCCTCACCGGTCAGCAGCACGGTGTCCGACAGGAACCGGGACAGCTCCAGCAGGTTCGCGGGTCCGCCCTCGACCAGGTACGTCAGCGCCTCCGCCACCACACCGGCCGGCACCGAGGACTCGGCCATCAGCTCGGCGTCGGGGACGGCCTCGCCGCCCAGCAGCACGGTCGGGATGCCCGCCGCCTTCAGTGCGGCCAGCCCCTCCTCCCAGGCGCGCTTGCCGCCCAGCAGCCGCACGACGGCGAGGTCCGCACGCTCCAGCAGACCCGGCAGTTCGTGCTCGACGTCCACCCGGGTCGGGTTGCCGATGCGATAGTCCGCTCCGCAGGCCCGGGCCGCCAGCAGATCCGTGTCGGCGGTCGACAACAACAACACTGTGCTCATGCAGGCGCTCCCGGTGGGATGAAAGGCAGTCCTTGCGGCGCGCCCGACTCGATGAGCCGCCAGAGCGCGTCCGTGTCCGCGTGCTGTTCGATCAGGTCGCCGAGCCGGTCGAGCTGCTCCTCGCGCAGCGCGGCGAAGGAGGTGCCGGGGGCCGGCACGAAGCGGCGGCCCGCGGCGGCGGCCACCTCGCGCAGAAAGGCCCGCCGGAAGCCGTCCGACTCCAGCGAACCGTGCCAGTGCGTGCCCCAGGTCTGGCCGACCCGGCAGCCGTCCAGGAAGGGCTCGCCGCCGGTGACGTCGGCGACGCCGTGGTGGATCTCGTACCCGTCGACCTGCTCGCCGAGGGCTTTTCCGGTCGGCCGGGTGAGGGTCTTCTCCCGGGCGAACCGCACCCGTACGGGCAGCACACCGAGCCCCGGGACCGCGCCGGCCCGCGACTCGACCTCGTCCTCGATGTGCTCGCCGAGGATCTGGAAGCCGCCGCAGATGCCGAGGACGGGCCGGTGTTGAGCGGCTCGCCGGACCAGCGCGTCCGCAAGACCCCGCTCGCGCAGCCACTGCAGCGCCCGTACGGTCCCGCGCGTGCCCGGTACGACGACCAGATCCGCGTCCGCGAGCTCCTCCGGGCGGTCCACGAACCGCACCACGACCCCGGGTTCGGCGGCCAGCGCGTCGACGTCGGTGAAGTTGGACATCAGCGGGATCGCGCACACGGCGACCCGCAGCACGTCCTCGCCGACCGGCGGAGCGACGGTGGACTCGCGCACCGCGCCGCGCAGCGAGACGCGCAGCCCGTCCTCCTCGTCGATGCCGAGCCCGTGCCGGAACGGCAGGACGCCGTAGGTGCGGCGCCCGGTGAGACCGTGCAGCATCTCCAGGCCCGGCTCCAGCAGGGAGACATCACCGCGGAACTTGTTCACCAGGAAACCGGCGACCAGCTCCTGGTCCTGCGGGGAGAGCAGGGCGACGGTCCCGAAGAACGAGGCGAAGACGCCCCCGCGGTCGATGTCCCCCACCACCAGCACAGGCAGTCGCGCGTTCCGCGCGATCCCCATGTTCACGATGTCGGTCCGGCGCAGATTGATCTCGGCCGGGCTGCCCGCCCCCTCACAGATCACCGCGTCATACGTGCCCCGCAAGGCGGCCAGGCAGTCCAGGACCGTGCCGAGGAGCTTCTGTTGCCGCCCCCCGTGGTACCCGCGTGCGCTCAGTTCGCCCACCGGCCTGCCCAGCAGCACCACCTGGCTGCTCTGCTCGCCGCCCGGCTTGAGCAGCACCGGGTTCATCAGCGCGGTCGGCTCGATCCGGCACGCCTGGGCCTGCATGGCCTGCGCCCGCCCGATCTCCGCGCCCTCACGGGTCACGAAGGAGTTGAGCGACATGTTCTGCGCCTTGAACGGCGCGACCCTCACGCCCTGGCGCACCAGCCACCGGCAGATCCCGGCCGTCACGACGCTCTTGCCGGCGTCGGAGGTGGTGCCGGCGACGAGGAGACCCCCGTTCACTTGCCACGTCCCTTCACGAGTCGGCGCGCGGCGAGGGAGACGCCGAGCGCGAGCAGGCCGACGCGGCGGGAGAGCCGTACGGCCCGGTCGATGTCGCTGACCCGGACGGCGCGTCCGGCCTGCCCGTTGAGCACGGGGCGGTGCTCGACCCGGCCGGCGTACGACAAGGTGCCGCCCAGCCGCACCCCCAGCGCCCCCGCGAACGACGCTTCCACGGGCCCGGCGTTGGGGCTCGGGTGCTCGGCCGCGTCGGCCCTCCAGGCGCGCAGGGCGCCGCGCGGGTCGGGTCCGGCCGCCGCGGCGAGTACGGCGGTCAGCCGCGCCCCCGGCCAGCCGGCCAGGTCGTCGAGCCGGGCGGAGGCCCAGCCGTAGCGCCGGTAGCGGGGCGACTTGTGACCCACCATCGCGTCCAGGGTGTTGACCGCGCGGAAGCCGAGCAGCCCCGGCACCCCGGCCACCGCGCCCCACGTCAGCGCGCTCACGACGGCGTCGGAGGTGTTCTCGGCGACCGACTCGACCACGGCCCGGGCGATCCCGTCCGCGTCCAGGGCCTGCGGATCCCGGCCGCACAGATGCGGCAGCCGCGCCCGCGCCGCCTCGACGTCCCCGCGCTCCAGGGCGCGAGCGACGGCACGGGCCTCCCGGGCGAGCGACGTACCTCCCACGACCGCCCAGGTGGCGGCGGCGGTCAGCGCGGCGGAGGCGGCGGGGGAGGGGCGCACGGTCCGTGCGGCCAGCGTGCCGAGCGCGACGGCGCCACCGGCGCACACGACGGTGTGCAGGGCACCCCAGCCGCGGTGGTCGTGCCACAACGCGCGGTCCACGGCAGCGGCCGCACGCCCGAACGCGGCGACCGGGTGCCCGCGGCGCGGATCGCCGAGGAGCAGGTCGCCGAGAAGGCCGGCGGCGGCGCCGTACGCATAAGTGCGATCGGCACCCATCGGCTCAGCCGGCCGTGGGTGCGGGAGCGGGCCTGGCAGGGGTCCTTCGGCAGCCGGGCATGGCGATCTGTGTCCTCACTCAGGGTGTCCGCGCCCTGGTTCGACGAGATTCGGCGGTGAGAGTTCCTGGCTCCCGGGGGTTCTTCCCCGGTGACAGTGGCGGGACCGCGCCGGATTCGCACCGGCTTCCTCTCCTGCCGCCGTACATGGCCTGGGCAGTCCACCACGCCCCCGGAACAGCCGTCAACTTGCCGTTGACCTGCGCGGGGAGAGTGTGCCGATCCCCACATCGTGGGGAGCCCGTGACCGCCCGGGCACGGCGAAGGCTCCCCTCCGTCACGCGCGGAGGGGAGCCTTGGTGGTGCCCGGTGTGTGGTGGTCCGTCAGGCCTTGGCGACGATCAGGTAGATGCCGTACGCCACCGCCGCCGCGCAGGCGGCGAAGCAGACGTAGGCGCCGGTCACGGCGAGGGAGGCGGAGTTGCCCTGGGCCGCGGCCTTCTCGCGCCGGGCCAGTCCGCTCACGCCGAGGGTGAACAGGGCCACCAGGGCCACGGTGAACACGAGGCTGACACCGAAGACGGAGCCGATGGCCGACCAGTCGATCTTCATGGGGATGCTTCCTTGGTAACCGGAGGTGGCCGGGTCAGACGGTGGCGGCCGGCGGGACGGCCTCGGGCGCGGACTCGGTGACGGCCGGGGCGGGGATCGTGGCCGTCAGGTCGTCGGTGATCGTGCCCGCCGGGGGCGGGGCCACCGCGGCGATGGCGGTGGTGACCACACCGGCCGGCTCCGCGGGCTCGGCGACGACGTTGGTGTGGTCGACGACCTCGCGGCGGGAGATCTTCCAGATCGTGGCGCTCGTGGCGACGAGGAAGACGGCGACCAGCGCGGTGCCCCAGTCGCCGAGTTCCGTGACGGACTCGGCGCCCGCGCCGACCAGCGCGGCGGCCGGGAGGGTGAGCAGCCAGGCGACGGCCATCCGGGTCGCGGTGGACCAGCGGACCACCCCGCCCTTGCGGCCGAGACCGGCGCCCATCACCGAGCCGGAGACGACGTGCGTGGTGGAGAGGGAGAAGCCCAGGTGGGAGGAGGCGAGGATGGCGGTCGCGGCGCTGGTCTGGGCGGCGAAGCCCTGGCGCGGCTCCAGCTCGGTCAGGCCCGTGCCCATGGTGCGGATGATGCGCCAGCCGCCGATGTAGGTGCCGAGCGCGATGGCGAGGCCGGCGGAGAGGATGACCCAGGTGGGAGGGTTCGAGCCCGGGGCGATGGCGCCGCCCGCGATCAGCGCGAGGGTGATGACACCCATCGTCTTCTGGGCGTCGTTGGTGCCGTGGGCGAGGGAGACCAGGCCGGCGGAGGCGATCTGGCCGGCGCGGTAGCCCTTGCGGGTGGCCTCGCCCTCGGCCTTGCCGCCGATGCCGTAGGAGAACCGGGTGGCCAGCATCGAGGCGAGGCCCGCCACGACCGGCGCGGCGACCGCAGGCAGGATCACCTTGGTGACCAGCACGTCACCGTGCACGGCGCCGAAGCCGGCGGAGGCGACGGCCGCGCCGATCAGACCGCCCATCAGGGCGTGCGAGGAACTGGACGGCAGGCCCACCAGCCAGGTCAGCAAGTTCCAGAGGATCGCGCCGACCAGGGCGGCGAAGATGACCTCGGGACGGATGCCGGTCTCGTCGACGAGACCCTTGGAGATCGTGTTCGCGACCTCCACGGAGAGAAACGCGCCCACCAGGTTGAGGGCGGCGGACATGGCCACCGCGATCTTGGGCTTCAGGGCGCCTGTGGAGATGGTGGTGGCCATCGCGTTGGCGGTGTCGTGGAAACCGTTCGTGAAATCGAACGCGAGAGCGGTTACAACCACTATCGCGAGGATCAGCGAGAAGCTTTCCATTTACCCAGGCAATCGTTCGAGGTCATTGGCTGGATGAACGTAGGCAACCTGGGTGAACGGAAGATGAACTGGGGCGGGCTTGGGGGTGTCCTTAGTGGAGGGTTGGGGTTCCGCTTCGCTTCGGCGGCCCAAGCGCCCCTTGGTCACCGGCCTCGCGCGAAGATCCTCAGGCGGCTCGCGGACCCGTTGAAGAGATTCTGGTCACCCGGGAGACGGCCCTTGGTGCCGTACTGCCAGAAGGTCCAGTACCGCCACCCGCCCGGGAGCGCCCCCGGCCGGGCGCTGTGCCGGGCGACCCACAGGGCGTGGCTCCTGGCGAACGCGCGGCTGTTGCCGGTGCACAGCTTCCACCACTGGGGCGTCGTGTAGATCACCGGACGGCGGCCGGTCTCCCGCCTGATCTCGTCGCTGAACGACCGGATCCAGCGGATCATCCGCGTCCTGCCCAGCCCATAGCACTTGTGCTTCCTGCTGTACGGGTTGTACTCGATGTCGAGCGCCGGCGGCAGCGTCCAGCCGTCCGCCCGCCAGGCACCGCCGTACCGCACGAAGTACGCGGCCTGCCGGGCGCCGGAGGACCTGTCCGGACGGGCGAAGTGGTACGCGCCCCGGATCAGTCCCGCCTCGCGCGCACCGCCGTACTGCCGGGAGAAGTACGGGTTGCGGTAGTCCGTGGACTCGGTCGCCTTGACGTAGACGAACCGCGCGCCCTTGGACCGGGCGGCCGGCCAGTCGACGTGCTTCTGGTGGGACGACACGTCGTGCCCCCGGGGCAGTCCCGACGCCAGGGCCGGAGGTCCGGCCGCCACGGTCGCGGTGCCCGCCAGCGCCAGCGCCGCGGCGGCCGCCGCGAGGACACCGGCGCGACGGCGGCGAAGACTGCGTTCACGGGCCATGTGTCTCCCCTGGTCGGCGGACGAAGGATCGTCCGGCGGGCAAGAGGGACCATTGAAGGCCCGGCGATCATCGAATCAACGCACATCTGCGGCGATTCACCCCGGCTTACGCCCGTTCGGCGCCACGTGCTTCCGGCGGGAATCGACCGGCCACCCTCTCCCCGCCGACTCGGCTGGCAGGATCGCGGCATGGCGGAACAGCGGCGGGACGCGGAACTCGAACGGATCTGGGCGGAACTGGTCGCGACGGCGCGGCGGACCGTAGCCGACGGGCTGGTCGTCGGCACCTCGGGCAACGTCTCGGCACGCGTCGGGGACCTCGTGCTGGCCACGCCCTCGGGCGTGCCGTACGACCGGCTCACCCCGGACGACATCACCGGCGTCGACCTCGCCGGACGCCAGGTGCTCGGCACGCTGGTGCCGACCAGCGAGCTGCCCATGCACCTCGCCGTCTACCGCAGCACCGACGCCCGCGCGGTCGTCCACACCCACGCCGTGCACGCGACGGCGGTCTCCATGCTCGTGCCCGAGCTGCCCCTGGTCCACTACATGGCCGCGGCCCTCGGCGGCCCCGTCCGCGTCGCCCCCTACGCCACCTACGGCACCGACGAGCTGGCCGAGTACATGCTGCGCGCCCTGGCCGGCCGCTCCGGCTGCCTCCTGCAGAACCACGGCACGATCACCTACGGCGCCTCTCTCGACCAGGCCTACGACCGCACCGCCCAGCTGGAGTGGATGTGCCGCCTGTGGCTGACGGCGTCGTCCGCGCCGGGTCTGACCCCGTCCCTGCTGACCGAGGCACAACTGGCCGAGGTCGGGGAACGCTTGAAGGGGTACGGCCAACGGAGGTGACATCTTGCAGCGCAGTACCTTGTTCCGTTCCCTCTCCCTTCCGCTCACCCTGCTCCGCCGCAACCGCGCTCGGCTGGCCGGTGACGGCAACCCCCACGAGACTGGACCCGTGCGCACCGTCACAGCCACCGCCGCCGGACTCACCGCGGTCCTGGCCGCCGGCATGGCATCCGTCGCCGCCGGCCGGATCGCCAGCGACGCCGCGCTGAAGGCGCCCGCCGGCCGCCCCCTGCCCACCGAACCCCGCCTCACCGTGCACGGTACGGCCGCCGGCCAGATCACGCTCACCCGCGACCTGGCCTCCCTGCGCCCCGGCACCTACGGACTCGCCGGCGACGGCTCCCACGCGGTCGTCGGCCCCGTGCTGGAGGCGGCCCGGCACGCTGCCGACACCGTCGTTCGCCGCCTGGAGCGCGTCACGCACGGCGCCCTCGCCGCCGGCGACGCGGTGTGGCTCACCCCGAACCTGTACATCGGCAACCCGTCCACCGCCCTCGGCCTCGACCACGCCGACATCGACGTGCCCGGCGAACTGGGCGAACTGCCCGCCTGGTTCGTGCCCGGGGCCCGGGACACCTGGGTGATCGCCGTGCACGGCCTCGGCACCACCCGCGAACAGGCCATGAACCTCATGGCACCCCTGCACGCCCGCCGGGTGCCGGTCCTCGCGCTCGCCTACCGGGGCGACCTCGGCGCCCCGCGCCCGCCGGACGGCCTCAACCACCTCGGCGAGACCGAGTGGCGCGACCTGGACGCCGCGATCCGCTACGCCGTCCGCTACGGCGCCCGCCGGGTCGTCCTGCTCGGCTGGTCCACCGGCGCCACCATGGCCCTGCGCGCCGCCGAGCACTCCGCGGTACGCGAGCGCATCGCCGGACTGGTCCTCGACTCCCCGGTGCTCAGCTGGGAGGCCACGCTGCGCGCCCTCGCCCGGGCCCGCCACACCCCGCAGCCGCTGCTGCCGCTCGCCGTGCGGGCCGCGCAGGGCCGGGCCGGGCTGAACGCCGACCGGGTCGCCGAGATCACCGACCCCGACCGGCTCGCCGTACCGACCCTGATCTTCCACGGCCCCGACGACCAGGTGGCCCCCTGGGAGTTCTCCCGCCGTCTCGCCGACCGCCGCGCCGATCTGGTCGCCCTGCACACCGTGGAGCGCGCCCCGCACGCCGCGATGTGGAACGCCGACCCGGAGGAGTACCAGGAGCGGCTGCGCCGCTTCATGACGCCGCTGGTGTGACCGCCTTCCCCGTCGGCCCGGGACCCGGTGCCGCCCATTCCGTTTAAGGCCGTACGACTGGCCTGATCATGGTCCTCGCCCCGTACCGAACCCCGTGCCTTGGCCAGCCCCGTCGCCCGCCGTGACATTCCGTTTGGGTTTTCGGACCGTCAACCGGAAGACTGCACCCGTGACGTCCCGTATCCCGCGCGACTCCAGGCTCCGACTCGTCCGACCGCGACCCCTGGCCGCCGCCCCCAGAGCTGTGAACCAGCGGCGCCCGCGCCGCCCCGCACCCCGGCCGCCGGAGGGCACCCCCGCCCCCGCGGAACTGGCCGGAATGGCCCGCACCGGGCTGGCCGGCCCGGTGCGCGTGGCTCGCTGGGCCGACGCCGCTCTCGGCCCCGGCAGCGACGGCGCCACCGCCGACGGCAAGGCCACCCTCTCCGACGCCACCGCCGAACGCGCCGCCGCCGACCTGGGGCTGAGCGCCGCTCAGGTCCGCGCCGACTGGGACACCGCCCGCCTCGCCGGACTCGTCGAGGTGCACGGCGACAGCGCGCGCCCCGGCTGGCGGCTGCGTGCCTGGGACCGCGACGACAGTGCCGTGCTGCGCGGCTGGGTCGCCCTCTTCGACGCCTGGTCACTCGCCTCCCCGGAACCCGAGGAGCACGAGCCGGCCGCCGTCGCCGAGGTCGTCTCGGCCATGCCCCAGGTGCTGTCCTTCCTCCAGCTGTCCGCCGGGCCCGTCCCCGTCGACCAGTTGCTCGACCTCCTCCAGCAGCGGGTCACCGAGCTGCGCACCGAGCGCTGCGAGGTGCCCTACGAGCCGGTCGCCGCACAGCCCACCGGATCCGGGCCCGTGCGCCCGGCGGCCGGCTCCTCCGGCCCGGCCCACGCGCCCGCCGCGCCGGAAGACCCCGCACCCGCCGGCGACACCCCGCTCGAGCCGCTCCTGGACTGGGCGCTGCGGGCCCTGGCCGCCGTCGGCGCGCTGACCTACGGCGACGGCCACGCCACCCTCACTCCGCTGGGCAGCTGGGCGGTGTGGGTCAAGCTGGAGCAGATCTGCGTGGCCGCGCAGAGCCCGGCCGGCAACATCGAGCAGGCCGCCGAGGACATGCTCCGCGGCTGCGCCCAGCTCCGCCCCAACGCCGCCCGCGCCGAGTACCGCGCCTGGCTCGCCGCCCGCACCGTCGGCGACGCCGTCACCGAGCTGATCCATGCCGCGCGTGGCGAGGACGCCCTGCTGCGTGGCCTGGCCTTCGAGGCGCTGCGTGTCGTCGGCGCCCCCGCCGAGCCCGACGTACGCGCCGTGGTGGACGAGCCCGCCCTCAGACCGTACGCCCTGCTCTGGCTCGCCGAGCACGACGGCATCGACCCGGAGGACGCCCACGAGGTCCTCACCCGGGAGGAGGCGACCTGGCTGTGGGTGGACACCGCCGCCGCCGTCGCCGACCACGGCGAGTCGCCGATGCTGGTCCGGCACCTGGAGTCCGCGGTGCAGTCCACCGTCCCCCAGCTGCTCGACGAGGTCCGCGTCGTCGGTCACCCGCGCACCGTGCAGGTTCTGGTCGCGCTCGCCGCCGCGCATCCCGACCCGGCCCTGGCCAAGGCCGTGCGGCGGGCCGCCTTCCAGGTGCACACCGGGGGATGAGCGGCGCGGGGGCCGCTCAGACGCCGATCTCCGGGGCGTACGTGCCGAAGCTCCAGATGTTGCCCTCGGCGTCCCGGGCCATGTAGTCCCGCGAGCCGTAGTCCTGGTCGGTCGGGGGCATCAGGATCTCCACACCGTGCTCCAGGGCCCGCTGGTGGTGGGCGTCGACATCGTCCACGACGACGTACACCCCGGTGGGCCCTGCGTCCTTCATCGCCGCGTCGAAGCGGCCGCCCCGGCCCTTGGAACCGATCATCACCGCGCCGTTGCCCTGGACCAGCTCGGCGTGCATCACCGTGCCGTCCTCCGTCTCGTACACCGACAGCTCGGTGAAGCCGAGGCCCTCCGTCAGCTGCTTGATCGCCGCCTTCGCGTCCGCGTACAACAGCGAGGGATAGATGCTCGGCCGTCCACCGCCCAGGCCTGCCATGCCGACCACTCCTTCCTGCGCCGGTTCTGTGGGGTCCCGTTCAGTCTTGCAGCCACCACTGACAACGCCTCGGCGGAACGTGCCGCTCTGCCTCATGCCGCCGGGGTCCGGCAGCCCGGCCGGATCCGCCACCGCCGCTGATCAGTGGCCGCCCGGTCGACTCGTCCCGCATGCCCGCCGCGTCCGCCCACACGCCGGCGCGGCAACCGGAGGACACCCCCGGCCCCGGCGACGCACCGCATCCGGTTTCCAGTGCCCCGCCTCCCCTTCCCCCGTGTGATCCGCCGCACCGTCGGTGACTCACCGCACCCGGCCCCCAGCGCCCGTTTCCTTGCCGCGGGAGCTTGGAGCGACCACCTCGGCCGGCACGGCACCCGGTGGACGAGCTGCCTGAGCCGCCGTGGCCCGGGCGCTCAGGGCGGACCGGACCCGGCCACCCACCGCCCGGCGACGATCTTCCACGTAACGAACCGAACGCGCGGACGTAGAAAAACCGCTTGCACGCCCCCGTTAGACTTCTCCCCATGGCCATTCTCCTCGCGCATTAGACGGCGGGAACGTCCTCAGCCGCCCACCCGCCAATCCCTGTACGCCCTGGAGTCTGTCCGTGATCTCCGCCTCCGGTATCGAGCTGCGCGCCGGTGCGCGCGTCCTCATCGAGAACGCCAGCTTCCGCGTCGCCAAGGGCGACCGCATCGGCCTCGTCGGCCGTAACGGCGCCGGCAAGACCACCCTCACCAAGTGCCTGGCCGGCGAGGGCATCCCGGCCGCCGGCCAGATCACCCGCTCCGGCGAGGTCGGCTACCTCCCGCAGGACCCCCGTACCGGGGACCTGGACGTCCTCGCCCGTGACCGCGTCCTGTCCGCGCGCGGCCTCGACGTGCTGATCCGCAAGATGCGCGAGAACGAGGAGCGGATCGCCAACGGCAAGGGCGCCACCCGCGAGAAGGCCCTGAAGCAGTACGAGCGCCAGGAGACGGAGTTCCTCACCAAGGGCGGGTACGCCGCCGAGGCCGAGGCCGCCACCATCGCCGCCGCGCTCAACCTGCCCGACCGCGTCCTCGGTCAGCCGCTGCACACCCTCTCCGGTGGTCAGCGCCGTCGTATCGAGCTGGCCCGCATCCTGTTCTCCGACGCGGACACCCTGCTGCTGGACGAGCCGACCAACCACCTCGACGCGGACTCGATCATCTGGCTGCGGGACTACCTGAAGACCTACCGCGGCGGCTTCATCGTCATCAGCCACGACGTCGATCTCGTCGACACCGTGGTCAACAAGGTCTTCTACCTGGACGCCAACCGGTCCACGATCGACATCTACAACATGGGCTGGAAGCTCTACCAGCAGCAGCGCGAGGCCGACGAGAAGCGCCGCAAGCGGGAGCGGGCCAACGCCGAGAAGAAGGCCGCCGCCCTCAACGCCCAGGCCGACAAGATGCGCGCCAAGGCCACCAAGACGGTCGCCGCGCAGAACATGGCCCGCCGCGCCGAGAAGCTGCTCTCCGGCCTCGACGAGGTCCGGATGTCCGACAAGGTCGCCAAGCTGCGCTTCCCGGAGCCCGCGCCCTGCGGCAAGACCCCGCTGACGGCCGAGGCCCTGTCGAAGTCGTACGGCTCGCTGGAGATCTTCACCGACGTCGACCTCGCGATCGACAAGGGCTCCAGGGTCGTCATCCTCGGCCTCAACGGCGCCGGCAAGACCACGCTCCTGCGCCTGCTCGCCGGCGTCGAGAAGCCGGACACCGGCGAGGTCGTCCCCGGTCACGGTCTCAAGCTGGGCTACTACGCCCAGGAGCACGAGACCCTGGACGCCGACCGCACGGTCCTGGAGAACATGCGCTCGGCCGCCCCCGACATGGACCTGGTCGAGGTCCGCAAGGTGCTGGGCTCGTTCCTGTTCTCCGGCGACGACGTGGACAAGCCGGCCGGTGTCCTCTCCGGTGGGGAGAAGACCCGTCTCGCGCTGGCGACCCTGGTCGTCTCCTCGGCGAACGTGCTCCTCCTCGACGAGCCGACCAACAACCTCGACCCCGCGAGCCGCGAGGAGATCCTCGGCGCCCTGCGCACCTACAAGGGCGCGGTCGTCCTCGTCACCCACGACGAGGGCGCCGTCGAGGCGCTCCAGCCGGAGCGGATCATCCTGCTGCCGGACGGTGTCGAGGACCTGTGGGGCTCCGACTACGCGGACCTCGTCGCCCTGGCGTGACCGCGGGCCCGATCGCCGTTGATCCACTGCGTATGGATCATTCGGCTCATCCGTGATCCATCATCTGTGTGAGATCTCCTCGTATCGGGGTGTGTCGTACACGGATTTTCCGGCCGATCCCTTGCGTGCCAAGGGATCGGCTGCTTCGCGTCGCTGACCTGGCACTTCCCTGAACCACCCGTTCGGCTCCGCCGACACCACCCCTTGGAATCCTTGATTCCCCTTGTGGGGATCCACTCCTGTCGTCACAACGATGTCTCACGGACCTTGCCGAATGGGTGGCCATCACGCCCAAGAGGGGTGATCATGAGGGGACCAGAGCGCACTTCCCATGAGGAGGCACGGGTGGCCGAGACTCTGAAGAAGGGCAGCCGGGTGACCGGCGCCGCGCGCGACAAGCTCGCGGCAGACCTGAAGAAAAAGTACGACTCCGGTGCGAGCATCCGGGCGCTGGCCGAGGAGACCGGCCGCTCGTATGGCTTCGTACACCGGATGCTCAGCGAGTCGGGCGTCACGCTTCGTGGGCGTGGCGGAGCGACGCGGGGCAAGAAGGCCGCATCGTCCTGACTTCGGGCGGCCCATCGTCTTCGATGGTGGCCACCCGGCCGTCAGTCTGACCGGCCGGGTGGTTACTGTGCAGTCACTTAGCATGCCGTAACGGCACTGCGTGATGACCGCACCCACCGGAGGCGCCCCATGGCTTCGCCCGACCAGGACCTCGCTCCTGTACTCGACAAGGACGGCGTACGGCTCACCGTCGACGACGCGCTCGCCACGGTGACGCTGACCAACCCGGCCAAGCGCAACGCGCAGAGCCCCGCTCTGTGGCGGGCGCTCGGCGAGGCCGGCCGGCTGCTGCCGGGCTCCGTCCGTGTCGTCGTGCTGCGCGGTGAGGGCAGGTCCTTCTCCGCCGGTCTCGACCGGCAGATGTTCACCCCGGAGGGGATCCCGGGCGAGGCGACCTTCATCGAACTCGCGCGCCGTGACGACGCCGGGCTCGACGCGAGCATCGCCGAGTTCCAGGAGGCGTTCACCTGGTGGCGGCGCAACGACATCGTGTCCATCGCCGCCGTCCAGGGGCACGCCATCGGGGCCGGCTTCCAGCTCGCGCTCGCGTGCGACCTGCGGGTCGTGGCGGACGACGTGCAGTTCGCCATGCGCGAGACCAGCCTCGGCCTCGTACCCGACCTGACCGGCACGCACCCGCTGGTCGGACTCGTCGGCTATGCCCGCGCGCTCGAGATCTGCGCGACCGGACGGTTCGTCGGCGCGGAGGAGTCCGTCGCGTCCGGGCTGGCCAACATCGCCGTGCCCGGCACTCAACTGGACGAGGCCGTGCGGGACTTGGCGGCGGCGCTGCTGGCCGCGCCGCGGGACGCCGTGGTGGAGACCAAGGCGTTGCTGCGGGGAGCGGCGGATCGTACGTACGACGAGCAGCGGGCGGCCGAGCGAGCCGCTCAGGCACGCCGCCTCCGGGATCTGGCCGGCCTGGGCGAATGAGCCTGCGCCGGAAGGCGCCCCGCGCTGGTCAGCCGACCGCTGTCACCAGCACGGCCACCGTCGGCCGGTCCTCCAGCGCATCCCTCACGGCCGTGCGGACCCGCCGGGCCACGTCAAGGGCTCGCCGGTCCCCGCCGGTCGTCAGCTCCACGCACACGTGCCGGTGCGGGAGCGCCCCGCCGGCCGTGCGTTCCCGCACCTGCACCGCCCGGCCCAGCCCGCCGAGCGAACCCGTCAGCCCGGTCACCCCGGGGACGGACAGCGCGGCCGCGGCCACCCGGGCCTCGTCCGGGTCCGTGGCCTCCCGCGCGCGTACGGGCCGTGGCGCACGCATGTGTGCGGCCGGCGCCGCCGCGTCCAGCAGATCGGTGACCCGCAGATCCACGTCCGTCACCACGAGCCCGAGCCGCTGCCTCGCCGCCGTCGCCAGCGTCAGCCGCAACCGGGACGCCACCTCCCGCAGCGGCTCCGCGGCCGGCGCTGCGAAATCCGCCGTCAGCCGCAGCGGGCCGGGCGGCAGCGCGCTCGGGGGAGCCGGTACGACGGGCTCGGGCGCCTCGCCGGGATCGGCGAGCGCGAGCCGCAGCGCGTCCAGCCGCAGCCCCGGGACCCCGTGCGACGCCGCCTGTTCCAGTACCGCCCGGGCCGCGCCCTCCGTGATCCACGCGCCCTCGTGCGGCCCGCCGAGCGGCAGCAGCCTGCCCAGCCCCACCTGGTGCCGTACAGCCTGTGTCCACCGGTCCGCCGTCATTCCTCCAGCCTGCCGTATCCCTGGCGCGCCGCCGGGGAACGTTGCATAGCGTGTGCGGAGGACGGTCGAGGGGGACGACGAAAGGAACGTACGGCGATGACCGACATGACGACGACCCGCGAGGGCGACTTCGAGCCGCAGACGTCGCCGCGCATGACCACCCGGCGCGGTGGCGGCGACCCGGCGGCCCGCGGGCGGACCACCATCGCCGACGGCGTCGTGGAGAAGATCGCGGGTCTCGCGGCCCGGGACGTGGTCGGCGTCCACACCATGGGCAGCGGCCTGGCCCGCACCTTCGGCGCGGTGCGCGACCGGGTGCCGGGCGGCTCCAAGTCGGTGACGCGGGGCGTGAAGGCCGAGGTCGGCGAGGTGCAGACGGCACTGGACCTGGAGATCGTCGTGGACTACGGCGTCTCGATCGCCGATGTCGCCCGCGCCGTACGGGAGAACGTGATCGCCGCGGTGGAACGCATGACCGGTCTCGAGGTCGTCGAGGTCAACATCGCGGTCAGCGATGTGAAACTGCCCGAGGAAGAGGACGAGGAGCCCGAGCCGCCCCGGATCCAGTGACCCGCCGGCGAACCGACTCCGCACCCCCGACGAGCTGAGGAGCGCTGCATGAGCATGGCCGTGGTCGGCATGATCGCCGGGATGGCGCTGGGCTTCGCCGGGTACTTCGGCGGCTTCGCCGCCTTCCTGCTGGTGGCTGCGCTGGGCGCGATCGGGTTCGTCGTCGGCCGGTTGGCGGAGGGCGACCTGGACACGGGTGACTTCTTCCGCATCCGCGACGGCCGGCGCGACCGGCGGCGGTGACCCGGTGACCGCCGAGACCGGTGCGGCCGGCCCGCCGTCGGCCCTCGTGCCGCCGGGCGAGCGCGGCGCCACCCGGATCGCCGACCGGGTCGTGGCGAAGATCGCCGCGCAGGCCGCCTGGGAGGCCCTGGCGCCGCTGCCCCCCGGCGCGGCCGCCCCGCACGCCACGGTCGTCGTCCTCCCGCACTCCCGGCTTGGCGCGAGCGGGGGGATCCCCATGGACTCGGCCCGTGTGCGCGTTCACCTCGAACTCGGCTACCCCTGTGACATCGGCGCCCACTGCGCCGCCGTGCGTCGCCATGTCGCCGAGCGGGTAAGCGCGTTGGTGCACATGGCGGTGCCCGAGGTTGCCGTCCAGGTCGAACGGCTGCACCCGGCACCCGCCCGGGAGGGCGTGACGAGCGAGCCGCCGACGACCACCCCGACCCTCGACAAGGAACCCGGCACCACCCCGCCCACCGGCGCCGAGAGCAGCGGCCGTTTCTGGTCGCCGCGCCGCGTCCCGGCCGCCGCGGTCGCGATCGTGCTGCTGGCCGGCGCCGGCCTGCTGCTGTACGACATCGCCGCCGTGCGCGCCCACCGCCCCGCGATGCACTGGCGCCGGGCACTGGCCCGGCAACTGGCCGAACGGCCCCTGGACGACGCCTGGGTGCTGACCGGCGCGGCCGTCGCCGTCGCGCTCGGCCTGTGGCTGATCGCCCTCGCGGTCACGCCCGGCCTGCGCGGTCTGCTGCCCATGCGGCGCCCGCACCCCGACCTCCGCGCCGCGCTCCGGCGCGAGGCGGCGGCACTCCTGCTGCGCGACCGGGCCGTGGACGTCACCGGGGTCCGTTCGGTCCGGGTGCGGATGCGCCGCACGCGGGTCGACGTCCGTGCCGTCTCGCACTTCCGTGACCTGGACGACGTACGCGCCGACCTGCTGAACGTCCTCACGGACGCGATCCGGCGCCTCGGCCTGGCCCGCCCGCCCGCGCTCTCCGTCCAGGTCACGCGGCCCGGACGGAAGGGGTGACGGCGATGCGCGGGGACGGCCTCCACCGCGTTCCGCTGGCCCTCGCCGGCCTGCTCCTGCTGGGGCTCGGCGGCGCGGTGCTGGCCGTCGGCCTGGGAGCGCCGGCGCCGTCCCGGTGGATCCACACCGGCCCGCACGACGTCCTGCTCACCAAGGCCGAACGCACCCACTGGCGGGACGCCGGGTGGTGGTGGCCCTCGGTCCTCGCGGCGCCGGCCGTGCTGGTCCTGCTGAGCCTGTGGTGGCTCACCACCGTGCTGCGCCGGCGCCGGCTGACCGAGATCGTGATCGACACCGGCGACGGCGAGTCCGCACTCCTGCGCGGCCGGGCCCTGGAGTCGGCCCTGGCGCAGGACGCCGTGCGGCGGGAGGGCGTGGCCCACGCGGAGGTCTTCCTGCGCGGGGGCCGTACGGCGCCCACGGCCAGGGTCCGGCTCCAGCTGGAGCCGGGTGCGGACCCGGCGCAGGCGCTGCAGGGGTTCACCGCCCACGCCCTGACCCACGCCCGCCGGTCGGCGGGCGTGGCGTCACTGCCGGCGGAGGTAGACCTGCACACCGTCAAGCACCGCGCGCACAGGGTCACTTGAGGGCCCGGTCCCGAGGCAGCGGACAGGCCCTCAGAACCCGTGCCGCATGCCCCCGTCCACGGGCACCATGATCCCGCTCAAGTAGGACGCGGCCGGTGACACCAGGAACGCCGCGACCTTCCCGAACTCCTCCGGCGCCCCGTACCTCCGCAGCGGAATCCGGGACTCGTTCGCGGCCCGGGTGGCCTCGGGGTCCGCGGACAGCCCGTCCAGTTCGCGCACGCGATCCGTGTCGATGCGCGACGGCAGCAGCCCCAGCACCCGGATCCCCCGCGGGCCCAGCTCGTCCGCGAGGGACTTGGCGAACCCGGCGAGCCCGGGACGCAGCCCGTTGGAGATGGTCAGCCCCGGAATCGGCTCGTACACCGACGCGGACAGCACGAAGGCGATGACCCCGCCCGGCTCCAGCTCGGCCGCCGCCGCCCGGGCGAGCCGCACCGCACCGAGGAACACCGACTCGAAGGCGTTCCGCCACTGCTCGTCGGTGTTGTCCGCGACGAAGCCCGGCGCCGGCCCGCCCACGCTCACCAGCACGCCGTCGAACCCGCCGAAGTGCTCGCGGGCGGCGGCGATCAGCCGCTCCGGAGCCTCGGGGTCGGCGTTGTCCACACTCGCACCCACCGCGTTCGGGCCCAGTTCGGCGGCGGCCTCGGCCACCCGCTTCTCGTCCCGGCCGCTGATCACGACCTTCGCCCCGTCGGCGACGAGTTCCCGCGCGGCGGCGTTGCCCAGCCCGCGGGTCGCCCCGGTGACGACGTACACCCGGTCCTTCAGTCCAAGATCCATGGCCCCTATCCTGCCTGGTCGTCCCCGAAGAGCGTGAGGGCGGTGTTCACCAGCCCGACGTGACTGAAGGCCTGCGGGAAGTTGCCCAGCTGGCGGCCGTCGAGGGGGTCGTACTCCTCGGCCAGCAGGCCCACGTCGTTGGCCAGGCCCACCAGACGGTCGAACAGCTCCCGCGCCTGCTGTGTCCGGCCGGTCATGTGCAGGGCGTCGGCCAGCCAGAAGGAGCAGGCGAGGAAGGCACCCTCGCCGCTCGGCAGTCCGTCGATCACCGAGTCCTCGGTGTCGTAACGGCGCAGGAAGCCGCCGTGCCCGAGGTCGTCGCGGATCGCGTCGACCGTGCCGACGACCCGCGGGTCGCCGGGCGGCAGGAAGCCGACGCGCGGAATGAGCAGCAGGGCGGCGTCGAGTTCGCGGGAGCCGTAGTACTGGGTGAAGGTGTTGCGCTCGGGGTCGTACCCTTTCTCGCACACCTCCTCGTGCACCTCGTCGCGGAGTCTGCGCCAGCCCTCCAGATCGCCCTCGAGGTCCTCGTACTGCTCCAGCGTCTTCACCGCCCGGTCGGCGGCCACCCAGACCATCACCTTGGAGTGCACGAACTGCTGCCGGCCGCCGCGCACCTCCCACAGGCCCTCGTCCGGCTGACGCCACTGCGACTCCAGGAACCCCATCAGGGAGCGCTGCATCGCCCACATGTGCGGCCGCGGGGGCAGGCCCGAGTCGCGGGCCAGCGCGAGCGAGTCCATCACCTCCCCGTACACGTCGAGCTGGAGCTGCTCGACGGCGCCGTTGCCGATGCGTACGGGGGAGGAGCCGACGAAACCGGGCAGCCAGGGCAGCTCGCACTCCGACAGCCGCCGTTCGCCCGCGACCCCGTACATGATCTGCAGGTCGTCCGGGTTGCCCGCGACCGCGCGCAGCAGCCAGTCGCGCCAGGCCGAGGCCTCGTCGTGGTAGCCGGCGCTGAGCAGGGCGCCGAGGGTGAGAGTGGAGTCGCGCAGCCAGCAGTACCGGTAGTCCCAGTTGCGCACGCCGCCCGGTTTCTCCGGCAGGGAGGTTGTCGCCGCGGCGACGATCCCGCCGGTCGGGGCGTAGGTGAGGGCCTTGAGGGTGATCAGGGAGCGCACGACCGCGTCCCGGTGGGGGCCTTGGTAGCGGCACTGCCGGGCCCAGCGCTGCCAGTCGGTGACGGTGCTCCGCAGGCACTCGTAAGGGTCGTTGAGCGGCGGCCGCCGCTCGTGCGAGGGGTGCCAGGTGAGCACGAACGCGACCCGGTCGCCCTCGGCGACGGTGAACTCCGCGTGGGTGCCGAAGTCCTCGCCCCAGGTGTGCACGGCCGGCTCGGAGCGCAGCCAGACCGAGTCCGGCCCCGCGACGGCCACCCGGTGCCCGTCGGAGCGCCGCACCCACGGCACGACCGAGCCGTAGTCGAAGCGCAGCCGCAGGGTGCTGCGGACGGTGACCCGGCCGCGGACCCCCTCGACGATGCGTACGACGTCGGGGACGCGGTCGCGTTGCGGCATCAGGTCGGTGACGCGGACCGTGCCCTCCGGGGTCTCCCACTCGGTGTCCAGGACGAGGGTCTCGGGCCGGTAGGCGCGGCGCGTGCAGGTGTCCGCGCCCTCGGGGGCGATCCGCCAGTAGCCGTGGTCCTCGTCGCCCAGCAGCCGGGCGAAGCAGGCGCCGGAGTCGAACCGGGGCAGGCACAGCCAGTCGATCGAGCCGTTCCTGCCCACCAGCGCGGCGGTCTGCTCGTCACCGATGAGGGCATAGTCCTCGATGCGCGCGTTCACGGGATTCCGGTTTCCCGGCGGACCAGGGGGCCAATCAGGTGGTGCGCCGGGGGAGTGACGAGTCCGTCCGGACGGCTAGACGGCGGCCGGTTCCGTCTCCTCCGGCTTCGGCTCCGCCGCCGCCTCCTCCTGGTCGCGGACCTCCCGGCGCACCAGGGACCACCAGCCGACCGGGACGGCCGCGGCGAACAGCCACCACTGGATCATGTACGCGTAGTTCAGTGGTGCGTCCTCGCTGCCCGGGTCGGAGATCTGCTCAGGGGAGCCGCCCTTGGGCGCGGGCGCCGTCTGCTCGACGTAGCCGCCGAGCACCCGCGGGCCCAGGCGGTGCGTCTCCTCCGCGCTGTTGATCAGCATGATCTGCCGGTCGGGCAGGCCCTTGACGTTCTTGATGCCACTCGCCGCGGTCGTCTCGTCAACCATCAGCCGTCCGGTGATGGTGGTCCGGCCGGACGGCGGTGCCGGGATCTTCGGGAAGGCGGTCTCGGCGCCGTCGGCAGGGATCCAGCCGCGGTTGACGAGCAGCACCTTGCCGTCGTCGAGGACGAACGGGGTGAGCACGTGGAAGCCGACCTCGTCGTCGGAGTTGGTCCGCCGCCGGACCACTTCCTCCCTGGCGGTGTCGAAGGTGCCGGTCGCGGTGACCGTGCGGTACCGCTCGGTGCGGGTCACGGCGTGCCCGGGGGAGGTGAGCCGCTCGACGGGGACCGGCTCGGCGTGCAGCGCCGAGGAGACCAGGTTGTTGCGCGCGGTGCGCTCCTCGTACCGGTGCTTCTGCCAGATACCCAGCCTGATCATCGTCGGGATCAGCGCGATCGCGACGAGGGTGAGGATGACCCACTGGAGGGACAACAGGAAGCGGTAGCGGTGCACCCCACGACGGTACCTCCGCGCCGCGGGGTGCATTCAGGCGGGTACCGGGTCACACCCGGTCGACGATTCCGACCTTTCCCTCGGCGCGGGCGCAGTGAGCCCCGCAGTACCACTTGCCGTCGGCCTCCACCCCCTGGCCGATGATCTGCACCCGGCAGTGCTCGCAGATGGGGGCCATGCGGTGGATCGCACAGGAGAAGCAGTCGAAGACATGCACCGAGCCCTGAGCATGGACCTCGAAAGACATTCCGTAGTCATTGCCGCAAACTTCACATTTCGCCATGCGCCACAGGGTGAGCCGTCGCGGGGCCGAGGGCGAGCCCGTTCCGGGTGAGTCGTGTGCCGATCACTCATTCGTACGATCACTCGTCGGCGGGCTCGACATCGCGCAGCAACTGCCCGAACGCGGCCTCGTCGACGACCGGCGTGCCGAACTGCCGCGCCTTGACCACCTTGGACGTGCCCGAGTCGGGGTCGTTGGTCACCAGGAGGCTGGTCAGCCGGGAGATGCTGGACGCCACGTGCAGACCGGCCTCGGTGGCCCGGTCCTCCAGCAGCTCGCGGTCGACGGAGGTGTCCCCGGAGAAGGCGACCCGCATGCCCTGTTTGAGTGGTTTGCCGTCTTCGTAGCGCCCTGGGTTGGGGTGGGGGCACAGGGGCCTTTTACGGGAGGGGCGCCAACTGCTCGGCCGGTAACCGCCGTAGCCCCCTTGCCCGCCGGTCGGCTGCCGGGGCACCGGACGGTCCGACCACTCCGTCAGCGGCCGGCACTCCAGCAGCGGCAGCCGTACGCCGCCCGCCGCCGCGGCCCGCAGGCTGGGCCGGAACGCCTCCGCCAGCACGCGCGCGTCGTCCAGCGCGTGGTGCGCCCGCTGCTGCACGACCCCGTAGTGCGCCGCCAGCGACTCCAGTTTGAAGTTGGGCAGCGGCAGGCCCAGCTCCTTCGACAGCGCGATGGTGCACAGTCGCTGACGCACCGGCGCCTCGCGCTGCGCGCGCGCGTACTCGCGCGCGATCATCTGCCAGTCGAAGACGGCGTTGTGCGCGACCAGCACCCGGCCGTCCAGCCGGGCCGCGAACTCCTCGGCGATGTCCGTGAAGAGCGGCGCCCCTTCGAGCACCTCACTCGTCAGACCGTGTATCCACACGGGCCCCGGATCGCGCTCCGGGTTGACCATGGTGTACCAGTGGTCCTCGACCTCGCCGCGCTCGTCCAGCCGGTAGACGGCCGCCGAGATGATCCGGTCGTCCCGGGCCAGGCCGGTGGTCTCCACGTCAACGACCGCGTATCCCTTCGGATACGCGGCCGGCCACTGGGTGGGGGAGGACACTGCGGTCGCACGGTCTTCGAGCATGGTCACTGAGGATACGGGCCACGACTGACAGTCCTGACCTTCAGGGCGGTCCGCGAGCCTGTTGGGCGGCTCGGCCGCTCGAACCTCGCACGCGCGTGCGCGCCCGTCCCGCGCTTCTCAGCGGGCCGGGTCGGACGGGCGGGCGGACGAGGGGCCGGCCGGTGCCAGCAGGGCCCGCACCAGTGCTCGTACGGCCGTCTCGAACAGCCGCTCGGCGTCCACCGGTCGGGCCAGCGCACGCGCCAGCGCGGGGTCGTCCCCGGCGGTCTCGGGGCTCCACAGCTCCTGCTCGCCGGGGTGCTGCGCGGGGGCCCGCTCGCGGTTGCGCTCCACCAGGACGTGCCCGACGACCTGGAACTGCACGGCCCGCACGAACTCGGCGGCCCGGGTACCGCGCAGCCCGGCCGCGTGTGCCTCGCGCACCAGGGCCCGCTGGGCGGGCAGGAACCTCCGCTCGGTCAGCCCCCGCTCGTGCACCAGGGCCACCAGATGCGGCTGGTCGCGCAGTTGCCGGCGCAGGTCGCGGGCGACGGCGACCGCGCGCTGCTCGGGCGTGCGCCCGGCGGGCCGGATCTCGCCGAGTTCGGCCACGGTCCGCTCCACCAGGGCGTCGAGCAGGGTCTCGCGGCCGCCGACGTGCCAGTAGATCGACGTCACGGCGGTGCCCAGCTCCGCGGCGAGCCCCCGCATGGTGAGCGCGTCCGGCCCGTGCCGCTTCACCAGTCCGGCGGCCGCGTCCAGCACCGCCTCCCGGGTCAGCGCACTTCTCGCACCGCTCGCCATGGTGCCCCCCGACTCCCGTCCGTACGCCCGTCTTTACCCCGCGCGAAGTCTGCTGTAACCCTGTTACAGGTGACGGTCCGTCAGGAGAAGGGCGGTACGGCGTATGGCACGCGTACGGTACGGCGCACGGACCGAGCGGGAGATCGCCGCCACGCGCACCGCGAGCGCGCGGCTCCCCGGCATCTGGTCCACCGGGGTGGTGGCCGTCTGGGAGACCGACCCCGACGCGGTCGCCGCGGTCCTGCCACCACCCCTGAAACCCACCGGCGGTCCGCTCGTCCGGGTGAACATCAGCGAGGTCGCCCTGCCCGGACAGCCGCTCGGCGCGGGCTCGGTCGCGGTCGCCGCCGCCCACGGCACGGTCCAGGGCTGGTACCCGCTGGTCATGCCGATGACCCACGAGCGCGCCCTCACCGGCGGGCGTGAGGTCTTCGGTGAACCGAAGAAGCTCGGCGAGGTGACGGTCGAGCGCGACGGCCCGGGCGTGCGCGCGGCCCTGGCCCGGCACGGTGTCACGTTCGTCGAGGTGCGGGGCGCGGTGAGCGGGGAACTGCCCGTACCCGGGCCCTCCCGCAAGACCGACTTCTACTTCAAGTTCCTTCCCGCCGTGGACGGTTCCGGCTTCGACACCGATCCGGTGCTGGTGCACTGCGTGCGCCACGAGACGGTGCGCCGCCTGGAGCGGGTCGCCGGGGAGGTCGTGCTGCGCGAGTCGGCGTACGACCCCGTGGCCGACCTTCCGGTGCTGCGGCTGCGTGAGATCACCGTCGGCGAGAAGACCAGCGACCAGAGCGGCAGGGTCGTCGAACGCGTCGACGCCCAGGCCCTGCTGCCGTACGTCCACCAGCGCTACGACGATCCGCTGCAGATCCTCGACGCGCCGCCCGAGGGGAGTGCCTGATGGACCTCGGAGCCGGACAGGTCGCCGTCGTCACGGGCGCGGCGAGCGGGATCGGGCTCGCGATGGCCCGGCGGTTCGCCGCCGAGGGCCTGAGGGTGGTCCTCGCCGACGTGGAGGAGGCCGCGCTCGGCAAGGCGGCGGCCACCCTGCGCGCGGAGGGCGCCGACGTGCACGCGCGCGTGACCGACGTCGGCGAGCGCGCCCAGGTCATGGAGCTGGCCGAGGCGGCGTACGACACCTACGGCGCCGTGCACGTCCTGTGCAACAACGCGGGCGTCGGCTCGGGCGCCGAGGGCCGGATGTGGGAGCACGACCCGAACGACTGGCGGTGGGCCTTCGCCGTCAACGTGTGGGGTGTCTTCCACGGCGTCCAGGCGTTCGTGCCCAGGATGATCAAGTCGGGTCAACCCGGTCATGTGGTCAACACGTCCTCCGGTGACGGCGGCATCGCACCGCTGCCGACCGCCTCCGTGTACGCGGTCACCAAGGCGGCCGTCGTCACCCTGACCGAGTCCCTTTACGCCCATCTGAAGGCCGAGGACGCGCGCGTGGGCGCCTCCGTGCTCTTCCCGGGGCCGCACATGCTGCGTACCGGCCTGTGGGAGTCGCATCGCAACCGCCCCGCCCGCTACGCCAAACGGCGGCCGCGCAGGACGCCGTACCGCAGTCTCGACCAGTGGGAGGCGGCGATGCGCGCGGCCGGCGAGGAGGTCCGCTTCACGCCCGTCGAGGAGGTCGCCGAACTGGTGGTGGACGGCATCCGCGCCGGCCGCTTCTGGCTGCTGCCGGCGAGCGAGCACAGCGACGCCCAGATCCGAGCCCGGGCCCGGTCGATGCTGGACCGGGCGAACCCGTCGTACCTCGAAAGCTTCGTCCTGGACTGAGAGGGGGCCGTGATGAGCGCCGACGACCCGTACCTGATCATCTCCTCCGACTGCCACGCCGGGCTGCCCACCGAGGAGTACCGTCCCTATCTGGAGTCCCGTTTCCACCGGGAGTTCGACGAGTTCCTCGAGGGCCAGGGCCGGCGCCGGGAGGAGATGACCCGGCTCGGTGTCCGCAACGAGGCCTTCGCCGACCGGTGGTTCCGGGACAACGAGGAAGGCCTGCGCGGCGGCTGGGACACCGCACAGCGTCTGAAGGAACTGGACGGCGACGGGGTGGCCGCCGAGGTGGTCTTCCCGGACGCCGACGCCGTCGACAGCCGCACCGCCGCACCCTTCGGCGTCGGCCTCGGCCTCTCCGGCGACCAGGACCCGGAACTCGGCCTGGCGGGCGCGCGGGCGCACAATCGCTGGCTCGCGGACTTCGTCTCCGAACACCCCGAACGGCACCGCGGAGTCGCCCTGTTGCCCGTCACGGCTCCCGTGGACCAGGTCGTCGCCGAGATCCGCCGGGCCAAGGCCTCCGGCCTCGGCGCCCTGATGATCCCGGCCATGTGGGCGGACAAGGAGCCGTACCACGACCGCCGTTACGACCCCGTGTGGGCGGCCGCCGCCGAGTGCCGCATGCCGGTGCTCACCCACTCCGGCGCCGCCCCGCGCGCGGAGTACGGCGACCACCTCGGCATCTATGTGAGCGAGGTGACCTGGTGGCCGGCCCGGCCGCTGTGGTTCCTGCTCTGGTCCGGCGTCTTCGAACGCCACCCGGGCCTGCGCTTCGGCGTCGCCGAGTCCGGCTGCTGGTGGCTGCCGAACCTGCTGTGGTTCATGGACCGCCTCTACCTGGGTGCGCACGGCGGCAAGAAGCTCTCCCCGTTCGAGGAGCTCAAGCGCCCGCCGCACGAGTACCTCGACCGGCAGGTCTTCGTCTGCGCCACCAACACCAAGCGGCGCGAACTGGCCCAGCGGTACGAGATCGGCGTCGACAACATCCTCTGGGGCAGCGACTTCCCGCACCCGGAGGGCACCTGGCCCGACACGCGCGCGTGGCTGCGCCGCACCTTCCACGACATCCCCGTCACCGAGACCCGCCGCATGCTGGGCCTCTCCGCCGCCGAGGTCTTCGGCTTCGACGTGGACACGCTCGCGCCGCTGGCCCGCCGCATCGGCCCGACCCCGGCGGACCTCGGTCAGCCGGACGACCAGGCGGCCGTCGAGGCGTCCTGGGCGCGTTCGCGAGAGGTGGGCCGGCACTGGCTGACGGACCACGATTTCCCCGTGCTGGGGACCGGCCCCGGCTTCACCGCGCCGGGGGTGACGCGATGAGCGGCGACCGCTACACGGTGATCTCCGCCGACTGCCATGCCGGCGCCGACCTCCTCGACTACAGGCCGTACCTGGAGAAGCGCCACCA
Source organism: Streptomyces sp. NPDC052109 (assembly GCF_040680195.1). NCBI lineage: Bacteria > Bacillati > Actinomycetota > Actinomycetes > Kitasatosporales > Streptomycetaceae > Streptomyces > Streptomyces sp. NPDC052109. The sequence goes on along the minus strand of NZ_JBFAWF010000019.1, from coordinate 41,430 downwards.
CGACGACTTCGACGTCTGGGCCGCCACCTACGTCAACCCCTACGAGGACCTGCTGTCCGACTCCGCGGACCGGAACTGGAACTCCGAGCGGCGCCTCGCGGAGCTGGAGGCGGACGGGATCGTGGCGGAGGTGATCTTCCCGAACACCATCCCGCCGTTCTTCCCGTCGGGTTCCCTCATGGCCCCGCCGCCCGGCCCCGAGGACTTCGCACGCCGCTGGGCCGGACTGCGCGCCCACAACCGCTGGCTCGCGGACTTCTGCGCGGCCGCGCCGGGCCGCCGGGCGGGCGTCTTCCAGATCCTGCTCGGGGACGTCGAGGAGGCCGTCAAGGAGATCCGGTGGGCCGCCTCGGCGGGCCTGAAGGGCGGACTGATGCTGCCCGGCACCCCGCCCGGCTCCGGGCTGCCCGAACTGTACTCGCGGACGTACGACCCGATCTGGGCCACGTGCGCGGAGCTGGGCCTGCCCGTGAACCACCACGCCGGCTCGGCCTCCCCGCCGCTCGGCGAGGAACCGGCCGCACGCGCGGTGTTCATGGTGGAGACGACCTGGTTCTCCCACCGTGCCCTGTGGCACCTGGTGTTCGGCGGCGCCTTCCGCCGGCACCCCGAGCTGAGACTCGTCCTCACCGAACAGGGCTCCGGCTGGATCCCCGGGGTGCTCGGCATGCTGGACTACTACCACGGCCGTCTGGTCGCGGCCGCCTCGCAGGCCGGCACCGCCGAGGCGAAGTTCGGCGCCGGCCTGGCCGACGGCATGGGTGCGCCGCCCTCGCAGGTGTGGCGGGACCACTGTTTCGTCGGCGCCAGCTTCATGCGCCCGCACGAGGTGCCGCTGCGGGACCGCATCGGCGTCGACAAGATCATGTGGGGCAGCGACTACCCGCACGACGAGGGCACCCATCCGCACACCCGCGAGGCCCTGCGGTTCGCCTACGCGGGCGTCCCGCGCGAGGAGGTCGCGGCCATGCTCGGCGGCAACGCGGCCCGCGTCTACGGCTTCGACCTCGACCTCCTCGACACCGTCGCGGCGAAGGCGGGTCCCACGGTGGCGGAGGTCGCCGAGCCGCTGACCGAACCCCCGGCGGACGCCACCAGTCCGGTCTTCGCCCGGGGCGCGTCGCTGCGGGTGTGGTGACGGGACTACTGGTGGGGCGCAAGGGGTGCGGGGGAGCGGGTGGTGCCGGTGCGTGGCGGCGGCCGGCCGGCCGGTGGCCGTACGCGCCTGCGAGCGTCGGTGCGGCGCCGGTGGTCCCAGGAGTGCGATCCTCCCTGCTGTGACGGAACCCACCCACGAAGAGGCCCACGGGGGCGCGCTCGGCTCGCGGCTGAACTGGCTGCGGGCCGCCGTGCTCGGCGCGAACGACGGCATCGTCTCCACCGCGGGAATCGTCGTCGGCGTGGCCGGCGCGACCCAGAGCCGGTCCGCTCTCCTCACCGCCGGGCTGGCGGGCCTGCTCGCCGGGTCCATGTCCATGGCGGCCGGCGAGTACGTCTCCGTCTCCACCCAGCGTGACTCCGAGGTGGCCGCGCTGGCCGTGGAGAAGCGGGAACTGCGGGAGCAGCCGGAGGCCGAGCTTCAGGAGCTGACCACGCTGCTCCACGAACGCGGCCTGTCCCGCGAGGTGGCCCGGGAGGCCGCCGAACAGCTCACCGCGCGGGACCCGCTGCTGGCGCACGCGCGCGTGGAGCTCGGCATCGACCCGGGTGAGCTGACCAACCCCTGGCACGCGGCCTGGGCCAGCTTCCTCGCGTTCACGGTGGGCGCGCTGCTGCCGCTGCTGGCCATCGTGCTGCCCCCGGCCGCCTGGCGGCTCGGGGTCACGGTCGTCTCCGTCCTGGCCGCGCTCGTCCTCACCGGATGGAGCAGCGCCCGGCTCGGCTCCGCGGATCCCAAGCGGGCGGTGCTGCGCAACGTGGTGGGGGGTGCGCTGGCGATGGGGGTCACCTACGCGGCGGGCCGCCTGCTGGGCGCGGCGGGCGTCTGACCCCGGTACTCGAGCACCTCGGCGGCAGGGCAGCCCCGGGACGGGCGAGGCCGCATCCGGTGTGCGGCCCCGTCGCGCGGGCGCCGCCGGTCCGGACCCGCGGGACGGGCGGCCGGGGTCCCACGCCCGCGGCCAACACGGACCCGCACACACGTACCCTCGGCGGCAGGGCAGCCCCGGGACGGGCGAGGCCGCATCCGGTGTGCGGCCCCGTCGCGCGGGCGCCGCCGGTCCGGACCCGCGGGACGGGCGGCCGGGGTCCCACGCCCGCGGCGAACACGGGACGCCGCGGGCGCTGACCCGCACACACGCACCCTCGGCGCGCGGAGCCGGCAGGCGGCGGCGTACCGTGAGGTGCGCTCGACCACCCCCGGAGCACACCGCACGATCCCGCACGAGAAGGACCCTCGCCATGCGCGCCACCACCATCCACGCCCCGTACGACATGCGCGTGGAGGACGTTCCCGAGCCCGTGGTGCAGCTGCCCACCGACGCCGTGGTGCGCGTGCTGCGCGCCTGCATCTGCGGCAGCGATCTGTGGGCCTACCGCGGAGAGGCGGCCCGGCAGCCCGGCCAGCGCATCGGGCACGAGTTCCTCGGCGTCGTCGAGGAGACCGGCTCCGAGGTGAGCACCGTCCGGCGCGGTGACCTGGTGGTCGCGCCGTTCATGTGGTCCGACGGCGTCTGCGACTACTGCCGCGAGGGCCTGACGACGTCCTGCGAGCACGGCGGCTTCTGGGGCTCCGTCGGCTACGACGGCGGCCAGGGCGAGGCCGTGCGCGTGCCCTTCGCCGACGGCACCCTCGTCCAGCTGCCGAAGGACGCGGCCTCCGACGACCATCTGCTGTCCGCCCTGCTGACCCTCTCCGACGTCCTCGGTACCGGCCACCACGCGGCCCTCGGCGCGGGCGCTCGCCCCGGCGCCACCGTCGCCGTCGTCGGCGACGGCGCGGTCGGCCTGTGCGCCGTCCTGGCCGCCAAGCGGCTCGGCGCCGAGCGGATCGTCGCGCTCGGCCGGCACGAGGTCCGCACCGACATCGCGCGCCGCTTCGGGGCCACCGACGTCGTCGCCGAGCGCGGGGACGCGGCCGTCGAGGCCGTCCGTGAACTCACCCGCGGGCAGGGCGCGCACGCCGTCGTGGAGGCCGTCGGCACCGAGCAGTCCATGCGGACGGCCGTCAACATCACCCGCGACGGCGGCGCGATCGGCTTCGTGGGCGTGCCGCACGGCAGCGGCACCGGCCTCGACCTCGGCGTCATGTTCGACCGGAACATCGCCCTGCGCGGCGGTGTCGCCCCGGTCCGCGCCTACATCCCGGACCTGCTGCCGGACGTCCTCGACGGCACGATCGACCCCTCGCCGGTCTTCGACATGACCGTCGGGATCGAGGGCGTGCCCGAGGGCTACAAGGCCATGGACGAGCGCACCGCCCTCAAGGTCCTGGTCACCAACGGCCGCTGACCCGCTAACTCCAGCGGATCGGCACCGGCAGCGCCGTGAGCAGCCCCGACACCGCGACGACCGCGCCCAGCGCGACCACCTCGGCTCGCGCGGGCACGGACGCGGTCAGCGGGTCGGCCGACCGGCGCAGCCGGATCCGCGCCCACAGAGCGAGCAGCGCGACGGCGGCGACCAGGATCACCTTGGCCAGCAGGGTGCGCCCGTACGCCGTCGTCGTCAGCTGGTCCAGGATCGTGGCCGACGGCATGCGGCGCAGCGAACTGCACACACCCGTCGCGGTGATGGCCGCGAGCAGGACGGCCGCCACGCGCGCGTAACGGCCGAGCAGCGCGGCCCCGGCCGGGTCGCCGCGCCACAGCCCGACCAGCCGCAGGACGTGCAGCAGACCGCCGGTCCACAGGGCCGCACACGTCAGGTGCACCAGCGTCAGCGCCGAGCCGGTCAGCGGGCTCTGCTCGGTCGTGGGGTGGGCGCGCAGCGCCTCCGCGACCACCACCGCGGCCAGCGGCCACATCTGTGCCGCCGGGCGGCGGGAGAACGCGCACAGTGCGGCCAGCAGGAAGGCGTTGACCTCCAGCAGGGCCACCTTGCCGTCGCGCGAGCCGTACAGGCCGCCGACGTCGATCTGGCCGAGAGTGTGCGGGATCAGATCGCCGGCGGACACCACCGAGGCGAGCGCCAGCGCGGCCACGAAACCGGCGGCCGTCGTGAACGGGGCCCAGCTGCGCGGCCGTTCGGGCGGCATGCCGGGCAGGTGGCGGGCGAGCCGGTGCACGAACAGCTCGCCGAGGGGCACGCTCAGGGCGGCGAACAGCACCGCGCGCAGCACCCCGATGCCTCCCACCCCGGGCGCGGCGGCCTCTCCGGTGCCGTGCAGCGCCGCCGACGGCCCGAGCAGGGGGATCAGGGCGCCCAGCGCCACCAGTGCCAGCAGGGCGACGGCCCGGCCGGTGCCGGACCGCCGGACGGGGCCCTCTTCGTCGGTCACCTCGGGGATCGGTCGTATCGAGCTCACCCCGTGATCTTCGCCAGCCGCCGCAGAACCGGGCAAGTCCCGGAAAACAACTGGCAGTACGGAATTCCCTGCATACGTACGTTTCCGGCCGCCCTCGCGCTCACCGCCAACGGGCGCGGTCCGATCCCCAGGGCACCGGAGGCCGCGCCCAGTCGGCGGGGCCGCCGGCGAAGGACACCGGGGGCAGCGCGTACCGCAGCCGGCCCAGCGGACCGTCCGTCTCGGCCAGCCACGCGTCCGGGCCCTCGTAGGCCGCACCCGTGGCCGCGGTCGGCCGGATCCCGTCGGTCAGCCAGCGCGCGGTCCGGGCCAGCGCCAGCCGCACCGACCGGCCGCCCCCGTCGTACGACTGCTCGGTCAGCGCCCGCAGGACGGCCGCCGCCAGGAGATAGCCGGTGCCGTGGTCCAGCGCCTGCGCGGGCAGCGCGCCGGGCTCCCCGGCCGAGCCCTCGGTCGCCGCGATGCCGGTCGCGACCTGCACCAGGCTGTCGAAGCCGCGCCGCCCCGCCCAGGGACCGTACGCACCCCACGCCGAGATCTGCGCCACCACCAGTCCGGGCCGGCGCGCGAACAGCGCCCGGGGGGAGAGCCCGAACCGGTCGAGAGCGCCCGGCCGGTAGCCGGTGACGACGACGTCGGCCGTCGCCAGCAGTTCCTCGAAGGTGCCGGGGTCGCTGCCCAGGTCGAGCGTGGCTGACCGCTTCCCGAAGCCGGTGTCGGCGTGCTGGTCAGGATGTTCGGGCAACCACGGGGCGTCCAGGCGGAGTACGTCCGCGCCGAGCAGGGCGAGGGTGCGGGTGGCGACGGGGCCGGCGAGGACCCGGGTCAGGTCCAGCACGCGCAGCCCGGCGGCGGGCAGCAGGGCAGCGGCGGCCGGATCCAGCGGCGCGAGCACGCGCGCGGGTGCCGCGGTGGTTCGCTCGCGCTCGACGAGCGGTCGTGCGGCCACCTCGGCGGCCTGCTCGTGCGCCTGCCACTCCTGCGGGGTGCGCAGGGCCACGGCGAGGCCGCCGGCGGCGTAGACCACGTCCTCGGCCTCCACCGCGGACAGCTCGGCGAACCGGGTGGCCACCGTCTCCACCGAGGCGTCCGCCGGCAGGTCCAGCGCGCCGAGCAGGCGGGACCGGTGGTGCGGGTAGTTGGCGTGGGTGCGCACCCAGCCGTCGGCCGTCCGCCAGAACCGCGAGAGCGGCGCGAAGGCGACCGGGGCCCGCCCGTCGACCAGCAGGTTCCGTTCGCTGTGGAAGGCCGCCGCCACGGCGCCGTCGTCGACGCGGACGCCGGGCACCGTGCGTCCGGCCCGGCGGGCCGCCAGTTCCGCGGCGGCCAGCGCGCAGGCACCCACGCACGCGCGCGCCAGCTGCCGTACGGGAAGCCGTGCCGCCAGGGTGCCGGGACGCTCGACCGCCGTCACCCGGGAGACGAGGGCGGGATCGCCGCCCAGTGCAGTCCATGCCGACTGGATGTCCGTCATGACTACACTATGCATTATTGATTGATCAATATTGATTGAATCAAGCTGGTGGCTCAGCCTCGTGTGCGGGCGGGGATCCAGTGGATCACGCCGTACGGGTGGGTGGCCGGAGCACGCCGTGGCCACCCACCCGCGGCGGCGCCCTACTCGGTCACCGCGGCCAGCGCGTCCGCCGTGCCGAAGCCGTAGAAGCCGTTGTAGTTCTTCGCCCCCTCGCACACCGCGTCGACCTTGCCGTCACCGTTGATGTCGTACGGGTCCGTGCACGGCGTGGCGTCGGCCTCCGCGTACAGCAGTGCCTTGACGAGCGAGGCCGGGGCGTGGGGATGGGTCGACTTGATCAATGCGGCGACACCCACGACGTGCGGGGTCGCCATCGACGTACCGGCCATGTAGCCCCACTTGCCGCCCGGCAGCGGGCCCAGGACGAGACCGCTGGTCGCCGGGGGCTCCGGCTTCTGGTACGCGGTCGAGTCGCCGCCGGGCGCGGCGATGTCGATCACACCGAGGCCGTAGTTGGAGAAGGACGACTTCAGGCCCTTCGCGCCGGTCGCCGCGACGGTCACGACTCCCGGCAGCTGGGTCGGTATGTCGTAGCAGGTGCGCGGGTCGATCACGCGGTCCGACGGGGTGCCGTCGTTGGGGGAGACGGGGTCGGTGATCGACTCGGCGGCGAGGTCGTAGTTCTCGTTGCCCGCCGCCGCGACGTTGACCGTGCCCTTCTTCTCCGCGTACCGCGAGGCCCGGGTGATGGCGTCCACCAGGGCCTTCTGGTCGGGGTCGGTGGTGCAGTTGAAGTACCACGGGTCGGTGTAATAGCTGTTGTTGGTCACGTCGACGTGGTGCTCGGCCGCCCACACGAAGCCGCAGACCACGGCCTCGGTGTAGAAGTACCCGTTCGGATCGGCGACCTTGATGCCGGCCACCTTCACGCCCGGCGCCACGCCCGTGATGCCCACGCCGTTCTTCGCACCCGCGATCTCACCCGCCACGTGCGTGCCGTGCGGGCTCTCCGACGCGCTCGGCCGCCACGCGCCGTCCGTCGTGTCGGGCTTGCCGGAGACGCAGTTGGCGGAGGCCGCGCGGTCGAAGTTGGGAGCGATGTCCGGATGGGTGTCGTCGACGCCGGTGTCGATGACCGCGACCGTGACGTCCGGGCTGCCGAGGGTCTTCTCGTGCGCCTTGTCCGCCTTGATGGCCGGCAGATCCCACTGCAGCGGCTCCAGCGGGTCCTGCCCCGCCGTCGCCTTCGCGCCGGCCTCGGCGACCTGCTCGGCGTCGAGCGCCTTCGGCGTGCCCACGTCGGTGGTGGACTGGGCGGGCAGCGGCGCGTTGCGCGTGGCACCGGCCGAGTCCACCCCGCGCACCGTGCGGATCCTCCGGGCGAAGTCGGGGCTGGCGGAATGGACGACGACCACACCGATCTGGTCGTACGCGATCACCACCGAACCGCCGGCCTGGGCGATCGCCTTCTGCACCTGCGCGGAGACACCGTTGCCCGGGCGGACGTTGACGACGTAGCTGAGCAGGGGCCCGTCGGCGGTGGCCGCCGGGGTGGCCTCAGCGGCGGAGGCGGTCACGTTCGGCAGGAACGCGAGAGCCGCGGCCAGGGCAGTACCGGCTGGGATCGCGAGGGCGCGGCGGAAGCGCGGCTTGGGCGCTGTCATGAGTCGGTTCTCTCCAGTTCGTTCGCGGGACGAGCGTGCCGTGCGGGAAGTCCGGGAGGGATGCGGCTGGTTGCCGGCCACTTGGCCGGCTACTCGACCGCGCGCAGCGCGTCGACCACGCCGAAGCCGTAGAAGCCGTTGACGCGCTTGCCGCCGACGCAGGTCGCGTCCACGACCCCGTCCCCGTCGCCGTCGTAGGGGCCGCTCGGGCAGCCCGGGTTGTCCGCCTCGGCCTTCAGCAGGGCCTGCAGCTGGGCCGGAGTGGCGTGCGGGTGCGCCGACTTCAGCAGTGCGGCGACCGCGGCCACGTGCGGGGAGGCCATCGAGGTGCCCTGGAGGAAGCCGTACTGGTCGTTCGGCAGCGTGGACAGGACGCGGCCGTTCTTCGACGGCGTGTCCGGGATCTGGTACTTGTCACCGCCCGGCCCGGCCACGTCGATCACGCCCTGGCCGTAGCTGGAGTAGTACGACTTGGCACCCTTCACGCCCACCGCGCTCACGGTCACCACACCGGGCAGCTGGGTCGGCACGTCGAAGCACTCGTGCGGGTCGACCGTGCGGGTCGTGGCCGTCGAGTCGTCGGGACTGGAGTCGTCCGTGAGCGCGTGGGCGGCCAGGTCGTCGTTGGAGTTGCCCGCCGAGGCCACGTTGAGCGTGCCCTTGCGCTGTGCATACAACTGGGCTCTGTTGACCGCGTCAACGATGGCGCGTTGATCGGGATCGTCCATGCAGTTGTACATCCAAGGATCAACGTAGTAGCTGTTGTTGGTGATCTGGACGCCGTGGTCGGCGGCGAACACGAAGGCGCAGACCACGCTCTCCGGGTAGAACAGCTGAGTCGCGTCCGGCTGGGCCACCGTGATGCTCGCGACCTTCACGCCCGGTGCCACACCGGCCACGCCTATGCCGTTGCGGGCCGCCGCTATCTCGCCGGCCACATGGGTGCCGTGGTAGTGGTCGGCGTCCGCCGGGCGCCAGGCGCCGTAGGTCGTGTCCGCCTTGCCGCTCACACAGTTCGCCGACTGGGAGGCGGAGAAGTTCGGGGCGATGTCCGGATGGGTGTCGTCGACGCCGGTGTCGATGACGCCGACGGTCACGCTCCTGCTGCCCGGGTTGATCCGCGCGGCCTTGTCGGCGCCGATCGCCCGCAGATCCCACTGGTCGGCCTCGTACGGCTCCTCGCCCGTCGTGGCGCTCCCCGCGAGCTGCGCGGCCTCCGCCTTCGACAGGACCTGCACCGCTCCCTCGTCGGTGGTCCCCGCCGCGCTCAACGGCGCGGTACGCGTGGCGCCCGCCGAGTCCACCCCCGGCACCGCGCGCATCCGCGCGGCGAAGCCCGGGTTCGCCGAGTGCGCGACGATCACCCCGATCTTGTCGTAACCGGCCACGACAGAGCCGCCGTTGCGGATGATCTCGCGCCGCACGGACTCGATCGTGCCGTGATCCGTACGGGCGTTGACCACGTACGCGAGGTTCGGGCCGTCGTCCGCCGCCCGCGCCGCCCGGGCCGCGGCGGGCGCCGCCGAGGCCGCCGCCGGCAGGAGGCCGAGCGAGGCGGTCAGCGACAGCACGACGGGCACGGCGAGCGCGAGCCGGCGTCTGGAGCGCAGATGAACCATGGGATCTCCACATCATCCGGATACGAAACCGCCCGAGACACAGGTGGTTCTCGGGCAGGTACATGGCGGGTGGTGCAGGCAGAAGCTATCCCCACGGCTCACCGGACGGCAATGACTTGGCAATGGCTCGACCAGACCGCTTGCGAAACAACTCATAGGACTTGAACCGGTTTTCGCGTGGCGCCGTGGACCTCGGACAGGGGGCGCCAGCACGATCGAGCCCCCGTCCGTCATCGCATCCGCAACGCGAGGAGACTCCGTGGCCACCGAGACACCGCCCCCCGCGACACCGGGGGTCCCCCTTCCGTCCACCGAGGAGTTCGCCGAGGTGCAGCAGAGCGCGGAGTTCGGCGAACTGCGCCGCGCCCACCGCTCCTTCGCCTTCCCGCTGACCGTCGCCTTCGCCTCCTGGTACCTGCTCTACGTGCTGCTCTCCAACTACGCGGGCGGCTTCATGGGCACCAAGGTGGCCGGCAACATCAACGTGGCCCTCGTCCTGGGCCTGGCCCAGTTCCTCACCACCTTCCTCATCGCCTGGTGGTACGCGCGGCACGCCGCATCCCAGCTCGACCCCAAGGCGGAGGCCATCAAGTCCCGGATGGAGGGCGGCGCATGAGCCCCACGATCACGTTGGCCGCCGGCGAGGCGGGCCAGCACCGGCCGCTGATCATCACGCTGTTCTCGGTGTTCGTCGCCGCGACCCTCGTCATCACCGTCTGGGCGGGCCGCCAGACCAGGGACGCCGCCGACTTCTACGCGGGAGGACGGCAGTTCACCGGTTTCCAGAACGGACTCGCCGTCTCCGGCGACTACATGTCCGCCGCGTCCTTCCTCGGGATCGCCGGCGCCATCGCCCTCTTCGGCTACGACGGTTTCCTGTACTCCATCGGGTTCCTCGTCGCCTGGCTCGTCGCCCTGCTCCTGGTCGCCGAACCGCTGCGCAACTCCGGCCGCTACACCATGGGCGACGTGCTGGCGTACCGCATGCGCCAGCGCCCCGTGCGCACGGCGGCCGGCACCTCCACCATCGTGGTCTCGATCTTCTACCTGCTCGCCCAGATGGCGGGCGCGGGCGTCCTGGTCTCCCTCCTCCTGGGCATCACCAGCGACGGCGGCAAGATCGGCATCGTCGCCCTGGTCGGCCTCCTCATGATCGTGTACGTCACGATCGGCGGCATGAAGGGCACCACCTGGGTCCAGATGGTCAAGGCGGTCCTGCTGATCGCGGGCGCCGTACTGCTGACCTTCCTGGTCCTGCTGAAGTTCCACTTCAACATCTCCGACCTGCTCGGCAGGGCCGCCGACAACAGCGGCAAGGGCTCGGCGTTCCTGGAGCCCGGCCTGAAGTACGGCGCCACCGGTACCACCAAGCTGGACTTCATCTCGCTCGGCATCGCCCTGGTCCTGGGCACCGCGGGCCTGCCGCACATCCTGATCCGCTTCTACACCGTGCCCACGGCCAAGGCCGCGCGTAAGTCGGTCATCTGGGCGATCGGTCTCATCGGCGCCTTCTACCTGATGACCCTCGCCCTCGGCTTCGGCGCGGCGGCCCTGATCAAGCCGGACGAGATCATCGCCTCCAACAAGGCGGGCAACACGGCGGCACCGCTCCTCGCGCTGCACCTGGGCGGCGTCGACTCCGACTGGGGCGCCGTCCTGCTCGCCACCATCTCGGCCGTCGCGTTCGCGACGATCCTGGCGGTCGTCGCCGGCCTCACCCTCGCCTCGTCCTCCTCCTTCGCGCACGACATCTACGCCAACGTCATCAAGAAGGGGCAGGCCACCGAGAAGCAGGAGATCGGCGCCGCCCGCTGGGCGACCGTCGGCATCGGTGCGGTCTCGATCCTCCTCGGCGCCCTGGCCCGCGACCTGAACGTGGCCGGCCTGGTCGCCCTGGCCTTCGCGGTCGCCGCCTCCGCCAATCTGCCGACCATCCTCTACAGCCTGTTCTGGAAGCGGTTCACCACCGCCGGCGCCCTGTGGTCGATCTACGGCGGCCTGGTCACGGCGGTCGGCCTGGTGCTGTTCTCCCCGGTGGTCTCCGGCAGCCCGGCCTCCATGTTCCCCGGCGTCGACTTCCACTGGTTCCCGCTGGAGAACCCCGGGATCATCTCCATCCCGGTCGGATTCCTGCTCGGCGCCGTGGGCACCCTGCTGTCGAAGGAGGTCCCGGACGCGGGCAAGTACGCCGAACTGGAGGTGCGCTCCCTGACCGGCACCGGAGCCCACTGACGTTCGTACGACGGCCGCGTCGTGCGGGACTGTACGGTCCTACGACGCGGCCCCGGCGTACCTCGTCGGATCGGGCCGCTGTGGATGTCAGCGGTGTCACGTACGCTCGCACGTGACGGAACATAATGGCTGGGGATCGAGGGAGGGGGCCCACGTGCTCATCGACACCTATGGCCGGGTGGCCACCGACCTGAGAGTCTCGCTGACCGACCGCTGCAATCTGCGCTGCACGTACTGCATGCCCGAGGAGGGCCTGCAGTGGCTGGCCAAGCCCGATCTGCTCACCGACGACGAGATCGTCCGCCTCATCGACATCGCCGTGCGGATGCTCGGCATCGAGGAGGTCCGCTTCACCGGCGGTGAGCCCCTGTTGCGCCCGGGCCTGGTCGGCATCGTCGAGCGCGTCGCGGCCCTCGCCCCGCGCCCCCAGATGTCCCTCACCACCAACGGCATCGGCCTCAAGCGCACCGCGGCCGCCCTGAAGGCCGCCGGTCTGGACCGGGTCAACGTCTCCCTGGACACCCTCCGCCCGGACGTCTTCAAGACCCTGACCCGCCGCGACCGCCACAAGGACGTCCTCGAAGGTCTCCGGGCCGCCCGCGAGGCCGGCCTGACCCCCGTCAAGGTCAACACGGTCCTGATGCCGGGCCTGAACGACGACGAGGCCCCCGACCTGCTGGCCTGGGCGGTGGAGCACGACTACGAGCTGCGGTTCATCGAGCAGATGCCGCTGGACGCCCAGCACGGCTGGAAGCGTGACGGCATGGTCACCGCCGGGGACATCCTCGCCTCCCTGCGTACCCGCTTCGACCTCACCCCCGAGGGCTCCGGCGCGCGCGGCTCGGCACCGGCGGAGCGGTGGCTCGTGAACGGCGGCCCCCACCGGGTCGGCGTCATCGCCTCGGTCACCCGCCCGTTCTGCGCGGCCTGCGACCGTACCCGCCTCACCGCCGACGGCCAGATACGCACCTGCCTGTTCGCCACGGAGGAGACGGACCTGCGCGCGGCCCTGCGCTCCGAGGCCCCTGACGAGGAGATCGCCCGCATCTGGAGGCTGGCGATGTGGGGGAAGAAGGCCGGCGCGGGCCTGGACGACCCGTCCTTCGTGCAGCCGGACCGGCCGATGTCGGCGATCGGCGGTTAGGCCCCTTCGGGCTCCTGCCAGTCCGCGAACTTCACCACGTCCTTCAGGAAGCCCCGCACCCCGAGGAACTGCGAAAGGTGCTCGCGGTGCTCCTCGCAGGCGAGCCATGTCTTGCGCCGCTCCGGCGTGTGGATCTTCGGGTTGTTCCACGCCAGCACCCACACGGCGTCGGCGCGGCACCCCTTGGCAGAGCAGATCGGCGTCTCGTCACTCACGGGTTCGTCTCTGGTTCGTCTCACAAAAGGGGCCGGAACAAGGCGACGCCGAGCAGCCACGGGGGGAGCTGCCCGGCGTCGGTCCGTCGCTCCGACGGGGGATGCGGAGCGCGTACGCAGTATGTCACGGGTACCCGGCCGCCCGGCACTGGAACTGCACGATTGATCTGAGCTTTTCTTGAGCCTGACGGGCGGTGTCGTTCCGCTTCCGTCGCTCCGCGGTGGTCACACGGCGTCGGGCCGCTCACCGCCCGTCCCCGTCGGATGGGCCGCCGCGTCCTCCGGAACGGATTCCGCCGGCGCCTCGTCCGCCCGGGCCTCCTCCGCCTGCGGCCGACTGATCATCGGCCGCGTCGGCGCGATGACGAACGTCGAGGGCAGCGACGGCGGCCGCTCCCGGCCGGCGTTCGCGATCACGACGGCGACATAGGGGAGCAGCGCACCGGCCACCAGGGCCACGATGGCGACGTACCGTTCCACGTTCCACAGGGAGACGGCGAGGATCACCGACGCCGTCCGGATCGTCATCGAGATGACGTACCGCCGCTGCCGGCCCCGCACATCCTCGGCAAGTCCCGTCCGGGCGCCCGTGATCCGGAACACCTGGACGCCGCCCCTGTGCGGTTTCCGCATCACATTCCACCATCCGCCCGCATCGGACTCTCCCAGCCCTCCCACGTTACGCCGTGGTCGCGTCGCCTACGAGAGCGGGTCGCCCGGTGCCTGCGGTAACGCGTCCGACCGTGTCGCGCACGGGGAACCCGACATGCGCCGTACGGCCCATCGACCCACACTGACCGTAATGCTCACGTCGAGCCGTACGAGGAGGCAGCCATGGGCTGGTTGTGGGCGATCATCGTGGGATTCGTGCTCGGCCTGATCGCCAAGGCGGTCATCCCGGGAAAGCAGCACAGCCCCCTCTGGCTGACCACCATCTGCGGCATGCTGGGCGCCATCGTGGGCAACGCCGTCGCCCGTGCCGTCGGCGTCGCGTCGACCCGCGGCATCGACTGGAGCCGGCACATCTTCCAGCTGGTGGCGGCGATCATCATCGTCGCGGCCGTGGACGCCCTCTACATGGCGACGCTGGGCAAGAGGAAGCGGGAGAGGGTCGGCGCGTGAAGCCGTGGGGCTTGAAGGCGCCCTGAAGGGGAGCGCCATGAAGGGGCGCGGGGAACTGCGCGCGCGACCACGACCGAGCCGCAGCCGCCAGATCACCCACGCCCCTACGGCTACGGCGCTCAGGCGGTCGTGACCTCCACCGCGGCCAGGTTCTTCTTCCCACGCCGCAGCACGAGCCACCGCCCGTCCAGCAGATCCTCAGCCGCCGGCACGGCATCCTCGGCGGCGACCTTCACGTTGTTGACGTAGGCCCCGCCCTCCTTCACGGTCCGTCGCGCAGCGGACTTGCTGGCGACGAGCCCGACCTCGGCGAACAGATCGACGACCGGGCCCAGCTCGGAGACCTGGATGTGCGGCACCTCGGACAGCGCCGCGGCCAGCGTCCGCCCGTCCAGCTCCGCCAGCTCACCCTGTCCGAAGAGCGCCTTCGACGCGGCGATCACCGCGGCCGTCTGGTCGGCCCCGTGCACCAGCGTCGTCAGCTCCTCGGCGAGCGCACGCTGCGCGGCCCGCGCCTGCGGACGCTCCTCGGTCTGCCGCTCCAGCTCCTCGATCTCCTCGCGGGACCTGAAGCTGAAGATGCGCAGGAACTTCGGGACGTCGCGGTCGTCGGCGTTGACCCAGAACTGGTAGAACGCGTACGGCGTCGTCATCTCGGGATCCAGCCACACCGTGCCGGACTCGGTCTTGCCGAACTTCGTGCCGTCCGCCTTGGTGATCAGCGGGGTGCCGAGCGCGTGCACCACGGCGTCCTGCTCGACCCGGTGGATCAGGTCCGTGCCCGAGGTGAGGTTGCCCCACTGGTCACTGCCGCCGGTCTGCAGCGTGCAGCCGTACCGCCGGTACAGCTCCAGGAAGTCCATGCCCTGCAGGATCTGGTAGCTGAACTCGGTGTAGCTGATGCCCGCGTCGGAGTTCAGACGCCGCGACACGGCCTCCTTCGCGATCATCTTGTTGACCCGGAAGTGCTTGCCGATGTCCCGCAGGAACTCGATGGCCGACAGGCCCTGCGTCCAGTCCAGGTTGTTGACCATCACCGCGGCGTTCGGGCCGTCGAAGTGCAGCAGCGGCTGGATCTGGGCGCGCAGCCGCTCCACCCAGCCCGCCACGACCTCCGGAGCGTTCAGCGTGCGCTCGGCCGTGGGCTTCGGGTCGCCGATGAGCCCTGTGGCGCCCCCGACCAGCGCCAGCGGCCGGTTCCCGGCCTCCTGGATGCGGCGCATCGTGAGGATCTGCACCAGGTTGCCGAGGTGCAGGCTGGGGGCGGTCGGGTCGAAGCCGCAATAGAACGTGACGGGGCCGTCCGCGAACGCCTTGCGCAGTGCGTCCTCGTCCGTGGAGAGGGCGATGAGCCCCCGCCACTTCAGCTCGTCGACGATGTCCGTCACGGTTCTCGTGTCTCCTTGGTGATCTTCGGGCAGTCGGGTGACAGCCGAGTACGAGGTTATACGCCCTGACTGACAGAGCTCATGTTGAAATCCGGGATCCTCAGCGCGGGCATCGCGGCCCGGGTGAACCAGTCGCTCCACTCGCGCGGCAGCGTCTTCTCCGTGCGCCCCGCCTCCGTGGCCCGCCGCAGCAGGTCCACCGGCGACTCGTTGAACCGGAAGTTGTTCACCTGCCCGGTCACCTCGCCGTTCTCCACGAGGTACACACCGTCCCGGGTCAGGCCCGTGAGCAGCAGCGTCGCCGGATCCACCTCGCGGATGTACCACAGGCAGGTCAGCAGCAGCCCGCGCTCCGTGCGCGCGACCATGTCCTCCAGCGAGCTGTCGTCCCCGCCGTCCAGGATCAGGTTCCCCAGCACCGGGGCGACCGGCAGCCCGGTCAGGCCCGCGCTGTGCCGGGTGGTGGTCAGGTGCTTGAGCACCCCTTCGCGGATCCAGTCGGTGGTGCGGGTCGGCAGCCCGTTGTCGAACACGGACTGGTCGCCGCCGGAGGAGTGCGCGACCACGAAGGGCGGGCATTCCAGGCCGGGCTCGCTCGGGTCGCTGCGCAGCGTCAGGGGCAGCTCGCAGAGCCTCTCGCCCACGCGCGTGCCGCCCCCCGGCCTGGAGAACACGGTGCGCCCCTCGGCCGCGTCCCGGCCCGACGCGGACCACAGCTGGTAGATCAGCAGGTCCGCCACGGCCGTGGGCGGCAGCAGCGTCTCGTAGCGGCCGGCGGGCAGCTCCACCCGCCGCCCGGCCCAGCCGAGCCGTACGGCCAGCTCGGCGTCGACCGCGCCCGGGTCGAGGTCCTTGAAGTCCCGCGTGGAAAGGCCCGCCCAGGCCGAGCGCGTACGGTCCGGGGACTTGGCGTTCAGCTCCAGCGTGCCGGTGGGCTGGTCGTGCCTGAGGCGCAGCCCGGTCGACGTGCCCAGGTACGTCGAGACCAGCTCGTGGTTGGCGAAGCCGTACAGCTCACGGCCGCCCGCACGCGCGCGTGCGAACGCCTCGCCCAGCGCCGGCGCGAACTCCGCGAACACGGCGGAGGACGTCTCGGCCGGCGCGTCCGTGAAGTCCGGCGACCGAGGTACGCCGCCGACCAGCGGCTGCGCGTCCTCGGCGGGTCCGGCACCGCGCGCGGCGGCCTCGGCGGCCCGCACCAGCGGCTCCAGCTCCTGTGCGGTGACCGCCGAGCGCGAGACGACACCGGAGGCGGTGCCCTCCTTGCCGTCCACGGTCGCGATCACGGTGAGCGTACGACCCCGCGTCACCCCGTTCGTCGTGAGCGCGTTGCCCGCCCAGCGCAGGTTGGCGGTGGAGTGCTCGTCGGCGATGACGACGCAGCCGTCGGCACGGGACAGCGCCAGCGCCTGCTCGACGACCTCGTGCGGCTTGTGGGTACGGGCGCTCATCGGCCGGCCTCCTGCGTGGTGTTCAGAATGTTGACGCCCCTGAAGAGGGCCGACGGGCACCCGTGCGACACGGAGGCCACCTGGCCGGGCTGGGCCTTGCCGCAGTTGAAGGCGCCGCCGAGGACATAGGTCTGCGGACCGCCGACGGCGGCCATCGACCCCCAGAAGTCGGTCGTGGTCGCCTGGTAGGCCACGTCCTTCAGCTGCCCGGTGATCCGCCCGTTCTCGATCCTGAAGAAGCGCTGGCCGGTGAACTGGAAGTTGTAGCGCTGCATGTCGATCGACCAGGACCGGTCGCCCACCACGTAGATGCCCCGGTCGACCCCGCCGATCAGGCCCTCGGTGGACAGCCCCGCCGGGTCCGGCCGCAGCGAGACGTTGGCCATGCGCTGCACCGGCACATGGGCGGGGGAGTCGGCGTACGCGCAGCCGTTGGACCGGTCGAACCCGGTGAGCCGGGCGATCCGCCGGTCCAGCTGGTAGCCGACCAGCCTGCCGTCCTTCACCAGGTCCCAGGACTGCGCCTCGACCCCCTCGTCGTCGTACCCGATGGTCGCCAGCCCGTGCTCGGCGGTGCGGTCGCCGGTGACGTTCATCAGCTCGGAGCCGTACTTCAGCTTGCGCAGCTGGTCGAACGTGGCGAAGGAGGTGCCGGCGTAGGCGGCCTCGTAGCCGAGCGCGCGGTCCAGCTCGGTGGCGTGGCCGATGGACTCGTGGATGGTCAGCCACAGGTTGGACGGGTCGACCACCAGGTCGTACAGGCCCGGCTCCACGCTCGGCGCCCGCATCTTCTCCGCGAGCAGGTCGGGGATCCGCTCCAGCTCCCCGTCCCAGTCCCAGCCGGTGCCGGTCAGGTACTCCCAGCCCCGCCCGACCGGCGGCGCGAGGGTCCGCATCGAGTCGAACTCGCCGCTGGACTCGTCCACGGACACCGCGGTCAGCTCCGGATGCAGCCGCACCCGCTGCTGGGTCGTCACGGTCCCGGCCGTGTCGGCGTAGAACTTGTTCTCGTGCACGGTGAGCAGCGAGGCGTCCACGTGGCTGACCCCGTTCGCCGCCAGCAGCCGCGCGCTCCAGTCCGCCAGCAGCGCGGCCTTCTCCTCGTCGGGCACCGAGAAGGGATCGATCTCGTACGACGACACCCACGTACGGTCCGAGTGCACCGGCTCGTCGGCCAGCTCCACCCGCTCGTCCGCGCCGGCGGCCTCGATGACCTGCGCGGACAGCTTGGCCATGGCCACCGCCTGGGAGGCCACCCGGGCGGCCGCGTCCATGGTCAGGTCCACGCCGGAGGCGAAGCCCCAGGTGCCGCCGTGCACGACCCGCACCGCGTACCCGAGGTCGGTGGTGTCCGACGATCCGGCGGGCTTGGCGTCCCGCAGCCGCCAGGACGCGCTGCGCACCCGCTCGAAGCGGAAGTCCGCGTGCTCGGCGCCCAGCGCACGCGCGCGTGCCAGCGCCGCGTCGGCGAGGGCCCGTAGGGGAAGCGCCGTGAAGGCTTCGTCGATGGAATGGGGCACGGAGGTCTCCCTGCTGTCGTGGCCTGTCGGGTCGATCATGTCGTGGGAGCGGTCCGGTGGACCACACGTTTCAGGTCCGGACCCCGGTCGTTCTGTAGGGATCCGACAGCGACACCCCCGAGCCACTGTCGGTGCCCGATTGCCCGCGGGCGCGGCCGTACCGATAGGTTTTCGATGAAGCCGCCTGTCATCCAGGTGTTCGGGCGGGTTGTCGGACTTCTGCAGACCGCTATCGAAAGGGTGATCCGTTGAGCCGCTCGGTTCTCGTCACCGGAGGCAACCGGGGCATCGGCCTCGCCATCGCCCGCGTATTCGCCGACGCCGGCGACAAGGTCGCGATCACGTACCGGTCGGGTGAGCCGCCGGCCGGCTTCCTCGCCGTCAAGTGCGACATCACCGACCCCGAGCAGGTGGAGCAGGCCTACAAGGAGATCGAGGAGCAGCACGGCCCGGTCGAGATACTGATCGCCAACGCGGGCGTGACCAAGGACCAGCTCCTGATGCGCATGTCCGAGGAGGACTTCACCTCGGTCATCGACACCAACCTCACGGGCACCTTCCGCGTCGTCAAGCGCGCCAACCGCGGCATGCTGCGCGCCAAGAAGGGCCGCGTCATCCTGATCTCGTCCGTGGTCGGCCTGCTCGGTTCGGCGGGCCAGGCGAACTACGCCGCCTCCAAGGCCGCCCTGGTCGGCTTCGCGCGCTCCCTCGCCCGTGAGCTGGGCTCGCGCAACATCACCTTCAACGTCGTCGCGCCCGGTTTCGTCGACACCGACATGACCAAGGTGCTCACCGACGAGCAGCGCCAGGGCATCGTCTCCCAGGTGCCGCTCGGCCGTTACGCGCAGCCGGAGGAGATCGCCGCGACGGTGCGGTTCCTCGCCTCGGACGACGCTTCGTACATCACTGGAGCCGTCATCCCCGTTGACGGCGGACTGGGAATGGGTCACTGATCACCATGAGCGGAATCCTCGAGGGCAAGCGCGTCCTGATCACCGGTGTGCTGATGGAGTCCTCCATCGCCTTCCACGCGGCCAAGCTGGCCCAGGAGCAGGGTGCCGAGATCATCCTGACCGCGTTCCCGCGCCCCACGCTGACCGAGCGCATCGCCAAGAAGCTGCCGAAGCCCACCAAGGTCATCGAGCTGGACGTCACCAACGACGAGCACCTGGGCCGGCTGGCCGACATCGTCGGTGAGGAACTGGGCGGCCTCGACGGCGTCGTGCACTCCATCGGCTTCGCGCCGCAGGACGCGCTCGGCGGCAACTTCCTCAACACGCCGTTCGAGTCCGTGGCCACCGCCATGCACGTCTCGGCGTACTCCCTGAAGTCGCTGACCATGGCCTGCCTGCCGCTGATGCAGAACGGCGGCTCGGTGGTCGGCCTCACCTTCGACGCGCAGTACGCGTGGCCGCAGTACGACTGGATGGGCCCGGCCAAGGCCGCCCTGGAGGCGACCAGCCGCTACATGGCTCGTGACCTGGGCAAGCAGAACATCCGCTGCAACCTCATCTCGGCGGGCCCGATCGGCTCCATGGCCGCCAAGTCCATCCCGGGCTTCGGCGAGCTGGCCTCCGTGTGGGACACCCGCGCCCCGCTGGAGTGGGACCTGAAGGACCCGGAGCCGGCCGGCCGCGGCATCGTCGCCCTGCTGAGCGACTGGTTCCCGAAGACCACCGGCGAGATCATCCACGTCGACGGCGGTCTGCACGCGATCGGCGCCTGACCGCTGCCGCCGAGCCGGGAGACGGCGGAGGCCCGCACCCCTTCGGGGCTGCGGGCCTCCGCCATGTGGGGGGCGTGCGAGCGCAGTCGGACGGCAGGGCGGAGCACCGCGGAACCGGGGAGACGGAGGCGCGGCGTGTCACCCGTTCGGCCCACCGGCCGGGCGGCCACCGGCATGGCCGGCGCACCCTGATTACGCGGCCACACGCCTCCGCAGCCCGGCCGAGGAGGTCCCCTTGTGCGCCTGTCCCGCAGCCTGGCCCCGGTGACCGTAGCCCTGGCCCTCGTGCTCTCCCTGCCGTACGACGCGATGCCCTACGCGCGCGTGGCCGGCGCCAAACCGCCCGCGCCGAGCCTCTTCGGGGCCGCCTGCCGTACGGCCGTCCACGGCTCCCATGTGGTGGCCTACTGCCACAACCCCTATGTCGACACCGATCGCGTGCGTCTGCACATCGAGTGCGCCCGCTGGTGGGACATCGACACCGACAGCGCACCGGTGGACACCGGGGCCGCCATGACCGTGCGGCTCACGGGCCGCTGCTGGAAGGAGGTCCGCTCGGTCTGGATCAGCCACCAGAAGGAGCGCTGAACCGGCCCGGCCGGCACAGGAAGGGATAGCTCGCGGCCTCGGCGGAGGCCGCCCCCGCGTCCCCGGTGCGGATCGCGTCCACCAGGCGCCGGTGGTCCATGTGCGTCTCCGGCGTCAGCTCCGCGCCCACGTCCGCGCGCAGCCAGTCCCGCAGCGCCTCGCCCAGATCGGCGTACATCGCCGTCATCACGTCGTTGTGGGAGGCGGCCACGACGGCCAGGTGGAAGGTGGTGTCGGCGGTCACGAAGGCCTCCGCCTCGCCGGTCTCCCAGGCCGCCTCGCGCCGCTCCAGCAGGGCGTCCAGCTGCTTGAGGTCCTTCTCCGTGCGCCGCTCGGCGGCCAGCTTCGCCGCGGCCGACTCCAGCGCGGCGCGCAGCTCCGCGATGTGCCGGGGGTCGGCGTCGGCGAACCGGCGGTGCATCACACCGGCCAGCTCGCTCGTGGCGGCCACATAGGTGCCGGAGCCCTGCCGGATGTCCAGCAGTCCGTTGTGGGCGAGCGCGCGGACGGCCTCGCGAACGGTGTTGCGGGCGACCCCGAGCTGCTCCACCAGCTCCGGCTCCGTCGGGATGCGCGAGCCGACCGGCCACTCGCCGGAGGTGATCTGGCCTCGCAGTTCGGCGATGACCTGCTCGGACAGCGCCGAACGGCGCGGGTGGCTCAGGGGCATGGCCCACCTTCGCACGTGAGGCCCGGGCCCAGGCGTCCCGGGGATGGGCAACCAATCATCCCATGATTCTATGATGGTCGGCATGGCACGTGAGGAACCCCCGGCAGTGGAGACCCGTACGGCGATGTCCCCGACCGAACGCGGCACGGCCGCAGCGACGAGCACGCCCGAGACGACACCCGGCGCGGGCCGCACGCCCCCGTGGGCGACCCGCCTGGTCGTCGTCGGCATCGTGCTGTCCGCGCTGAACCTCCGGCCGGCCATCACCAGCCTCGGCGCCCTCCTGGAGGAGGTACGCGACGGGCTCGGCATGAGCGGCGGCGTGGCCGGAGTGCTCACCTCCGTGCCCCCGCTCTGCTTCGC
Source organism: Streptomyces sp. NPDC052109 (assembly GCF_040680195.1). Lineage (NCBI taxonomy): Bacteria > Bacillati > Actinomycetota > Actinomycetes > Kitasatosporales > Streptomycetaceae > Streptomyces > Streptomyces sp. NPDC052109. The sequence goes on along the minus strand of NZ_JBFAWF010000019.1, from coordinate 19,786 downwards.
CGTCTTCGGGGTCACCGCGCCCCGCCTGGCCCGGCGCTTCGGGCCGGCCGCCGTGGTGTGCGCCGGGATGGTCGCCATCACCGCGGGCCTGCTGATACGGCCGTATCTCGCCGGCACGGCCGGCTTCCTGGCCGCCAGCGCGCTCGCCCTGATGGGCATCGCCGTCAGCAACGTGCTCATGCCGGTCATCGTCAAGCGCTGGTTCCCCGACCGGGTCGGTTCCATGACCGGCCTGTACTCGATGGCCCTCGCCCTCGGCACCTCCGTCGCCGCCGCGGTGACCGTGCCCCTGACCGACGCCATGGGCGGCGACTGGCAGGCCGGCCTCGCCGTGTGGGCCGCCCTCGCGGGTGCCGCCGTCCTGCCCTGGCTGCCGCTCGTCCGGGACCGCGGCGGCGACACCGCGCCCGCCCGGCAGCGGGAGCGTGCGGCGCAGGAACGGCAGGCCACCGAGGAGCACGCCCCGCTGCGCATCACCCGCAGCCGTACCGCCTGGGCGCTCGCGGTGTTCTTCGGCCTCCAGGCGACCGCCGCCTACATCACCATGGGCTGGATGCCGCAGATCTTCCGGGACGCCGGCGTACCGGCCGGCACCGCGGGCGTGCTGCTCGCCGTCACCATGGTGATGGGCGTGCCGCTGGCCTTCGTCATCCCGCGGGTCGCCACCCGGCTGTCCCACCAGGGGCCGATCGTGCTGGCCCTGGGCGTGTGCGGCCTCGCCGGTTACGCCGGCCTGTACTTCGCCCCCGCCGCCGGTGCCTGGGCCTGGGCGCTGCTGCTGGGCGTCTCCAACTGTGCCTTCCCGCTGGCCCTCACGATGGTCGGCATGCGGGCCAGGAGCGGCCCGGGCGTGGCCCAGCTGTCCGCCTTCGCACAGAGCACCGGCTATCTGATCTCCATTCCCGGCCCGCTGCTGGTCGGCGTGCTCTACCAGCAGAGCGGCGGCTGGGGACTGCCGATCGCCCTCATGACGGGCCTGATGCTGCCGCAGATGGTGGTCGGCTTCCTGGCGGGCCGCGACCGCACCGTGGAGGAGGAGGCGGCGACGCGCTGACCCCCCGCGGTGGGGATCCGGGGGGCAGGGTGCGAGACTGGGCGCATGCAGCCTGTGCTCGACCCGAACCCGCAGAACGGCCAGAAGAAGATGCTGCTCGTCTTCGGCTCGTTCCTCGCCATCTTCGTGATCATCGCCGTCATCGCGACCCTCGCCTCCCCCTGACGGCCGCGTCCGGGCCGCTGCGCCCGGCGGATGGTGGGGCTGGCCCCCCATCCCCTAGGGGGTAAGGGTCAGGGTCAACTGGGTGGAAGTCCGGATGGGTTGGCGGCGCCGGATTCCGTAGCTTCGAGATGTGACCGCGCGACACGGTCACACACCCGCTCGAAGACCCCCGGAGGCGATCATGTCGGCCCGCACCCACCCCCGGCCCCACCCGGCGACCCCGGGTGGTGTCGACATCCGGCTGCCGTGGTGGGCCCTCGCCCTGCCCGCGCTCGCCTTCGTGGCACTGCTCGCGCTGATACTGAACCCGTCGGACGCCCACGCGGCGAGCAGCGCCCCGGCGATCACGCACCTCTTCGAGCGCGCCCAGCAGCTCCTCGCGCGCTGACCCGGAGCGCCCGCACGGGGTGAATCCGCATGTCAACTCCCTGCGCCGCATGGCCTGTTTCATGCGAAGCTGGGTTTCATGAGCGCCGCAGAACCTCGCAGGATCGTCCTCTTCCGGCATGCGAAAGCCGACTGGCCACAGGTGTCCGATCATGAGCGCCCGCTCGCCGAGCGGGGCCGCACGGACGCCGCGGTCGCCGGACGCAAGCTGGCCGACTCCGGTATCACCTTCGACCTGGCCCTGTGCTCCACCGCGACCCGGACCCGCGAGACCTGGAAGCTCGCCGTCCACGAGCTGGCGCACCGGCCCAGGACCGTCTACGAGGAGCGGGTCTACGATGCCTCGCCCGGCGAGCTGATCGCCGTGCTCAACGAGATCCCCGAGGACGTGCGGAACGTGATCCTGATCGGTCACAACCCGGGTATCCACGGCCTGGCCGACATCCTGTCCGGCACGGCCGAGGGTGACGCCCGCGAGCGGATGAACCGCCGCGGCTTCCCCGCCGCCGGCTTCGCCCTGCTGTCCTTCGACGGCCCTTGGAAGAGCCTGGAGCCGGGCGTGGCCGCGCTCACGGACTACTGGGCACCCACCGAGTGACCTCACCCCTGTGCGAGGAGGGCCCGGCACCGGTGCGGCGCCGGGCCCTCGCCCTTCCGGACCCCGCGGTCGGGATCAGCCCTCGTCGTGCGTGTCGGCCGCCTCGACCTCTTCGCGGGTGACGCCCAGCAGATACAGGACCGTGTCGAGGAAGGGGAAGTTCACCGCCGTGTGCGCGGCCTCGCGGACCACCGGCTTGGCGTTGAAGGCGACGCCCAGACCGGCCGCGTTCAGCATGTCCAGGTCATTGGCGCCGTCGCCGATCGCCACCGTCTGCGACAGCGGCACCCCGGCCTCCGCGGCGAACCGGCGCAGCAGCCGGGCCTTGCCCGCGCGGTCCACGATCTCGCCGGTGACCCGGCCGGTGAGCTTGCCGTCGACGATCTCCAGCGTGTTGGCCTGCGCGAAGTCCAAGCCCAGCCGTTCCTTCAGATCGTCCGTGACCTGCGTGAAACCACCGGAGACGACACCTACCTGGTAGCCGAGCCGCTTCAGGGTGCGGATCAGGGTGCGGGCGCCCGGCGTCAGCCGGACCTCGTCGCGCACCTTCTCCACCACGGAGGCGTCCAGCCCCTCCAGCAGTGCCACGCGCGCGTGCAGCGACTGTGCGAAGTCCAGCTCCCCGCGCATCGCCGCCGCCGTCACCTCGGCGACCTTGTCCTCGCAGCCTGCGTGCGCCGCGAACAGCTCGATGACCTCGTCCTGGATCAGGGTCGAGTCCACGTCCATGACGACGAGCCGCTGAGCGCGCCGGTGGAGTCCCGCCGCCACGACGGCCACGTCGACACCCAGTGCCGCCGCGTCCGACGCCAGGGCGGTGCGCAGCGGCTCCGTCTCCACGCCGGAGACGGCGAACTCCACGGCTGTCACTGGGTACTTGGCGAGTCGGAAGATACGGTCGATGTTGCCGCCGGCCTTCGCGATCCGGTCGGCGATGGCGGCCGTCGACTCGGCGGTCAGCGGACGGCCGAGGACGGTCACCAGCGAACGCCCGAGGCCGCGCGGCTGGTTGTCGCCGTGCCCGGAGATGATCTCCGCCTGCATCTTCATCGACTCGGCCCAGCTGTGCACGGTGGCCCTGAGATCGCCCTCCAGGCCGGCCGGCGGCTGCGTGACCAGCGCGCACAGCACCAGGCGGCCCCGCGTGACGACCTGCTCGATGTCGACCACGTCGACGAGGTAGGCGGCGAGGGTGTCGAAGAGGCCCGCCGTGATGCCCGGCCTGTCCTTGCCGAAGATCTTGACAAGGAGAGTGGGGATCTCGGGGGTCTGTGAGGCGGAGGTCTGCGAAGCGCTCATGGTGTCACCACCGTATCCGGCACCCAGTGCCGTCCGCCGCCGAGGTCCGCCTGACGGACACGGAACAATGGATGGCGCGCCGGTGTCAGGAATCTTGCCACCGGAAGACCGCACACCCGCCGGCGCGGCGGCCCCGGCCCTCACCACGACTGTGCCACGAGATGCCCTGCCGGGCAGGGGCGAGCAGTCACCCACCGCGCTTCGGCTTCCCCGGCGGTGGCGGAGACGGCGCGGACGGCGGCCGTCCGGCGTCGCCGTGCCCACGCGACCGATCATCCTGCGGCACGGGGGGATGGCGCCCGGGTGCCGGGAAGGAGCCGTAGCAGCCGAGGGCGGAGACGGAGGAAGTCAGGAGCATGGCCGTCAGCGGGGCGAGCGGGGGCACGGTGACGAGCGCCGAGACCGCCGGCCGTACGACCGGTGCACGGCGCTCCGGCCCCCCGGCGGCGGAGTACGCCGGGAGGCGAAGGAACGATCGGCGGGATGCCGGCACGCCGGCCCCGCCGCCGGGCAGCGTGGCGGGGGTGTCCGCGGGGCGGCGACCGGTGGAGTCGACCGCGGTTGCGGCGTGGATGAGACCGCCGGTCCGGTGGGGCAGCGATCCGTCCGCGTTCCCGTGGTCGGCGAGCCATCGCCTCCCTCGTCTCCCTCGTCGCCCGCGCCCGGCGGCCGGGCCGGCCCGGGCGAGCCGCCGTCGAGGGCGATGACGTCGTGACCGGCCCGGGCGAGGCCGCCCGGCATCGCCACGAAGAGCGCCAACACCGTGCCCGCCCGGATGAGGAGTTCGGTCGGCATGACGCCAACTCCGGTCGTACGCGGGGATCGTAGGAAGAACCGCGAGAGCAGCAGGACACCGACGGCGCTCACCCCGAGTGGCGTGATCTCGACGGCGGTGCGGGCTTCGGCGCTTCTCCGTCCGAGGCCTTCAGGCCGTAGGCGGGTACATGGTCCGACGGCGTGACCGGACCACCCGACCCGGCGCCACAACGGCCGCCGTCGTACGGCCCAGTGGGCCTGTCGGTACGTCCGACGAGGCGCAGGCCGAGCCGCGGCCGTGCCCGCCGTCCCGGTCAACGCCCAGCTCACTGCGGCGATCACGGACGGCGAGACGTCGTCCTTCCGGGGTGCCGCCGTGGCGCGCCGCGTGGCCCCGGCACTCGTGGCAGACCCCATGGCCCCGCGACCCGCGGCGCGGCATCGAGACCGCGCCTGCCCCCCCTTGCCGGGATCACCACTCTCCGGGCCGTTTTCCAGCTCGGCGCGGCGGCGGGTCGAAGCGTGCGGGGGCGCCCGTGAAGAGGTCCGGGTTTCGGTCAGGGGGCCGAGCCTGAAATAGTTCCCCACGATGTTCGACATCCCTAGACTCCCTGTGATGGGGGAAATTCGGGGGACAACTCAGTGGGGCATGGAGTGCCTGAACTCGTACTGGAATCAAACGGACGGACCTGGACGCTGGACCCGTCCAGGCCCTACACACTCGGTCGCGATCCGCAGGGTGACATCGTCTTCGACGACGCCAGGGTGTCCTGGCGGCACGCCACGGTCAGCTTCAACGGCCGCAGTTGGGTCATCGAGGACCATGGCAGCACCAACGGCACGTTCGTCCAGGGCCGGCGCATCCAGCAGACGGAGATCGCGCCGGGCGCGTCGCTGCACCTCGGCAACGCGACCGACGGACCGCGGCTGAACCTCTCCGGCGCCGCGGCGGGTCAGCAGCAGCCGGCGCCGTACGCCGCGCAGGGCGCCGGCGCGCCGGCCTGGGCCCAGCAGGCTCCGCAGCAGGCCGCCGCCGCACAGCCGCAGGCACCGGCCCCGCAGCAGGCCGTACCGCACCAGGCGCCGGCGCGGCAGCAGGCCCCGCAGGCCGGCTGGCAGCAGCAGGCGCCCGCGTTCCCGCAGCAGCAGGCGGCTCCCGACCAGTACGTACAGAGGGCACCCGGTGGTGGCGCGGGGGCGCCACCGGTCTACGGCGACCGCAGCCCGACCACCTTCCACCAGTTCTCCGTCGGCCGCGTGATGCGCATCGGCCGTGCCCTGGAGAACGACCTGGTCGTCTCCGACCTGCAGGTCTCCCGGCACCACGCCGAGTTCCACGCCACGCCCGACGGCCGGCTGGAGATCCGCGACCTCGGCTCCCACAACGGCACCTATGTCAACGGCCAGCCGATCCCCAAGGGCGGCTCGGTGCAGCTGGGGCCGGCCGACATCGTCGGCGTCGGCCACTCCACCTTCCGGATCGTCGGCGACCGGCTCGAGGAGTTCGTCGACACCGGTGAGGTCTCCTTCTCCGCGCGCCATCTGACCGTCACGGTCGACGGCGGCAAGCAGATCCTCAAGGACGTCTCCTTCGGCGTCCCGGAGAAGTCGCTGATCGCGGTCATCGGCCCGTCCGGCTCCGGCAAGTCGACCCTGCTCAAGGCACTCACCGGCTACCGGCCCGCCAACCAGGGCGAGGTCCTGTACGACAACCGCAACCTGTACAAGCAGTTCGCCGAGCTGCGCCAGCGCATCGGACTGGTCCCGCAGGACGACATCCTGCACAAGGAGCTGACCGTCAAGAAGGCCCTGAAGTACGCGGCCAAGCTCCGTTTCCCGGCCGACACCACCGCCGCCGAGCGCGACGCCCGCATCGACGAGGTGCTGCGCGAGCTCAAGCTCGACATCCACAAGGACAAGAGGGTCACCTCCCTCTCCGGTGGCCAGCGCAAGCGCGTCTCGGTGGCCCTGGAACTGCTCACCAAGCCGTCGCTGATCTTCCTGGACGAGCCGACCTCCGGTCTCGACCCGGGTATGGACCGCGATGTCATGCAGCTGCTGCGCGGCCTCGCCGACGACGGCCGTACGGTCCTCGTGGTCACCCACTCGGTGGCCGAGCTGGCACTGTGCGACAAGCTGCTGGTGATGGCGCCGGGCGGCGCGGTGGCCTACTTCGGGCCGCCGGAGGAGGCGCTGAACTTCTTCGGATACGACAGCTGGGCCGACGTCTTCTCCGCCTTCGAGAACTACCGCGACTACGACTGGGCGGGCCGCTGGAAGGGCTCGCAGCACTACCAGATGTACGCGGCCGACGTGGACTCCGTCGCCCCGCAGTCGGTTCACCACATGCCTCCGCCGCAGGCCATCAAGCCGCCCAAGCCGCAGGCCTGGGGTTCGCAGCTGCTGACCCTGATCCGGCGCTATGTGTCGGTCATCGCCTCCGACCGGGGCTTCTTGCTGCTGAGCGTGGTCCTGCCGGCGGTCCTCGGCGCGGTCAGCCTGCCGATCCAGCACAACCGCGGCCTGAAGGTCAACGCGGCGATCAACCCGCAGACCGGCCTGCACGTCCCCAACGGCACCGCCACCACCGTGCTGCTGATCCTCGCGGTCGGCGCGTGCTTCGCGGGGGCCGCGAACTCCGTGCGTGAGCTGATCAAGGAACGGGTCATCTACGAGCGGGAGCGGGCGACCGGCCTGTCCCGGTCGGCGTACCTGATGTCCAAGGTGGTCGTGCTCGGTACGGTCACCGTGCTGCAGGGACTGCTGGTCGGCGTGATCGGCTTCTCCAGCCGTGAGATCCCGGACCAGGGGCTCATCCTCGGCGGCTCCACCCTGCTGGAGCTGTGCCTGCCGATCATGGCCCTCGGCTTCACCTCGATGATGGTGGGCCTGGTGATCTCCTCGCTGGTGAAGACCGCCGAGAAGACCATGCCCCTGCTGGTGATGTTCGCGATCATCCAGGTCGTGTTCACCGGCTGCCTCTTCACCCTGCACGGCACGCTGGGTGTGAACGAGCTCTCGTACCTGATGCCGTCGCGCTGGGGCGTGGCCGCCGCCGGCACCACGCTGGACTTCAACAACATCGCCCCGAACACCGACGACCCGGGCAGCACCGACCCGCTGTGGAACCACACGGCCGGCGCCTGGGGCATGGACATGATCATCCTGCTCCTGCTCGGTGCGGTCTGCGGCTTCTTCGTGGCCCGCTTCCTGCGCCGCCACGAGCCGGAGGTCATGCGCAAGTAGCAGCGCCCTGACAAGGCCGAAGGGCGGCACCCCGCAACGGGGTGCCGCCCTTTCGCGTCTCTGAGAGGTCCGCGCCGACCTCAGTACGCGCTGTTGACGTTGTCCATCGAGCCGTACCGGTGGGCCGCGTAGTTGCAGGCGGCGGTGATGTTGGCGACCGGGTCGTAGATGTTCCACGACGTGCCGGACACGTGGTACGCGTTGAAGGTGGGCTGGATCACCTGCAGCAGGCCCTTGGACGGGATGCCGTTGATGGCGTTGATGTCCCAGTTGTTGATGGCCATCGGGTTGCCCGAGGACTCCCGCATGATGTTGCGGTGCAGACCGCTGTAGGAGCCGGGGATGTTGTGCTGCTTCATGATGTCCAGCGACTGCCGGATCCAGCCGTCGAGGTTGTTCGCGTAGGTCTTCGCGGCGACCGGCTGCATGTCGAGGCGCTGGGTGGAGCGGCTCGCGGCCTCCTTGGCGGCGCGGTCCTGCGCGGCCTTCTTGGCGGCGGCGTCGGCGGCGGCCTTCTTCGCGGCGTCGGCGGCGCGCTTCTTGGCGGCGGCCTCGTCGGCGGCCTTCTTCTGCGCGGCGAACGCGTCGAGCTTGACCGTCTGGTCGGCGAGCTGGTCGGTGACCGTGCCCTTGACGTTCTTCAGTGTCGTGCCGCCGGCGACCTGCGTGGCGGTCGCCGGGGCGCCGGTGGTGACCGTGTCCGCGTTGCTGGGGACGGCCGAGACGGCGATGGCGGCGGTGCCGAGAGCGGCGACACCGGCGATGGCGATCTTGTGCTGCTTCGTCAGGGCATTGGCCAGGACACGACTATGAGCACGATTGAGGATGTTCTTGGGCATGGCTGCTGGACCTCTTCGTTGGCGCGGAGGTCGCTCCTGCGTCCGCCGGGGGAATCGGCTCCTCCCACACGAACGCCGGGGGTCGGAAACCCGCGGCGCTGAGCGACGGGAGCAATTCTTAGCTGCCGCAAAATTCCCACGCAAAGATGTGACGTACGATCCGCCATAGTGGATCGCGGGACGGCAAAACGGGACAGACTGGGCCGTCTGCCCCGTTCATGTGGGGATGGTTTATCTCCTATGCCCGGTCGTACGTGATGTGGGCCCTATGTGCGGGCTCACATCGGAGGCGTATCGGTTTCACCAGGAGTTGCCAGCGCAACGCTGTCCGTAAGGGTCCTTCGTCCCAAGATGAGGTGCACGTCGCCGAACTCGTGCCACAGGTAGAGCCCGCGCAGAGCCTCCTCGTAGGCACGTGCGACCCCGGCCCGTCCCGCGACCGCCTCCAGCATCAGCAGATGCGAGGCCTCCGGGTCGTGCAGCCCGGTCAGCAGCCCGTCCACCACCCGCACGCCGCGCTCGGGCGTCACGACCAGGTCCGTCCATCCCCCGGCCGCCCGCACCACCCCGTCCGGCCCGGCCGCCGACTCCACGGCCCGCACGGCGGTCGTGCCGACGGCGATGACCCTGCCGTCGCCCGCCCTGGCGGCGTTGATCAGCCGCGCCGACGCCTCGGGCACCACGAACCGCTCCGGATACGGCGGCTCGTGCGCCTCCGTCGACGCCACCCCCGTGTGCAGCGTGATCGGCGCGAACTGCACACCACGGCTCACCAGCTCCGCCACCAGACGCGCGGTGAAGGGCCGCGCCGCGCTCGGCATCTCCGCACTGCCCGACCCGTCCGGCGACGGCAGCGCGAACACCGTCTGGTAGACCGGCAGCGGCTGGTCCCGCTCCGTGTGGGAGTAGCGAATGGGCCGCCCGTGGGCGCGCAGCAGCCCGAGGACGTCCCCGGCCGCCCGGGCCCACCACAGCCGCTGCCCGCGCGGGCTCAGCGGCTCCTCCAGCACCAGCCGCCCCGCCCCCGGCAGCACCACCTCCATATCCGCACGCACACGCACGCGCGCGCGTGGTGCCCCGTGCGTCCGGTTCCCGCAGCTCGACCGCCCACCGCCCGTCGTCCCCGCGCGTGGAGAAATGCACCACCACGCGCGTGTGCCCGACCCGCCCGTCCACCGCGGCGGCCAGCGTGGGCGAGGTGTTCACCACCAGCAGGTCCCCGGCCCGCAGCAACCGCGGCAGCTCCGGGAACGCGTGATGGGTCACCTCTGTCCCGCGCGACACCAGCAGCCGTACGGCGTCCCGGTCCAGCCCCGGACCGCGCTGCTCGGCGGGCACGCGCGCGGACAACTCCTCCGGAACCCGCACGACGAGGGTCACAGCTCCTCCAGCAGCGCCGGCGCCGCGTACCGCCCGCTGGCCGGCCGCTCGTCCAGCAGCCGCAGGAACGCCGGTACGACCACGGCCGGCGCCGGACGCGGATCGCGGTCGTCGGGTACGGCCGCCCCGTACAGGTCCGTCGCCATGTCCCCGGGATCCACCGCCCACACCCGCACGCCGGGCTCCTCCACGCCCAGCACCGCCGCGAGCTGGTCCAGGGCCGCCTTCGAGGCGCCGTAGCCGCCCCACGTCTCGTACGCCTCGGCCGCGGCGTCCGAGCTGACCGCGATCACGGCCCCGGCCGGCGACTCCCGCAACAGCGGCAGCGTCTCCCTGACCAGGCCCAGCGCGGCCACCACGTTCACCTCCAGGGCCCGCCGCAGCCCCTCCAGCGGCAGCTCGGCCAGCCGCACCAGCGGCTCGGCACCCAGCGCGCTCGCACTGCTCACCAGCAGATCGACACCGCCCAGCCGCCGCGCGGCCGCCACCAGCGCCGCCCGGTGCCCGGCGTCCGTCACATCCCCGGCCGGCGCCTCCACGCGCGTGCCGTGCCCGGCGATGCTCTCCGCGGCCTCCTTCAGGGCCTCGGCGCCCCGGGCGTCCAGCACCAGATCCCAGCCCCGCGCGGCCAGTGCCTCGGCGAGCGCTCGCCCCAGGCCCTTCGAGGCCCCCGTGATGATCGCTACCGGCATGACTACCGTCCCCTCGCCGTACCCTCGTGGGTCACCGCCGTCCGTCCGGCGGTGACGACACCGTAGGAACGGCACCGGTCCGGCCGCCTCGGGCGTGGGCCGCACCGGCGAGGGGTCCTTCGGCGTACACCGCGCGCCCCGGGCCGCAGGACCTACACCGGCCGACCTAGGACCAGCGGACCGGGCCCCGCCGCCACTGGCCCGATCCGCTTGTCAGACCCCGCCGGTACCGTGAGGACATGAGTCAAGGCCCCCGGTCCGGCCTCGCCGCGGTCAGTTCCGCGCTGCTGGCCATGAGCAGGCACCTGGAGGTGCGCGACGTCCTCAAGACGATCGTCGCCTCCGCCCGTGAGCTGCTCGACGCGCAGTACGCCGCCCTCGGCGTTCCCGACGACCACGGCGGCTTCGCCCAGTTCGTCGTCGACGGCGTCAGCGACGCCCAGTGGAAGGCCATCGGCCCGCTGCCCCGCCAGCACGGCATCCTCGCCGCGATGCTGCACGAGGCCCGCCCCGAGCGCCTCGCCGACGTTCGCAAGGACCCCCGTTTCGAGGGCTGGCCGTCCGCGCACCCGGACCTGGTCGACTTCCTGGGCCTGCCCATCCGCGACGGCGACGAGGTCATCGGCGCCCTCTTCCTCGCGAACAAGAACTGCCCCAAGCCGGGCGGCGGTTGCGGCTTCACCGAAGAGGACGAGGAACTGCTCGCCCTCCTCGCCCAGCACGCCGCCATCGCCCTCACCAACGCCCGGCTCTACGAGCGCAGCCGCGAGCTCACCATCGCCGAGGAACGCTCCCGGCTCGCCCACGAACTGCACGACGCGGTCAGCCAGAAGCTCTTCTCCCTGCGCCTGACCGCCCAGGCCGCGGCCGCCCTCGTCGACCGCGACCCCGCCCGCGCCAAGGGCGAACTGCACCAGGTCGCCGCGCTCGCCGCCGAGGCCGCCGACGAACTGCGCGCCGCGGTCGTGGAGTTGCGGCCCGCCGCCCTGGACGAGGACGGCCTGATCGCCACCCTGCGCACCCAGGCCCAGGTCCTCGACCGCGCCCACACCGCGCGCGTCACCTTCACGAGCAACGGCTTCCGCGCCCTGCCCGCCGCCCAGGAGGAAGCCCTGCTCAGGGTCGCCCAGGAGGCCCTGCACAACGCCCTGCGCCACTCCGGCGCCGCCCACGTCGACGTGAGCGTGAAACGGCGCGGCCGCGGAGCCGTCCTGCGCGTGACCGACGACGGGGACGGCTTCGACCCGAATGCGGTCCGCCGCGCCGGACGGCATCTGGGCCTGGTCTCGATGCGGGACCGCGCGAGCGGGGTCGGCGGCGCGCTGACCGTGGAGTCGGTGCCCGGCAAGGGCACCACGATCGAGCTGGAGGTCCCCGGTGGCTGACCCGATCAAGGTGCTGCTCGTCGACGACCACCAGGTCGTCCGCCGGGGGCTGCGCACGTTCCTGGAGGTGCAGGACGACATCGAGGTCGTCGGGGAGGCGGCCGACGGCGCCGAGGGCGTCGCCCGGGCCGAGGAGCTGCGGCCGGACGTCGTCCTGATGGACGTCAAGATGCCGGGCCTGGACGGTATCGACGCCCTGCGCAGGCTCCGCGAACTCGACAACCCCGCGCGCGTGCTGATCGTCACCAGCTTCACCGAGCAGCGCACGGTCGTACCGGCCCTGCGCGCGGGCGCCGCAGGGTACGTCTACAAGGACGTGGACCCCGACGCCCTCGCCGGCGCCATCCGCTCCGTGCACGCCGGCCACGTCCTGCTGCAGCCGGAGGTCGCAGGCGTCCTGCTCTCCCAGGAGGAGGCCAACTCCGGCCAGAGCCGAGGCGGATCGCTCACCGACCGGGAGCGCGAGGTGCTCGGCCTGATAGCGGACGGCCGCTCCAACCGCGAGATCGCCCGCGCCCTCGTCCTGTCCGAGAAGACCGTCAAGACGCACGTCTCCAACATCCTGATGAAACTCGACCTCGCCGACCGCACCCAGGCCGCGCTGTGGGCCGTACGCCACGGCATGACCGGCTGAAACGCCCTCCCCAACGCCTCCCCGCGGCCTTCGCCCACGGCAACACGGAGGGTCGCGGTCCGGACTGAGATTCATACCGTCGTGGGAATGTCACCCGGATGGCGCACCCTCCGGCGATCTCCGCCGTTCTTCAGTGCGTGCCGCGGCGAACCGCCGTGGTGACCGCTTAGGAGGGGTTGGAAAGTGAAGAACCTGAAGAAGGCAGCGGCCGTGACGTTGGTGGCCGGCGGGATCGTGGCCGCCGGTGCGGGGATGGCCTCCGCCACGACCGGCGGCTCCGTGGCGGCCGGCGAGGCCCACGGGTCCCCTGGCGTCGTCTCGGGCAATGTCGCTCAGGTGCCGGTGCACATCCCGGTGAACGCGGTCGGCAACAGCGTGAACGTCATCGGCGTGCTGAACCCGGCCTTCGGCAACCTGGGCCTCAACCACTGAGGTCCGGCCGGCAGTGACCACAGGCCTCCCGGTGCCCATCGGGAGGCCTTGTCATGTTGTCGTGCGACTGCCCGGACGGGCCCGCACACCCCGAGTGCCGTGACCCGCCGATGACTCCGGCGCCGATCCGCGCACGACCCACGCCCGGGGCAGACCGGCAGACGCAGGAGAAAGGTCCCATCCACATCGCCCAGGAGGCCGCCCCTCGCCGTGACCGCCGCCGGGGTCGCCGCGGGCGCCTGTGCCGGTGCCGGGCTGTCGTGGCCCTGGACGCCCGTGGCGCGGCCGTGGACTCCGCGGGCGTCGCCTCCCGCCTCACGGCCCAGGCCTCGGTCCCCGGCCGGTCAAGGTCGAGGGACTGACCGGCGACCTGGTCGCCGCGCTGAACCCGGCGTTCGGCGACAAGGGCGTGAACGGCTGAAACGCCTCGGGCTCCTCGGGCACGCAAGCCCGGAGGAGCCCATGCGGTTCAGCGCACTCCCCGCTGCCGCTCCTCCACGAAGGAGTTGTACGCCGCCACCTGAGCCCGCCGAGCCGTCCGCTCAACGGGCCGCAAGGCCTCCGCCCGCGCCGCCATCTCGCTGGAACTGACCGCACCCCCGTGCCCGTTGTCGTACGCCAGCGAGACCAGCAGGGCGACCCGCTGCGCCAGCTCCAACACCCGCACCGCACGTGGTGGGTACCCCGGCGCCAGCACCTCCCGCCCGCGCTCGGCCCGTGCCCGGTACGCGTCGATCGCCGCTTCCGCCACCGGACCCGACCCGGCGACGTCCAGCTTCGACAGCACCTCGGTCGCCTCGCGCAGCGCCTCCGCCAGCTCCCGCTCGGCCTCGCCGAGGGACGGCACATCGGCGGGCGGCGCCTCCCGTACCGGCAGCACCTGCCAGACCACCTCGGCATGTACATCACCCTCGGGGCCGGCCTCGTACACCTGGGGCACGAGACCGAAGGCGGCACCGAAGCAGACCACCGCCTCCTCGGCCTGCAGCGCCCGCGCATTGAACTCGGGCGGTCCACTCAGCCCCAGCGGATGGCCCGGCGCCGGCAGCGCGACCCGCAGGCCGGTCACCCCCAGCGTCCGCAGCCGCCCCAGCGCGAGCGTGAGCCCGACCGGCGCGGACTCCCCGGGCAGCCCTTCCACCCGGTGCACCGTGTCGTCGCCCACAACGGCGAGCGCGGCGTCATCCGGAGAGACAAATCCGGCCAAAAGGGCGTTTCCCCAAGCGGCAAGGCGTCCTGAGCGCGGTTCCGAGAGCATGCCTCCACCCTAAGGACCGGACCGAGGGAATGGAGCGGGGCACTCGTGGCGTAGATTTCATAAGGGCTGCGCCCACAGGCGCGGCGGACCGAGCCACAGGCGTACGCGACAGCCGGAACCGGCACACTGCAAGGGGAGACAACGCGCTCATGAGCGATGTTCTGGAGCTTCAGGACGTATCCGTGGTCCGCGAGGGCCGGGCTCTGGTGGACCAGGTCTCCTGGTCGGTGAAGGAGGGCGAGCGCTGGGTCATCCTCGGTCCCAACGGCGCCGGCAAGACCACCCTCCTGAACGTCGCCTCCAGCTACCTCTTCCCCAGCAAGGGCACCGCCACCATCCTCGGCGACACCCTCGGCAGGGTCGACGTCTTCGACCTGCGCCCCCGCATCGGCGTGGCCGGCGTCGCCATGGCCGAGAAGCTCCCCAAGCGCCAGACCGTCCTGGAGACGGTGCTGACGGCCGCGTACGGCATGACGGCGCACTGGCAGGAGGAGTACGACGAGGTCGACGAGCAGCGCGCCCGCGCCTTCCTCGACCGCCTCGGCATGAGCGACTACCTCGACCGCCGCTTCGGCACCCTCTCCGAGGGCGAGCGCAAGCGCACCCTCATCGCCCGCGCCCTGATGACCGACCCCGAGCTGCTCCTCCTCGACGAGCCCGCCGCGGGCCTCGACCTCGGCGGCCGCGAGGACCTGGTCCGCCGACTCGGCCGACTCGCTCGCGACCCCATCGCCCCCTCGATGATCATGGTCACGCACCACGTCGAGGAGATCGCCCCCGGCTTCACCCACGTGCTGATGATCCGCCAGGGCAAGGTCCTCGCCGCCGGCCCGATCGAGCTGGAGCTGACCTCCCGCAACCTCTCCCGCTGCTTCGGACTGCCGCTCGTCGTCGAGCAGGTCGGCGAGCGCTGGACCGCCCAGGGCCTGCCCATGGCCTGACCTCCGCGCGCTTGTCTTCGCGCCCTGTCCGCCGCCCGACCCCGGCCCTACCATGACCATGTGAACGACATCGACGCATGGGTGTGGTGGCTCGTCGGCGCGGCGGCGCTCGGAATCCCGCTCGTGGTCACCGCCATGCCGGAGTTCGGCATGCTCGCGGTGGGAGCCGTCGCGGCCGCGGTCGTCGCGGGACTCGGCTTCGACGCCGTCATCCAGGTCCTCGCCTTCGTCGTCGTCTCCGTCGCACTCATCGCCGTCGTCCGCCCGATCGCCGCCCGGCACGGCAGGCAACGCCCCCAACTCGCCACCGGTATCGACGCCTTGAAGGGCAAGCAGGCAGTCGTCCTGGAACGCGTCGACGGCTCCGGCGGCCGCATCAAGCTCGCCGGAGAAGTCTGGTCGGCGCGCTCCCTCGACACCGGCCGCGCCTACGAAGTGGGCCAGGAGGTGGACGTCGTGGACATCGAAGGAGCGACCGCCATCGTCATCTGAGGCATCCTGCCCACGAGTTGGGCGAAGGTCTGTCAGACTCGACCAGCAAGATCTTCTACAGGCGCGGATCTGCCGAACGCGCCGAGGCGGAGAGGGGTACGGGGAACACGATGGAACCGGTCATCATCGTCCTCATCATTCTGGTGGTGTTGGTCTTCATCGCCCTGATCAAGACCATCCAGGTCATCCCACAGGCCAGCGCCGCCATCGTCGAGCGCTTCGGCCGCTACACACGCACCCTGAACGCGGGCCTGAACATCGTGGTCCCGTTCATCGACACCATCCGCAACCGCATCGACCTGCGCGAACAGGTCGTACCGTTCCCGCCCCAGCCGGTGATCACCCAGGACAACCTGGTCGTCAACATCGACACGGTCATCTACTACCAGGTGACCGACGCCCGCGCGGCCACGTACGAAGTCGCCAGCTACATCCAGGCGATCGAACAGCTGACCGTCACCACGCTCCGCAACATCATCGGCGGCATGGACCTCGAACGCACCCTGACCTCCCGCGAGGAGATCAACGCGGCCCTGCGCGGCGTCCTCGACGAGGCGACGGGCAAGTGGGGCATCCGCGTCAACCGCGTGGAACTGAAGGCCATCGAGCCGCCGACCTCCATCCAGGACTCGATGGAGAAGCAGATGCGTGCCGACCGGGACAAGCGCGCCGCGATCCTCACCGCCGAAGGTACGCGCCAGGCCGCGATCCTCACCGCCGAGGGCGAGAAGCAGTCCCAGATCCTGCGCGCCGAGGGTGAGGCCAAGGCCGCCGCCCTGCGCGCCGAAGGCGAGGCCCAGGCGGTCCGTACGGTCTTCGAGGCCATCCACGCCGGCGACCCCGACCAGAAGCTCCTGTCCTACCAGTACCTGCAGATGCTCCCGAAGATCGCCGAGGGCGACGCCAACAAACTCTGGATCGTCCCCAGCGAAATCGGCGACGCCCTCAAGGGCCTCTCCGGCGCGATGGGCAACTTCGGCCCGCTG
Source organism: Streptomyces sp. NPDC052109 (assembly GCF_040680195.1). NCBI lineage: Bacteria > Bacillati > Actinomycetota > Actinomycetes > Kitasatosporales > Streptomycetaceae > Streptomyces > Streptomyces sp. NPDC052109. The sequence goes on along the minus strand of NZ_JBFAWF010000019.1, from coordinate 3,242 downwards.
GGTGGCGGCGGCCAGGGCAACGGCGGAGCCAACGTGCCCTCGCAGAACAACGGCCCGGAGCGCCGGGAGAAGCCGAGCATCGACTAGCGTCAGGCCGCGTCCCGGCCCAACCAGTCAGGCAGTGCCTCGAACTCCTCGGCACCCAAAGCCAAGAGCATCGCATCCGCGGGAGTCGGCTCGAACGGCTCCCTCAGCAAAGCCATCCCCGCCTCCTCGGGAGTCCGGTTGGCCTTCCGATGGTTGTCCTCCGCACACGCGGCAACCGTGTTCAGCCACGTGTCCTGCCCACCCTGCGACCGCGGCAGCACATGGTCCACGGTCGTCGCCCTGCGCCCGCAGTACGCGCACCGGTGCCGGTCCCGGACCAGCACGCCCCGCCTCGACCACGGGGCTTGTCTTCGGAACGGCACCCGTACGTACCTGCACAGCCTGATCACCCGAGGCGCGGGTATGTCCACATCGGCACCGCGCATGCGCAGTTCGGGATGGGCCTGCTCGACGACGGCCTTGTCCTGCAGCACCAGCACGACGGCTCGGTTCAACGTCACCGTCGACAGCGGCTCGAAGCTCGCGTTCAGCACCAGCGTGTCCCGCATCCAGCCCACCTCCCGTGCGCACCTGCCCACCCCCCGGCGGGCTTGGATCAACTCTGGACGGGCGCGCCGAGATGGACAACGCAATAAAAAATGCCCGCCTCCGATCACTTCCAAGACCGGAGGTGGGCAAACGTTCCATGAACGCTCGGCTGAATCCGTGCTGTGCGGTCAGCCCCGCGCCGGGTTCTCGTACTCGCCGATGAGCTGCGCACGCGCGATCGCGTGGAACCGCAGATTGAAGCCGACGACGGCCGGCGACACGTCCGAATCCGGACCCAGCTTCTCCTGATCCACGGCGTACACCGTGAAGACGTAGCGGTGCGGCCCGTCCCCGGGAGGCGGCGCGGCGCCACCGAAGTCCTTCGTCCCGTAGTCGTTGCGCACATGCACCGCGCCCTCGGGCAGGCCCTCGAACTTACCGCTGCCCGCACCCGCCGGCAGCTCCGTCACGGAGGCCGGGATGTCGAACAGGACCCAGTGCCAGAACCCGCTGCCGGTCGGCGCGTCGGGGTCGTAGCAGGTCACGGCGAAGCTCTTGGTCTCCGGCGGGAAGCCCTCCCAGCGCAGCTGCGGAGAGGTGTTGCCCTCCGCATGGACCTGGGCGCTGCCCAGCGTTGCGCCCTCCTCGATGTCCGTGCTCGTCACCGTGAACGACGGCACGGGCGGATGGAAGTCGTGGGGGAGCGGCCGTCGCTTGAGCTCGGTCACCTCGGTACCTCCTGATCGATGATCTGGAACCAGCAGCACCCGAGCCTAGAACCAGTTGCGCCTGCTGCCGACCTCGGACAGCCACTGGTTCAGATAAGCCGCCCAGTCGGTCCCCTGCCAGTCGTGCTGCCCCACCTGGAACGACCGGTAGGTGTCCGAGCCCTCGCTGAACAGGCCCGGCTTCTTGTCCATCTCCAGCACGACGTCCATCGCGTGCTCGTCGGCCACGAAGCTCAGCTCGACCTGGTTCAGACCCCGGTACTGCGACGGGGGGTGGAACTCGATCTCCTGGTAGAAGGGCAGCGTCTGCCGCGTACCCCGGATGTGACCGCGTTCCATGTCCGCGTTCTTGAAGCGGAAGCCCAGCTGGATGAAGGCGTCCAGGATCGCCTTCTGCGCCGGCAGCGGGTGGACGTTGATCGGGTCCAGGTCGCCGGAGTCCACGGCACGCGCGATCGCCAGCTCGGTCGTCACGCCGATGTGCATCCCGCGCAGCGCCTGCCCGTCGATCATGGTGACTGGCGTCTCCCAGGGGATCTCGAGCCCGAACGGCACCGCGTGCACGGCACCCGCCCGCAGCTCGAAGGCACCGCCGAGCCGCACCTTCGTGAACTCGATGTCCTGCTTGTACTCCTGGTCGCCGCTCTCCACCTCGACCTTGGCCTGCAGACCGACGGACAACCCCTCGATGTCCTGGTTCACGGACCCGCCCTGGATCCGCACCTCACCCTGGACGACACCGCCCGGCACGACATTGACCTCGGTCAGCACCGTCTCGACCGACGCCCCACCCGCACCGAGGCTCGCGAGCAGCTTCTTGAACGCCATTGACTCTCCCTTTACGAAGGACCCTCGACCCCTACAAACGCGATCCACCCCTGACCGGTTCCGCCAGGCCCGGTGCTCCGGCTGCACTACCCTCGGGGGCCATGATCGCGCCCCCGGACCGTACGCCACTCCCCAGAGAGTTCTTCGACCGCCCGGTGCTCGAGGTGGCACCGGACCTGCTCGGCCGCATCCTGGTCCGTACGACACCCGAGGGTCCGATCGCCGTCCGCCTCACCGAGGTCGAGGCGTACGACGGCCCGAACGACCCCGGCTCACACGCCTACCGTGGCCGCACCGCCCGCAACGAGGTGATGTTCGGTCCGCCCGGACACGTCTACGTCTACTTCACCTACGGCATGTGGCACTGCATGAACCTCGTGTGCGGTCCCGAGGGGCGCGCGAGCGCCGTGCTGCTCCGCGCGGGGGAAGTGGTCGAGGGCACCGAACTGGCCCGGAAACGGCGACTTTCGGCCCGCAACGACAAGGAACTGGCCAAGGGGCCGGCCCGCCTGGCGACGGCCCTGGAAGTCGACCGCGCCCTGGACGGCACGGACGCGTGCGCTCCCGGTGAGACCCTCCTGAGGATGCTGACCGGCACGCCGGTCCCCCCTGACCAGGTACGAAGCGGCCCTCGCACCGGCGTCGCCGGCGAAGGCGGCAACGGCGACGTCCATCCCTGGCGTTACTGGGTCGTGGACGACCCGACGGTGAGCCCCTATCGAGCCCATGTACCGAGGCGTCGCCGAAGTTGACGCGCCCCGCGAAGGTGCGTAACGTATCCCGAGCCGCTGAACCGGGTACGGCGATCGCCTGCAGCCGGAGCGGCCAACCCACTACCAGCTACAGCCCCTCAGCGGGGTCGATTTTGGCGCGCCTGTGTGCCCGAATTCGAACTCGCGAGACTCGATTATGAGTCGCCGAGAGAATGAGCTAACGTAGTGAATGTCGAAAGGGCGGACGGCGAAAGCCGAAAACCCCGAGACAATCCCGCCGGCCGGGAATCGGACACCGAAAGGATCTGATAGAGTCGGAAACACCGAAGGGAAGCGCCCGGAGGAAAGCCCGAGAGGGTGAGTACGAAGGAAGCGACCGTTCCTTGAGAACTCAACA
>NZ_JBFAWF010000018.1:85408-184101 GCF_040680195.1 Streptomyces sp. NPDC052109 | reverse complement strand
CCTGCTCCCACGCCAGGAGCCAGATCACCTGAGGCGACGAGCGAAACGGACCAGATCATCTGAGATTCCGACCAGACCGACTGAGACGGGACAGCTTGGTGCCGTTGGTGGGGCCTATGGCGTCGGGTTGGCGGGATTTGAACCCCCGACCTCTTCGTCCCGAACTATCGGCTGCATGGCCCTCGCGGCCCAGGACGCTTGTCGTGAGGTCTTCGAAGACCTTTGCTGGGCGCCTGCGGTTGCGGTGCTTGCTGTACTCCGCTGCTGTACAGCAACCACCAGCGTGCGCTCGTTACCTTGGGGGATTGGCCGCCAGCCGGCAGGCACCGTTCGCGGCGCCGCCCGGCACGCCGGCCTCGGTCAGGCCCTTCACACAGCCTTGTAGGTCGTTGTGCACACCTTGGGTGCATGCCGTTCTGACGGCATCCGAGACTTCGACGCCCGCCCCCTGGACCAGGTTTGTGCAGGCCGGGATGTCCGCATGGGCGGCGGGGGCGGCGAAGACGACGCCAAGTACGAGGGCTAGACCGGTGAGGAGACCGGCTGCGCGGGACGACGTGCACATGGGAGCCACCTACTCTCCGGGATTGGTCGGGACTCGCGGATTCAAGGCGCCGAGCAGCGGACGTGGCGGTGTGCAATCGGAGTCCCGCCCCGGCGACCCTCGGCTCGGCAGTATCTCCCCTCCCCCATACGACGCTAGAACAGCCCGTCACCCCGCGCACTTCGGTCCGGCCGCGGGGCAATCCTTGTAGGGCGAGCACCACCTGAAAGGCGAAGACCGCTTCAGCGTGCCGACGTTGGCGAAGATGGCTGGCACCGCAGCTTGTAAAGAGTTCGTGCGCGCGGCAGGAGACCAGGTCCGAGTTGCGTCGTCTCACCGGAGGTTGAGTAGTGCGGGCACGTCACGTTCTGCGCAGAGAGCCCCGACGGATCTGCCAGACCATCAAAAGCCACCTGTACACGGCGATTCTCCATGATGCCAGGGCCGCCATCCCGCCCGTCTGGTCCGGCGCGCTCAGGTAATGCTTTCCGAGTGCCCGTCGGGGAACCTGCACGTGGGGCCGGAGTAGGGGCCGCCCGGGTGGACCGTTCCGCCCTGGGCCGTGCACTGTTCGGCCGAGATAGTCGGATACGTCGATGCCTGAGCGGTGGCGGCGCCGGCGGCACTCACGCAGGCGAGGGTTGCTGTGGCGAGGGCGAGCCCAAGCAGTCGTCGTATGTGCATGGCTTTCTCCTCTCGCGTGCCCCTGGTTCGGTGCTTCGGGATGACCGGGCTTATGCCAGGGACGGCCTATTACTCAGAATGGGTGACGATGAGCAGACATGCGAGTCGTGGCGGGCGGGCGCCGCAACCCCTCCGACGCTGGAGGGGGCGAAGAGAAAAGACGTCGATCCCCATGGCCTTCCCGACCGAACTCCACTTCCACGACCTTCGGCACGCGGGCGACACGCTCGCCTCGACGGCCGGGGCGAGCACCCGGGAGCCGATGACCCACATGGGCCACAGCAGCTCACGCGCCGCGCTGATCTATCAGCACATGGCCAGAGACCGTGACCGGGACAGGGCCACCGCGGATCGGCTCGGGGCCATGATCCGGGGTGGCGGGGGAGCGGGCTCCGACTCCGACGAGAAGGGCTGAGAACCCTCCCGAGTCGGCCCTTCTCTCTGTGCCCCCGGCGGGATTCGAACCCGCGACACCGCTTCGCCGGAGGAACAGGAAGTGGCGAAGGCGGCGGCAAAGGATCTCTGGACGGAATCGGATCTCGTCTTCACCACGCGCTACGGCATTCCGGTCGAGCCCCGGAACTCTACCCGCGAGTTCAACCGGCGGTGCGACCGCGCCAAGGTGCGGCAGATCCGACGTGCACGGCACCCGCCACGCCTGCGCCTCGCTCCTGGCAGCCCTGGACGTCCGCCCCCGGATCGCGACGCAGATCCTTCGGCACTCCGAGATCGCAGTGACGATGGAGGTCTACACGCACGTACCTTCCGCCGAGACCCGGCGGGCGCTCCGGAAGCTCGGAAAGGCCACTCGGCGGGAGCAAGCAGAAGGACGGCAGGAAGAAAGGCACGAGCGAGCAGGAAGAGCAGCCGGACAGGGACGGCCAGCAAGAGCCATAGAGGTTGCTGTACTCCGCTGCTGTACAAACGCTCAGAGGCCCATTCGCGATCATGCGAATGGGCCTCTGGCCTGTGTCGGGGTGGCGGGATTTGAACCCACGACCTCTTCGTCCCGAAGCAACTCAGTAGAGGCCTCCGCCTTGGGCTAGGTCATCTTTCACCTGCGTTGATGGTCCGCTGACGCCCATGCTCGTCTGCCGTTGCCCGTGGGCGTTGTCACGCAGCCAGACACTCAGTGGGGCCAGCGGCCGACCGGCCATGCGCCGGCGGTCAACTCCATGGTCACTTCCGGCCCAACACAGATTTCGCGGATTCTTGCCGAGATCACTCAAAAGGCGTGCGGATGTGACGCATGTTTAGCATCATGGGTGGTGGAGCTGACCGGCGTGATGTGAGGGTGGGGTATGGAAACTCTAGAAAATATCGGAGACGCTAGCCAGTTTTCGGTAGGCCTCTCTGGGGTCACTTTGCCCGGAGGGTAAAGTATTGATTTTCCAAAACCTGGCGTTACAGTTTTCGTCGGACCTAATAATGTCGGAAAGTCGACCATTCTTAAGCAGATTCAGGTGCGACTAAATCAAGGGGCTAGGTCGCATTTCCATCCCGCGCCAACCTTGATCGAAGCTGTGGGCGTTCAGATCACAGGTAAAGAGGAAGACGCGATTGCCTGGCTTGAGGAGACTTCTCACGTAAATAGATACGTCCCCAATCCGACCTTCTCCAGACACGTGGCTGGGAATGTGAACTTGTTCGAGGTGAGCCAGTGTCTGGCTGGCGCGGCAAGCGGTATGGGGCTGAATTCACTAACATCATTTGTACTTTTCTATGGCGACCCATGGCACAGGATTAATTTTGTCAATCCAGTAGAGATGCGTAATACGCTTGAAGAGCATCCGACTCACCCAGTGCATGCGCTTCAAGACCAGCATGAGCTATTTGAGGAGCTAAGCGACCTATCCATGCGTGTTTTCAAGAGCCCGCTTACATTGGACCTCTTGAGTAAAATGTTGAACATTCGAGTCGGCGCCCCGTCCGTAGAGGCCCCTCCGTTCGATAAGGTCACACTAGAATACAGAAACGCAATTTCCGTTTTGCCGCGATTGGATAGTCAAGGTGATGGCATGCGGAGCTTCATTGGATTGATGCTTCCGCTGATTACGGCTACTTACCAAGTAGTGATGATTGATGAACCAGAAGCTTTCCTCCATCCGCCGCAGGCAACACAACTTGGCCGAGTTCTCGGCCAACTGGCTAAAGAAATGTCGATGCAGGTCGTGCTGGCGACCCATGACAAAAATCTGCTGGCTGGCTTGCTCCAGTCAGATGCAGACATCTCCATTGTTCGGTTGGATCGCTCCCCGTCCAACGTGACGACGGCTCATCAACTGAGCGTTGCCAACCTGCGGCGTATTTGGGCCGATCCTGTGTTGCGTCACACGAACGTCCTCGACGGGTTGTTCCACAAGCTGACTGTCCTCGCTGAGGGGGACCGCGATTGTACTTTCTACAGTGCCGCCTTGGAGTTTCTGGATACTCAACAGGAACTACCAGTGCCCCCGTCGGAGATCCTCTTCGTTCCTTCCGGCGGAAAAGGAGGCCTGCCTGTGCTGATCGACCGTGATTTTGAAGTCATTGAATGATGCCTTCAAGGGGCGTGAGGGGAATGTTTTCGATTCGGCTACCGCCGATGAATTTCGCACTTTGGTCCGCTCGAAGGAAAGTCCATGGAAGGCGCTCAAGCAATACGGTGAATCAGCTTGGCGGGGCAACCCGGGTGCTGCTGCGGCGGCTGTGCGTCTCCTGGAGAATTTGGATGAGCTTGGGATTGTCGCAGTGAAGGTGGGGGAGCTTGAAGGCTTCGCTCCTACGCTAGATGTGAGGAAAGGGCCCGAATGGGTCCCTGCTGCTATTTGGGGTGGCTATCATGAACAGTCGGCGGCGCAGGATCACTTGAGGAGAATGATCAGGCGGGCCGTAGGATGATGTGACCGAAGCTTCCTGGCGTGTTGATGTAGTGAGCCGGCAGTGTCACCTTGCACGATCGTAGGCGCTGTGAGAACGGCCTCTGACCCGGGTTTTCGGTCGGGGGCCGCTCTTGTGTTCCAAGTGCCGTGACTGCCCGATGTTTCCCGTTGTTCCTCGCTTGCTCGGGCACGACTGGGGCACGGCACCTTCTGATCCGTAGCTCTACAGAGATTGGCCGGAGACGGTCATACCGGTCACTTAGGCGTTTCTGAGGGGGGTTGGCGGTCGGGTGTGGTTGACGGGGTTGCTGTATCTGGTTGCTGTACAGCGGTCGCAGCTTCGCGGGCCCGGGCAAGGTTGTTGCGGACTTTGAGGGTGTCGGGGTGGTCGGGGCCCAGGATCCGTTCGTAGTCGGCCAGGACCCGCTCGCGCAGGTCGAGGGCGTCTTGGACCCGCCCGGCTGCGCCGTAGAAGAGGGCGAGGTTGTTGCGGGCTTTGAGGGTGTTGGGGTGGTCGGGGTCCAGGATCCGTTCGTAGTCGGCCAGGACCTGCTCGCCGAGGTCGAGGGCGTCTTGGACCCGCCCGGCATCACGGTAGAAGAGGGCGAGGTTGTGGCGCGCGGTGAGGGTGTTGGGGTGGTCGGGGCCCAGGATCCGTTCGTAGTCGGCCAGGACCCGCTCGCCGAGGTCGAGGGCGTGTTGGACCCGCCCGGCATCACTGTAGAAGTTGGCGAGGTTGTTGCGGGCTTTGAGGGTGTTGGGGTGGTCGGGGTCCAGGATCCGTTCGTAGGCGGCCAGGACCTGCTCGCCGAGGTCGAGGGCGTCTTGGACCCGCCCGGCATCACTGTAGAAGAGGGCGAGGTTGTGGCGCGCGGTGAGGGTGTTGGGGTGGTCGGGGCCCAGGATCCGTTCGTAGGCGGCCAGGACCTGCTCGCCGAGGTCGAGGGCGTCTTGGACCCGCCCGGCATCACTGTAGGAGTTGGCGAGGTTGTGGCGCGCGGTGAGGGTGTTGGGGTGGTCGGGGCCCAGGATCCGCTCAAAGTCGGCCAGGACCCGCTCGCGCAGGTCGAGGGAGTCTTGTACCCGCCCGGCTGCGCTGTAGCAGAGGGCGAGGTCGCCGCGGGCTTGCAGGGTGTGGGCGGGGTGGTCGGGGCCCAGGATCCGTTCGTAGTCGGCCAGGACCTGCTCGCCGAGGTCGAGGGCGTCTTGGACCCGCCCGGCATCACGGTAGGAGTTGGCGAGGTTGTTGCGGGCTTTGAGGGTGTCGAGGTGGTCGGGGCCGTGGATGCTGTTGCTGAGCCTCACGGTCGTTACGTTGTACTCAATCGCCTGGTGGTAAAGACCTGCTTCGGCCAGACTGTGGCTGACCCTGTAGATGCATGGGTGGGCTGCGGGCTGCCACAGGGCCGGCCGGGTCAGCTGGTCGAGATGGACCACGTTGGCGCGGAGCAGGGCGGCCAGTTCCCGCTTTTCATGGTCGTGGCGAGGCCACAGACTCCTGATGGCGCTGGCGGCGGTGCGAGCTGTGGTGGGCAACGTGCCGGGCGGGATGGTCTCACGCACGGCGCGGGCGGTCAGGGCATGCATACGCAAGGGGGCGGTGGCGGCGTCCTGGGTGATCAGGGCGTAGGTACGCAGGCATTCCAGCGCGTAGTGCACTTCCATCTCGGTTACGGGCGGGTAATGCTTGAGTAGCCACCGGCGTTGCGGCGGACGTGCGGTGCGCAGGTGGTCGAGTGCTTCGGGTGTCGTCCATGCGGCGGCGGGGTGGCCGAGGGGGTCCATGAGGGAGGCGAGGTGCAGCAGGGGCCTAGCCAGGCGACCGGCGTCGGACTCCTCTACCGCGTCGAGGGAGAGCAGCAGCGAAGCGGTGACGGGACGCCCGTAGCTCTCGGTGTCCGCGCTCGCCGGCAGTAGATCGCCCAGCTGGCTGCCGTTGTCGCGCAGCAGGGCGAGATAGTCGGCCATCGAGGTCCGCTTGTTGATGAGATACGCGGCAGCATGACCAAGTGCGAGGGGAAGGTGACCGAGTTCAGCGGCCATCTCGCCCGCTTGGGCGCGATCGTGCAGATAGGCGTGACCGGCATCGGCGAGCCGGCGCTTCAGGTAGGCGCGGGCCTCGGGGTCCGTGTAGAGGCCGATCCGGATTAGGGCGCGCCCCTGACCGCTGAGCTGGGCGTCCTCACGCCGACTGGTGGCGAGGACCCAGCCGTGGCCGGTCCCGCTGTCGGGCCACCAGTCCCGAACGCAGGTAGGGTCGCCGATGTCGTCCAGTACCACCAGCCACCGCCGCCCGGTCGCCGCCAGCCACCGCAGAAACAGCCGTGCCGCACCCTCCTCATCCTCAGGGGACACTCCGGGAATGTGTAACCGGCCGGCCGCTTCCGCGTACGCGCTGATGATTTGGTCAATGCCGGTGGCACGCACCCACACCAGCACATCCACCCCGGCCTCATCCGCACGCTCCTGATCCCGTAGCTCCCGCGCCAGGGACGCCGCAAGCTGGCTTTTGCCTACCCCGCCAGGACCGGACAGCACTACGTCACGGCCCCCGCCACGCGCCGCCTTCACCTTCTTGTGCACCTGTGCGCGGGGCTGGAAAGCCGCGGCCGGACGCGGGACATCCCCTACCCATACTGGCCACTCGACCGACGGATCCTGCACCGGCGCAGGATGCACATGCATGTCCCCCGCCACCTGCGTCACATTGCCGTGCGCCTGTGCCTGCTGGCGCACACGGTGCTGCCCCGAGCCCCCCGCCACCCCTCGCCTCCTTGGCCTCAGGCCCGGTCCCCGCCGACCTGATCGATGTCCCCTGCGCCGTCGGAACGGGCCTTCTGCCGCAGGTCCTCACCCACCGCAGCACCTGGCGACCCGGCCCCTACGCCCTGACTGCCACCCGTCTGCCGGATGCGGCCCCCACCGCGGGCAGACTGTCGCACCCGACGAGTCCCGGCCCCGCCGGCCTGCGATGCCCACCAGCCCAGGGCGGCCAGTACCCCCGCTGCCACCACACCCGCCACCGGACTGATCACATCCCACGGAACATCGCCCCCCGTCGACAGCACTGCCCACGGCACCGCCACCACAGCGAACGCCAGAGCCGAACCCACCACCGCCACCAGCCACCGCAGAGCAGCCTGCACAACCCACCCCCAAGAACAGTCAGGCATCAGCCTTTAGACCGACCATGTTGGCACGTAGATATCTCCACCCGCCGCATGAACCCACAACCCCCACCAATCCACATCTGGCACCGTGCCACTGAGAGTGCGGAGCCTCAACGGACGAGTCAAGCCCCATTGAGTGCGATCAGTCACCGAAGAAGTGACGGGCCGGGTCCCTGGCCTGCGGCCGTGTAATCGATCGACGCTGCGACCTGCGACTTAACCGTCGGTGGTTGTCAGCGTTGGTCGTCGTTGAGCGCCCCCGCACGGCCCAGAGACGGCCCGAGCGGGGGCGTCGTGGTGTACCCCCTCGATGCGAACTATGGGCACGGGGGGGTGTTGAGGTCTCTACGGCCGGTCAGAGAGCCTGTGACGGACCATGACGAGCGATAAGAGACGTCGCGGTTGCTGTACTCCTCTGCTGTACAGCAACACCAGCGGAGACGGCGGTAACCGCCTCCAAGACCAATGCGCATGCAGTGACGATGTCGCTCACTTCACGCCAGGTGACCACGATGATCACAACGACTATGACCACCCACAATTTCGGGCGTGGGTTTGACAGCTCCTGCAGGGAAAGAAGCACACTCATCTCTGAGCCCTCCTAAGGGTTCACCGCCCACCTCTGCCGCCTCGCCGGGAAGCCTGCGCGGCGAGGTGGGCCTTCTTGTTGTCCTCTCATGCATGGTGCAACACCGGCGCCCGTGAGCAGAGTTGTTAGGGATTTGTTTATAGGCGGCGACCAAGTGGAGCTAGTTGGCTGCCAACTTCAATGGCCTTACACGGGCCTGGACCTACGCGGGCGACACCTACCACCTCATCCGCGCCGGTCTCGCCGGGGACGACCGCCGCGACATCCCCGCCACGGTCCGCGACCACCCCCGCGTCTTCGCCACCCTCACCGCCCCGTCCTTCGGGCCCGTCCACAACCGCCCCGACCGAGGCACCTGCCGCTGCGGCACCCGCCACCCCGACGACGACCCGGCCCTCGGCACCGCGCTCGACCCGGAGACGTACGACTACGCGGGCGCGGTCCTGTTCAACAACCACGCCGGACAGCTCTGGCAGCGCTTCACCACCCGGCTCCGCCGCGAGATCGCCGCCCGCGCCGGCCTCACCCGCAGCGAACTCGCCGACCGCTGCCGCGTCTCCTACGGCAAGGTCGCGGAGTTCCAGAAGCGCGGATCCCTGCACTTCCACGCGGTCATACGCCTCGACGGCCCCGACGGCCCGGAGACCCCGCCGCCCGCCTGGGCCACCGTCGACCTCCTCGCCGACGCGATCCGTGCAGCTGCGGCCCACTCCTACACATCCGTCTCCGTCCCGGCCGCCGCAGACCAACCCGCCCGGACCTTCCGCTGGGGCACGCAACTCGACGTACGCCCAGTCAAGGCCTTCGGCGACGGCTCCGACATCACCGAGCAGGCCGTCGCCTCCTACGTCGCCAAGTACGCCACCAAGGCCGCCGAGAACACCGGCACCCTCGACCGCCGCATCGGTGAACTCTCCGAGCTCGACCGCCACCAGGTCCCCGACCACACCCGCCGCCTCATCACGGCCTGCAAGGAACTCGACCGGCTCTACCCCGACCGCCGCCTCTGGGCCTGGGCCCACATGCTCGGCTTCCGCGGCCACTTCAGCTCCAAGTCCCGCCGCTACTCCACCACCCTCGGCACCCTCCGCCAGGAACGCGCCGACTACCGCGCCGCTCAGGAACGGGAAGCCCTCGGCCTGGACGACACCGAGCCGGACACCGTCCTGGTCCTGGCCGACTGGCAGTACGCCGGCCACGGCCACACTCCCGGCGAATCCGCCCTCGCCGCCACCATCGCCCGCGACCTCCAGCTCAACCGCGACACCGCCCGCGAAGCCCTACGCGACCAACTGGCCCAGGAAGGAGCCGCAGCATGACCACCGCCACTCCGGAACTGCTGACCGTGTCCGACGTCATGGCGCGGCTGAAGGTCGGTCGGTCCAAGGTCTACGACCTGATCCGGACCCACCGCCTCGCTTCCATCAAGATCGATGGGGCTCGTCGCATCCCCGCCGATGCGGTCCGCGACTTCATCCAGAGCCAGTTGGCGGAGGCCGCCTGATGACCAAGCGCCGTAGCCGCGGTGACGGGGGCCTGCACTGGGACGAGAAGCGGCAGAGGTGGATCGCCACGGCGAACCTCGGCTACGACCCGAGCGGCAAGCGGATCGTCAAGCGGGGGAGTGGCAAGATCAAGACCGAGGCCAAGAACAAGCTCAAGGAGGTGTTGCGGGACCACGAAGACGGCCTCGCCATCGCGCCGACTGGGTACACCGTCGCCGACGCCGTGAACGACTGGCTCGCTTATGGCCTGGCGGGCCGCGACCCCGGCACCGTCGAGACCTGCACCATCTTGAGCCAGAACCATGTGATCCCCGCGCTGGGTGCCCGGAAGCTCCGAGATCTCAGTGCGGAGGACGTTGATCGTTGGCTCGCTGCCAAGGCGCAGACACTCAGCACTCGCACACTGCAAGCCGTCCACTCTTGCTTGAACCGCGCGGTCAAGCGGGCTATGGCGCGGGACAAGGTGAAGCGCAACGTCGTCGAGCTGTGCTCGGTACCCCAGGGCCAGCAGGGGCGGCCGTCCAAGGCGCTGACCTTCGCCCAGGCCGAGTCGGTACTGAAGGCAGCCGAGGGACCTCGATGCACGCGTACATCGTCGTCGCCCTGCTGACCGGTGCCCGCACCGAGGAGCTGCGCGCGCTCACCTGGGACCACGTCTCCCTGAAGGGCCGCCCGGACGCCGACCCGCCGCAGCCTCCGCACATCGCGGTGTGGCGCTCGGTCCGGCGCGGCGGGGACACGAAGACCCGCAAGTCTCGGCGAACGCTCGCTCTGCCGGCGCGTTGCGTGGAGGTCCTGTGGCAGCACTTCGAGGACCAGGGCTGGGAACGACTCGCCGCCGGTGACAAGTGGGAGGAACACGGGCTCGTCTTCTCCTCGGCCGTCGGCAAGCCGCTCGACGCCACCAACGTCCGCCGCGCCTTCCGCCAGGCGCTCAAGGACGCCGACGGGATCAACGCCGACGAGTGGACCCCGAGGGAGCTGCGACACAGCTTCGTGTCCCTGCTCTCTGACCGTGGCGTCCCGCTGGAGGAGATCTCTCGACTCGTCGGCCACTCCGGGACGGCCGTGACCGAGGAGGTCTACCGGAAGTAGATCCGGCCCGTGATCCAGACCGGGGCTGTGGTCATGGACGGGATCTTCGGCGCGCAGGAGCGGCGCCCGTAGACACGCGGAAAGCGGTAGTCACGCAGATAGACACGCAGGCAAAAACAGGTGAGGCACCTACCAACATTGGTAGGTGCCTCACCTGCTGTTTCGGCTGTCGGGGTGGCGGGATTTGAACCCACGACCTCTTCGTCCCGAACGAAGCGCGCTGCCAAGCTGCGCTACACCCCGATGTCGCTGCTCTCGCGGCGACGACGTTTACTTTAGCCCACCGGTGGCTGTAGACGAAATCCGGTTCAGACCCGGCGGCGGACGGGGGTCGGGCGGGTGTGGTCCACGGCCACGAGGAGGACGGCCAGGGCGTAGATCGCCAGGCCCAGCAGGAGGGCGTTGGCCAGGGTGCTGCGGTAGCCGTGGGCGGCCACGTCCAGGAAGGGATAGAGGTAGCGGGCGGGGTTCGAAGGCGTGAAGAAGGCCGGTCTGCTGAGGCAGAAGACCAGGTAGACCAGGGGGTAGAGGAGCCAGGTGGCCGTCTGGCGCAGGTGCAGGCGGGCCGCGGGGGTGAGCAGCAGCCAGTCCAGCAGGGCCGCCACCGGCGTCAGCGTGTGCAGGATCTGGAGCGTGGCCCATGAGCCGTGCCAGCGCTGCGGGACCGTCGTCGCGCCGGTCATGGAGAACGGGGGCGTGGTGTGGGCCAGGAGCAGGTGGTAGACGACCGCCGCGATCACGACGTAGAGAAGTGTGGCGCCTGTCACGCCGGACGGCAGCGGGCGGCGTGCCCGCCAGGCCCTCGATGCCGACATGAGCATGACGATGGCCAGCAGGATGTTGGCCTGGACGCTGAAGTAGCTCAGGGTGCGGGCCGGGGCGCCCAGCAGGACTTCCAGGGCTACGCCGGCTGCCGCCGCCAGGGCGGTCAGCAGGCGGAAGAGCGCGACGACGGGGCGGCGGACCGGGGCCACCACCGCCGTGGCCGGGACCGGGGAGGGCAGCAGCAGGGGCGGGCGCGGCACCGCGGGCAGGTCCGGGATGTCCCTGGGTATCGGGGCGGTCATGCCCTCACGCTAGGAGCGGGGGAGGGGCGGGGCCACGCGGCTTGCTCCGAGTGGGTTACCAGGTCCCCGGGGGCTACGACCGCCCCACCAACGTGAGCAGCGTCGCCTCCGGTGGGCACGCGAAGCGGACCGGGGTGTAGCGGTTGGTGCCGCAGCCCGCCGAGACGTGGAGGTAGGAGGTGTGGCCTTCCGCGGTGTGGGTGGACAGGCCCTTCACCCGGTCGGTGTCCAGGTCGCAGTTGGTGACCAGCGCGCCGTAGAAGGGGATGCACAGCTGGCCGCCGTGGGTGTGCCCGGCCAGGATCAGGGGGTAGCCGTCCGCCGTGAACGCGTCCAGGGTGCGCAGGTACGGGGCGTGGACCACGCCCATCGAGAAGTCGTACGTGCCGGAGGGGCCGCCCGCCACCCGGGCGTAACGGTCGCGCTTGATGTGGGGGTCGTCGAGGCCCGTCAGCTCGATCGAGACGCCCTCGACCTTCAGGACACCCCGCGTGTTCGTCAGGTTCAGCCAGCCCGCCTCGTCGAAGCCGTCACGCAGGTCCTCCCACGGGTTGTGGATGACGCCCACGGCCGGCGGGTTGCCGTTCAGTCCGTGCCGGCCGCTCGTCTTCTCCAGCAAGTAGCGGGCGGGGTTGCGGAGTTTGGGGCCGTAGTAGTCGTTGGAGCCGAAGACGTACGCACCCGGGAACTCCATCAGCGGGCCGAGCGCGTCCAGGACCTCTGGGACGCCTTCCGGGTCCGACAGGTTGTCGCCCGTGTTGATCACGAAGTCGGGGCGCAGGCCGGCGAGCGACCGCAGCCACCGCTGCTTCTTGCGCTGACCGCCGACCATGTGGATGTCGGAGACCTGGAGCAGGCGCAGCGGGCGCATACCGGGCGGGAGGACCGGGACCGTCACCCGTCGCAGGCGGAAGGAGCGGGCCTCGAAGCCCGCCGCGTACGCCAGACCGGCGGCGCCTGCCGCCATGATTCCCAGGGGTACTCCGTATCGCGCGCGCATGCCTCCATCGTGTCAGACCCGCAGGCGCCGACGAGACCGGCCGTCCCTTAAATCAGCGGGCGTTCACGCGGGCACACCTGCGACAATCGACCGCATGACCACCACGCTCAAGTCGAAGCTGCACGACGACCTCAACGCCGCGATCAAGGAGCGCGACGAGCTCCGCTCCTCGACGCTCCGGCTGACGCTCGCCGCGATCACCAAGGAGGAGGTCGCGGGCAAGGAGAAGCGGGAGCTGTCCGACGACGAGGTCCTCAAGGTGATCACCCGCGAGGCGAAGAAGCGCCGCGAGGCGGCCGACGCCTTCGCGCAGGGCGGTCGTCCCGAGCAGGCCGAGCGGGAGAAGGCGGAGGGCGAGGTGCTCGCCGAGTACCTGCCCAAGCAGCTGTCCGACGACGAGCTCAACGCGATCGTCGCCCAGGCCGTGGAGGAGGCGAAGGCGGCCGGTGCCGAGGGGCCGCGGGCCATGGGTGCCGTCATGAAGATCGTGAACCCGAAGGTGGCCGGCCAGGCCGAGGGCGGCCGCGTCGCCGCCGCGGTGAAGAAGCTGCTCCAGGGCTGAGCCGAGCCGGCCGGGGACGACGGACGGCCACAGATACGGCGGCGGGCCGCACCCCGAACCGGGGGGTGCGGCCCGCCGCCGTACTCATGTCACCGGGACCGGGATCCGGACCCGAGTCAGGGCTTAGCCCCGCCGGCCCCCGTTCCCGTTGCCGCCGGCGTTCCCCTGGCCCTGGATGAAGTTGCCCGGGAGGGAGAGGGTCGGTGACGGGAAGGGGCCGCCGGTCGGGTCACCCGTGGTGCCGCCCACCGTCGTTCCGCCGCCTGTTGTTCCCCCGGCCGTCAGTCCGCCGATCAGTCCGCCGATCCCGCCCGTGCTGTCCCCGTTCGTTCCCCCGGTGCCCCCCCCTTGGCCTTTTCCCTGGGCGTCCCCCTTGTTGTTGTCGTCGGGGATGTCGATCAGATTGAAGTCCTCCACGGGCTTGCCGCTCAGCGCGCCGGTCATCATGTCGCGCCAGATCGGGCCGGGGACCTCACCACCGAACACCTTGTCGTGCGGGACGCCGCCGATGGTGATGTTGGTCATCTGGCGCTTGTGCGCCGGGTCGCCGACCCAGACCGCGCCCGCCATGTTCGGGGTGTAGCCGTCGAACCAGGCCGCGTAGCGCTCGTCCGTCGTACCCGTCTTGCCCGCGCTCGGGCGGTCGCCGAGACCGGCCTCCTGACCCGTACCGTCCTCGACCACGCCCTTCAGGAGCGTGCTGACGGTGTCCGCGGTCTTCTCCGACATCGCGCGCGTGCAGGTCGACTTCGGCACCTCCAGCGGCTTCTCCTCGCTGCCGATCTTCTGGCTGATCGACTCTATGGCGATCGGCGTGCAGTACATCCCGCGCGAGGCGAAGGTGGCGTACGCGTTCGCCATCGTCAGCGGAGACACCTCCTGGGTGCCGAGCGCGATGGAGGGGGCCTGGTCCATGGTCCGGCCGTCCGCGCGCTGCACACCCATCTTCGCCGCCATCTGGGTCACCGGGCAGATGCCGATGTCGCTGATCAGCTGCACGTAGTAGGTGTTGACCGACTTGGCGGTCGCCTCCTTCATGCCCATCGGGCCGTGCTCGGACTCGTTCTCGTTGGTCAGCTTGGCCGGGTTGTGCGGGTCGTTGCGCCAGACCTTGCCGTCACATGCCTGCACCGGGCTCGGGTACGGCATCTCGTACGGCGACGCGTACTGCTGCGTCGGGGGCTTGCCGCCCTCGATCGCGGCCGCCGCGACGATCGGCTTGAACGTCGAACCGCCCTGGTAGCCCGCGCCGCCGCCCATGTCCGCGTTGACGGAGAGGTTGATCTGCGTCTCGTCCTTGCCGAAGCCGTACGGGCGGGACTGGCCCATGGCGAGGATCTTGCCGGTGCCGGGCTCGACGATGGCCGCGGCCGTCGCCACCGGGTCGGACTTGTAGACGTGCTTCTTGATGGACGCCTGGACCGATTCCTGCGCCTGCGGGTCGAGCGTCGTACGGATCGTCAGGCCGCCCTTGTTCCACAGCTTCGCCCGGGCCTCCTTGGTCTTGCCGAAGACCGGCTCGTTCAGGACGACGTCGCGGACGTAGTCGCAGAAGAAACCGGCGCCCTTGACGGCGGTGATGCAGCCGTTCTTGGGCTGGCTCGGGTTCAGCCCGAGCGGCTTCCTCTTGGCCTCGTCGGCCTCCTTCTGCGAGATGTCGCCGACCTCCGCCATCCGCTGGAGCACGACGTTGCGCCGCTTGGTGGCCTCCGCCTCGTCGTTGACCGGGTCGTAGCGGCTCGGGGACTGCACGATGCCCGCCAGCAGCGCGGATTCCTGGAGGTTGAGGTCCTTGGCGTGCTTGGAGAAGTACCGCTGGGAGGCGGCCTCGACGCCGTAGGCCTGCTCGCCGAAGAAGGTGATGTTCAGGTAGTTCTCGAGGATCCGCTTCTTGCCGAGCTTCTCCTCGATCTGGATCGCGTACTTCAGCTCCTTGATCTTGCGGCCAAGGGTCTGCTGGGTGGCCTCGGCGACCTTCGTCGGGTCGTCGCCGGCCTCCTCGATGAAGTAGTTCTTCACCAGTTGCTGGGTGAGCGTGGAGGCGCCCTGGGCGACGCCGCCTTCCTGCGCGTTCTTGTTCAGGGCACGCAGTACGCCCTTGAGGTCGATCGCGCCGTGCTGGTAGAAGCGCGAGTCCTCGATCGCGACGATCGCCTTCTGCATGTACGGCGAGATGTCCTTGAGGTCCACCACCGTACGGTCACGCGAGTAGACGGTCGCGATCTGGTTGCCCTGGTTGTCCAGGATCGTCGTGCGCTGGCTCAGCTGGGGGCTCTTCAGGTTGGCCGGGATCTCGTCGAAGCTCTTGACCGAGCCCTTGGCCGCAAGGCCCAGCGCGCCGGCCGCGGGCAGCGCGATGCCCGCCATCACGGCTCCGGCGAGCACACTGACACCGAGGAACTTGGCGGCCTGCTGCGTTGGCGACAGACCACCGCCCGAGCGCTTCTTTGGCATGGGGGCAGCCTAATCCGTACTTGTGAGCGTTCCGAAAGAGCGGCCGCGTCACGGCACGGCAAAGCAGGGAGGACTACCTTCCCATTCGCCGGACACGCGCGCAGGCCTTGGCCTAAGCTGCTCTCAACTGTCACAGCAGTGCGGTCACGTATCAATACGTCCGGCGACCCCGAATCGTTCCGGGCGTAGCCCGTTCTTTCGCGCGGGGGCGTGACCGGCTTCCGAGGGGGACGTGTCCGAATCCACCTCATGTGTCACTCGGCGCCCGGTGTGGCGCACCACAGCTGTCCCGCTTTGCCGGGGTGGTCGCATATGTCGCCAGCTCACTCCCGCGGGTGATCTGCCGTTAACCCATAGTCCGTTCGGGCCATTCAAGATTGGGCCCGAAGGGGGTGTTGCGCTGTGCCCACCTTCCGTAACGTCCTCAACTGGCGGCGGTGAATATGCCGCTGCCGCCGTGGGGGAGCCTCGATTCGGGAGAGGACGGCGCCGGTATGGGCTGGGTAACCGACTGGAGTGCGCAGGCTGCCTGCCGCACTACCGATCCGGATGAACTGTTCGTTCAGGGAGCAGCGCAGAACAGGGCCAAGGCGGTGTGCACCGGATGTCCGGTACGCACGGAGTGCCTGGCCGACGCGCTGGACAACCGCGTCGAGTTCGGCGTGTGGGGAGGCATGACGGAGCGGGAGCGCCGCGCACTGCTGCGTCGCCGACCCACCGTGACCTCCTGGCGCAGGCTGCTGGAGACCGCCCGCTCGGAGTACGAGCGGGGGACGGGCATCGTGCCCCTCGACAACGACGAGGTGTACGAGAACTACGCGGCGGTGAGCTGAGGGCATTGCCTCCGGCACATCCCCGGGGCACACCGCTCCGGCCCCGCATACGTCCCAGGAAGCTTCGGGCGTAGGCCACGGAAGCAGGGCCGGCACAGGCCCGGGGACGCCGAGTGGGCACGTGCCCGGGGCACGGCAAGCGGTGGGGTGCGGGGAGCGCCGGTCGGGTTCACGCCTGGGGAAACCACGATCGGCCTTGCGGCCCCGCTTGCGTTGGGGGTCGGCCTCGCGGCCTGCGCTCGCGGAGCCCCGCGGAAGGCATGCCGTACGTCCGTACGACTGCTGTCACGCGTGTGCCGCCCGCCTCGGGCGCCCGTACGTCACTCACGCTGTCGCCGCGTGCGCCACCCGCGCACGTACGACGGTCGGCCGCACGCCTGTGACGGGCGCCCGCGCGCGGGCCCCTGTCACCCGTCCATGCCCGCCACTCACGTAGGCAGACGCCCGCCCACGCGTGGACGACCGCTCGCCCCGCGCGGTGCCGCACAGTCGCCGGCCACCCGCCTCGGGACGACCGGGGCGAGCCTCAGGGGCGCGTTACGGCAGCTCCGTACGCGTACGCTCCGCCGCGCCCGCGGCCAGTCGGGCGCCGATGTCGCGCAGGCCCACGAGGTCGTGGACGTCACCGGGCAGTGCGGGAACCTCGACCACCGCCACCTCGGGGTGACGGGCGGTGAAACGGTCACGCGTGCGCTGCTCGCGGGAGAGCAGCTGCATGCGATCGGCGTGCAGTCGCAGCAGGCCCGCGGCGAGCCGGTCGACGGAGCGTTCCGTGTCGGCGGGGGAGCCTTCCTCGGAAGCGGGGGCGTCGGTTGCGGTCTCGGACGCGGGAGATCGCGAACTGCCGTATGGGTCGGGAGAGTTACGAAGTCCAGCTTTCCCGTCCCCCTGATCCACAATGCGGGGGTCCTCAAGATTTTCGGCGGCGGCGAGCGCCCGCTCGGCCGACAGCCGGCCGGCGCCGGTGCCGTGGACCCGGTTCAGCACCAGTCCCACCAGTGGCATCTTCTCCGCGGCCAGCCGCTCCACGAAGTACGCCGCCTCCCGCAACGCGTCCCGCTCAGGGGCCGCGACCACCAGGAACGCCGTGCCGGGCGCCTGGAGCAGCTTGTACGTGGCGTCCGCGCGCGTACGGAACCCGCCGAAGGTGGTGTCCATCGCGGCCACGAACGTCTGGACGTCCTTGAGCAGCTGACCGCCCAGCAGCTTGCCCAGGGTGCCGGTCATCATCGACATGCCGACGTTGAGGAAGGCCATGCCCGCGCGTCCGCCCAGCTTGGCGGGGGCCGTCAGCAGGCGGATGAGCCGGCCGTCCAGGAAGGAGCCCAGCCGCTTGGGCGCGTCCAGGAAGTCCAGCGCGGAGCGGGACGGAGGGGTGTCGACCACGATCAGGTCCCACTCGTCCTTCGCGCGCAGCTGGCCGAGCTTCTCCATCGCCATGTACTCCTGCGTGCCCGCGAAGCCCGCCGAGAGCGACTGGTAGAAGGGGTTGGCCAGGATCGCGGCCGCCCGCTCGGGGTCCGCGTGCGCCTCCACGACCTCGTCGAAGGTGCGCTTCATGTCGAGCATCATGGCGTGCAGCTCGCCGTCGCCGTCCGTGCCCTTGACCCGGCGCGGGACGTTGTCGAGGGAGTCGATGCCCATCGACTGGGCCAGCCGCCTGGCCGGGTCGATGGTCAGCACGACCACCTTGCGACCCCGCTCGGCCGCTCGCAGACCGAGGGCCGCCGCGGTCGTCGTCTTGCCGACCCCGCCCGAGCCGCAGCACACCACGATCCGGGTCTTCGGGTCGTCCAGCAGCGGGTCGACGTCCAGCGCGCGCGCCGGGGAGAGACCGTGGGTCTTGTCCCGCCCCTCGGCCGTCTCCGCTGTCTCGGGCGCCTCGGCCGGGTCCGCACTCATGACAACCCCTGCTTCCGCAGCTCGGTGGCGAGCTCGTACAGACCCGCCAGGTCCATGCCCTCGGCGAGCAGCGGCAGTTCGCCCAGCGGCAGGTCCAGCTCGGCGAGGACCGCGCGCTGCTCCTGCTCCAGCGCGTACCGCTCGGCGTACTCCGCGGCCTGCTGCAGCAGTGGGTCCACCAGCTTCTGCGCGTTACCGCCGCGCCGGGCCCCGCCCAGTCCGGCCGCCGAGAGCGCCTGTGCGACAGAGGAACGCTCCACGGTTCGTACGAGTTCCAGGTCGGTCGCGTCCAACACCTCCGGACGGACCATGTTCACGATGACCCGGCCCACCGGCAGCCGGGCCGCGCGGAGTTCCGCGATGCCGTCCGCGGTCTCCTGGACCGGCATCTCCTCCAGCAGCGTCACCAGGTGCACCGCCGTCTCCGGCGACTTCAGCACCCGCATCACGGCCTGCGCCTGATTGTGTATCGGGCCGATCTTCGCCAGGCCCGCCACCTCGTCGTTCACATTCAGGAAGCGGGTGATGCGGCCGGTCGGCGGGGCGTCCATGACCACGTAGTCGTAGGCGAACCGGCCGCTCTTGTCCTTGCGGCGCACGGCCTCGCACGCCTTGCCGGTGAGCAGGACGTCCCGGATGCCGGGCGCGACGGTGGTGGCGAAGTCGATCGCGCCGAGCTTCTTCAGGGCCCGTCCCGCGCCGCCCAGCTTGTAGAACATCTGGAGGTAGTCCAGAAGGGCCAGTTCCGCGTCGATGGCGAGGGCGTACACCTCGCCGCCTCCCGGAGCGACCGCGATCTTCCGCTCCTCATATGGCAACGCCTCCGTCTCGAAGAGCTGCGCGATGCCCTGCCGGCCCTCGACCTCCACGAGAAGCGTCCGCTTCCCCTCGGTCGCGAGGGCCAGCGCGAGTGCGGCGGCGACCGTCGTCTTTCCGGTCCCGCCCTTGCCGCTGACGACCTGGAGCCTGCTCACGTCTTCGAGACTAACCAGTCCGGCCGACACTCACGCGGGAGGCTGTGGATAACGGGGGTCACGGCCGGCCGTCCGACCTGTGGACAACGCCGCTGACGGTCGGCCGCCTGCCCCACCGGCCACAGCGGCTACAGTCGGCGCCATGACCAAGTGGGAATACGCAACCGTGCCGCTGCTCGTCCATGCCACGAAGCAGATTCTGGACACCTGGGGCGAGGACGGCTGGGAGCTCGTCCAGGTCGTGCCCGGGCCCAACAACCCCGAGCAGCTCGTGGCCTACCTGAAGCGGGAGAAGCAGGCATGAGCGTGGTCGAGGCCAGGCTGGCCGAACTGGGCCTGACCCTGCCGGAGGTCGTACCGCCGCTGGCCGCGTACCAGCCGGCCGTGCAGTCCGGTGTCCACGTCTACACCGCGGGCCAGCTGCCGATGGTCGAGGGCAAGCTGCCGGTCACCGGCAAGGTGGGCGCCGAGGTCACCCCGGAGGAGGCCAAGGACCTGGCCCGCGTCTGCGCACTGAACGCGCTGGCCGCCGTGAAGTCCGTCACCGGCGACCTGGACCGCATCGCGCGCGTGGTGAAGGTCGTCGGTTTCGTCGCCTCCGCGTCCGACTTCACCGGGCAGCCCGGTGTCGTCAACGGCGCCAGCGAACTGCTCGGCGAGGTCCTCGGCGACAAGGGCGTGCACGCCCGCAGCGCGGTCGGCGTCGCGGTGCTGCCGCTGGACGCGCCGGTGGAGGTCGAGATCCAGGTGGAACTCGCTCAGTAAGCCCGCCCGTGATCCCGCGGAACGCCTCTGACCTCGGACACCTCTCGAACATTCGCCCTACACGGGATAGCCTCCGGCCATGGCGAACGGTCAGTGGTACCCCCCGGAGTGGCCGGACCGCATCCGCGCGCTCGCGGACGGCACCCTCACGCCGGTGTCCCCCAGGCGCGCGGCCACGGTGCTGCTCCTGAAGGACACCCCGGACGGTCCCGTGGTCCACATGCTGCGCAGACGCGCCTCCATGGCCTTCGCCGGAGGCGCGTACGCGTATCCCGGGGGCGGGGTCGACCCCCGCGACGACGACCGTCTGGTGCGCTGGGCGGGCCCCACGCGCGCGTGGTGGGCCGACCGGCTCGGCGTCGACGAGTCCGGCGCCCAGGCGATCGTCTGCGCGGCCGTACGGGAGACGTACGAGGAGGCGGGCGTCCTGCTCGCCGGGCCCGACCCGGACTCGGTCGTCGGGGACACCACCGGGGAGGACTGGGAGGCGGACCGGGCCGCGCTGGTCGCGCGCGAGCTGTCCTTCGCCGAGTTCCTGGACCGGCGCGGTCTGGTGCTCCGCTCGGACCTGCTGGGCGCGTGGACCCGCTGGATCACCCCGGCGTTCGAGGCCCGCCGCTACGACACCTGGTTCTTCGTGGCCGCCCTGCCCGAGGGACAGCGCACCCGGAACGCCTCCACCGAGGCCGACCGTACGGTGTGGATCCGCCCCGAGGAGGCCGCCGCCGGCTACGACAAGGGCGAGCTGCTGATGATGCCGCCCACCATCGCCACCCTGCGCCAGCTGCTGCCGTGCGCCACCGCGGCCGAGGCGCTCGCGGCGGCCCCGGAGCGCGACATGACGCCGGTGATGGCGAGCGCCCGCCTCCAGGACGGCCGGATCGTGCTGTCCTGGCCGGGGCACGAGGAGTTCACGAAGCACATCCCGACGGCTCCGCCTAGCACGGAGCCGGCCGATCCGTCAGCCTCCGGACCGGCCGGTCCGGCACCCACCGAACCGGGCCCCGCGGCGGCCCCCGGCACGAGCACTGCGACGACCTCTGAGACGACGGGTGGAGGCCCCGCATGACCGACGCAAGCGCGCTGCCCGGCCAGCCCCGCGGGCAGGTGCTCTCCGGCCCCGCCACCGCACGGGCCGTCAACGTCCTCGCGCCCAACGCCTCCGCGATGACCTTGGACGGCACGAACACCTGGATGGTCGCCGAGCCCGGCTCCGATCTCGCCGTCGTGATCGACCCGGGCCCGCTGGACGACGGCCATCTGCGCACCGTCGTCGACACCGCCGAGAAGGCGGGCAAGCGCATAGCGCTGACCCTGCTCACCCACGGCCACCCCGACCACGCCGAGGGCGCCGCCCGCTTCGCGGAACTCACCGGCACGCGCGTGCGCGCCCTCGACCCGGCACTGCGCCTGGGCGACGAGGGACTGGGCGCGGGAGACGTGATCACCGTCGGCGGCCTGGAGCTGAGGGTCGTACCGACCCCGGGACACACCGCGGACTCGCTGTGCTTCCATCTCCCGGCCGATCAGGCCGTGCTGACCGGTGACACCGTCCTCGGGCGCGGTACGACGGTCGTGGCGCACCCGGACGGCCGTCTGGGCGACTACCTGGACTCCCTGCGCCGGCTGCGGTCCCTGACCGTGGACGACGGAGTGCACACCGTCCTGCCGGGCCACGGACCGGTCCTGGAGGACGCCCAGGGCGCCGTCGAGTTCTACCTCGCCCACCGCGCCCACCGGCTCGCCCAGGTGGAGACGGCGGTCGAGAACGGCTACCGCACCCCGGCCGAGGTCGTCGCCCATGTGTACGCCGACGTGGACCGCTCCCTGTGGCCGGCGGCGGAACTGTCCGTACGGGCCCAGCTGGACTACCTGAGCGAGCACGGGCTGATCTAGCCCGTCCCCGCGAGGATGAACGGCAGGTCCCCGGTTGTGACTCACCTCACAGCAAGCCTCCGGGGGCCCCGCGTCAGTCCTCCGGGCCGGGAGCCTTCACGCGTGCACGCGCGCGTACCTCTCGGCGAGTCAGGGCCACGGGTCGCCCACGTTCGACCGCGGCACGTCCGGATCACTGACGGCGGCCTGGGCCGCTGGCCGTACAGCGGCGCGCCGACGCCGTCGATCCGGATCGCCGCGCCCCACGCGCGGTGCCACGCGGATCGACCCGTGGAGATACGCAGATACGCGCTGTGCAGGCGCGCGCCGAAGACCGCCGGCAGCCGGTCCCGTTCGGCGGCCACGGCGGAAAGCTGGCGGCCAAGACCTGGAGGCAGCGGCCACGACGGAAGGCGGCGGTACGCGCGCGGGGGAGCCTTTGCGCGCGATGAGGCCGGGGGCGTCGAGGTCGCGCGGGGCGGGCGGTTCGGGGGCGGGGCCCTTCTCGGCGCAGGCGGGCCTCAACAGCCCGTCCTGCCGCTCGAGGACGAGGTCGTTCAGGCCGAAGCGGGGGTCTGGGGGCGCCGGTCCCCGGGAACGGCGGGCACGACGGCGGGGCCGGCCCCCGCGGGAGCGGGACCCCGGAGCCGTACGGCCGGGACCAGCGTCAGCGCGACCGCTTGGCCAGCCTCTCCACGTCCAGCAGGATCACGGCGCGGGCCTCCAGGCGGAGCCATCCGCGCTGGGCGAAGTCCGCCAGGGCCTTGTTCACGGTCTCGCGCGAGGCGCCGACCAGCTGGGCCAGCTCCTCCTGCGTGAGGTCGTGGACGACGTGGATGCCCTCCTCGGACTGCACGCCGAAGCGGCGCGACAGGTCCAGCAGGGCGCGCGCCACGCGGCCGGGGACGTCGGAGAAGACCAGGTCGGACATGGCGTCGTTGGTCTTGCGCAGGCGGCGGGCGACGGCGCGCAGCAGAGCGCCGGCCACCTCGGGGCGGGCGTTCAGCCAGGGCTGGAGGTCGCCGTGGCCGAGACCGAGCAGCTTGACCTCGGTCAGTGCGGTCGCGGTGGCCGTACGGGGGCCCGGGTCGAAGAGCGCCAGCTCGCCGATCAGCTCGCCGGGACCGACGACGGCGAGCATGTTCTCGCGGCCGTCGGGGGAGGTGCGGTGCAGCTTGACCTTGCCCTCGATGACGACATACAGCCGGTCGCCCGGGTCGCCCTCGTGGAAAAGGGAGTCGCCGCGCGCGAGGGTCACCTCACTCATGGAGGCGCGAAGCTCCGCGGCCTGCTCGTCGTCGAGAGCCGCGAAGAGCGGGTTGCGCCGCAGAACGTCGTCCACTGAGTTCTCTCCTTGTCGACCTGCTCAGGGGATCTTGCTCCCCCGAGTGCCAGGGGACCGTGTTCCCCATTTTGCCGGACGGTCCAAACAGTGTGATCTGTCACAAGGATGCCGCACAGGTGTCCCGAGGTAAGCGCCAGGGGTCCAATCGGGGTCCGATCCTCGGGGTCCGGGGCGGATGTCGGTGCCGGGCTTTAGGCTGGCCGGGTGTCCAAATCGCCGGTGAGAGCACAGGCCAAGGGGGCTTAGCGGGTGGTTGTACGTCGCGATTCCGCTGTGGGCGAACAGAGCTCGGGCGGCAGTAAGAAAACCGGAAAAACCGCAAAAAAGGCCGCCTCGGCCAAGAAGGTCAGCCCTGCCAAGAAGGCCGTGGCGACCGGGAAGGCCGTGGCCGTGAAGAAGGCGGCGCCCGCCAAGAAGGTCGCCGTGAAGCCGCCGAGGGACGAGTCCCCCACCGCCCTGGTCCGCCGCGCCCGCCGCATCAACCGCGAGCTCGCCGAGGTGTATCCGTACGCCCACCCCGAGCTGGACTTCGAGAACCCCTTCCAGCTTCTGGTCGCCACCGTGCTGTCGGCCCAGACCACCGACCTGCGCGTGAACCAGACGACCCCGGCCCTCTTCGCCAGGTACCCGGCCCCCGAGGACCTGGCCGCCGCCAACCCGGAGGAGGTCGAGGAGATCCTGCGTCCGTGCGGGTTCTTCCGGATGAAGACCAAGTCGGTCATGGGGCTCTCCAAGGCCCTCGTGGAGGACTTCGGCGGCGAGGTCCCGGGACGGCTGGAGGACCTGGTCAAGCTGCCCGGAGTCGGCCGCAAGACCGCCTTCGTCGTACTCGGCAACGCCTTCGGGAGGCCCGGGATCACCGTGGACACCCACTTCCAGCGGCTGGTGCACCGCTGGCAGTGGACCGAGGAGACCGACCCGGACAAGATCGAGGCGGCGGTCGGCGCCCTGTTCCCGAAGAGCGAGTGGACCGACCTGTCCCACCACGTGATCTGGCACGGCCGGCGGATCTGTCACGCCCGCAAGCCCGCCTGCGGCGCCTGCCCGATCGCCCCGCTCTGCCCGGCCTACGGCGAGGGCGAGACCGACCCGGAGAAGGCGAAGAAGCTCCTGAAGTACGAGAAGGGCGGCTTCCCCGGCCAGCGGCTCAAGCCTCCGCAGGCCTACCTCGACGCGGGCGGCAGGCCGGCCCCGCCGCTGGGGGCCGCGTGACGGAACGATCTCGGGGTGCTCGGGCGTTGGACAGGCAGAGCGACGGGGGTGGCGATGGCGAGGGCCAGTGAGGCGCGGGGCGGCGCGGTGACGCTGAGCGAGGAGGGGCTGCCCGATTGGCTGGCGCCCGTGGTGCGGGCCGCCGAGACGGTCGAGCCGCTCCAGCTGAGCCGCTTCCTGCCGCCGGAGAACGGCTCGGGCCGCAAGTCGGCCGTGCTGATCCTGTTCGGCGAGGGCGAGCGCGGCCCGGAGCTGCTGCTCATGGAGCGCGCCGGCTCCCTGCGCTCGCACGCCGGGCAGCCGTCCTTCCCGGGCGGTGCGCTCGACCCCGAGGACGGCGACCCGCACACCGACGGGCCGCTGCGGGCCGCGCTGCGGGAGGCCGAGGAGGAGACCGGGCTGGACCCGTCCGGCGTCCAGCTCTTCGGCGTGCTGCCCGCCCTTTACATCCCGGTCAGCGGTTTCGTCGTCACGCCCGTGCTCGGCTGGTGGCGCAGGCCCAGCCCGGTAGGCGTCGTCGACCCGAACGAGACGGCGCGCGTCTTCACGGTCCCCGTGGCGGATCTCACGGACCCCGCCAACCGCGCCACCACCGTCCACCCCAGCGGTCACCGGGGCCCGGCATTTCTGGTCGAATCGGCCCTGGTGTGGGGTTTCACAGCCGGAGTGATCGACCGCCTGCTGCATTTCGCGGGCTGGGAGCGCCCCTGGGACAGAGGGAAGCAGGTCCCACTCGACTGGCGGTCATGACAGGGTGACCCCGTGCTGTGTTTTCCGGGGGACACCCCCCGGACCCCCGGCCGGGCCGCGGGGACCGGAGTGAGTAGGCGAGGCCTGAAGCGGTGAACGTGCTGGACATCCTCTTGCTGGTCGCGGCCGTGTGGTTCGCGGTCGTGGGTTACCGCCAGGGCTTCGTCGTCGGCATCCTGTCGGTGATCGGGTTCCTGGGCGGCGGCCTCGTCGCCGTGTACACGCTGCCCGTCATCTGGGACGCCGTGACCGGCAACTCCGACGTCGGGACCACCGCCGCCGTGGTCGCCGTGGTCGTCGTCATCGTGTGCGCCTCCGTCGGCCAGGCCCTGACCACCCATCTGGGCAACAAGCTCCGCCGGTACATCACCTGGTCCCCGGCCCGCGCCCTGGACGCCACCGGCGGCGCCCTGGTCAACGTCGTCGCCATGCTGCTCGTGGCGTGGCTGATCGGATCCGCCCTCGCCGGCACCACCCTGCCCACGCTCGGGAAGGAGGTCCGCGGCTCCAAGGTGCTCCTCGGGGTCTCCCGGGCGCTGCCCGCGCAGGCCGACACCTGGTTCGCGGACTTCTCCTCCGTCCTCGCGCAGAACGGCTTCCCGCAGGTCTTCAGCCCCTTCGCCAACGAACCGATCAAGGACGTCCAGCCGCCCGACCCGGCTCTCGCGAACAGCTCGGTCACCCTGCGCGCCCAGAGCTCCATCGTCAAGGTCACCGGCACCGCCCCGAGTTGCGGCAAGGTCCTGGAGGGCAGCGGCTTCGTCTTCGCCGACCGCCGGGTCATGACCAACGCGCACGTGGTCGGCGGGGTCGACGCGCCCACCGTGCAGATAGGCGGCGAGGGCCGCAGGTACGACGCCAAGGTCGTCCTGTACGACTGGAAGCGCGACATCGCCGTGCTCGACGTACCCGACCTGAGGGCGAAACCCCTGCGGTTCTCCGCCCAGGACGCGGCCGGCGGTGACGGCGCGATCGTCGCGGGCTTCCCGGAGAACGGCTCGTACGACGTGCGCGCCGCGCGTGTGCGCGGGCGCATCACGGCCAACGGCCCGGACATCTACCACCGCGGCACCGTCCGCCGTGACGTCTACTCGCTGTACACGACCGTCCGTCAGGGCAACTCCGGCGGCCCGCTGCTCACGCCCGACGGCCGGGTCTACGGCGTGGTGTTCGCCAAGTCCCTCGACGACGCCGAGACCGGTTACGCCCTCACGACGGACGAGATCCAGGCCGACATCGAACAGGGACGTAGCGCGAACCAGCAGGTGGGTACGGACAGCTGCGCCCTGTGACCTTTGTGGGAGGCTCAGCCGCGCGGGTGACGCAGACGCACCGAGACCCAGCGGGCCCGGCGACGCAGGATGCGCGGGATCCCCACGCGTAGGTCCCCTTCCGCGACTTGCGGGTTGCCTCGCTGAGGCGTGCTCAGACCAGTGGCCGAGCGGCGATTGCGGGGTGCGTCACTGTAGTCGTGCGTCCAGCCCATACCCCGACGTGTGCCCCTGCCCGAAGGTCGATAACCGTGTGAGCGCCGCCCAATTGGCCTATGCGGAGGGCATGTGGCCGTTCGGGGGACAACTGTTCAGGAACCGGGTACTCCACGCAGCGAACCGTCACCGTACGGTCACCGGGGTACGTCACCGATTCGGGTGAAGAACACCGGCCACGGGTGTGTGTCCCGGCGGCCCCGTCCGTCACCGGTCCGGCTCGGGATCCTTCAGCCAGTTGACGAGCTCGGTGGAGAACGCCGCGGGGTCCTCCTCGTGCGGGAAGTGGCCGAGCCCGTCGAACAGGCGCCAGCGGTACGGCGCTTCGACGTACTCGCCCGATCCGGCCGCGCTGCGCGTGCGCGTCACCGGGTCCAGCGAGCCGTGCAGATGCAGCGTGGGCACCCGCACCGGCCGCTTCATCCGGCGGTTGAACTGGAGGCCGTCCGGGCGGGCCAGCGAGCGCACCAGCCAGCGGTACGGCTCGATCGAGCAGTGCGCGGTCGACGGGATGCACATGGCCCGCTGGTAGGTCTCCACCGCCGCGTCCTCCGGGGAGCGCGGCCCGGACCAGTCCCGGATCAGCCGACCCACCAGCGCGCCGCCGTCCGCGGTGAGTTGGCGCTCCGGAATCCACGGCCGCTGGAAGCCCCAGATGTAGGAGTTCGCGGCCGTCTGCCGGGCGTCCCGCAGCATCGCCCCGCGCCAGCGGCGCGGATGCGGCATCGACACCACGGCGAGGCGCCGGACGAGCTTGGGCCGCATCGCCGCCGCCGTCCACGCCAGATAGCCGCCCAGGTCGTGGCCGACCAGCGCGGCGTCCGGCTCACCGAGCGAGCGGATCACGCCGGTGACGTCGAGTGCGAGGTTGGCGGGGTCGTACCCGCGGGGCGTGCGGTCGCTGCCGCCGACGCCCCGCAGGTCCATCGCCACCGCCCGGTATCCCGCGTCTGCGAGCGCCTCCAGCTGGTGCCGCCAGGTCCACCAGAACTGCGGGAAGCCGTGCAGCAGCAGCACCAGGGGGCCGTCGCCGAGCTCGGCGATGTGGAAGCGCGCGCCGTTCGCGGCGACGTCCCTGTGCGTCCAGGGTCCGTCCAGCCGCACGGCCGAAGGGGCGGGGTCGGTCATGACTGTGAGCGTGCCACAGCCTCGATGGCCGCGGGGGTACGGTCCCCGGGCAGCTCCGCGCGCGGATGCGGCTTGGCGTTCTGCAGGACGCCCGCCGTCTGCTTCATCGAGGCGGCCACCTTCTGCGGGCCCTGGCCCTTCTTGGCCTTCTTCGCGAAGACCGTGCCGATCAGCGCGAGGAGGCCGGCGACGACCACGTTCGCCGCGAAGGACAGCACGAAGCAGACGGCCATGTTCCAGCCGCTCCACGTCCGGATGCCGTACGCCAGGGCGAAGTTGAGCATCGGAAGCGAGAAGACCAGCAGCACCCCGGCCGCCGAGAAGGCGCCACCGCTCGCCGCGCCGCGCTTGACGTCCTGCTTCAGCTGGGCCTTGGCCAGGGCGATCTCGTCGTGCACCAGCGCCGACATCTCGGTCGTCGCCGAGGCGAACAGCTGGCCGATGCTGCGTTCGGCGCCGACCGGGCTGCCGTCGGGTGCGCTCATCGCGTTCTCCCTCAGAGGTCTCTCGTGCCGTGGGCGCGCCGTGCCGTCGTACGCGGTCGGCGGGCCCGCTCGTGTGGCCGTCTTGTTTTGTACCGTCTCGTCAGATCATGCCGGACGCTCGCCCTCCTCGCCTGCCCCGCCCGGCACTTCCTGAAGCCCGTGGCGTGCCGCGGCTGCCCGCTCGGCGGCGATCCGCCGGTGCTCGGCGGCCTTGCGCTCGTGGATCTCGGCCATGCGCAGGTGATAGGCCGGGTCGTCCTGCTCGTACACGTCCGGGATGCCGTCTCGGTCGTCGTCCCGGTCCTCCTCCTCGCACAGTCTGCGGTAGGTGGCGTTGCGTATCTTCAGCAGCACCGTCGCGGAGAGCGCCGCGATCAGCGATCCGCTGAGCACGGACGCCTTGACCTCGTCGGTGAGGACGGCGTCGCCGGCGAAGGCGAGTTCGCCGATGAGCAGGGAGACGGTGAAGCCGATGCCGGCGAGGCAGGCCACCGCGAAGACGTCGGCCCAGGCGAGGTCCTCGCTGAGCGAGGCACGGGTGAAGCGGGCGGCAAGCCAGGTGCCGCCGAAGATGCCGATCGTCTTGCCGAGGACGAGGCCCAGCACCACACCGAGCGTCTCCGGCTTGGTGAACACATCCCCGAGCGCCCCGCCGGAGACCGCCACGCCGGCGCTGAACAGGGCGAACATCGGTACGGCGAGCCCTGCGGACAAGGGCCGTACCAGGTGCTCGATGTGCTCGCCCGGCGAGTGCTGTTCGCCCTCCCGGGTGGTGCAGCGCAGCATCAGGCCCATCGCCACGCCGGCGATGGTGGCGTGGACGCCGCTGTTGTACATCAGCGCCCAGATCACGACGGCGAGCGGCACGTACACGTACCAGCCGCGTACGCCCTTGCGCAGCAGCAGCCAGAACACCACCAGTGCGGCGGCGGCTCCGCCCAGCGCGGCGAAGTTCAGCCGGTCGGTGAAGAAGATCGCGATGATCAGGATCGCGAAAAGGTCGTCGACGACCGCGAGGGTCAGCAGGAAGGCGCGCAGCGAGCCGGGCAGGGAGGTGCCGATGACCGCGAGGACGGCGAGTGCGAAGGCGATGTCGGTGGCGGTGGGCACCGCCCAGCCCTGAGTGGAACCGTGCCCGGTGAGGGTGGTGAGGGTGTAGACGAGCGCCGGTACGGCCATGCCGCACAGCGCGGCCACCACGGGCAGTACGGCCGCCCTCGGGTCGCGCAGGTCTCCGGCGACCAGCTCCCGCTTGAGCTCGATGCCGGCGACGAAGAAGAACACCGCGAGAAGACCGTCGGCGGCCCAGTGGGCGACGGAGAGGTTCAGGCCGAGCGCGGCGGGGCCGACGTGGAAGTGGCTGACGGTCTCGTAGCTGTGGTGGAGGGCGGGGACGTTCGCCCAGATCAGCGCCGCCACCGCGGCGAGGAGCAGCAGGACGCCGCCGACGGTCTCCGTCCGCAGCGCGTCCGCGACGAAGGCGCGCTCGGGCAGGGAGAGCCGGCCGAGTGCCTTGCGGGCTGCTTTCCGGGTGCGGGGCGCGGCCACGGGGGACCTCCGGGGGATAGGCGGGACGGCTCGCTTTGCCGACCAGACTTCCCGGCACACCCTTGTCGCGTCCTTGACGCTTTACTTACCTTACCTAAGGTTGCCTGGTCCTCAAAGGGCGCGGTCCGGGACCGGTGGTCCTCACGCTAGACGCAGAAGGGGCACCCGGCCCGTTGGCCAGGTGCCCCTGCGGAGCGGTGCCGCTCAGTCCTCGCTGGGGGCCGCCGGCAGCTTGGTCTGGATGAGGTCCATGACCGTGCTGTCCGTCAGCGTGGTGACGTCACCGAGCTGGCGGTTCTCGGCGACGTCGCGCAGCAGGCGGCGCATGATCTTGCCGGAGCGGGTCTTGGGCAGCTCGGCCACCGGCAGGATCCGCTTGGGCTTGGCGATCGGGCCGAGCGTGGCGCCCACGTGGTCGCGCAGCTCGCCGACGAGCGCCTCGGTCTCCGCGGCCGTACCGCGCAGGATGACGAACGCGACGATCGCCTGACCGGTGGTCTCGTCGGCGGCACCGACGACGGCCGCCTCGGCGACGGACGGGTGGGAGACGAGCGCCGACTCCACCTCGGTGGTGGAGATGTTGTGCCCGGACACGAGCATCACGTCGTCCACCCGGCCCAGCAGCCAGATGTCGCCGTCGTCGTCCTTCTTCGCGCCGTCACCGGCGAAGTACTTGCCCTCGAACCGGGACCAGTAGGTGTCGATGAACCGCTGGTCGTCGCCCCAGATGGTGCGCAGCATCGAGGGCCACGGCTCGGTCAGCACCAGATAGCCACCGCCGCCGTTGGGCACCTCGTTCGCCTCGTCGTCGACGACGGTCGCGCTGATGCCGGGCAGCGGGGTCTGCGCGGAGCCGGGCTTGGCGGCCGTGACGCCGGGCAGCGGTGAGATCATCATCGCGCCGGTCTCGGTCTGCCACCAGGTGTCCACGACGGGCGTCCTGTCCGCGCCGATGTGCTTGCGGTACCAGATCCACGCCTCGGGGTTGATGGGCTCGCCCACCGAGCCGAGGACGCGCAGTGAGGACAGGTCGAACTTGGCGGGGATGTCGTCGCCCCACTTCATGAACGTCCGGATCGCCGTCGGCGCGGTGTAGAGGATCGTGACCTTGTACTTCTGCACGATCTCCCAGAACCGGCCCTGGTGCGGGGTGTCCGGCGTGCCCTCGTACATGACCTGGGTGGCGCCGTTGGCCAGCGGGCCGTACACGATGTACGAGTGCCCGGTGACCCAGCCGACGTCGGCCGTGCACCAGTACACGTCCGTCTCCGGCTTGAGGTCGAAGACCGCCCAGTGGGTGTATGCCGCCTGGGTGAGGTAGCCGCCGGAGGTGTGCAGGATGCCCTTCGGCTTACCGGTCGTGCCGGAGGTGTAGAGGATGAACAGCGGGTGCTCCGCCCCGAACGCCTCCGGGGTGTGCTCGGCGGACTGCCGGCCCACCAGTTCGTGCCACCACACGTCCCGCTCGCCGTCGAACGCCACGTCCTGACCGGTACGGCGCACCACCAGCACGTGCTCGACGCCCGCCGCCTTCTGCACCGCCTCGTCCACGGCCGGCTTCAGCGCGGACGGCTTGCCGCGCCGGTAACCGCCGTCGGCGGTGATGACCACCTTCGCGTCCGCGTCCTGGATACGGGTCGCCAGGGCGTCCGCCGAGAAGCCGCCGAAGACCACCGAGTGCGCGGCGCCGATCCGGGCCGAGGCCAGCATCGCGATCGCGGTCTCCGGGATCATCGGCATGTAGATGGCGACCCGGTCGCCCTTGCGGACACCCAGTTCCAGAAGGGCGTTGGCCGCCTTGGAGACCTCGTCCTTCAGCTCGGCATAGGTGATCGAGCGGCTGTCGCCGGGCTCACCCTCGAAGTGGATGGCGACACGGTCCCCGTGTCCGGCCTCCACGTGCCGGTCCACGCAGTTGTACGCGACGTTCAGTTCGCCGTCCTTGAACCACTTCGCGAACGGCGGGTTCGACCAGTCCAGCGTCTCGTTCGGTTCCTTGGCCCAGGTCAGGCGGCGGGCCTGCTCGGCCCAGAAGCCGAGCCTGTCAGCCTTGGCCTCTGCGTACGCCTCCGCGGTGACGTTGGCGTGCTCGGCCAGGTCGGCGGGCGGCGCGAACCTGCGTTCTTCCTTGAGCAGGTTGGCCAGGCTCTCGTTGCTCACGACATCTCCCTTTCCAAGGGTGTCCGTTGTGTCCCAGGCCACAGCTCATCAGACGCGGGGGTCCGATGACAAGGGTGGTCGGCAAAATTGGTGTAGACCTGTCCATGCCTGGGTCTTCACACCGCTGCGCCCTCCTCTCCTGCGCCGACACCTTCCGAGACGCCCTCGAACACGTCGTCTCCCGCATCCGCCGCCAGCAGATAAGCCTGTGCCTCGCCCACGTCGAAGTACATGCCGTGCAGTTCCAACTCGCTCCTGGCCAGCGCCCGGGCCACCGGGGTGTGCGCACGCAGGTGCTCCAGCTGCTGGACCACATTGGTCAGGCACAGCTGCTCCACCGCGTCCACCGGGGACCGGCCGGCGAGCCGGGGCCGGCCGCGGCGGTCCTCGGCCAGCCGCGCCAGACTCGGCAGCCCGTGCCGGAGCCAGCGCCGCAGCGGGGTGCCCCCAACCGCGTCGCCCGTGCTCAGCAGCGCCTGCATGGCCCCGCACCCCGAGTGCCCGCACACGGTGATGGAGCGCACCCCGAGCACCTCCACGGCGTACTCGACGGCGGCCGCCACCGAGTCGTCACCGGCCTCCTCGCCCGGCGCCGGCACCAGGTTGCCGACGTTGCGGACGACGAACAGGTCGCCGGGACCACTGGCGGTGATCATCGACGTCACGAGCCGGGAGTCGGCACAGGTCAGGAAGAGCTGCGCGGGGCGCTGGCCCTCCCGGGCCAGCCGTGCCAGCTCATCCCGCACCAGCGGCGCGGTGTTGCGCTGGAAGGAGCCGATCCCACGGGCCAGCTCCCGCCCGGCCTGCCGCCCGGCCGGTGCGGCCACGGCCTCGGGGATGCAGGACCTGTGGTCGCGCCAGGGTGTCCAGGGCCGGCACCGGCACCCGGCCGACGGGGTCGGCCCGGCGGTCCGGATTCCGCCGCGCCGGCCCGACAGCTCGGCCGTGCCACCGCGGGCGGTGTGGGTGCTGTGCCAGTCCCGCAGTGACTCGTACGCCGCCTGGTCCATGAACGATCCGTCCAACTCCACGACGGCGTGCGCGCCTTGGGGTACGAGATGCAAGGTCTGGCTGAGCCGCGGCACCGCCAGGAACGTCAACTGGCCTCGAATGCGTACGTGATGGACTCCTTCCTTCTCTTCGTGGGTGACACGGGTGCGGGCGAGGCGCTGCAGGGCGACGGCGACCGCGACGGCGACACCGAGGAGCACGCCCTGGAGGACGCCGAGGAGCACCACGCCGAGTGTGGTCGCGGCGTAGACCAGCACTTCGCGGTGGCGCGTCACCGTGCGGATGTGGTGCAGGGACACCATCTGGATGCCGACAGCCATCACCAGGGCGGCGAGGGAGGCGAGCGGGATCTCCTCGAGGACCGGGACCATCAGCAGCGCGGCGACTACTACGAGAACGCCGTGCAGCATCGTGGAGTTCCGGCTCAGCGCACCGGATTTCACGTTCGCGGTACTGCGCACGGCCACCCCGGCGACCGGCAGTCCGCCGAGCGCCCCGGAGACGATGTTGGCGGCGCCCTGGCCCAGCAGCTCCCGGTCCAGGTCGGAGCGGCCGACGCGGGGGACCGGGCCGGGGCGGGCGGCGACCAGCTTGTCCACGGCCACCGCCCCGAGCAGCGACTGCACGCTGCACACCAGGGTGGTGGTGAGCACGGCGGCGGCGAGCCCGAGTGCCGGGCCCTCGGGCAGCCCGGCCAAGGCGTGGCTGCGCCAGGACGGCAGGTCGACCCGGGGCAGCACCAGATCGGTGAGCGCCGCCGTGGCGGTGGCCCCGGCCACGGCGACAAGGGCGGCCGGCACTCCGCGCAGCAGCCGGCCGGCGCGGCCGGGCAGACGGGGCCAGGCCAGCAGCAGGGCGAGCGTCAGCGTGCTCGTCCAGACGGCGGCCGGCTGCAGGTGGGCCAACTGCTCCGGCAGCGCACGCAGGTTGGCGAGGACGGAGCTGTCCGGGCTGCCGCCGAGGACGATGTGCACCTGGGCGACGGCGATGGTGATGCCGATCCCGGCGAGCATGCCGTGCACCACGGCCGGACTGACCGCGAGCGCGCCGCGCGCCACCCGCAGACAGCCGAGACCGAGTTGGGCGAGTCCGGCGAGAACGGTGATGCCGCAGGTCGCCCGCCAGCCGTAGCGGTGGATCAGGTCGGCGGTGACCACGGTGAGCCCGGCGGCGGGCCCGCTGACCTGGAGCGGGCAGCCGCCGAGCCGGCCGGCGACGACTCCGCCCACGGCGGCGGCGACCAGACCGGCCTGGAGTGGAGCGCCGGTGGCCAGGGCGATTCCCAGGGACAGGGGCAGGGCGATCAGGAAGACGGCGACGGACGCGGACAGGTCGGCGCCCGCGGGCCGGAAGCGGCGCCTTCGGTCCGGCGGCGCGCCGTGCGGCGGGGGCGGGTGCTGGGTGTGCGGGGGTGCGCAGGCTGACATGGTCCCGTCTCCTCCGGGTGGGCACGGTCGGACTGGGCGGGATGGCTCAACACCAGTAAAGGAAACGTAATGAAGCGTAAAGACAATGCATAGCGTTCTAGGGCAAATGCCCCACCACATCGCTCAGATGAGGGAACTAACCGTTTGATCGGCTTGTCGTACTAATTCCTTCTCGGTCCCGTGCGACCTTGGCGGCGCTGTCGGTGCAAGCCCGGCAGATCACCACAGAAAGGCCCTCGCCAGCGTTTGCCTGAGAGAAGGAAGAAGGTGGGCGGAACATGGCCGCCACCCAGAGGATCGCCGTCGGCGTCATGGTCGCCGCGGCCTGTGCCTCGTCGCTCGCCGGTTGCGCGACCGGCTCCCACGGTTCGAAGGAAGCGGTGCCCGCCCCGAAGAAGGGTGCCCCGGCGCCAGGCAGTGTGTTCCGGCTGATCGGCGACGGATCCACCGCGTACACCGGCGCGCAGCCGCATCTGCCCAGACCCGAGCGGCTCCAGCCCGGTCAGAAGCCGCCGCAGTTCGTGGTCTTCTCCTGGGACGGCGCGGGCGAGGACAAGCAGAAGCTGTTCTCGCACTTCCGTGAGGTCGCCAAGGCGAACCACGCGACGATGACGTACTTCCTCAGCGGTGTGTACACGCTGCCGGAGGAGAAGCGCGACCTGTACAAGCCGCCGCAGCACGCGCCCGGCAGTTCCGACATCGGCTTCAACGACGAGAAGGGGATCGCCGCCACCGTCAAGCAGGCGCGGCTGGCCTGGCTGGAGGGCAACGAGATCGGCACCCACTTCAACGGCCATTTCTGCGGGCCCAACGGCGGGGTCGGCACCTGGTCGGTGGACGAGTGGAAGAGCGAGATCACCCAGGCCAAGCAGTTCGTGAAGACCTGGAAGACCAACAGCGGAATGAAGGACGCGGCTCCGCTGCCCTTCGACTACGAGAAGGAGCTGATCGGCGCCCGCACCCCCTGTCTCGAAGGCCAGAAGAACTTCATCAAGGCCGCCGGCCAGTTGGGCTTCCGCTACGACTCCAGCGGGGTCGACAACCAGGTCTGGCCCAAGAAGAAGGAGGGGCTGTGGGATCTGTCGATGCAGCTGGTGCCCTTCCCCGGGCACACCTATGAACAGCTGACCATGGACTACAACTTCATGGTCAACCAGTCCGGGACGCAGACCCAGGGCGACCCGGACAAGTTCGACTACTGGGGCGACCAGATGCGTGACGGTCTGATCAAGGGCTTCTACCGGGCCTACGACGGCAACCGTGCCCCGCTGATCATCGGCAACCACTTCGAGTCCTGGAACGGCGGCACCTACATGCGCGCCGTCGAGGAAACGGTGAAGGAGGTGTGCAACAAGCCCGACGTGCGCTGCGTGTCCTTCCACCAACTCGTCGACTGGCTGGACGCCCAGGACCCGAAGGTCCTGGCGAAGCTGCGCACCCTGGAGGTGGGTGAGGCCCCCAGGCAGGGCTGGGCGTCCTTCCTCTCCGGCCGCCCGGCCCCGGCGCCCAAGGGAGTCCCCGGGGCGCCGGCGGTCAAGCAGTAGGTGTCAGACGGGAGTTGTCACGCCCGCGCCGACGCCTTCGCCGAGCACAAAGGCGGGGTCGACCTGCGCAGCCAGGTCGGCCCCGGTGCGCTCGTTGCCCCACGCCTCGGCGTTCTTCAGGTGGAAGTGCACCATCTGGCGGGTGTAGCGCTCCCAGTCCCGCAGCTCGTACGTGGCATCCGCGGTGGCCCGCAGGGTGTGCAGGGCGCGGGCGTTGGCCTCCTCCAGGAGATCGAACCGGGGCGGCCGGCCTTTCTCCATGGCGCGCACCCAGTCCGAGCGCCCGACCGTGACGAGCAGGTCGTCCCCGACCTCCGCGCGCAGGAAGTCGATGTCGTCCTGTTCCTGGATCTTGTTGCCGACGACCTTCAGGGCGACGCCGAAGTCGCGGGCGTACTCCTTGTACTGGCGATAGACGGAGACCCCCTTCCGGGTCGGCTCTGCGACGAGGAACGTCATGTCGAAGCGGGTGAACATGCCGGAGGCGAAGGAGTCCGAACCCGCCGTCATGTCGACCACGACGTACTCGTCGGGGCCGTCGACGAGGTGGTTCAGGAACAGCTCCACCGCTCCCGTCTTGGAGTGGTAGCAGGCGACCCCCAGGTCGGCGTCCGTGAAGGGGCCGGTGACCATCAAACGGACGGCGCCACCGTCGAGTTCCACCGGTCGCGCGCAGGCGTCGTAGACCGGATTGGGTTCCCGTACCCGGACCAGCCGCGAGCCCTCGCCGGGCGGGGTCGTCTTGATCATCGTGGCGGCGGACCGGATGCGCGGATTGGTGCCGCGCAGATAGTCCTTGATCAGCGGCAGCCGTTCGCCCATGGCGGGCAGTGCGGCGGCCTCCGTCTCGTCGAGGCCGAGGGCGGGCCCGAGGTGCTGGTTGATGTCCGCGTCGATGGCGACCACCGGGGCGCCGGCGGCCGCGAGGTGGCGGATGAAGAGGGAGGAGAGCGTGGTCTTGCCGCTGCCGCCCTTCCCGACGAAAGCAATTTTCATGTTCACCAAGAGTAGTCAATCAGTAGCTCTATGTGTCAGGTGGAAGTGAAGAAGACCACTCCTTCGAGGGGTCGGCCGAGGGGGTGCGTAGTGTCGTACTCATGAGTACGACAGGCGCGAACGCCGACCCGCTCGCGGCCCTGGGCTCGCTGCCCGGTGTGGCCGACTCCGTGGAGTCCGTGCGCAAGGCCGTGGACCGGGTCTACGGGCACCGGATCATGCGGCGCCGCAGCACCGAGATCACCTCCGAGGCGGCCCTGCGCGGTGCCCGCGGCTCCGCGGCGCTGTCCGGCGCCGACTGGGCCCTGGAGGAGGTGCGGCGGCGCACCGACTTCGGCGGCGACGCCGAGGCGCGGGTCGTGGGGGCGGCCCTCAGGCTGTCCGCGGAGGCGGGCCAGTTGCTGTCCATCTGGCGGCAGTCGCCCCTGCGGGTGCTGGCCCGGCTGCACCTGGTGGCGGCGGCGGGCACGGGCGACGAGGTCGGCAGGCCGCGCCAGGACGGCGAGACGGTGGAGGAGCCGCTGGTCGAGCTGCCGCTGCCGGACGCCCAGGAGGTCTCCGGCCGGCTGGAGGGACTCGCGGACCTGATCATCGCCGGATCGTCCGCGCCCGCGCTGGTCACGGCCGCCGTGGTGCACGGCGAGCTGCTCGCGCTGCGGCCCTTCGTGTCGCACAACGGCCTCGTCGCGCGCACGGCGGAGCGGATCGTGCTGATCGGCAGCGGCCTGGACCCGAAGGCGATCTGCCCGGCCGAGGTCGGCCATGCCGAACTGGGCCGCGCCTCCTATCTGGCGGCGCTGGACGGATACGCCTCCGGCACTCCCGAGGGCATGGCGGCCTGGATCGCCCACTGCGGCGGGGCGGTCGAGCTGGGTGCGCGCGAGTCGACGGCCGTGTGCGAGGCGCTGCAGCGCGGCGCGGCCTGAGCGGACTCCGGGGGAGGAACCGTCCCGGACATGGGTTGCGGCGGTACGAGTGTTCGTACCGCCGCTGGCATGTTCACCGAGTTACCAAGCGTCCTCGATATGTGCCCATCAGGTCGGGGACTTTGCCCGTCACCTGGTGCGGCTGGCCCGTAATCGACGGGTCGACGTCGCGTGGGTGCCCGGTGTCCATACGTGGTCCGTGGGGCCAACTGCGTAGTGGTTGGTGATCCTCTCGGATGTCCCTTGGTCTCGCGGGCCTAAAGCCTTTGTACCGCGAGGCCGAGGGAAGCGAAAGCCCAGCCTGTACTTCTTTACTTTCAGGCTCAAACTCGGATGAAACGGGCGCACGGGTGGTGCTGGCGTGTCCGGCGGTGCTCGGGCGTCAGCGGTGCTGTCGCGTCAGGCGGTGCTCCCGCGTCAGGCGGTGCTCCGGCGTCGGCTGGCGTACCAGACGAGTCCGGCGGTGGTGGCCGCCGCGCCTATGGCCGCCGCCGCGACCAGGGCGGGCCGCGGCGGGACGGAGAAGGTGGGCAGCCGCTTCTTCAGCCGGACCGGCCGGCGGAACTCCAGAACCGGCCATCCCCGCGCGAGCGCCTCGCGGCGCAGCGCGCGGTCCGGGTTCACCGCGTGCGGGTGCCCGACCGCCCGGAGCATCGGCAGGTCGGTCGCCGAGTCGCTGTAGGCGTA
This sequence comes from Streptomyces sp. NPDC052109, assembly GCF_040680195.1. Lineage (NCBI taxonomy): Bacteria > Bacillati > Actinomycetota > Actinomycetes > Kitasatosporales > Streptomycetaceae > Streptomyces > Streptomyces sp. NPDC052109. The sequence continues at coordinate 145,515 of NZ_JBFAWF010000018.1, read as the reverse complement.
GCAGCGGTCCAGGTCGTAGCCCTCGGAGGCGGCCACGTCCCGGATCGCCTCGGCCTTGGTCGGGCCGTAGGCGTAGTACTCCACCTCCCCGGTGAAGCAGCCGTCTTCGCCGACGACCATGCGCGTGGCCACCACCCGGTCCGCGCCGAGCAGTTCGCCGACGGGCTCGACCACCTCGGCGCCCGAGGTCGACACGATCACCACGTCCCGCCCGGCCGCGTGATGCTCCTCGATGAGGGAGGCGGCCTCGTCGTAGATGATCGGGTCGATGAGGTCGTGCAGCGTTTCGGCGACGATCTCCCGCACCTGCTGTACGTTCCAGCCGCGGCACAGGTCGGACAGATACTCGCGCATGCGCTCCATCTGGTCGTGATCCAGGCCGCCGACCAGGAAGACGAACTGGGCATATGCGGTGCGCAGCGCGGCCCTGCGGTTGATCAGCCCACCTTGGTAGAAGGACTTGCTGAAGGTGAGCGTGCTCGACTTCGCAATGACCGTCTTGTCCAGATCAAAGAAGGCTGCGGCGCGGGGCAAGGAGTGGTTTTCCACGCCCCCGAGCATAGGCGCCCACCATTCGGCGTAAGGTGGGGCGCGTGGGTTTGCCTGAGAGGGCTCTCGGGTACACCATGGAAGTCACGGATCGTTCGCGACCGTGCTAACCCGGCCCGACTCCTCCCCCCCGAGTCGGCCGTGGGGACGACCCCCGCTCTCCCCCCCGGCGGGGGTCGTCGCATGTCCGGGTGGGTTTTCCCCTCTCTCTCCGCTCTTCACACGACCGTGCGGCCGAGGTCGCGACGCCACGGCCGCCGCTGTGGTGCGCCCGTGATCCGTTACTCGGTGTAATCGTCGCGCTGCTCTGTGGAAGTCGCACAGGGATCGGTGCAGAGGTCACCGGTATGGGTGACGGCGATATTCACAGCCCCCGAGTTGTCCACAGTTTTCCACCAAGATCCACATGATTTCGCGGATCGCTGCACCGTGATTCCAGCGCGCTCCGACCGTGGCGAGTTCATGGCCGGTTCCGATTGCCGGAGCGCGTATGGCCGGTTTCCGTCGGCCGCTCATATGGGTGGCCGCTTGCCGGTTCTTCACATCTTTGGGAATCGCGGGGCCGAAGAGGCCGCGCGGCCCACGCAGCGAAGGGGGAACACCCGTGACCGGAACCGTCACCCACGACCCGCCGCCCGGCACCTCCGACCGGCCGGGCCGGCCGCTCATCGTCACCGAGGACGCCGAGCTCCTGGACGACCTGCTGCGTCTGTGCGCGGCCGCGGGCGCCACACCCGAGGTCCACCACGGCGTACCGGAACACGGCGACGGCTGGGAGACGGCCCCGCTGGTGCTGGTCGGCGACGACGCCGCCCGCCGGGTCGGCGGGGCCACGCGCCGGCGCGGAGTGGTGCTGGTCGGCCGCGACCAGGACGACCCGGGCGTGTGGAAACGCGCCGTGGAGATCGGCGCCGACCATGTCCTGATGCTTCCCGACGGCGAGCAGTGGCTGGTCGACCGTATCGCCGACGTCGCCGAAGGAGTCGGCCGCCCGGCCCTCACCGTCGGCGTGATCGGCGGCCGCGGCGGGGCCGGCGCCTCCACGCTCGCGTGCGCGCTCGCCGTCACCTCCGCGCGCGAGGGAGTGCGCACCCTTCTCGTGGACGCCGATCCGCTCGGCGGCGGACTGGACGTACTCCTCGGCGGCGAGAGCGCCGACGGCCTGCGCTGGCCCGCCTTCGCCGCCTCCCGCGGGCGCGTCGGCGGCGGCGCCCTGGAGGAGTCGCTGCCCGAACTGCACTCCCTTCGGGTGCTGAGCTGGGACCGCGGCGCCTGCGTCGCCATTCCGCCGCAGGCGGTACGGGCGGTGCTCGCCGCGGCCCGTCGGCGTGGCGGCACGGTCGTGGTGGATCTGCCCCGCCGGCTCGACGACGGCGTCGCCGAAGCCCTCGCCCAGCTCGACCTGGCCCTGCTCGTCGTCCCCGCCGAACTGCGCGCGGTCGCGGCTGCGGGGCGGGTCGCCTCCGCCGTCGGCATGGTCGTGCGCGACCTGCGCGTGGCGGTACGCGGGCCGTACGCGCCGGGCCTGGACGACCAGGAGGTGGCCCGCCTGCTCGGCCTGCCGCTGGCCGGTGAGGTGCCGGTCGAGACGCCGCTGCTGCGCCCACAGGGCGGCGCCGAACCCCCCGGCGCGCGTGGACGCGGCCCGCTGGCCCACTTCTGTGCGAACTTCTGGGAGCGGGCGCTGGTCGAGGCCGGAGGCACCCGATGAGCCTCCCGGGACTCGACCGCGCGGACGGCGCGGCCCTGCTCGACGGCGTCCGCCGCCGGCTCGCCGAGAGCGGCGCCGATCCCACCCCCGCGCGCGTGGCCCAGGCCCTGCGCGAACAGGGCCGGGTGCTCGGCGACGCCGAAGTCCTCGGCGCGGCCCGGCAACTGCGCTCCGAACTGGTCGGCACGGGCCCGTTGGAACCGCTGCTGGCCGACCCGCACGTCACCGACGTCCTCGTCTCCGCCCCGGACCGGGTGTGGGTGGACCGCGGCGGCGGGCTGGAGCTGACCCCGGTGACCTTCCCCGACGCGGCAGCCGTACGACGCCTCGCGCAGCGGCTTGCCGCCGTGGCCGGACGCCGGCTGGACGACGCCCGGCCGTGGGCGGACGCCCGGCTGCCCGACGGCACCCGATTGCACGCGGTGCTGCCCCCGGTGGCCGTCGGCTGCACCTGCCTGGCCCTGCGCGTCGTACGGCCCCGGGCGTTCACGCTGGAGGAGCTGGTCGAGGCCGGCACGGTGCCGCCCGGCGGCGAGCGGATCCTGCGGGCGCTGCTGACGGCCCGGCTGTCCTTCCTCGTCAGCGGCGGCACCGGAAGCGGCAAGACGACCCTGCTCAGCGCCCTGCTGGGCCTGGTCGGGGAGGGTGAGCGGATCGTGCTCGCCGAGGACTCGGCCGAGCTGCGGCCGGACCACCCGCACGTCGTCCGGCTGGAGACCCGGCCCGCCAACCAGGAGGGCGCCGGCCTGGTCACCTTGGAGGACCTCGTCCGGCAGGCCCTGCGGATGCGGCCGGACCGGCTGGTCGTCGGCGAGGTCCGCGGACCCGAGGTCGTGCATCTGCTCGCGGCTCTCAACACCGGCCATGAGGGCGGCTGTTGCACGGTCCACGCCAACGCCGCCGGAGACGTCCCGGCTCGCCTGGAGGCCCTGGCCACGGCCGCCGGGCTCGACCGTGCCGCACTGCACAGCCAGTTGGCGGCCGCGCTCTCCGTGGTCCTGCACCTCGTACGGGACCGGTCCGGGCGGCGCCGGATCGCGGAGGTGCACGTCCTGGAGCGGGACGCCACGGGGCTGGTGCGGACGGTGCCCGCCCTGCGCTGGAGCGAGCGGGCCTTCCGGCGGGAGCGGGGCTGGCAGCGGCTTGCGCTGCTCCTGGACGCCGGAGCGGACTCGGAGAGGGGTGCGGAAGGTGCACGGTGAGACCTCCACGGGCGCCGCGCTGATCTGCTTCACCGCGCTGGTGTGGCTGCTGGGCGGGCGGCACTACGGCATGCGGCGGGCGCGGTTGCTGCTCGCGGGCGGCGCGGTGGTGACGACCGGCCCGTCCTCCTGGGACCAGACACTCGCGGAACTGCGGCGGCTACGGGCCCGGTGGGGTGCCGAATGGTGGGCGCTCGCGGTTGGCGTGCTGCTCGGGCTGCTGGGGACCTCGGTGATTCCGGTCGTCGCGGGGGCGGCCGGGGTGCCGGTGCTGCGCCGGGTACGGCTGGCCCGGCAGGCCCGGCTCTTCCGGGAACGGCGGGCGGATGCGGTGATCGCCCTCTGCGGCGCCCTCGCCGGGGAGGTGCGGGCCGGACGGCAGCCGGGCGAGGCGCTGCTGCGGGCTGCACGGGACTCCGGCGGGCTCGGCGAGGCACAGGCGGCCGTGGTCGCGGCGGCGCGGTTCGGCGGAGACGTGCCCGGCGCACTCGCCGCCGCGGCCCGGCAGCCGGGCGCCGAGGGCCTGCTCGGGCTGGCCGCGTGCTGGCGGGTGGCCGTGGACCAGGGCGCCGGACTCGCGGCCGGCCTGGACCGGCTGGACGCGGCCCTGCGCGCAGAGCGGGACCAACGCGCCGATCTCCGCGCCCAGCTGGCGGGTGCCCGGGCGACCACCGTGCTGCTTGCCGTACTGCCCGCCCTCGGCCTCCTGCTGGGCTCGGCCATGGGCGCGAAACCCCTCCATGTGCTGCTCCACACCGGTGCCGGCCTCGGTTGCCTGGCGGCCGGGTCGGTGTTCGAAGCGGCGGGGATGTGGTGGGCGGTGCGGATCGTGCGGGGAGCGGGGGTGGTGTGAGCGGGGAGACGGGGCGGGGCGCGGGGCCGTGAGCGGTCCAAGGGGCTGATCGGGGCGGTGTCCGTGATGCGGTGCGGGGTTCAGGACGTAGGGGGAGAGCGGCGGTATGAGCGGGGAAGTTGTCCACAGGCTGGGGATGGTCGGGGTCGTGGTTCTGGCCCTCGGCTGGGCGGTCCGGCGGTTGCATCTGGTCCGGCGGCGGCGTCGGGCGCGGCGCCGGGTGGCGGAGTTGCTGGGCCTGGAAGTGTCGGTGTCCAGGCCGGGGTTCACCTCGGCCGACGTGGCGCGGCGGTGGCTGCCGCCGGCCGGGGCGGCGTGCGGCGCGTGGGTGCTGCTCGGTGGTGTGACCGGGGCCGTGCTGGGGCTGGGGGCCGGGGTCGTGCTCTGGCGGTGGCGCGGCCGGCAGTCGGCGGCCGGCGGAGCGGAGCCGGTGGACACCTCGGCGGTCGCACGCCAACTCCCGCTCGCCGCCGACCTGCTGGCCGCGTGCGTCGCGGCCGGCGCCGGCCCCGTGATCGCCGCGCAGGCCGTGGGCGAGGCGCTCGGCGGACCGGTCGGGCAGGCGCTGGCGCGGGGCGCGGCGGAGGTGCGGCTCGGCGGAGAACCGGCGGACGCCTGGCGGCTGCTGACCGGGCTGCCCGGCGCCGGAGCCCTGGCACGACTGCTGGAGCGGGCCGACGAGTCCGGGCTTCCGGCGGCCCGTCCGGCCGCCCGCCTCGCCTCCGACGCACGCGCGCAGTGGGCCCGCACCGCTACGGCCCGGGCCCGGCGGGCGGCCGTGCTGATCTCCGCGCCGGTGGGCCTGTGCTTTCTGCCCGCCTTCATCGCGGTCGGGGTGCTGCCCGTCGTGATCGGACTCGCGGGCGGGATGAGGGGAGGCAGGTGAGGCGTACGAGAACGGGCGGGACCACATAGCCGCGAAGAACCACAAAAACCCAGAGACCTACGGGGGTTGAAATGAACAGCAGGATCAACGACGCGGTGCTTCGGCTGCGGGGGATGGGCCGCAGGGACGCCGGAATGGTGACGTCCGAATACGCGATGGGCATCATCGCGGCCGTCGGGTTCGCGTTGCTGCTCTACGAGGTCGTCACCAGCGGCCAGGTCCGTGCGGAGCTGCAGGACATCGTGAAGAAGGCCCTCAGTGCGCGGATGTGAGCGAGGGGCGGACCGGGGGTTCGTGACCGCGGAGGCGGCCGTGGTGCTGTGCGTACTGGTGGCGTTCACGATGGCGCTGGTCTCGGGGCTGCTCGCGGTGGCCGCACAGATCCAGTGCGTGGACGCCGCCCGCATCGGCGCCCGGGCCGCCGCCCGTCAGGACCCGGAGGGCGCCGTGGTGACCGTGACCCGGGAGGCGGCGCCGCGCGGGGCGCGGGTGACGGTCGCGCGCGAGGGCGACCAGGTCCGGGTGACGGTGGTGGCCAGGCCGCCGGTGCTGAGCGGGCTGCCGTTCGAGGTGCGGGAGGACGCCGTCGCCCCGGCCGAGGAGACGACCGGGGCAGGGGAGGCGGGACCATGAAGGGAGGCTGGAGGCGGGCTCGGCCGCACCGCGACCGGGGATCCGCCACCGTGTGGAGCCTGGGGGCGATCGCCGTGCTCTGTGCCGTCTTCGGCGCCGTCCTCGCGTTAGGGCAGGCCGTCGTGGTGCGGCACCGGGCGGCGGGCGGCGCGGACCTGGCGGCGCTCGCGGCGGCGGCCCACTGGACCGAGGGCGGTGCGGCGGCCTGCGGGCGGGCCGAGCGGGTGGCTGCGACCGAGGGCGTACGGCTGGTGCGGTGCGCCGTCGTCGGCGAGATCTCGGACGTGACGGCCGCCGCGGGGAGAGGACCGTTCGCGGCGGAGGCCAGGGCCAGAGCGGGGCCGGCCGGGCCGGTGCCGGACGCCCTCAGGCGCGGGGCGCCTGCTCCGGAGCCGCCCGCTCCGCCGGCCGTTGAGGCAGTTCCTCCTCCGGCGCCCCCCGCAGCAGCACCGTGAGGAGCCGTACCGCGCCCCTCTTGTGCAGCGGGTCGTTGCCGTTGCCGCACTTGGGGGACTGGATGCAGGACGGGCAGCCGGCCTCGCACTCGCAGGAGGCGATGGCCTCGCGGGTGGCGGTGAGCCAGGCGCGGGCGGTGTGGAAGGCGCGTTCGGCGAAGCCCGCACCGCCCGGGTGGCCGTCGTACACGAAGACCGTCGGCAGCAGGGTGTCCGGGTGCAACGGGACCGACACGCCGCCGATGTCCCAGCGGTCGCAGGTCGCGAAGAGGGGCAGCAGGCCGATGGAGGCGTGTTCGGCGGCGTGCAGGGAGCCGCCGAGGATCTCCGGGGTGATCCGGGCCTCCTCCAGCTGGTCGTCGGTGACCGTCCACCACACCGCGCGGGTGCGCAGCGTACGGGGAGGGAGGTCGAGTTTGGTCTCGCCCAGCACTTCGCCGGTGATCAGGCGTCTGCGGAGGTAGGAGACGACCTGGTTGGTGACCTCGACCGAGCCGTAGCAGAGACGGCCGGCGCCCCAGGGGATCTCGGTGTCGGTCTCCAGGACGGAGATGGAGGTGGTGTCGCGGGCGACCGTGGAGTACGGCGGGTCGGCCTGCTCGACCAGGGCGACGGAGTCCTCCAGGTCGAGGGTGCGCACCAGGTAGGTGCGGCCCTGATGGAGGTGGACCGCGCCCTCGTGGACCGTGGAGTGCGCGGCGCCGGCGTCGACCGTGCCGAGCAGCCGGCCGGTGCCGGTCTCGACGACCTGCACCGGGCGCCCGCCCGCGCCGCGGATGTCGGTCAGGTCGGCGGCCCGCTCCCGGCGCGTCCAGTGCCAGGCCTTCGTCCGCCGCCGGAGCAGTTTCGCGGCCTCCAGCTGCGGCAGCACGTCCGCGCAGGTGGGGCCGAAGAGGTCCAGGTCCTCCTCGGTCAGCGGGATCTCGGCGGCGGCGGCGCACAGGTGCGGGGCGAGGACGTAGGGATTGTCGGGGTCGAGGACCGTCGATTCCACCGGTTGGTCGAACAGGGCCTCGGGATGGTGGACCAGGAACGTGTCCAGCGGGTCGTCGCGGGCCACCAGCACGGCGAGCGCGCCCTGGCCGGAGCGGCCCGCGCGGCCCGCCTGCTGCCACAGGGACGCGCGTGTGCCCGGGTAGCCGGAGATGATCACCGCGTCCAGACCGGAGACGTCCACGCCCAGCTCCAGGGCCGTCGTGGCGGCGAGTCCGAGGAGTTCGCCGGAGTGCAGGGCGCGTTCCAGGGCGCGGCGCTCCTCGGGGAGGTAGCCGCCGCGGTACGCCGCGACTCGCCGGACCAGGGAGCGGTCGACCTCGGCGAGTCTCTCCTGGGCGATCACCGAGATCAGCTCGGCGCCGCGCCGGGACCGTACGAAGGCCACCGAGCGCACGCCCTGCACGGTGAGGTCGGTCAGCAGGTCGGCGGTCTCGGCGGTGGCGGTGCGCCGTACCGGCGCGCCCTTCTCGCCGTGCAGTTCGGTGAGCGGCGGTTCCCAGAGGGCGAAGACGAGCTCGCCGCGCGGGGATGCGTCGTCGGCGACCTCGGTGACCGGCAGGCCGGTCAGCCGGCGGGCGGCGGCGGCGGGCTCGGCGGCGGTCGCCGAGGCCAGCAGGAAGACGGGCGAGGCCCCGTAGCGGGCGCACAGCCGGCGCAGCCGGCGCAGCACCTGGGCGACGTGCGAGCCGAAGACGCCGCGGTAGGTGTGGCACTCGTCGATGACGACGAACTCGAGCGACTTCAGGAAGGAGGCCCAGCGCGGGTGGGACGGGAGTATCCCGCGGTGCAGCATGTCGGGGTTGGTCAGGACGTAGTTGGCGTACTGGCGGATCCACTCCCGCTCCTCGAACGGGGTGTCGCCGTCGTACACGGCCGGGCGCACCGCGGTGCCGAGCGGTTGTGAAAGTTCCTTCACCGACCGGCACTGATCCGCCGCGAGCGCCTTGGTGGGCGCGAGGTACAGGGCGGTGGCACCACGGCCGTTCGGAGCCTCGGAACCATCCAGAAGGGTGGACAGCACGGGCACGAGGTACGCGAGGGACTTGCCGGAGGCGGTGCCGGTGGCGACGACCACCGAGTCGCCGTCCAGGGCGTGCTCGGCGGCGAGCGCCTGGTGCGCCCACGGGTGTTCGATGCCGCACGCCTGGACGGCCGCGATCACCTCGGACCGGATTCGGTCAGGCCAGACGGCATGGCGGCCCGCGCGCGGGGGCAAGTGCTCCGTATGAGTGATGCGCGCAGACCGGCTCGGCCCGGAGGCGAGCCGGTCCAGGACCGTGCCCGGAGACGGGCGCGACGCCGGGTCCGCCGGGGATCTGTCGGATCGGTGATTCTTGGCCATTGGCACCGAGTGTGTCACTGGCGTGACGGACAATGGGGCCAAGGCGTCGTGCACGCCTGCCGGTAAGTGATTGAATGCCATCGCGGCTGGCGAAGTCCCGGGGGCCGCAAGCCCAGGTGTCCCGAGGGGCGACCGCTCGATAGCAAGGTGCTGGAGGATCCGTGGACCTGTCCCTGTCGACCCGTACCGTCGGCGATCGTACGGTCGTCGAGGTCGGTGGCGAAATCGATGTATACACCGCGCCCAAGCTGCGCGAGCAGCTGGTCGAGCTGGTGAACGACGGGAATTTCCACCTCGTCGTCGACATGGAGGGCGTGGACTTCCTCGACTCCACCGGGCTCGGCGTGCTGGTCGGCGGCCTGAAGCGGGTGCGTGCCCACGAGGGCTCGCTGCGCCTGGTCTGCAACCAGGAGCGCATTCTCAAGATCTTCCGCATCACCGGCCTCACCAAGGTGTTCCCGATCCACACCTCGGTCGAGGAAGCGGTGGCGGCCACCGACTGACCCTCGACCGGTCAGCGGCGGCCGGGCTCCAGGAGCCCGGCCGCCGGCCGGTCTCGTCCGTCTCGCTGCGTTCGCGGGCGGCGACGGACCGGTTTCCGTCCCGGGCCCTGAAGCGGCCCGGGGCACAGAAGCACAGCAGGGGGTGGGGGCGCTCGGCGCGGCCCCACCCCCGACCGCACGCCCGTAGTCGCGAGGGGGATGCATGGCCACCGTCGAACTCCGCTTCAGCGCGCTGCCCGAGCACGTCCGGACCGCCCGGTTGGTGGCGGCCGCGGTGGCACGCAGGGCCGGAGTGGACGAGGCCGTCCTCGACGAGGTCCGGCTGGCCGTCGGCGAGGCCTGCTCCCGGGCCGTCGGACTGCACCAGAACAGCGGTATCAGCGCGCCGGTGAAGGTGGCGCTGATCGAAGAGGAGAAACAGTTCTCCATCGAGGTCGGCGACGAGGCGCCGCACGCCGTCCCGGGCGACACGCCCGGGACCGCGCAGGACGGCGACGCGGAGGTCGAGGAGGACGAGATGGGCCTCGCGGTCATCAGCGGCCTCGTCGACGACGTCCAGGTGACCACCGGCCACGACGGCGGGCTGATCCGTATGACCTGGCCGACGACACCCCCCGCCGCGACGCTGGTCTGAGCGCCGCACAGCAGTTCACGAGGGCCCTGCCGAGCAGGGCCCTCGGTGTTTTTCCGGCACGATCGGGCAGGTCCCCGAATTCGTGAAGGAATTCACGATCATTGACAATGCCCTGGGGGCATTACTCCATTCGGGTTGTCCAGCAAGATCTCGATCGTTTGCCGAGAGTCGCTGTGGGCCAATTCCGTTTGCCGCGCTCTGTTTAGATCACACTGAGGTACCTAGAATCCCCACATCTTGAGCTCAGCCCAAACGTCAAGGAGGACGAATGGCGGGGCTTTTCATCCCTCAGTCGGGTCATCCCACATCCCTCGCAGCCGCTGTCCTGACCGACAACAACCGGATCATGGTGGCCGTCATCGCCGCGGTCGCCCTGGCCGCACTGGTGGTCGCGGGGATCCTGGTGCGCCAGGTGCTGGCAGCGGGCGAGGGCACCGACAGCATGAAACGGATCGCCGAGGCGGTCCAGGAAGGCGCGAAGGCGTATCTCGCCCGGCAGCTGCGCACGCTCGGCGTATTCGCAGTCGTCGTCTTCTTCCTGCTCATGCTGCTGCCCGCGGACGACTGGAATCAGCGTGCCGGACGATCGGTGTTCTTCCTGATCGGCGCGGCGTTCTCGGCGGCCACCGGCTATATCGGCATGTGGCTGGCGGTGCGCAGCAATGTGCGGGTCGCCGCGGCGGCCCGGGAGGCCACACCGGCACCAGGCGAACCGGAAAAGGATCTCACCACCGTCTCGCACACCGCGATGAAGATCGCATTTCGCACGGGCGGCGTCGTCGGCATGTTCACGGTGGGGCTCGGCCTGCTGGGCGCCTCCTGCGTGGTGCTGGTGTACGCGGCCGACGCGCCGAAGGTGCTGGAGGGCTTCGGCCTCGGTGCCGCCCTGATCGCGATGTTCATGCGGGTGGGCGGCGGCATCTTCACCAAGGCCGCCGACGTCGGCGCCGACCTGGTCGGCAAGGTTGAACAGGGCATTCCGGAGGACGACCCGCGCAATGCCGCGACCATCGCCGACAACGTGGGCGACAACGTCGGCGACTGCGCGGGCATGGCGGCCGACCTCTTCGAGTCGTACGCCGTGACCCTGGTCGCCGCGCTGATCCTCGGCAAGGCCGCCTTCGGCAACTCCGGACTGGCGTTCCCGCTGCTGGTGCCCGCGATCGGTGTCGTCACGGCGATGATCGGCATCTTCGCGGTCGCGCCACGCCGCGCCGACCGCAGCGGTATGACCGCGATCAACCGCGGCTTCTTCATCTCCGCGGTGATCTCGCTCGCGCTGGTCGCGATCGCGGTCTTCGTCTATCTGCCGTCGAAGTACTCGGCTCTCCACGGCGTGACGGACGCGGCGATCAGGGGCAAGGACGGCGACCCGCGGATCCTCGCCCTGGTCGCGGTGGCGATCGGCATCCTGCTCGCCGCCGTCATCCAGCAGCTGACCGGCTACTTCACCGAGACCAGCCGCCGCCCGGTCAGGGACATCGGAAAGACGTCCCTGACGGGCCCGGCCACCGTCGTCCTGTCCGGCATCTCGCTGGGCCTGGAGTCGGCCGTCTACACCGCGCTGCTCATCGGGCTCGGCGTGTACGGCGCGTTCCTGCTCGGCGGTACGTCGATCATGCTGGCGCTGTTCGCGGTCGCGCTGGCCGGCACCGGTCTGCTCACCACGGTCGGCGTGATCGTCGCCATGGACACCTTCGGCCCGGTCTCCGACAACGCCCAGGGCATCGCCGAGATGTCCGGCGAGGTCGAGGGCGCGGGCGCCCAGGTGCTCACCAACCTGGACGCGGTCGGCAACACCACCAAGGCCATCACCAAGGGCATCGCCATCGCCACCGCCGTCCTCGCCGCATCGGCGCTGTTCGGGTCGTACCGCGACGCGATCACCACCAATGTGCAGGACGTCGGGGCGAAGCTCACCGGGCCGGGCGCGCCGCTGAGCCTGTCCCTGGACATCTCGCAGCCCAACAACCTCGTCGGCCTCATCGCGGGCGCGGCTGTCGTCTTCCTCTTCTCCGGACTCGCCATCAACGCCGTGTCGCGCTCGGCCGGTTCGGTGGTCTTCGAGGTGCGGCGGCAGTTCCGGGAGAAGCCGGGGATCATGGACTTCACCGAGAAGCCCGAGTACGGCAAGGTCGTCGACATCTGCACCAAGGACGCCCTCCGGGAGCTGGCCACGCCGGGTCTGCTCGCCGTGATGGCGCCGATCTTCATCGGTTTCACGCTCGGCGTCGGCTCGCTCGGCTCCTACCTCGCCGGCGCGATCGGCGCGGGCACCCTGATGGCGGTCTTCCTCGCCAACTCCGGTGGCGCCTGGGACAACGCCAAAAAGCTGGTGGAGGACGGTCACCACGGCGGCAAGGGCAGCGAGGCCCACGCGGCCACGGTGATCGGCGACACCGTCGGCGACCCCTTCAAGGACACCGCGGGACCGGCGATCAACCCGCTTCTGAAGGTCATGAATCTGGTCTCGCTGCTCATCGCACCCGCGGTGATCAAGTTCTCCTACGGCAACGACAAGAACCTGGGCGTACGGATCGTGATCGCGGTCCTCTCGCTCGCCGTGATCGTCGTCGCCGTGTACGTCTCCAAGCGGCGCGGAATCGCCGTCGGCGACGACGAGAGCGCCGAGCGGGTCCCCAACTCACAGAACACGGCGGTGGTTTCGTAGCCGTATTCCCGGTCTGACGGAGAGGCCCTGCTCAACGGGTGGGCGGGCGGCGCGTGCTGACGCGCCGCCCGCCCGCTGTCGTCTGCGGGCTCGCCCACGTGGTGAGTCTTCTCTCTCATGGTGCAATGAGTCACAAAGGGCGCTTTGGGGGGCGTACGGGGTGCTGGTGGTGTGCGCCCGCCGTGTAGGGTCCGTGGGCCGAGAGCCATGGAAGGGACCAATCCGGTGAACAAGAAGCTCGCGGCCGCACTGTCCGGCGGTGCGGTACTGGTGGTGGCGCTGTCGGGATGCACCAGCAGCGGCGGCGACAAGGGGCCCGACCCCAAGCTCGTGGCCTGGGCCAAGACGGTGTGCGACCCGCTGCCCGCGCAGCAGGCGAAGATCTCGGGCGCCTTCGACGCGCTGGCCAAGGTCGCCAAGGACGGCCCGCCGAAGGACGTCCAGAAGACCGACTCCCAGGCCTTCCAGGACCTGGCCGACGGCTTCAAGGCGCGGGCGACCAGCCTTTCCGACGCGGGAGCGCCTCCCGGCGTGACCGGCGGCGCGGCGACGCAGCAGGACGCCGTGAAGAAGCTCACGGCCCTGTCCGCGGCGTATGCCGATCTGAAGAAGCGCGTGGACGGGCTCGACACCAAGGACCAGACGAAGTTCGCCTCCGGCCTGGGCGACCTCTCGGAGCGGATGAAGGCGGTGTCGGCGCAGTACGACGGCGCGATCACCGCCCTGCAGAACCTCGAGAAGGGTGACGTCAACCAGGCGGTGACCAAGCAGACGGGGTGCACGAAGGTCTCCGCGTCGCCGTCGCCCGCCACCGGCTGAGTCGCCCGCCACGGGCCACAATGGGTGCGTGAGTGACACCACCGCCTCCCGCCTGCCCTCCACCTACCGACTCGATGTCGCCGCCCGGCTGCGGGACGCCCTGCTCGGGGCGTCCTTCACCGCCGACGGGCTGCTCGACCTGCTCGGCGCCCCCGCGTACGCGGCACTGGCGCGCAGCGAGACCGTGCCCGCCCTCCGGGCGACCCGTGGCGACACGCCGCTGGAGACGCTCGTACGGCTGTTCCTGCTCCAGCAACCGGTGCCGCACGCGCGCGTGGCGGCCGTTCTGCCGGTCGAGGGGGCGCTGGAGGCCGGGTGGCTCACGCCCGTCGGCGGCGACGAGGTGGCCGCCACCGTGGACGTACGGCCCTACGGCGGCCCCGGCGGCGAGGACTGGTTCATCGTCTCCGACCTGGGCTGCGCGGTCGGCGGCGCCGGTGGCATCGGGCAGCGCGACGAGGGGGTGGTGCTGGGCGTCGGCGGCGCTTCGACGACCCTCGCCGGCATCACCGTCCGTACGCCGGTCGCGGCCGCCCTGGACCTGGGCACCGGCTCCGGCATCCAGGCGCTGCACGCCGCCCGGCACGCCACGCGCGTGACGGCGACCGACCTCAACCCACGCGCGCTGCACATCACCGCGCTCACGCTCGCGCTGTCCGGCGCACCCGCCGCAGACCTGCGCGAGGGTTCACTGTTCGAACCGGTCCGGGGCGACGAGACGTTCGACCTGATCGTGTCCAACCCGCCCTTCGTCATCTCGCCCGGTGCCCGCCTCACGTACCGGGACGGCGGCATGGGCGGGGACGATCTGTGCCGCTCGCTCGTTCAGCAGGCGGGGGAACGGCTGAACGAGGGCGGGTTCGCGCAGTTCCTCGCCAACTGGCAGCACGTGGCAGGGGAGGACTGGCAGGACAGACTCAGGTCGTGGGTGCCGCGCGGGTGCGATGCCTGGATCGTGCAGCGCGAGGTACAGGACGTCACGCAGTACGCCGAGCTGTGGCTGAGGGACGCCGGTGACCACCGCGGGGATCCGGCGGACTACCAGGCGCGGTACGACGCCTGGCTCGACGAGTTCGAGGCGCGCAAGGTCAAGGCGGTCGGCTTCGGCTGGATCACCCTGCGCAGGACGGCTTCCGCCGAGCCCGTCGTCACCGTGGAGGAGTGGCCGCACCCGGTCGAACAGCCTCTCGGGGACACGATCCGGGCGCACTTCGAGCGGCTCGACTATCTCCGTGGGCACGACGACGCGGCGCTGCTCCACAGCCACTTCAGGCTCGCCGCCGAGGTGGTCCAGGAGCAGGTCGGGCTGCCGGGCGCCGAGGACCCGGAGCACGTCGTGCTGCGCCAGCACCGCGGGATGCGCCGGGCCACGAAGGTGGACACGGTCGGCGCCGGTTTCGCGGGCGTGTGCGACGGCACGCTGAGCGCGGGGCGCATCCTGGACGCCATCGCCCAGCTCATGAACGAGGACCCGGTGGTGCTCCGCGACCGGACCCCCGCGCAGATCCGGCTCCTGGTGGAGCAGGGTTTCCTGGAGCCGGCGAACTGAGCGGGCGGGCCGGGGGCAGGGCTGCGCCGGCCGGTCGGCGTGCGGCCGGCCAGGGCGGCTGGGTCGCCTGAGGTAGGCCGGGTACGCGTGCGGTCGTAGCCGGCTCCGGAGGCCCCGGTGGCCGCGCCCGGCTCACCGCCGTATGCCGGTGGCACGGGCCGGATCGGGGCGGCGGCCGAGGCGGTGACGCGCCGGTGCCGGGAAAACGGCCGGAAAAATACCGAAGCCGTTCTCCTCTCGATGTGATTCGCTGATGTGTTCGATATCACGGAGGCTCTCCGTTCACCCCGCTGTCGCCCGCCCGTCTCCCGTGCGTGCCAGTCTCCCGGCGCGGGAAGGGCCGGGCGGCACGGGAGAGGTGGGCGGGGGATGGAGAGCGGGCCGGCGATCTTCGCGGGAGTGGTGTTCGCCCTGTTCGGAGGCGCCCTGCTGGCCTGGACCGGCACCCGCCTCAGGCGCCGCGAGCCGGTCGCCCACGGTGTGAACCAGGTCGCATCGGCGGCCCTCGCGAGCGCGGCCGGGACGGTCGCACTGGCCCTCGGCGTGTACTGCCTGACCCGCCTCTGACGTCGGCGGGCCGCGGCGGCAAGGGTGCCGCGGGAGTAAGAGGAGCATCACGCTCCGGACATGCCTCGGGTGGGTACCCGGTACTCCGGGCGGCAGGAATGGCGGTAGTCGGGTTACCGTTCGAGTGGCCGTTGTGGGCTTTTCCCGTTTGACACGGGGGCGGGATGTACCGTCACACTCCGCAGCGTCACACGTGCCAGCACGCCGCGACCCCGGGAGGAAGCCCCTGGGGAGGCCCCAGCGTCGACCGGAGAGAAGAGCGAAGTTGTCCCCGACCAGCGAGACCGCACAGGGCGGCCGCCGACTCGTCATCGTCGAGTCGCCTGCCAAGGCGAAGACGATCAAGGGCTACCTCGGCCCCGGCTACGTCGTCGAAGCGAGCGTCGGGCACATCCGCGACCTCCCCAACGGCGCCGCGGAGGTGCCCGAGAAGTACACGGGCGAGGTCCGCCGGCTCGGTGTGGACGTCGACCATGACTTCCAGCCGATCTATGTGATCAACGCCGACAAGAAGGCCCAGGTCAAGAAGCTCAAGGATCTGCTGAAGGACTCCGACGAGCTGTTCCTCGCCACCGATGAGGACCGGGAGGGCGAGGCGATCGCCTGGCACCTCCAGGAGGTCCTCAAGCCGAAGATCCCGGTCAAGCGGATGGTGTTCCACGAGATCACCAAGGACGCGATCCGCGAGGCCGTCGCCAACCCGCGCCAGCTCAACCAGAAGCTGGTCGACGCCCAGGAGACCCGCCGCATCCTCGACCGCCTCTACGGCTACGAGGTCTCGCCGGTCCTGTGGAAGAAGGTCATGCCGCGTCTGTCGGCCGGCCGTGTCCAGTCCGTCGCCACGCGTCTCGTCGTGGAGCGGGAACGCGAGCGCATCGCGTTCCGTTCCGCCGAGTACTGGGACCTGACGGGCACCTTCGCGACCGGCCGAGCGGGAGACCCGTCGGACCCGTCGTCGCTGGTCGCCCGCCTGCAGACCGTCGACGGCAGGCGCGTCGCGCAGGGCCGCGACTTCGACTCCCTGGGACGGATCAAGAGCGAGAACACCCTCCACCTCGACGAGGCGACCGCCCGCGCCCTGGCCGCCGCGCTGGAGGACACCCGCTTCTCCGTGCGCTCCGTCGAGTCCAAGCCGTACCGCCGCTCGCCGTACGCCCCGTTCCGTACGACGACGCTGCAGCAGGAGGCCAGTCGCAAGCTCGGCTTCGGCGCGAAGGCGACCATGCAGGTCGCGCAGAAGCTGTACGAGAACGGCTTCATCACGTACATGCGTACGGACTCCACGACGCTGAGCGACACCGCGATCGCGGCCGCCCGCGCCCAGGTCACACAGTTGTACGGCGCCGACTACCTGCCGCCGCAGCCGCGCACCTACGCCGCCAAGGTCAAGAACGCGCAGGAGGCGCACGAGGCGATCCGTCCCTCGGGTGATCGTTTCCGCACGCCCGCAGAGACCGGCCTGACCGGCGACCAGTTCAAGCTCTACGAGCTGATCTGGAAGCGGACCGTCGCCTCCCAGATGAAGGACGCGACCGGCAACAGCGTGACCGTGCGGATCGGCGGCACCGCTTCCGACGGCCGGGACGTCGAATTCAGCGCCTCCGGCAAGACGATCACCTTCCACGGCTTCCTGAAGGCCTACGTCGAGGGTGCCGACGACCCGAACGCCGAGCTCGACGACCGCGAGCGCCGGCTGCCGCAGGTCGCCGAGGGCGACGCGCTGTCCGCCGAGGAGATCACGGTCGACGGCCACGCCACCAAGCCCCCGGCCCGCTACACCGAGGCCTCCCTGGTCAAGGAGCTGGAAGAGCGCGAGATCGGCCGCCCGTCGACGTACGCGTCGATCATCGGCACGATCCTCGACCGTGGCTACGTGTTCAAGAAGGGCACGGCACTCGTCCCGTCCTTCCTGTCCTTTGCCGTGGTCAACCTCCTGGAGAAGCACTTCGGGCGGCTCGTCGACTACGACTTCACCGCCAAGATGGAGGACGACCTCGACCGCATCGCGGCCGGCGAGGCCAAGGCCGTGCCGTGGCTGAAGCGCTTCTACTTCGGTGAGGGCAACGTCGCCGGCGCCGCGGCCGACGCCGGCAACGGCGACGGGGACCACCTCGGCGGCCTCAAGGAGCTGGTGACCGACCTGGGTGCGATCGACGCGCGTGAGGTGTCGTCGTTCCCGGTGGGCAACGACATCGTTCTCCGTGTCGGTCGTTACGGCCCTTACATCGAGCGGGGCGAAAAGGACACCGAGCAGCACCAGCGCGCCGACATCCCGGACGACCTGGCGCCGGACGAGCTGAGCGTCGAGCTGGCCGAGGAGCTGCTGGCCAAGCCCAGCGGCGACTTCGAGCTGGGCACGGACCCGGCCACCGGCCACGAGATCGTCGCCAAGGCCGGCCGCTACGGCCCGTACGTCACCGAGGTGCTCCCCGAGGGCACCCCGAAGACCGGCAAGAACGCGGTCAAGCCCCGCACGGCGTCGCTGTTCAAGTCGATGTCGCTGGACACGGTGACGCTCGACGACGCGCTGAAGCTGATGTCGCTGCCGCGCATCGTCGGCACCGACGCCGACGGCCAGGAGATCACCGCGCAGAACGGCCGCTACGGCCCGTATCTGAAGAAGGGCACGGACTCGCGTTCGCTGCAGACCGAGGACCAGCTCTTCACGATCACGCTGGAGGAGGCCCAGGCGATCTACGCCCAGCCCAAGCAGCGCGGTCGGGCCGCCGCCAAGCCGCCGCTGAAGGAGCTGGGCGAGGACCCGGTCTCCGGCAAGCCGGTCGTGGTCAAGGACGGCCGCTTCGGGCCGTATGTCACCGACGGCGAGACCAACGCGACCCTGCGCTCCGGCGACAGCGTGGAGGCGATCACCCCGGAGCGCGGCTTCGAGCTGCTCGCCGAGAAGCGCGCGAAGGGCCCCGCCAAGAAGACCGCGAAGAAGGCCGTGGCCAAGAAGACGGCCCCGGCGAAGAAGACGGCTGCCAAGAAGACGGCGGCGAAGAAGACGACGGCCGCCGCCGCGAAGAAGACCACGGCGAAGAAGACGACCGCCAAGAAGGCCGCGGCCGCCAAGGCGACGGCTTCCGGCTCGGAGGACTGACACCTCCGCCGGACGGCTGACCGGGTCCTCGGCCTGGAGGTCCGACAGCACCGGTGGATCGCTGTCAGGGAGCCGCCGTCAGGCGTCCGGTACGGAAGCCGTCCGGCTGCTGTCATGGGCCCCGGCTTCCGGTGCGGGCCCCGGCTTCCGGCACGGAGAGGCCGCGGCGGTGTTCGTCGCTTCCTCGGCTTCGCGATGTGAACGTCCCGGCATCACTTTGGTGTCGGGACGTGCGCATGCCAGGAGAGGCGACGTGTGGTGTCGGTGGCTGCGGATAGGCTGAACGCATGACGCGAGCCGAGCAGCCAACGGCCCCCACCACAGCCCCGGACGACGCCCTGGTCGCGGACTCCCGCGAGCGCGCCGTCCGTTCCCTCCTGCGCCGACCGCAGCTGCGGCGCCTGTGGAGCGCGCAGCTGGTGAGTGGTGTCGGCGACAGCCTCGCACTCCTCGTCCTGGTCGTCCTCGCTCTGCAGGCGGCGATTTCGCAGGGCGCGTTCGGCGGTGGATACCGGGGAGTGGCGTTCGCAGTGGCGGCGGCCTTCGCGGCCCGCGTCCTCGCCACGCTGCTGTTCGGTGCGGTCCTCCTCGGCCCGCTGACCACCCTCACCGCCCAGGACGGCCCGCTCGACCGCCGCTGGACCATGGTCGGCGCCGACGGCGTGCGCGCCGCGCTGCTGATCGTCGCACCCCTGTGGATCGACTGGACCCCGGACAACGCGCTGGCCGTGCTGCTGGTCACCGCCTTCGTCACCGGCGTCGCCGAGCGGCTGTGGACGGTGTGCCGGGAGAGCGCCGCCCCGGCCCTGCTGCCCGGCCCGCCCCCGGAGGGCGCCACCGTACGGCCGCTGCCGGACCACATGGACGCCCTGCGCCGTCTGTCGCTGCGCACGAACTTCCTGGCCGTCCCGCTGGCGGCCGCCGCGCTGGTCGTGGCCGCCCTGCTCAACAACCTGCTGGGTACCGGCGTGGCCTGGTTCGACCAGCACCAGGGGGCCCTCGCCTCCTACGTGGCGGCCGGTCTGTTCGCCGCCTCCCTGTCCCTGCTGACCTTCCTGGAGCTGCCCGAGGTGCGCACCCCGCGCGCCCGGTCCCCGCTGGAGGGGCTGCGCCGCCCGCGCACCGGCAACGGCGTCGACAAGGGCCGCACAGGAGCGATCCCGCTGCTCGTCCCGGCCTGCGCAGCGGTCGCCGGAGCCATCGCCGCGGCCGTCTCGGTGTGCGTGCTGCACGCCACCGACCTGGGCGGCGGCCCGGTCCTGTACGGCCTGCTGGTGCTGGGCCTGACCGGCGGTGTCGCCGTCGGCATCCGTACGGCCCCCTCGCTGCTGCCCTCGCTCTCGCGCCGCCGGCTGCTCGCCCTCGCGATCGCCTTCACCGGTATCGCCCTGCTGGCCGCAGGGCTGGTCCCGGACGTCACCACGGTGCTGCTGATCGTCACGCTGGCCGGCGTCACCGCGGGCGTCGCCGCGAACACCGGGCACGCCCTGCTCGACCAGGAGACCGAGGACTACCGCCGGGCGCGCGTCACCGAGCACCTGCACGCGGTCGTCCGGGTCTTCATAGCGCTCTGCGTGCTGATCGCGCCCGTGGTCGCCGGGCTCATCGGCCGGCACCGGCTGGAGAACGGCAAGTTCGTCTTCGCGCACGGCGGCGCCTCCTTCACGCTGATGCTGGTCGGCGCGCTGCTGCTGCCGGTGGCTGCGCTGGTGCTCGCCAAGGTCGACGACCGCTCCGGCATCCCGCTGCGCCAGGACCTCAGGGACGCGCTGCTGGGCGGCGACGACCCGGTCGAGACGCCCGCGGCAAACGGTTTCTTCATCGCCCTGGAGGGCGGCGACGGGGCCGGCAAGTCCACCCAGGCCGAGGCCCTCGCCGAGTGGATCCGCGCCAAGGGCCACGAGGTCGTGCTCACCCGCGAGCCGGGGGCCACGCCCGTCGGCAAGCGGCTGCGCTCGATCCTGCTGGACGTCTCCTCGGCGGGCCTGTCCCACCGCGCGGAGGCGCTGCTCTACGCCGCCGACCGGGCGGAGCACGTCGACACCGTCGTACGCCCCGCCCTGGAGCGCGGCGCGGTGGTCATCTCCGACCGCTACATCGACTCGTCCGTCGCCTACCAAGGCGCCGGCCGCGATCTGTCCCCGACCGAGATCGCCCGCATCAACCGCTGGGCGACCAACGGGCTCGTGCCGCACCTGACCGTCCTGCTGGACGTCTCCCCGGAGACCGCCCGCGAGAGGTTCACCGAGGCACCGGACCGGCTGGAGTCGGAACCCGCGGAGTTCCACGCGCGCGTGCGGTCCGGTTTCCTCACGCTGGCCGCCGCCGACCCCGGCCGCTACCTGGTCGTGGACGCGGGCCAGGAGTCCGAGGCCGTCACCGCCGTCATCCGGCACCGGCTCGACACCGTGCTGCCGCTCTCCGACGCCGAGATCAAGGCCCAGGCGGAGGCGCGGAAGAAGGCGGAGGAGGAGGCCCGCCGCAGGGCCGAGGAAGAAGCCGCGCGCAAGGCCGAGGAAGAGCGCCTGGAGCGTGAGCGCCAGGAGGAGCTGGCCCGGTTGCGCGCCGAGGAAGAGGAGCGCAAGCGCCGCGAGCTGGAGGAGGCGCAGCGCCGCGAGGCCGAACGGCAGGCCGAGGAGGCCCGGCAGCGGGCGGCGGAATCGGCCCGGCGTGCGGAGGAGGAGCGGCAGCGCCTCCTCGCGGAGGAGAAGGCACGCGCCGAGGAGGAGGCCCGCCGCAGGGCCGAGGAGGAGCGGCGCCGCAAGCAGGCCGAGGAGGAGGCCCGGCTGCGCGCCGAGGAAGAGGCCCGGCAGGCCCGGTTGCGAGCCGAGCAGGACGCTCGGCGCCTGGAGAAGCAGCGCAAGGCCGAGGAGGCGTTGCTGCGCGCCGAGGAGGCCCGGAGGCAGGCGGCCGAGGCGGCCGCGGCGGCCGACACGGCGGCGCGGCGTCCCGGCACGCCCCTGCCGACCGCGCCGGGCGTGGTTGCGGACGCGGCGACGGTTCCCACTCCGGTGGTGTCGCCGGACGCACGCGGTACCGAGGAGACGGTCCCGACGCCGGTCGTCCCGCCCGGAGCGGGCGAGCCGGGCACGCGCGGGGCGGGCACGGACGAGACGACGGTGCTGCGTCCTGTGCGCGACGAGGCCGGGGCGGCGGGGGCGAAGGCCGCGCGGGACGACCGTGCCGCGCGGACGGCCCGGCCCGACACGGACGCCGAGGTGACGGCCGAGCTGCCACAGCCGCCGGCTCCGGGCGCTGCGGCCGATGAGACCGCGGTGCTGCCCCGGGTTCCGGGTGCGGCGGATGAGACGGCGGTACTGCCGCCGGTGGCTCCGGGTGCGGCGGATGAGACCGCGGTGCTGCCCCGGGTTCCGGGTGCGGCGGATGAGACCGCCGTACTGCCGCCCGTGCAGGGTGACGCCCCGGCGGACCGGGTGCCGCCCGGTTTCTTCCGGGACGAGCGGCCCGCCGCCGGTCCCGACGGCTCCGAGGACCGCACGCGTGAGATGCCCCAGGTCGACGCCGACGGCACGCCTCGGCGCCGGCCGCGGCCCGACTGGGCCGAGGAGACCCCGCTCGACGACCTGCCGTCCCTGGCGGACGAGCTGCTGGGGTCGTACGACGAGCGGGAGTACGGCGACCGCGACGAGGAGCAGGGCCGCAGGGGCCGGGGCCGGCGCGGCTGACGCTCCCCGTGGACCAGGCGCCGGGCGGCGCCGATCGGAGCATGGTCGGCGCCGCCCTCGCCTTTCCGTACCGTCGCCGAGGTCCGGCCGGGAGCGGCGAAACGCCGGCCGGACCCCGTTGTCAGTGCCCGCCCGCACAATGGATGCAAGCAACGCGGAGTGTGACGGAAGGGCGGCGTGACCCATGACCGTGTGGGACGACCTCGTCGGGCAGGAGAAGCTGAGCGCGGTGCTCGACGCGGCCGCGCGGGACGCCGACGCCCTCGTCACGGCCGCCGCGGCCGACGAGCCGCTGCCCGAGGCCTCGAAGATGACGCACGCCTGGCTGTTCACGGGCCCGCCCGGCGCGGGCCGGAACCAGGCGGCCAGGGCCTTCGCCGCGGCCCTGCAGTGCGTGAGCCCCGACCGTGCCCTGGGCGGGTCCCCCGGCTGCGGCTTCTGCGACGGCTGCCACACCGCGCTGCTCGGTACGCACGCGGACGTCACCTCGGTGGCGGCCGTGGGCTCCGAGATCCTGGTGAGGGACATGCGGGACACGGTCCGCAAGTCGTTCACCTCCCCGGCGAACGGCCGCTGGCAGATCATCCTGGTCGAGGACGCCGAGCGGTTGAACGAGAAGTCGGCCAACGCGGTCCTCAAGGCCGTCGAGGAGCCGGCCCCCCGCACGGTCTGGCTGCTGTGCGCGCCCTCCGTCGAGGACGTCCTGCCGACGATCCGCTCCCGCTGCCGCCACCTGAACCTGCGCACACCGTCCGTGGACGCGGTCGCCGACATGCTCGTCCGGCGCGACGGCATCGCACCCGAGGTCGCGGTGGCCGCCGCGCGCGCCACCCAGGGGCACGTCGACCGGGCACGGCGCCTGGCCACCGATCCGGCGGCCCGGGAGCGGCGCGCGGCCGTGCTCAAGCTCCCGCTGCGGCTGGACGAGGTCGGCGCCTGCCTCAAGGCCGCCCAGGAACTGGTCGACGCGGCGGCCGAGGACTCCAGACAGCTCGCCGAGGAGATGGACGGCAAGGAGGCCGAGGAGCTGAAGGCGGCGCTGGGCGCGGCCCAGGGCGGCCGGCTGCCGCGCGGCACGGCGGGCGTGATGAAGGACCTCGAGGACATGCAGAAGCGCCGCAGAACCCGAACGCAGCGTGACAGCTTGGACATCGCTCTGGGCGACCTCACCGCTTTCTACCGCGACGTCCTCGCCCTCCAGCTCGGCTCCCGCGTGGCGATCGCCAACGCCGATGCCGAGGACGCCCTGGAGCGGCTGGCGCGTGGCAGCACCCCGGAATCCACGCTCCGCCGCATCGAGGCGATCGCCGGGTGCCGCGAGGCCCTCGACCGCAACGTGGCTCCGCTGCTGGCGGTGGAGGCGATGACGATGGCGCTGCGGGCGGGCTGACTCTCACCCCGAGGGCCGCCGCCTGTCCCCCCGACTGTCCTCCAGCACTCCTCGGAGGCACATATGTCCCTCGTACGAGCCATAATCCACACCCTCCGCGCCGGAGTCATCGCACAGCGTTACGCTCGCTGGATGCACACCAGGCCATCCCTCCGCCGGAACCAGAACGCCCGCACCCGGACGACGGCGCGCCTCACGGCCGCCCTTGTCGCGGCCGCCGCTCTGCTCGTGTCCGCCTGCTCCCCGGGGAGCTCGAGCACATCGGCGGGCGGTGCGGCGGACGCGGTGCTGGCCGCGCTGCCGCGAGCGACGCCGTCGGCGCTGTCGTCGTACTACACGCAGGAGCTGCACTGGCGCAGCTGCGGTGTGGCCGGTTTCCAGTGCGCGACGATCAAGGTTCCACTGGACTACGCCAAGCCGGGCTCGGGCGACGTCCGGCTCGCCGTCGCCCGCAAGAAGGCCACCGGCAAGGGCAGGCCGCTCGGTTCGCTGCTGGTCAACCCGGGCGGCCCCGGAGGCTCGGCGGTGGCCTACCTCCAGCAGTACGCGGGCGTCGGCTACCCGGCCGAGGTCCGCGCCCGCTACGACATGGTCGCGGTGGATCCGCGGGGCGTGGGCCGCAGTGAGCCCATCGAGTGCCTGGACGGCCGCGAGATGGACGCGTTCACGGAGACGGACCTGACGCCGGACAACCAGAGGGAGCGGGACGCGCTGGCCGCGGCGGACCGGAAGTTCGACGAGAGCTGCGGGGCGCACTCGGCGCGGCTGCTGCGGCACGTCTCCACCGTCGAGGCTGCGCGGGACATGGACATCGTGCGGGCGGTGCTGGGTGATCCGAAACTGAACTACCTGGGGGCCTCGTACGGCACGTTTCTGGGGGCGACGTACGCCGGCCTGTTTCCCGACCGGGTCGGCCGAATGGTCCTGGACGGCGCGATGGACCCCTCCCTGGACTCCCTGAAGTTGAACCTGGGCCAGACGGCCGGCTTCGAGACGGCGTTCCAGGCGTTCGCGAAGGACTGTGTACAGCACTCCGACTGCCCGCTCGGCGGCAGGGGCACGACACCGGCGCAGGTCGGCGACCACCTCCAGGCGTTTTTCCGGAAGCTGGACGCGCACTCCATCCCGACGGGCGACGCGGACGGCCGCAAGCTCGGTGAGTCGCTGGCCACGACCGGGGTGATCGCGGCGATGTACGACCAGAGCACGTGGGAGCAGCTGCGCGAGGCGCTGACCTCGGCGATGAAGAAGAACGACGGCGCGGGTCTGCTCGCACTGTCCGACACCTACTACGAGCGGGACGCGAACGGCCACTACAGCAACCTGATGATGGCCAACGCCGCCGTGAACTGCCTGGACCTGCCCTCGGCCTTCACCGGCCCCGACCAGGTGGAGAAGGAGCTGCCCGCCTTCGAGAAGGCTTCCCCGGTGTTCGGTGCGGTGCTGGCCTGGTCCTCGCTGAACTGCGCGTACTGGCCGGTGAAGGCCACGGGTAAGCCGCACCGCATCCAGGCCGAGGGTGCGGCGCCGATCGTGGTGGTCGGCACCACACGTGACCCGGCGACCCCCTACCGCTGGGCGCAGTCCCTGGCCCACCAGCTCTCCTCGGGGCACCTGCTGACGTACGTTGGCGACGGCCACACCGCCTACGGCCGCGGCAGCACCTGCATCGACACGGCGATCAACGACTACCTGCTCCGCGGCACCCCGCCGAGCGAGGGAAAGCGCTGCTCATAGCCCCTGCCGGCCGCCCCGGAGCCCTCGCTTCCGGGGCATGGTCTGAGCACTCCCCGAAACTGTGTAGACTTACCGACGTTGCCGATCGCACCATAGTGCGGACGGCGCGCCGCCTTAGCTCAGATGGCCAGAGCAACGCACTCGTAATGCGTAGGTCTCGGGTTCGAATCCCGAAGGCGGCTCCATCTCTGACCAGCGGTTTCCCTTGGGAAGCCGCTGTTCTGTTTCTGGCCTAGTTGCAACGCAAGTTGCGGTTACCGATCCGTGTCGTACATGCGATCGAATCCCGATCACCCCCACAGCGCATCCCCCATCCGCTTCGCCGCATCGTTCGCGAGGACCGAGGCCACGTGCGTGTACCGGGTCATCATCCGCATGGAGCTGTGCCCGAGGATCTCCATCACGACGCGAGGGGAGACGCCCGCCTCGATCAGCAGCGTCCCCGCGGTGTGCCGGTTGTCGTGCACCCGCGCGTCTCGCAGGCCCGCGGCTTCGAGGATGTCCTTGAACTCCTCCCAGTCCATGCGCGGGTCAATCGGCTTTCCGTTGGGCTGGCAGAACACGAGGTCGTTCTCCTCCCAGAGCTCGCCAGCCGCCAGACGCTCGCGCAACTGCTCCTTGCGGTGCGCCTTCAGGAGTGGGACCAGCGGCGGCGGAATGGGGGCTAGCCGCTTGTTCTTGCCCTTCGGTTCCCGGAAGACCAGGCCGCCGCCCGTGCGCTGCGGGCATGCCTTCGCGTGGTCCCTGCAGCCCTTCGGGCACGGCTTCGGGCACCCGCGCTTGTAGTGCTTGTGAGTGGTGCAGTTCTTCCGGCACGCCTTTCGGTGGTGGGCTGCACCGCAGGCGTGCGGATCCTCGCAGCCGTGCTGCCACGTCAGCCGCTGTAGCTGCCACCAGATCTTCGCGACCCCGTTCTCAAGGTCGATGTACTTCCAGCGCAGCCCCAACGCCTCACCCTGCCGCAGTCCGAGCGCGAGGGCAACGGACCAACGGGCGCCGTTGCGGCGCTCGGCAGCCTCGGCGAGGAGGGCGCGGGCCTCCGCCTGATTGAAGGGCTCGATCTCCTCTTCGGCGGCCTGCGGCGGTTCGACGAGGGTAGCGACGTTCCGCGCCACGATGTCCCGCTGCATGGCCACCTTCAGCGCGCGAGCGATGATCCGGTGCGTCTTCAGCACAGTGCCGGACGACAACCCCTGCTTGATCATGCGGAGGTACAGAGCGTCGAGGTGCTCGGCGGCGAGCTTGTCGACGCGGTGCTTCCCAATCCCGGGGAACAAGTACAGCCGGCACTTCGAGCGGTAGTCGTCGAGGGTCCGCGGGCTCATGGTCCCGTCGGCCACCTTGCGGGCGCAGGCCGTGTCCATCCAGGTGGTCAGCCACTGCTCGACGGTCGGCGGGCGACCAGCCTTCTTCGTTCTGCCCGCGTCCCGTTCGCGCTCCAGCTGGCGCACCTTTGCGCGTACTACATCCTCATCCGAACCCATCCGGTGCCGGCGGTCTGGGGCACCGTTCGGCTTCACGCCGACCGTTACCCAGCCGTGCCACTTACCGTCAGCCTCGGAGAAGTACACGGAGGACTCGCCGTTGGCCCGACGGCCGCTCACCCGGCGCGCCCCGGCCGCGCAGGCGGAAGGATGCCCCGCTTACGGGCCTCGTAGATCCACCGGTGAACCGTTCGCACCGGCGCCCCGGAGAGCTCGGCAATCGCTGGCGCAGGCGGCTTGCTCATGTCAGTGAGTTTGCGGTAGGCGTCTGCGACGTCCTGAAGGAACTCATCGCTGATTCGTCCCTGTGGCGGCTTGATCTCCGGCAGTCGCCCCTCATCAGTGACCAGCATCCCGCTGCTTTGCGGACTCATGTGGATCGGCGTCAGCTCAGCGGTGGCGTCGAAGAAGTCCTCCAACGTGTCGAGGGAGGGCGGCGCGGCTTCTGGGGTACCGCCGAAGAACACGGTGCGGGCCTGCTGGAAGCTGCGTTGCATCGACTCGGGCAGGCCTGCCTGAGGGCTGAGGAGGCTGAAGGTCAGGAAACGCTCGACCTCGGAGAAGGGGATGCGACGCCATACGCGTCCGCTGAGTGCTTCGTTCTCGCCCGAGCGCATCACTACGGCTTGTAGGTCGAGACGCTCCTGCCCTTCTTGGCCTGCGCTTTCGTAGTGCAGGTAGACCGTCGGCCCCTCGCCCGAAGACTCGCGAAGTCGTAGCCAACCCCACGGGGCCACGTCGATGGCCCATTGGTCGATGTGGAAGTCCATGCGCGGAGCATGGCACCTCCGCCACGCGGTGAGCAAGTGGAGCCACGCGCGTGAGTAGGTGGCTACGCGTACTTGCGCGACCGTCAGCGACTCTCTACTGTGTGAGTGAGCAAGCGGCGACAAGTACTCGCCGCCACCTACTCGGGAGTCTTGCATGACCCGGATCCTGTACCCCACTGACGAGGTCGCCGAGCAGCTCGGCGTGGGTCTCACCACGGCCAAGGCGCTCATCAAGAGCGGCGAGCTGCGCAGCGTGAAGATCGGCCGCGCTCGACGAGTTCCCGCGGACGCCCTGCGCGAGTACGTGCAGCGGCTCGACCGCGAGCAGAACGGCGAGAGCGCCGCATGAAAGCGGCCCTCACGTAGGCGCCGGTGTTACGAGCACCGACGAAGCGTGAGGGCCAGACGCCCCACACGACGAAGCCCCCGGCTCACCTCCTACAGCGACCGAGGGCTCCTCACTCACAACGAAGGAGAGGACGTCATGTCCAAGGTTACGCACACCCCGGCCCTCGACACCACACCGACCCGTCGCGCGCTGCCGTACATCCCCGAGCAGCCCGGCCCGGTCGACACCTTCGACGCCGGGGAGATCATCGCCGTCCTGCCTGGCGCGGTCGACGAGGCCATGCGGAAGACGCTGCCCGGCTATTACACGCCGGAGAAGGCCGCGCAGATCGCCGCCGGCGCCATCGCGTGGGTGCGCGCGGAGTTCAGCTACCCGGCCCGCGCGTGACCCACTGCTCCGGTCCCCGTCGACTCTGCTCGGCCTCTGTGGTCGGGCGGGGTCCGGGCCCGTGAGCCTCGGGCGGTTCCGCCACCCACCGCCCCGCAGCAGCTTCCCCCAGTCCACAGGCCGTCCGCCCAACGGCCGCCCCTCGGCAAGGACACGAAGTGAACGAACCCCGCCCCGCCCCCTCGCGTGGCGAAACCCTGGACGCGGTGGCGCTATGGGCCTCCGCCCGCGTCACGGAACTGCTCGGTGAGGACGAGACCCCCACGCCGGCATACGGCTCGCCGAAGTGGCAGCAACTGCCCGGGGCTGACCCGCACAAGGCGGCGGCGATGATCACGGCCGCTGAACTGTGGCGCCGCCACGGTCACGACGACATGTCGGTGATCGAGGCGGCCGACTTGTGGCGCAAGTACTGCAGCGACGAGCTGCTGACCTGGTTCAGGGAGGCATCAGCTACTCACGCGCCGCTCGCGAGCAGGAAGACGATCGCCGAGTTGGACGCCCTGGCCAAGCCGAAACCGGCGCACCCGGTACAGGCGACCGCAGGGTGGCCGCCGGTCGCGATCCCGGGCCGGCCGGGCTGGTACCGCCACCTCGTCAACGGCCGCCAGGTCGACGTTCAGCGGGCGGAGGCGGCGGCGTGACCGAGACCTTCGAGCTGATGGCGCACCTCACGGGCGACCGGCCTCGCTGCGAAAGGCACGCTCAGTTCATGCCGTGCCAGCACGTTGAGTGTCAGCCGGGTGCTGGCCAGCCCTCGTGGGCTGCGGACGTGCGGGCTGTCTCGGACGCGCACGCGGTAGCGGAGAACGCGCCGGAGCAGGATGCGCTGCCGAAGGCCTTCAAGCCTGGGGGTTCGTTCTTCCTGCAGGCTCTGGAAACGCCCCCCGCGGTCTGGGGCAATGGCTCCGAGGTGCTGTGGGCCGAGGGTGAGGCGCTGGTCCTCGCGGGCCCGCAGGGCGTGGGGAAGACCACGATCGCATCGCAGCTCGTCCGGGCTCGACTTGGCCTACAGGACACGGTTCTCGGCCTTCCAGTACAGCCGGGGAAGAAGTGCCTGATCCTCGCCATGGACCGGCCCGCCCAGTTCCGCCGGGCTGGCCGACGCATCTTCGGCGCCGACGACGAGGAGTACCTCAACGAACACCTCGTCGTGTGGGAAGGCCCGCCCCCATACGACTTGGCGAAGCGAACCGACATTCTCGCAGCCATGTGCGACAAGGCAGGGGCCGACACCGTCCTCGTCGACTCCATCAAAGACGGCGCCCTCGGTATCTCCGACGACCAGGTGGGCGCCGGCTACAACCGCGCACGGCAGAAGGCGCTCTCCGAAGGCATTCAGGTGCTGGAGAACCACCACGTGAAGAAGGCCGGCGCGAACGGCGGCGAGCCCAACACCATCAACGACGTCTACGGATCCGTCTGGATCACTGCGGGCGCCGGGTCCGTCGTCCTGCTGTGGGGCGAGCCTGGTGATCCAGTCGTCTCGTTCCGGCACTTGAAGCAGCCGATGGATGAGGTCGGCCCCCTGCAACTCATCCATGACCACCAGAGCGGCGTCACCACCGTGCGGCACAGCGCCGACCTGGTGGAGATGGCGCGCATCGGTGGCGTGCACGGGCTTACCGCGGCTGCCGCTGCCGAAGCCCTGTTCGAGACGAAGAAGCCGACCCCGGCTCAGCGGGAGAAGGCCCGACGGAAGCTGGACAAGCTCGTCTCTCAGAAGCTGCTCGTCAAGGTCAACTCGACCACCCCGAACGATCCGGCGCGCTGGTATCCGGCAGCAGCTGAGGGGTCTCGCGGAGCCTCACGGTGACCCTCACGCACCCCCCTCAGGAGCAGACCCTCACGCACCCCTCACGGACCCTCACGCAGAAACCAAACCCGCAGGTCACAGCTTCACGCCGTACCTCACAGACCCTCACGGCCAGGGCCCCTCACGTTCCCCCCTCCTCTTAGAGGAGGGGAACCGTGAGGCCCGAGAGCAACAGGAGGACCCAAATGCCCGATCTCATCTCCGCTGCCGGCCACGTTGCCGTGTTCACCGGAATCGCCGAGGACGGCACCACCCGATTCCACGCACGGCCGCTGCTCGCTTGGACCGTGGGCGACGACGGCCGCCTCGTCGGCCACTACATCAACGCCAACGGGCAGACCGCCGTCGCCAGCGGCGTTCCGAACTTCTACCGGTACATGACTGACAACGAGTGGGAGCCCTTCTTCCTCCGTCAGCTCTCTCTTGCCAGCCCTCGCAAGGCGGCGCCGTGAACGTCGAGGACGTCATACGCGAGCGCATTGCCGCAGCTGCGGCTCGCGACGCTGCGAACAAGCGGCGCCGGCAGGAGCTCGCCGAGGCCCGGCAGCACGGCCTCGCCGCCCGGCATGCGCAGCGCCTCGCCAACCAGGCCCGGCACCCACTCACCGACGAGGAGAAGGCGGGCCCGGTCGGCTACATCGCGGCCTGCCTCGCCGTCCTCCGCACCGGCCGCACCCTCGACGGCGCCAGCGTCGTACTCGCCGCGGTGCGCCCCTCCCCGGACGACATCGCCGAGGCACGCCGCATAACCGAGGGCCTCGCCGCCCTCACCCCCGAAACACCGGCCGTCGACCGGCGGCCGGCCAACCCGAGCTAGGAGCAACCCCGATGAACCTTCACCTCGCGCAGCTGGCACTGCAGGGCGCATCGGCCGCGGCATGGCTGGCCTACCTCATCCAGGGCCGCCCGAACCGGTACGCGGCGCGCCGGCGGCAGCGGGTTGCCCGGCGGCCCCGGTACGCGGCGGGGGCGGTGGACACTGGAGCGGCGTGAGTCAGTTGGGCTTTCAAACGGTCTCTGGTGTGGCGGGTTGTGTTGATGGGGCGGTGCGTTGGTCAGGCGGTGCGCTGGTGAGTTCGGAAGGAAGGGTTCGATGAACGGTTACGGGTTGGTGGCGGTGGTCGTCGCGTCGGTCGCTGTCGTGGCGGTCGCCGTGCTCTGGGCGGTCGTGAAGCTGGCTCAGCACCAGCAGTCGGCGGCGGGCGGGGCTGGCATGGAGCTGGTGGACGGCGAGGCGTTGACGGCATCGCAGGCCGGGCGTGGCGGGTCGGATGTGCGGAGACGGGTCGCGGAGGCGGCGGAGCGTTCCCGGCGTGGGCAGGACTGCGAGTGACGCGCGGGCGGCAGCTGCTGCGGTTGGTGGGTGGGGTGCGGTCGCACCTGTTCGACGCTGCGGGCCTGGGGTTGCTGGCTGTGTCGGCGTTCACCTGGTGCTCGACGGCCGGCTTCGCGGCGGCGGGTGTGGCGGTGCTGGTGCTGAACTTCCGCGTGAATGAGGGCGGCGAGTGAGCGGGCAGCAGCGCGTGTTCTCGGGCCCGTTGGTGGCGCTCGGCATCCCGGAGTTCGTGTGGGACGCGCGCGAGCGGCTGCAGTGCCGGGATGACCCGGAGGCGTTCTTCGCGGAAGGGCTGCGGCCGAGGCAGGCGCGGGTGTTGTGCGCGGGCTGCGTGTATGTGGACCCGTGTGCGCTGTTCGCGCTCGAGCGGCCTGAGTTGGTGGGCGTCTGGGGTGGGACGACGACGCGGGAGCGGCAGTCTCTGCGGCGTCGGTCGGGGGAGGGGTTGGCGGCGGCCTCGTAGGCGCGGCCTCGAGGAGCGATTGACCTGGGTGGACGTCTGTCCATTCGGTTACCGGTAGAGCGGATCAAGGAGTAACGGTCATGGTAGAGATCACGGCGGAGATGGTGGCGGCGGCTGAGGCCGAGGTGACCGAGGCGCAGCGCGGCCGGACTGAGGCGGAGGCGGCGCTGATGGAGTCGCCGACCAGCACGGTGAAGGCGACGGAGCTGACGGCGGCGCTGCGGCGGGTGGCGCAGACTCGGGCGAACGCGGCTGAGCTCCGGCAGGCGCATGCGGAGCAGGTCGCGGCGGAGCGTGCGGCGGCCTCGCGAGAGGAGCTGGAGAAGGTGGCCGGGAAGGACATCGCGGCGGCCGGGAAAGAGCTGAAGGCGGCGCGTGTCCAGCTGGAGGCGGCAGCGGAGGCGGCGCAGCGGGCGCTCGTCGACCTCATGCGGCAGGCGGAGGCGTATGACGTGCTGGTGGAGCGGCACGCGGACGTGTTGGTCGGGCGGGGGCTGGACCTGAACGGCGAGTCGGGTGGCGGGCAGTCGTTCTCAGGGGCGGCGGTGAAGGTGCGCGGGCAGCTGTTCCAGTCGGCTGGGTCTGGTGCGGTGCTGGCGTGCCTGGCGCATCGGGTGGCGGAGGCGCGACTGCCGCAGCCGAACTACATGGTGGGGGTGCTGGAGTACAACTGCGGCCGTGTGGTGCCGGAGGACCGGGAGGACGGGCTGCTGTCGGGGCTGCCGACCGTCGAGCGGGTGGAGTTCCCGGCGCTGCCTCCGTTGAGGTCTGCGGTGTAGCGGTGTGCTGGTTGCGAGGGCGCCCGGTTCTTCCTGCGGGGAGGGCTGGGCGTCTCGCGTTTCGGTGCTGTGTTGGGTGCACGCGCCGCGGGCGGGGTGGCGTGCCGAGTTGTTGCAGCGATGAACTGACAGACACGGCAGCCATATTGGATAATCTCGGTTATCCACTACTTTGGGGGTTGAGTATGACCGAGCCGACTCCGGCCGAAGACACTGCCACCGTTGAGCGACTCCTCGACTACTGGCTCGAAGACCTCGGCGAGCGCGAAGGCCGTCCGGCCACTCGCACGAACGCCATCGAGGCGCGCTGGAAGGGCGGCGTGCGGAAGCTGACCGCCGACGAGGCGAACGACTTCGACGAGTGGGTGCGCACGCGCGCCAACGTCATCCTTCTCAACCCCGATTCGCCGGAAGGTGTCCGCTACAAGGCGCGGCAGGATCAGCAGGCCGTGGCCCGCTGGCTGAAGGCGGAGGGCTACCGGTGACCGAACTGCAGGTACAGCCCCCGGCGAGTGACGTCGTTCCCTTCCGGCACGACCCCCGCGACGACTGGCCCGACGAGGCCCGAGCCTTCCGTGACGAGTTGGCCGGCATCTACGGCGACGACCCGTTGCCCGACCTGGCGGGGGCGTGGGTTGCTCGGCAGCGGTCCGCGAACACTCGGAGGGCGTATGTCCGCCGGTTCCGCGGCTGGGAGGCGTACGCCCGATCTGCTGGTGTCCACCCCCTCAAGGCGACGCTGCCGCTCGCTGACGCCTACTCCCGGCACCTCGAGACCGCGCCAACCTTGGTGCGGGTAAAGGGCGGCCGGCGCGGCGAGACCGCGCCGGTGGGCAAGCCGCTGTCTCCCTCGGGCAGGGCTCAGGCTCTCTCGGCCGCTGGGAGCTTCTACACGTACGCCGCACGTCTCGGTGCCGTGCCTGCCGACCCATTCGCGGCCGTGGCCCGCCCGGACATCGACCCGGACCACTCCAGCACTCAGGGGCTCACCCCGGACGAGACGGCCCGGCTGCTCGAGGCCGCGCGTGAACACGCCCCCCGCTCGTATGCGTTGGTCGCGCTGCTGTATCTCCTCGGGCCACGCGTCGACGAGGTGCTCGCCCTGGACGTCGAACAGCTCGGCTACGACCGCGGACACAGAACACTGCCGCTGCGCCGCAAGGGCGGCCGGGTGCAGGCGGTTCCCGTGCCTCCGCTCGCCCTGGACGCGCTGCTCACCTACCTCGACGGCCGGACCAAGGGACCGCTGTTCGTCACCAGCAGCGGGCGTCGCTGGTCAGAGCCGGAGGTATGGAAGCATTTGCGGGTGCTGGCGCGCCGGGCGGATCTGCCGCAGGCGGACAGCATCAAACCGCACGCTCTGCGGCACGGGTTCATCACTGACGCCTTGGACAACGGTGTGCCGCTGCACGAGGTGCAGGACGCTGCCGGGCACCGGGATCCGAGGACGACGCAGCGCTACAACCGGCGTCGTGGGCGTCTGGACGGGCATCCGGCGTACAAGGTGGCGGCGGCGATGGCTGAGCGTCTGGCGGACCGCACCGACGCGTGAGGTGCCGCGTTCCTGATCGGCGGGCAAGGGCCCCTGGCTTCGGCTGGGGGCCTTGTTGTATTCCCACAGGTGGCGAGTCATGCGTGCATTTCCGGCGCTACCCCACCAGTGCGTGCACTTCGTCCGGCGTGCACGACCTTCGACAGGAGGAATCACGGTCAGAGTTGCGTTGACCAGTAAAATCTGTATATGGGAAACGTGAACGCGCACGCTGATGCGCCGCTTGTTCTGCCTCTGTCCCCGAAGGTGTCGCGCAAAGAGCGGGCCGCGGTCCTGCTCGCACTTGGTAGCTCTTCCACAATCGCGGGCCGTGCCCTGGACGTCGACCCGTCCACGGTGCGCCGCTGGCGCCAGACTCCCGGGTTCAAGGCCACGGTCAGCGACCTGCGGCTGCGGCTGATAGGTCACGACTCCGTGGGCGTTCTCGCCGCTGTGACGGCCTCGGAGAACGGCGACGCCCGGTGAGGCGCCGCGTGGGCCGTCTGCGGCCTGGGAGGGCGTCAGCGGCCCGCATGGATGCCAGGCGTCGCCTGGTCGACAGCTTCGCCCGTACCGCCCCTGACGGCGTGAAGGCTCTAGTCGTCACCGACTACACCGCCGGCGACTCGCCATGGGTCGATGGTCTGGCCGAGCGGCTGGCGACTGGCGACGTGACCCGCTGCAAGCACCTCGTACACGGGTCCGGCAGCGGCTTTTTGTACGCCTCCGAGGGCTATGGCCGCTGCCTGGACTGCCACGTGACCGATGCTGCGGGCGAGATCGCGCAGGGGCGGGCAGCGGGCGGCATGGGGGCGGCTTGCCAGCGTTGCCGGGCGGCTGTCGAGCCGACGCTGCTGCGGCCGGTGGCGGTCGAGCTGGCGCCGTGGGTGGTCCTGTCGGCTCTGTGCCCGCTCTGTGCGGCGGTTCTGCTCCATGAAGGGCAGCGGGGCCAGGGGCTGGCGGCTGTGGCCGGCGGGGTGGGGTGAGCCGTGTCCGCGAACGTCGTTGAAATCCTCGTCTCCGCGAAGGATCTCGCATCACCCACGATGGCGCGCCTGAATGCGCAGGTGGAAGGCTCCAGCAAGGCAATGGCGGCCTTCCACAAGACGGCGATGATCGGCGCAGCCGGGCTGGTGGCCATCGGTGCCGAGAGCGTGAAGATGGCGTCGAAGTTCGACGCGAGCATGGCCCTGCTGCACACGCAGGCAGGCGTGTCACAGGACAAGATCGCCGGGTTGAAGAAGGGCGTCCTGGCCCTCGCCGGGAAAGTCGGCCAGGCCCCCGACAGCCTCGCCGAGTCGCTGTACCACGTGGAGTCCAACTTCGAGTCGACGGGTATCTCCGGGGCGAAGGCTTTGAAGCTGGTGGAGACCGCGGCGAAGGGCGCCACCGTCGGTCACGCCGACCTCGTCGACGTCACCAACGCGTTGACGGCCGCCGTCGCGTCCGGAATTCCCGGCGTCGAAAATATGGACAAGGCGATGGGCGCGCTCAACGCCACCGTCGGCTCCGGTGATATGAAGATGCAGGACCTTGCCGACGCGTTCGGCACGGGCATGCTGGCCACTGTGAAGGGCTTCGGCCTCAGCATCACCGACGTCGGCGCAGCCCTCGCGGTGTTCGGTGACAACAACATCCGCGGCGCGAAGGCGGGCACCGAGCTCCGGATGATGGTGCAAGGCCTCGCCCACCCGGTGGCCACGGCCAAAGATGAGCTGTCCAAGCTCGGGCTCGCTCAGGACGACCTCGCGCAGGACATGCAGAAGGGCGGCTTGAACGCTGCTCTGAAGGATTTGGTGGGCCGGATGAGGGCCGCCGGTGTGACGAGCAAGGAAGAGGGACAGGTCATCACTGACCTGTTCGGTAAGAAGGCTGGCCAGGGCATCAACATGCTGGTCAGCGAGTTCGAGAAGGTGGAGTCGAAGTATCCCGCCGTGATCCGCGGCGCGAAGAACGCCGGCCAAGCGTTCGCGGATACGCAGAAGACGTTCGCAGCCAAGATGAAAGATCTGCAGTCCAGCTTCGACGCCCTGATGATCAGCATGGGTGAGAAGTTGATCCCGCCCCTGCAAAGCTTCGTGTCCCTGCTCCTCGCCCACAAGAGCGCTGCCGTGGCCGCGGCGGCTGGCCTGGCTGGGCTGCTCGCCGCGACGGTCGCGGTGTCCGCCGCGATGAAGGTTGCTGCCGCCGCGACGCTCGTATGGAACGGCGCAGTCAAGGGCGTCGCCGCCATTCAGGGTGTGTTCGAGACGGTCGCACTACGCGCAATGCTCATGAAGGACGCGTTCCTTGCGGCCGGTAAGGGCGTGGCTGGCCTCAGAGCGGCGTTTGCGGAGATGGGCGCGGTCGGCAAAGCCAGCGTGATCGTGACGGGGCTCGCGCTGCTCGCTCTCGGCGTTTACAAGCTGTCCAGCAGCAGTAAAGAGGCGAGGGTCAGCATCGACGACCTGGCGCGGTCGATCGAGACGGGCCTCGACAAGGGCCGCGTCAACAGTTCTGTCATCGATGACCTGCGGAAGGCGCAGCAGGGCCTCGTCAAGGACACTGACGACACGGCGTCGGCGTGGGACAAGTTCAAGTACACGTTCTCGCACCCTGGTGCGACGTGGTCCTCGTCGGCGTCGTCGGCGAAGGCTGCGGCGAACGACTACCGGGATCTTGGGAAGGCGATCGGGCAGATCGCGCAGTCCAAGGGCGTGGACACCGCGACGCAGGCGTTGGCGATGCTGGCGAAGCAGGGCGTCCACATCCCGACGAAGTACCTGAAGGACTTCACCAACGCGTCGAAGGACAGCGCGGTCGAGTCGAAGCTGACCGCGGCCAGCATGGGCCTGTTCGGTGACGCCGCCGTGTCGACGCAGAAGGCGCTCAATGGGGAGGCGCAGTCCGCGAAGGGCCTCGAACAGTCCATCATGGCGCTCAACCAGGTCCATCGGGCGGCGTATGACGCCGACACGGCGTTCTACCAGGCCATGTCTGACGCGTCGAAGGCCGTGAAGGAGAACGGGAAGACCCTCGACATCACCACCGATGCAGGCCGGAAAAACCGGTCGGTGCTGTCTGATCTCGCAGCGAAGACCGAAGACTACGTCGACAAGATGAGCAAGCAGCACTTTGCTGCGGACCAGATCGACAAGGTCTATCAGCAGGGTCGGAAGAGCCTCATCGACAACGCCCGAGCCATGGGCGACAACGCGACTCAGGCGAAGAAGCTTGCTGATCAGCTGCTGAACTTCCCGGCTGCGAAGAAGTTGCAGCTACAGATCAGCGACCAGCAAGCCGTGAAGGATCTGGACTCGTTCAACGCGGCGGTGAAGCGGAGTCCGAAGGCCAAGTCGGTGACGCTGACGACGCTGTCGAAGTCCGCCGAGACCGTGCTGGAGAACTTCGGGTTCAAGGTCACGCATTTGAAGAACGGCAGCGTGAAGGTCACGGCTGTCACCGGGGCTGCCCTGTCGGCGATCAGAAACGTCCAGGGCGCCGTCGACGCACTGCATGACAAGACCATCGGTATCGGTGTCTACACGACCCACTACTACAAGACGGTGCAGCAGGGCGGAGCCCATTCCGGACCGCAGCTCCCCGGCATGCCGGGTGCTGCGCACGGTGGTCTCATGCCTCGCTACGCCGACGGTGGAGACGTTCAGTACGCCCCGAACGGTCTTGTCCGCGGGCCGGGTACGGGCACGTCGGACGACATCTTGGCGTTCTTCGAGTCCGGCGCCCGAGGCATGATCAGCGACACGGAGTTCGTGGTCAACGCGCGGTCGACCCGGAAGTACCTGCCGCTGCTACAGCTGATCAACAAGGACAAGCTGGGTCACTTTGCACGGGGCGGCCTGACGCAGGCCGAGAAAGACGCCCGCAACCAGCTGAACAGCGACTTCGGCATCAGTTCCTTCGGTCATATCGCCGGGTACAAGAGGACCCCGTTCGAGCGCAATCTTGGCGCGCCGGACGACATCAACGCGCTGGTCTCCAGCCTGAACGACGCGGCGGGCAAGATCCGGGCCGCTTTCTCCGGGAAGACCGAGTCGAGCCTGCTGAAGCACCTCAACAGCGTCGGCAAGTCCCTGATCAACTACGAGAAGCAGCTGACCAAGGTCACCGCATCACTGTCCTCAGCGAAGGACAAACTCAACAGCCTGAAGGACGCCGCGTCGCAGCTGTCCGACAACGTGAAGTCCAGCCTCATCAGCTCGGCGAACATCACCAAGGCCGCGGGCGGCACCGACGGCGGCACGCTCACGCTGAACGCGGTCAAGACCCAGATGACGATGAGCCGCGACAAGGTGATCGCGTTCGCCAACGCATTGAAGCAGCTCAAGGCGAAGGGGTTCTCCGCCAGCATCATCCAGCAGGTCGCCGAAGCCGGCATCGACGGCGGCGGCTTGGAGACTGCGGGCGCGCTGCTGCAAGCCAGTTCGTCCGAGGTGTCCACGATCAACGCGACGCAGTCGCAGATCGAGTCCGCTGCCGGATCGGCAGGCAAGACCACGGCGTCCGCGGTGTACGACAAGGCGATCCAGGCGCAGGAGCGGTACGTCAAGACGCTCACCGACCAGCAGAAAAAGCTCGAAACCGCCATGGCCAACCTGGCCAAGAGCATGGAGAAGCTGCTTCAGCGGGCCCTCGGCCACAAGGCCACGGGCGGCATCGTCGGCATGGCCGCGGCGGGTGGCCTCCGCTCCTCACTCACGTGGGTCGGCGAGCAAGGCCCCGAACTCCTGGACCTGCCCGCCGGGTCGCGGGTGTGGAGCAACCCCGACAGTCAGCGGATGGTACAGACGCCGTGGGCGTCGATGCTCACCACCCAGCGAACCGCCCACACCGCCGCCGCGGCGAGCCCGCCGGCGCAGCAGAAGCAGGTACTCGTTCTGGAGATCAGGGCGGGTGACAGCAGCGAGTACACCCAGTTCCTTGTTGCTCAGCTGCGAAAGGCGGTCCGGGCTACCGGATCTGTTGAGGCAACGTTCGCGCCGCCACGCGGAAGGTAGGCGCAGCCTGAAGGCCCCCGCGGTGACAGGACGCCGCGGGGGCCTTGCTACACCCGCGGCGTCCTCTCGTCCCGGGGGACGGGGGTGCTGAGGACGGACGGGCGTTCATGGTGCGGGATCGCCCCTGACAGGGGCGCAGGGACGATCCCGCGTCTCCAGCGCCCTGACCCTCGTCTTCGCCGTCAGATAGGTCCCGCTGGAGTCTGGCCCGCACCCGGCACGTCGGCATGCCAGGCACGGGAGTATCAGCGGCGCGTCGGCGCCGTCTGCTGGAGAGCGCGCTGGCACGCGTAGGCGTGGACGACGATGACGGCACCGCCCGCGGTCGCGCCGTCAATGTAGATCTCTCGGCGCGTCTCGCCGGGCCGGAACGGCACGTTGCACCGGGCGCAGTTCATCGGCGGAGCTCCAACACGAGGGCGTGCAAGGCGCGGCGGGTCTCGCAGAGGGTGGCGTCGTCCGCGCACTGCTCGCACCGGCCGGGGTGGTCGTTGCGCGCGGCCAGGACGGCACGCCGTGTGCAGGGCCGGCAGGCCCGGGGGAACCAGTGGCCCCCGTCGGTCTCGCGCTCGCCGAGGTCAATGGCCGTCGCGGTGGACAACGGTTCGCCGCCCCACACGCACTCGGCGCCGCGCGCCCTGGCGTCCGGCAGGACTTCCAGGGGTGGCAGGGGGATGAGCGGCAGGAGTTCGGTGGGGATGTCGACTAGGGCGCGGGTCTCGGCGGTCGTCATGCGAGGGCCTCCGCTTCGGTGCGGTAGGTGCCGGGGCCGAAGGCGGCGGCGATGAGTGCGGGGTCGTTGAGGTGGCCCGTACCGTCGGGGCGCCACAGCCAGAACCGGCCTTCCACCTGCCAGCCCGTCGGCGGGCACAGCAGCAGCCAGCCCTCGGGATGCACAGTCAGGTGCCGGACGTCGGCGAGTTCCTCGGCCGCGTTCGGCGCGATCAGCCAGTGCATCCGGTTGGCGTCGGGGTCGGCGAGTACGGGGCCGTGTGGTGAGTTCCGGATCCTCGAGGCCGCCGGCCAACCTCGCGTAAGGCTGGACTCGGCGACAAGCCAGTGAGCGCCGGAGGCGATGGGGGCGAGTGTCTCCTGATCCCATGCTGTGTGGACGGCGAGGGGGGCGTCGCTGCACTCAGCAAGCCAGGTGTCCCCGGCCTCGTACTGTGCAGCGAAGCGCGTCGGGTGGGCCATGACCAGGACGTTAGGGACAGCCGCGAATCACGGCACGGTGTGATTCGCGAATATTCGCCTAGTGGCTGGCGTGATTCGCCGTGATGCTCACGCGAGGTCGGAGGCCTGGGCGCGGGCCCGCGCGAGCAGCCGGCGCGCCTGCGTCCCGTACACGGCCGCCGCGGCGAGCGCGTCCCACACACGGCGGTACAGGCTGACGGTGTCGGCGTCGTCTAGCCACAGTTCGGCGTGCCAGTCCTCGACGATGGCGAGGCGGTCGTCGTACAGCCAGAACCCGTTGGCCGGCGGGATGGCGAGCTGCGCACCAAAGGGCACGATGCCGAGCTGCACGGTGTCCAGGCCGATGACGGAGGCGAGTCGGTCCATCTGCCCGGCGAGGACGTCCCGAGGCGCCACAGCGGCGTACAGGGCCGCTTCCCACAGCAGGACGTGGAAGACCCGGCCCGGCTCGTACAGCAGCGCCTGGCGGCCGATGCGGGCCCGCACGGCGTCCTCTACGTCGCGGGGCGACTGTTGCAGTTCGGCGTAGCGCGTGAAGACGTGCCGGGCGTAGTCCGCGGTCTGCAGCATGCCGACCACCATTGCTCCCTCCCATGCCCGTAGCCGGGTGGAGCGTTCGTATTCGACGGTGAGGACGTCCTGCACGGGCCGGTGCCCGGCGCGCAGTTGGCGGCGCCACGACCGTGTGTGAGTCTCCAGGCCCTGCAGACGGGCGGCGAGCTCCTCGGCCGCGGCTGGGTGGCCGGTGGCCGTAGCCCAGGCGCTCAGGTCTTCCGCGGTGGCGGTTTGCCGGCCGGTCTCCAGCTTGGACACCTTGGCCTGCGGCCAGCCGAGCAGGCCCGCCAGGTCACGCTGGGTGCGCTGGCCGCGCAGCTCGCGGAGCCGGCGGCCGAGCGCCTCGCGGGCCTGCTGGAAGTCCGTGCTCACACCGGCAAGTTACCCGCGGTGGTGGTCGTAGGGCACGGCACGGTGCCATGCAGCCTCGCGGGCCTGGGCGTAGCGGAGCACCTCGACCGGGTTCGTGATGAGCTCCACGCCGGTCATCTCGTCGGCGTCGTCGAAGTGGAGCAGGGCGACCACGCGCGCGTCGAACAGCCAGAAGTCCGCGTTCGGCAGTTGCAGCTCGGCGGCCTTGCTTCGGGTGAGGACGCGGATGGTCTCGCCGGCGGCCGTGTTCCGTCGGGCGTTGTCGAGTAGGTACCGCTGGCCTTCGGTGGGCGGCTCGTCGAGGATCCGCACCCGATCGAACCGCTTGCCGAGGGCGGTCTGCTCGCGGCGTTCGAGGCACCACGGGTCGTCGAGGTCCCAGCCGACGCGGCCGGCGGCGAGGAACTGCCGGTAGGTGTCCTGCTGCTCGTCCCAGGCGTAGCGGCGGCGCGTCTCCAGCCGCCACGCTGAGTGGCGGAGCGTGGTGAACATGCCGTCGAACTCTTCGAAGCTGATCATCTGAGGCACGTGGACAGCCTCGCGGGGACCGAAGTTCGCGAGCAACTCCCGCGGGACGACGACCGCCCCCTCATGCGTGGTCAGGTTCTCGAGCTGGCCGAGTTCCTCGGGGTCGATGACGCGGTCGCCCTGAACGACGTAGTCACCGGACGGCGTGGTGTACAGCGTGGGGCAACCGTTGTTGCCGCTGTTGGTGCCGACTTTCCACAGCCTGCGGGTCATGCGATCCCCCTTGGGATAGACGGTGGCCGCACGGTAGTCCGGGCAAGCAGTGAGGGAACAGTGGGCCGTCGGGCGGTGCAGTGAAGGCGGGGTAACCCCTCGGGACTGATGGGACGGGGTTACAGTCCGGCAACAGGCACCCCCCGACTGCCATCAACCGCCACTGTTGGTGCAGGTTCGCACAGCTGAGAAAGAGGGGGCCTCGTGCGCCGCTTCCTGCCCATCGCCGCCATCCTGCTGACCGCTGCCTGCAGCAGCGGATCACCGAACGCCGCACCGACGCCGGCGCACGCCACATCCCGGACGCCGGCAGCAGGTGCTCATGCTGCGGCTGCGCCCACCCGCAGCGCGGCTAAGCCGAAGCCCTCGGCCTCTGCGAAGGGCTGCCCGACTGTGGGGGACGTCATCTTGTGGATGAGAGTGGCCGGTGTTCCCGACCAGGCTCAGAGGTTGGGTGGTAACGGCTACCCGAACTGCGAGTCCACTTTTGACATGGTGCGGAAGACTTCGCCGACCGTCCCTGGGGCGTGCACAGAAGCAGCGTGGGCGAGCGATAACCCCGGCTATGACGCTGATGCCACCCCGGCAAAGCGTCTCAAGAAGGTACAGGTGTCGGTCGGCCCTGCCTGCTGAGATCGAAGGTGTAGGAACCGGGTTATGACGACTGAGGTACTGCCGTTCTGTGGCTGCCGCCACTCCGTGACTGGTCAGACGATCTGGCCAGAAACAAAACGGTGCACCCGTCAACGCACGAACGGGGTGCAGTGCAAAGCGAAGAGGACGATCTGGCCTACTGCCCACGTCGAGGCGCCCGATCCTGAGTCTTGCTGGAAGCACATGAGCCAGGAGGAGCAGCGGGAGTGCAACCGCGGCCGTGCGCGGTGCCTTGAGACAGAACCGCAATGCGCCGTCTGCCACAAGGGCTGGGAGCAGGTGGCACGGCTGATCGCGGCGAACGGTGGCATTTTCATCTGCGATGACTGCCTTAAACCGTGAACCCGATTGAGCG
The DNA here is from genome assembly GCF_040680195.1 of Streptomyces sp. NPDC052109. Classification (NCBI taxonomy): domain Bacteria; kingdom Bacillati; phylum Actinomycetota; class Actinomycetes; order Kitasatosporales; family Streptomycetaceae; genus Streptomyces; species Streptomyces sp. NPDC052109. The sequence goes on along the minus strand of NZ_JBFAWF010000018.1, from coordinate 102,449 downwards.
GACGGCCGTTGAGTTGGCGGTCGGCTACGAGCGATCACAAGGCCGCACCGTGACCTACGTTGGCAATGGTTGGCCTGTGGGACTCCGCGGGGAGGTTCGAGAGTGGGCCCAAAAGCGACATCCTGGCGCCCGAAGCCTCACATGCGACTTGGTGTCGCGTGAACGGGATGGCAGCTTCGCCCGCTTGATCGAGGTGAAGGGCAAGGGCGGACGCGGTTCCTCGGTTCCGATCATTGACCGGCAGCGTGAGGCGATGCTCGAACTTGGACCAGATTGGTGGCTGTACGTCGTGCTGGACTGCAAGACGGCTCCGGTCCTGGTCGTCGTCGAGGACCCGAGTCGGCTGCCCTGGCAGCTGATCACTCCCGCTCGGGTGCTCCCAGAAGGCCAATACCGACGAGTGGGCGACGAAGGCCGATGGCACACTGCGCCTACGGACGTCCTCGCCGGTGGAGAGCAGGTCGATGTCAGCTTGTGACTCCGCGGTTGCCCTTCAACCGCGTCAGGATGCGGTGCGCTGGAGGTGACCTGAGCGGACAGCTAAGGTCGCCCACCGTTGCCTTGCCGCCGGGCAGCGTGCTGACGGACACGATGATTCATCCAAAGATTTGGTTTGTGCCATAGGTCCGCTTCGTCCAGCAGGACGCTGGAGAGCATTCCGGTGTGAGTGAAGATCACGCCTGCGTCAAGCGCTACCACCACCCCGTGGCACCCGAGTACCCGGACCAGGAGTACATGACTGTCCAGGAGACGGCGCACGTTCTGCGCTGCTCGGTCTCCTGGCTCCGCCGCTTTTTAAAAGCGCATCGCCACCTTCACGGCTACAGCGGCCGCCGCATCATCACCAACCGCGAAGACCGCGCCGCCATCTACGAGGCGCTCCGCGCCGGCGACCCCCGCAAGGGCCGCACGATCCCCCGTCGGCGCCGCCACTCAGCCAGCTGGGTAGGCCCAGTGCCCCGGGAAGCCGAGCGGGCGGCGGCCGGCTGGTAGACGCACGACGACCCCCGTCCTCGGCGAACGAGGCGGGGGCCGAAGTGCTCGCGCGGAGCGGCGGTGACGGGTTAGCGGTCGAGCGGGCAGGGCGCCGGCTGGTGGTCGGCGTTGCGGTGCTCGCGCTGGGGCTCAGCACCGGGGCGCGTAGGGGTGACGATGATCGTGCCGCCGCAGGGGCACGCCTCGTAGGTCTGGCTCACGGATACCTCCATACGGGTGAGTTGTTTCGTGCCTTAGGTTCCGGCACTGGCCTGGGACAGCGAGGACTCCAACATTCCTCGGTGTGTCGCGCTCCTCAGTGCGTGCCAGCCTGGTGGGTGCGGCGCCAGTAGTTGTGCAGGCGGCGGCCGACGCGCAGCCGGAGCAGCTGGCCGTGGCAGCGCGGGCACATCCGGAGCTTGCCGAGCCGCTCGATCTGGCCGAGGCCGCGGCACTTCCGGCATGGGGCGAACGGCTTCGCCCAGCACAACACGGCGTAACCACCGGCCCATAGCAGCGTCGCGGCCATCGCAGTCAGCATGAGGTCTGTCCCCCTTCAATCCGGGCCTTTCCCGGGGTTTCAGTGATGCCCCCGCTAGGCGCTAGTTGCCAGCTCAGGGGCCTGATTCGGTGCTAGCGGGGCTGCTAGGCCTAGCAGGGGTGTCTGCTAGGCCTAGCAGCGTTTCGAGGTCAGCCGGCGAGCCTGTCGGCCTCACGGCGGGTGACGGCGGCGACCACGTCGGCGCGGCGGAAGCCGCGGCGGGTGGCCTTCTCTCCGTCGTCGGTCTCGCCCCACACGTCGCGGATGGTGACGCCCCATGGCTTCAGCGCGGTCGTCACGTTGGCGGCCGTCCAGCCGTCGTACACGTCGGGGCGGAGCTCGGCGAGGCGGCTGGCGACGCGCTCGTTCCACACCTGCTCTTCGCGGGCGGCGACCACCTTCAGGACGTCGCCGAGGACGTCCATGCCGACCGTGGCGGCCGGGCCCTCGCCGAGGGCGTGGCCGGTGATGTTGCCGTACTCCTCGCGCATCTTCCGGGCGCGGGCGACGACCAGCTCGGCCTTGGGCGCGTCGACGAACGCCGAGGCGACGATGCGCGGGTCGTCTCCCTCGCCGGACATCCAGCAGATGCCGAGGTCGCGGCGGCTGAACATGGTCGCCCGGATGCCCGACTTGTACATGCCGGTGCCCAACACCATGTCGTTGGCCTGGTGGTTCATCACCTTCAGGCAGAACCGCAGGACAGCGTTGGCGGAGATACCCGGCGGCAGGGACTTGGCGTCCGGGCGCTGCGTGGCGAACATGCCGATGATGCCCAGCGCCGGGCCGCGCTTGGTGATGTCCGTGCAGATGGACTCGATCTCAGCGCCGCACTTCTCGTGCTCGAAGACGACCTGGCACTCGTCGATGCCGATGGCGATGGGGTGCAGGCCGAGGCTCTTGTCGCTGGCCAGCTCGGGCGTCACCTTCGATTCCGGGCAGCGGGACCGCGGCAGACTCTTGATGACCTTCGCCCGGCGCCGCAACTCCTCCTTGATCTCCCGCAGCGCGTGCAGGATGTACTCGACATCCTCGTCTTCCTCGCCGGCCCGGTAGCGGTGGCAGATGGACTCCAGGGCGCCGAGGTCGCCGGTGCCCTTCAGGTCGAAGGCGAACAGCCAGGCTCGCGGGTCCAGGGCGCAGATGAGCAGCAGCAGGCGGAGCAGGAACGTCTTGCCCATGCGGGGCACGGAGCCGATGACGATGGCGGCGAACATCAGGGTGACCTCGACCCAGCGCATCCGCTGGTCGTTGCCGAACACGATCGGCTTGAACAGGTCGACGCGGCCGTCCTTCAGCAGCGGCCACGCGGGCTTCGTCGTCTCGTTCATGGGCCGGTCGCCGACCCACAGCACCAGGCGGCCCTCATGTTCGTCGGGGTCGCCGGACGGCCAGACGCAGCCGACCTTTCGGCGCAGGCCGGAGGCGAGGGCCTCGCGCTTTTCCATGATGTCGTCGGGCGTGACGCCGTAGGGCAGGTCGAGGTCGGCGCGGTAGCCGGGCCCGTCGCGGACGATTTCGCTGGTGAAGCGCATACCGTCCATATCCCCGCCCTTCTTGATGGCGGCGGAGATACGCGGGTTGCCAATGCTGTCGAGGCCGCGCAGCACGATCGTGCCGGTGAGCTTCTGCAGCTCGGTACGCATCACGGCCGGGCCGATGACCGGGGCGTCGGGCTGCTGGCCGAAGTAGCCGAGGGTCAGCACCCCGCCGGCCGCGAACACCCACAGGTACGCCGGGGCCATGACGTACAGCCACAGGGCGAAGCCGATGCCGAACACACAGGCCACGACCGTGATCAGGCCGCGCAGGCGGACGCGGTTGCCGCGGAGCCGGGCCAGGTGCATGTACTCCTCGGCGTCCTCGGTGCGTACCGCGTGGTCGCGGAGCGGGGCGGCCTCGCGGTCCCACACCCACCGGTTGGTCGAGGTGATGAACCGGCAGGCGCCGCGCGGGGACATCATCGCCAGTTGCAGGCCGTACCAGGGCAGGCGGACGCCGTGGTACATCGACGCGTACCCGAGCCGGCTGGCCGTGTGCCTGGCGGCCGTGCAGAACTCGGTGCTGTCCTTCAGCCAGGCTGGCAGGATCGGCTTCCGCTTCTCGTCCGTGACGCCGGGAGCGGGCAGCTTCGGGTTGTCGACGGGTACGCGCGCGTCTGGCTGCTCGGGGGCGAACTTCAGCAGGGACACTTCAGGCTTGACGTGCCCGTTTACCTGCTCCGGGACGGTGTCGGTCATGATGACCTCTCCGATTTCGTTTCGTATTGCGTTACGGGATTGGGCCCGGGGGCGGCCCCTGCTTGGTCGTGGTGCGGCCACCCCCGGGGCGTAGCTACTTCTTGCGGCCCTTGCCGCGCTGGTCCTCGCGCTCCTGCGCCTTTTCCCGGATCCGGTCGACGCGCTTCTCCAGGGCCTTCGTCGGCTGGCCCTTCTCCTGCCGGCGGGTGATGCGGTAGCCGAGGACGACGGTCGCGGCCAGCTCGCGCAGGTTGTGCGGGTCCTTGTCGGTGAGCGCCATGGTCACGCCTCCGGCTTCTCGTCGACGGCCAGCTCGGCGGCAATGCCGATGTACGCCTGCGCGGCGTCCGACCAGGCGCGGCTGGCCGTGGCGTACAGCGCAGTCCTGGCAGTGCTCTCACGCCCGTAGGCGGCGTCCTTGGCCTTGCCCGCAAGGGCCCTGGCCTCGTTGGCGGCATCAACGGCCCGACTCAGGGCCTGTTCACGGGTCATGTCACTTCCCCTTCTGATAGTCGCGGTACAGGGAACGGAGGATCAGCAGGCAGGCCGTCGCGCAGGTCGCGCCGATCGCGATGGCCACGGCGAACAAAGCGGCGACCATGCCGACGGAGACAACCACGCCCCCGATGACCAGCCACTTCTTCGCGTCGAACGGCTGAGCCGGTGCGGCCGGCGCCTGCGGCTGCTGCTGGTTGAGGAGCTGCTGCGCGGCGAGGATCGCCGCGATCTGCCGGGTCAGCTCCGTGTTGTCGGCGGCCTCGACCGCGTCACGGGCGGCCTTCTCGATGGCGTCGCTCACCGCGCCCACCCCCTCAACCGAGGCAGGTACGGACGGGCGGCCAGGCCGAGGACGAACGCAACCGTGACCGGCTGAACCACCACCGGGACGACGGCGGTCACGGGGGCCGCCGGCAGCCCGAAGATGGCCCACAGAATGCCGAGCAGAGCGCCGAACAGGAGCGGACGCATCCCCATCACTCCCCACCCTCGGCAGGGCTGGCAAGCGCCTTCTCCCGGTCGTACAGAGCGTCGATGGTGTCCCACGACCCGGTGAGACCGCGGGCGTTCATCGCCGCGCGCATCGCCGTCCGGAACTTGCGCTTCGAGGGCGGCGGAGCGGCGGCGTACAGCTGCGCGGCGAGCAGCGCGACGGCCTTCTCGTTGGCTGCCTTGGCCTCGTCCAGAGAGGGCGTTCCGGGGGGCGTGCCGGGCTCGGTGCTGGAGGAGCCGAAACCCCCCGTGCCAAGTGCGGGAACGCCGTCCGGCACACCCCCGGACAGAAGGGCGTCCAAGTCGGTGTCAGAGATGAGCCCCGGAAGCTCCCCGATCGGCTCCGGCAGGGGGTGCCGGTCGATGACGTTTGCGTACTGCTCGTAGGCGTCGTGGGTGACCGTGACGGCGTCCGCCTCGGCCTCGCGGGTTGCCTTCAGGATGTCCGCCGCGGCCTTCGTTTCGTCCGCGCGGGCGGCGGCCACGGCACGGGACACGGCGATGCGGTCACGGGTTGCGGCACGGGTCCGGTCGATGGCGGCCTGGGCGCGGGCACTAATCCGGGTGCGGTCCCGGTCGATGGCCATGACCAGAGTCATCTTCGCGAGGACGGGGATCAGTGCGCCGACCGCAGCGGCGAGGACGTCGCCGGCCATCAGGCCGCGCGCGGCGAGAATCGCCACAGTGAGCGGCAGGAAGGTCCAGCCGATCGCCTCGGGCAGCCTCGCACTGGACCCCTGCCGACGGTGCGCGGTCTCCTGCGCGAGGGCGTACAGCCAGACGGCGTCATAGAGGACGGCGACGCTGTACGCGAACGGGGCCGCAGCCTGGTGGGCGAGGATGCCGCCGATCGCGTCGATGGCCCACGCCACAGCGATGGTGGTGAGGATGGCAGGCAGCACCCAGGGTGTCGCCTTCTTGAGGTTGCTCACGACGTCTCCTTCACGTGCAGCTGGGCGCAGCGGTCGCGCCAGTTCAGGTGTTCGGGGCAGGTGCGCCGCTCGGCGAACGGCACGTTCCAGACGGCCTCGGCGTGCAGCTTCCGCAGCAGCTCGTCCGAGGCGTCCGCGGGGATACGGGGCAGGGTCGCGGTGCTCATTCGCCCAACTCCTTCGGGGCAGCAGCGCGCACCACACGGTGCGACGCGAGACAGACGCCCTCGCGGTCCTGGCGGTCGACGGCGTCGACCAGGGCGGCCATCAGGGCAGGAACGGACGGAAGGGGCCGGGTGGACCGGCACACCGCACGGAGGGCGGCGTGCTCGGTCGGCCGACGGATGTAGCTGCTCTTCACTGGTCGCTCCCGTCCTGCAGGGCTTCCAGGTCGCGGGCGAGGCGGCGCAGGTAGCCGGCGTGCGCCTGCTCGGCGTCCGCCAGCTCGCGCAGCCCGGCCGGGTCGAGGGTGGCGGTGTAGCCGGTCTGCTCGACGTAGACGCTGGGGAGCGGCGAGGGGGAATACGGGGCCTGCGCGAGCATCGCCGTCCACAGATGCTCGCCGCGGAAGTGCAGCCGCAGCTCCGGGCCGTAGTGGGTGAGGTCGGCGCGGTCGACGTCCTGCTCGTGCCGGCCGGTGCACCAGGCGGGTTCGGGCACCGTCACGTTCCCGTGGTCGAGGGTGTGCACGGTGACGGTGCGGGGTTCGGTGCTCACCGGCCTTCACCCCTCGCGTGGTTCTCGGCGTCGCTGAGCTGCTCGAAGCGGGTACGCGGCGCGTCGGTCAGCCACGGGAAGGGGCGGGTACGGCCAGCGGTGCGGAAGACCTGTAGGGCGATCCCGTCGGGGGCGTCCGGCTTGGCCACCGGCTGGCCTCCGGTGAGGGAGGCCAGCAGCCGGACGGCGTGGTGCGCGCAGCCGTCCGCGCCCGCGTTCTCCCGGTCGAGGACGGTGACGACGACGGGGCCGACGCACGGCGTCGGGTCCTCGGAGTGCGCGGCCGGGCAGCGGGGTTCGGGCTCGATGGGCAGGGTGACGGCCTCGGACCAGGACTTGCCTTCGGCCATCGCCGCGTGCGCCTGTTCGGTGGTGACGTAGCCCTGCACCGGGTGCTGGGCCAGCTTCTCCCGCAGGTAGTTGGCGTCCCAGTCCAGGCCGAGCGAGTTGCCGTCGAGGACGCTGCGCAGCGCCAGTTTGGCGTGCATGACCCGCTCGTTGAGGATCCGGTCGTGTGCCTCCTGCCATCCCATGCTCGCGGGGTAGGGGAGGTCGATGGCTTCGAGGACGGCAGTGAGCAGGTTGGTGGCGGCCGGGGGCAGGGCGCCCACCCGGATGGTGGGCGCCGTGGTGACGTCGGTCATCGGGCACCGCCGGCGAAGGCGGCGATCAGAGCGACGGCGGCGATGTACTCGGCCTTGCGCGGCCGGTACGCAGCGGTGAGGCGGGCGACCTGGCCGAGGGTGTAGCGGCCAACACGGTGGGTGCGGTGGGCGCGGCCACCGGCGACGGTGCGGCGGGTCCGGGCGGTGGCGGCCGGGGTGACGCCGAGGCGCTTGGCCACGGTGCGGAGGCTGTTCGCGCAGCCGGTCGCGGTGGTCTTCTCGACGCCGGCGGCGATGGCGACGGTGGCGAGGGAGCGGGGGCGGCGGTGGCAGCTGGAGGCGAGGCGGTTGTGGGTGGTGCGGCGGCGGAGCTCGGCGCGGAGAGAGCGGCGATTGGCGCGGCGCTCTCGGCGGATGGAAGGATGCGTCACAGCGGACTCCTGGTGATGTCAGGTGTTTCCGTGAGGCCCCCGCTCGGTGTTGGCGCACCGGCGGGGGCCGCTTGCGTAAGCGGCGTCGCTTACTCGTAGATTAGTGGGTCGCTGACGGTCGCGCAAGTACGTGGACCCACCTGCTCAGGACGTGGCGGGTCGGCTGCCGCTCACGTGGTGCGCGTGGAGCCGCTGCAGTTGCATTGCTAGTTGCGGTTCGCCCGCGGTCGGAGTTGGTCGCGGACGCAGAAAAGCCGCTCTGACCAGCGATTACGACCGACGGCGCATTGCGGCGACCGGTCATCACGGAAACTCGTAATGCGTAGGTCTCGGGTTCGAATCCCGAAGGCGGCTCCACTGGAACCCCAGGACGGATCGCCTCCGACCTGGGGTTTTGTCGTTCAGCGGATACAGCGACGGCGGCGGCGCGCGCTCCGCTCGGCTGCCCAGGGTCTCAGTTCTGGTCTCAGTCGCCGACTCCAGACGGGGCGTGAAGTGATCGCCCACTCGGCGCATCGCGTCTTTCGACAGGTGTGAGCACTCGCCGGATGGTGCTCGCTCGGGTCATGCTGAGGCCTCCGGTTCGATGTGAGCGTGCCGGGTGACAAGGGCGGCCCCAGTTCTCTGGCGAGACGCGGGGGCCGCCCTTGGCGTAGCTCGGACCGTCCGGCAGATCGGGAGAGTCGTGAGCTACGAAGTGCGTGGACGAGGCGTGCGGCGGCTGTCATGATCTCGGCGGCGTCGGTGTGGGGCCGAGGCGTAGGGGGAGGGGCCATGGAGCTCTATTTCGCAGTACCTCTCGTTCTGGTGGCGTTGCTCGTAGCGGCGTCGGGCATAGCCGCGATCGCCAGTGGCTGGGTGCTCCCCATGCGCTGGAACCGGCATCAGATTCGCCGCGTTCGCCTCCACGGTTACGGCCAGCTGACGGTTGCCTTCGCTCTGTGCTGGCAGGTGGTGGTCTCCTCGACGGCGCTGAGCGACTCCGGGTGGGCAGACGATGTCAGCCTCGCATCTGTGCTGACCGGCATCATCCTGATGGCGGTGAGCTAGCACCCAGGTCGTAAACGGCAGGGCAGTCCTCACCGTGCAAGTGGTTGCGCTTGAAGACGGCTTTGCGAATGTTGACCGTGGTTCCGCCGCTGTGGCGGTTGGTGCTGAACACCTGCACGGCGCGATCCATCCGCTGAAGATGACGGCGGCTCTCACCGCTGCCGCTGTCGCTCATGGCGTCGTCCGTGCCCCCTGTGTCCCCTCCGTCGGTTCGCCGACCTGGCGACGTTAATGTGATCAAGGCCGGCGCGGTAGCGGGCACCCGGACGGGGGCTACCGGACGGGGCTAGACCCGGTCGAGGGTGCCGGAGCGGGTGGTCCGGCACGGGGTGGCCGGGGCGGCGCGGAGGGCGAGAGGGAATTCGCCGACAAAAGCGGAGCGAAGGGGCCGCAAAGTGAATCGGGGTCGGGTGAACCCGCGGACCTGAGGCAACATCTTGGTGAACGGCGGGCACCGCGCGGTCAGGGCGTGGTGCCGCCGTCGGCCGGATGGGGTGAGGGACGTGGTGGAGCCGAGGATCGCCGTCGCCGTGGTGACCATGGGCAACCGGCCCGCCGAGGTCGACGCCCTGCTGGAGTCCGTGGCCAAGCAGGACCTGGCCCCCGCCCGCATCGTGATCGTCGGCAACGGCTGCCGGCTGCCCGAGTTCGCCCGCCGGCTCTCCCTGCCCGGCGAGGTCACCACGATCGACGTGGAGGAGAACCTCGGCTGCCCGGGCGGCCGGAACGTCGCCCTCGCTCGGCTGCGGGAGTACGACGACGTCGACGTGGTCGTGGAGCTGGACGACGACGGGCTGCTCGTCGACGCCGACGTACTGCGGCGCGTACGGGACCTGTACGCCGCCGACCCGCGCCTCGGCATCGTCGGCTTCCGCATCGCCGACGAGCACGGCGAGACCCAGCAGCGGCACGTGCCCCGCGTGGGCAAGTCGGATCCGCTGCGCGGGGGTTACGTCACCGGCTTCCTCGGTGGCGCGCACGCCCTGCGCATGGCGATGCTGGCCGAGACGGGGGACTGGCCCGCCGAGTTCTTCTTCGCGCACGAGGAGACCGACCTCGCCTGGCGCGCCGCCGACGCCGGCTGGAAGATCCTGTACGCCCCCGAACTGCTGCTCCAGCACCCCAAGACCTCCCCGGCCCGGCACGCCATCTACTACCGCGTCAACGCCCGCAACCGTGTCTGGCTCGTCCGGCGTCGGCTGCCGCTTCCGCTCGTCCCGGTGCACCTCGGGGTGTGGACGCTGCTCACCCTCGCCCGCACCCGCTCCCCGGCTGGGCTGAAGGCGTGGCTCGGCGGGTTCGTGGAGGGGCTGCGGAAACCGGCCGGCGACCGCCGCCCCATGCGCTGGCGAACGGTGTGGCGCCTCACCCGGCTGGGGCGTCCGCCGGTGATCTGAGGGGCGAGGTCTCGTCGGTGAGGCGGGGACCGGAGGGGCGTCGGTGACCTGAAGGCTGGTGGTTCTACGGTGATATGGGGCTCGGCCCCACCGTCGGAAGACCGTGGCCCCTGTGCCGGTGCCGGTGCCGGTGCCGGCTGCCGACGTCGGCGCGGGGCATCCCGATGTCGATTCGGTGGCCGGGCCGCGATGGCCGGGGACTTCACCGGTGTGCTGAGCCCTGTACCGACGACGGCGGGTGGAGAAGAGAACGGGACGGGGCCCCGGGCGTTCACCTCCGCCGACCGGGGCCCCTTGCGTCCCCGGACCCAGCCGGCGGCGACACTCCCCCGAGTTACGCGACATACGCGCGCACCGTCGGGCCGGATCCGATGGAAATGATCACATCAGGATGCGCCAACGGATCGCTAACATGTGGCCAACGGTTCGTCGGCAGGTCGCGGAGCCGTTGGCCGGAACACGCCGACGGTTTTCCGAAGCAGTCCGTCCAACAGGCCGATCCGGGGCCGGACCGGTCGGCGGAAGGTGGCGGGAAACCGTTGTGGACAGGGCGGAATTCCGCCAGGGAACGGCGGGCACACGCTCGCCGCGGAGCACGGTCGGCCCCGACCGGGCGGGAAGGCAGTGGAGCGGCGTGATGCGCCGGTGCGAGTTGCGGTTCGGACTGCTGGGGCCACCGGTCCTGTACGACCGACCGCCATCCGGGATCTCGTACGAGCCCCTCGGCACTCTTCCCGGCACCCCCGACGCCGACGGCATCCACCGCGAAACGTCGGCCGCGACCGACTCCCGTCCCCCCAAGTCCGCCTCCGGCGACCCCGTTTACCGCGATCCCACCCACAGGCCCACCCGCGACGGCACCCCCGACAACGGCGTTCGGGCCATCGGCAGTCCCAAGGTGCGCGCCCTGCTCGCCGCGCTGCTGCTGGAACCGGGCCGGGTCGTGTCGGTGGAGTCGCTGAAGGACGCCCTGTGGGGCGGGGCGCCGCCGGTCTCCGCGCAGGCATCGCTGCACAACCACGTCACCCGGCTGCGCCGGCTCCTGGACGACCCCGAGCGGCTCAGGGCCGTACCCCCGGGATACGTACTGCGTGTCGATCACGGCGAGTTGGACGTGCACGTCTTCGACGCCCGGGTCGCCGAGGCGCGTGCCGCGCACGCCTGGCGGGACTGGCCGGCTGTCCTACGGGCCTGCACGGCCGGACTCGCGCTCTGGCGCGGCACGCCACTCAGCGGACTGCCCGCCGACCTCGGCGGATACGCGCTGGTGCAGCGTCTGGAGGAGGCCCGGCTGCTCCTGCTGGAATGGCGTTACGACGCCGAACTCGCCCTGGGCGGCGGACGGCTGTCCGCAATCGTCCCGGAGCTCGCGGCGCTGGTCGCCGAGTATCCGCTGCGCGAGGCGTACCACCGCCAGCTCATGCTCGCCCTGCACCGCACCGGCCGTCAGGCCGAGGCCCTCGCCGTCCACCGTGATCTGCGCGCCCGCCTGGTCGAGGAACTCGGCATCGAACCCGGTCCGGCGGTCCGCGAGGCGCATGTCGAGGTGCTGCGGGGGAGCGACGAGGAGCGGTGGCCGGACGGGGAGCGCGGTGGCCGGCGCCGGGCCGCCGAGGAGGCCGCCCGCCAACGGCCGCGGGACCCCGGTCACTTGCCGGACACCGCCAAGGAGGAGGGTGCTGCGCCGGTCCCGCACGAGGGCACCATCGCACCCGACGGCCGGCAGGCCCCGCGACCGGCACAACTCCCGCCGCCACCGGCCCATTTCACCGGGCGCGCGGACGTGCGTCGCGCGCTGTGGCACGCGCTCACCGAGCCGCCCGCCCCGGCCCCCGCCATCGCCGTGATCAGCGGCATGGCGGGTGTCGGGAAGAGCGCGCTCGCCCTGGATGTGGCGCACGAACTGCGGGAACGATTCGTCGATGGCCAGCTGTACGTCGACCTGCACGGCGCCACGCCCGGCATGACCCCGCTCACCTCCGCCCAGGCACTCGCCGCGCTGCTCCGGGACCTGGGCACCGAGCCTTGCAGCATTCCCGAACACCCGGACGCGGCGGCCGCGTTGCTCCGCTCGCTGCTCGCACCGGCCCGCATCCTCCTGGTACTGGACGACGCGGCGAACGCCGCACAGGTGCGGCCCCTGCTGCCGGCCGGGCCCGGCTGCGCGGTGATCGTCACCAGCCGCTCGCCGCTGACCGCCCTCGACGGAGCCCGGCGCTTCCCACTCGCCCCGCTCACCGGCGAGGACAGCGCGGCACTGCTGCGCGCGGTGAGTGGACGCGAGGGACTGGACGCCGGGCACGCGCTGGTCGAGCTGACCGGCCGGCTCCCGCTCGCGCTGCGGGTCGTGGCCGCCCGGCTCGCCGCCCGCCACGCCCTCACCCCCGACGTGCTGGCCCGTCAACTCGCCGAGACCGGTGGCCGATTGCGCCACCTGGAATACGACGACCTGAGCGTCCGGCGCTCCCTGGCCGTCGCCCACGACGCGCTCGACGCCGCCGATCGCGAGGCTGACCGGGACGCGGCCCGCGCGCTGCGCCGCATCGGCGCGCTCGACCTGCCGACCTACGGCGCCCCGCTGATCGCCCGCCTCACCGGCACCGACGAGCGCCGCGCCGAGGCCGCCCTCGACCGCCTCGTCGACGTCGCCCTGCTGGGGGAGACCACCTACGGCCGTTACGCCCCGCACGACCTGGTCCGCGACTTCGCCCGCGAACTGGCGGACACGGAGCGGACCACGGACGGCGGGGAGCCGAGCGGCCGGGGAGCCGGTGCCGGGGCTCGGGGCGCCCGCTCGGACACCGGGGCGGGGGCCGGCGCGAAGCCCTCGGCCTTCCGTCAGGCGGACTCCGCCGGCACCCCGCACCCCGATCTGACCGCCCTCCGCTGGTATGCCGCCGTCGCCGAGCGGGTGTTGGGGGCGATCGTGGAGCCCGGGATCGACCAGGACGACCGACGCCGCCCGACCTCCGCGCAGCCGCCGGAGCACGCGGCGGACGTGGCCCGGCTGTCGTCCTTCGAGTCCGCCGAAGAGGCCTTCGCCTGGGGCGAGATGGAGCTGGAGAACGTCGTCGCCCTGGTGTCACGCAATGCCGGCACGTCCGACCCGCGCCGGGCCGCCTCTCTCTCGGCGCTCGTGCGGCTGCTCTTCCCCTATGTCCAGCGCGGTGGACACGTCGCCGAGATGGAGGTGCTGGGGCGGGCCGCGCTCGGGGCGGCGCGGCGGCTCGAGGACGCGGCGGCCGAGGCGTACGCGCTCGGCGACCTCGCGGGCCTGCACTTCCTGACCGGCCGGCACAAGGACGCCCTCGCCCTCACCGACCAGGCCCTGGAGATCTGGCGTCGGCTCGGCGTCGCGTCCCGGATCCGGCGCTGCCTGAACAACCGCGGGCTGCTGCTGGAGGGGCTCGGGAGGTTCACGGAGTCCGGGGAGGCGCTGCGGCAGAGCCTCGCCTACTCGCGGCAGCTGAACGACCCCTACGGGGAAGCCGTCACCCACAGCCACCTCGGCAACCTCTACGAGCACACCGACCCGCGTGCCGCCATCGAGCAGCACCGGCGCTCGCTGGCGATCGGCGACGCGATCGGCGCGGTCATCGTGCAGCACTCGGCGCACTGCAACATCGGTTACGCCCATCTCGCCCTGCGCGAACCGGCCGCCGCCGCCGGGCACTTCGAGGAGAGCCTGCGCATCCTCGGTGGCCACGGTGACTGGCACGGCGAGTCCCAGACCCGGCTCGGTCTGGTCCGCGCCCTGCGGCAACTGGGGGAGACCGAGCGGGCGGCCCAGGAGTGCGCCGAGCTGCTCAGCCGGGCCGACACCCGCGCCGACCGCTACATGGGCGGACTGGCCCGGCACCAGCACGGGCTGCTGCTGCGCGCGCGGGGGCGGCGGGGGGAGGCGTACGGCGTCTGGCGCGCGGCGCTCGCGGCGCTCGACGGAACCGACGAGCGGGCGGTCGTGGCGGAGCTGCGGGAGCTTCTCGCGGAGTGCGCGACGGGCCCGTGAACGGCCCACGGAGAGGAACCGCAGGGCGCCTGGACGGCCCTCACTTGGCGTCGGCATAGCACTCCACCACCGCCGTCGTGAACGGGAACCGCACCGGTGTCTCGCCGAAGGTCAGCCGGCCGGCGAGGTCGGCGGAGGTGCGGATGGCCCCGACGACCGTGTCGGCCTCCTCGGCGGGGCAGTGCACGATCACCTCGTCGTGCTGGAAGAAGACCAGCTCGGCCTTGAGGTCCGCGCAGGCCCGGCGGAGCCCGGCGAGCATCAGCAGGGCCCAGTCGGCGGCGCTGCCCTGGACGACGAAGTTGCGCGCGAAGCGGCCGCGCGCCCGGGAGTTGGTGGAGGCGTACCCCGGCACCCAGGCGGCCTGGCCGTCGGCCTGCGTCTCGGTGTCGTCCGCGCCGACGGGGATGCCGGCCTCCTCCGCCGCGTCGCCGGACCCGGCGGCCGGCGGGCAGGTCCGGCCGAGCCAGGTACGCACCAGCCGGCCCTCCTCGCCCGCGCGGGCGGCCTCGTCGACGTATGCGACGGCCTTCGGGAAGCGGCGGCGCAGCGCGGCCAGGTTCTTCAGACCGTCGCCGGAGGTCTGGCCGTAGACGGCGCCGAGTACGGCGAGCTTCGCCTGGTCGCGATCGCCGGAGAAGGCGCGGTCGGACACGGACTGGTACAGGTCGCTCTCGCGGCCGGCGACCTCCATCAGACCGGGGTCGCGGGAGATCGCGGCGAGCACGCGCGGTTCCATCTGGTCGGCGTCGGCGACCACCAGCCGCCAGCCCGGGTCGGCGACCACGGCCCGGCGGATCACCTTGGGGATCTGCAGTGCGCCTCCGCCGTTGGTCACCCAGCGTCCGGTGACGGTGCCGCCGGCGTGGAACTCGGGGCGGAAGCGGCCGTCGCGGACCCAGTCCTGCAGCCAGGACCAGCCGTGTGCCACCCAGATGCGGTACAGCTTCTTGTACTCCAGGAGGGGGGCGACGGCCGGGTGGTCGACGGACTGGATCTCCCAGCGGCGGGTCGAGCGCACCTTGATCCCGGCCTGGGAGAAGGCCTTGACCACATCGGCGGGCAGGTCGGGCCGGACGCGGCGGCCGAAGGCGGCCGACACCTCGTCGGCCAGCTCGGCGAGGCGACGCGGCTCGCCGCCGCCCGCGTACCGCTCGCCCAGCAGGTCGTGCAGCAGGCCGCGGTGGACCTCGGCGCTCCACGGCAGGCCCGCGTGGTTCATCTCGGCGGCCACCAGCATTCCGGCCGACTCGGCGGCCGTCAGCAGCCGCATCCGGTCGGGGTGGGCGGTCCGCTCGTGCCGCCGCAGCTGGTCGGTGTAGACCGCGAGGAGGTCGGTCAGGCTCAGGCGGGTGCCGGTGGGCTCGAACAGCGGTGACTGGGCGCCCGGTTCGGCCGAGCGCTGGGGTGGATCCGGCGGTACGGGGCCGCCCCGGAGGCGGGCCAGGGCGGCGGCGGCCGAGCGTGGCTCGCCGTACCGGCCCTCGTGGCCCAGCAGGAGTGTTTCGGCGTCCTCGATGTCGTAACACCGTTCCACTCGCACCCCCGTGGCGAGCAGACGTGGGTAGACCTCGGGGGTGGACCGCCACACCCAGCGCGTCACCTCCGGGCGGCTCCGCACCGCCCCGGCGAGATCGCTCTCCCGCCGCACCGGCCCCGCGGGCAGCCCGTCCCGGCCGAGGGGGGCGACGTCCACGCCTCCGTCCTCGGCCGGTGCGAGTGCCCACCGGTCGGTCATGACAGCGAGTGTGGCAGGCGGGTCTGACAATCGCTCTGACCTGCGGTTTCAGTCCTCCGATGCGGTTGATTCGTCCGCGCCGGCGGCCAGCGGGTTCTTCTGCTCCGCCAGCAGCGACAGCACCTTGGCGAGGTACGCCTCGGTCGCGGCCTTGGTGATGCCGAGGCCGCTGAGGACTCCCTGGCCGTTCTCCTGTTCCAGCAGCGCCAGCAGGATGTGCTCGGTGCCGATGTAGTTGTGGCCGAGCCGGAGGGCCTCGCGGAAGGTGAGTTCCAGGGCCTTTTTGGCATCGGGGCCGTAGGGGATGAGGTCCGGGACGTTCTCGGCGGCGGCCGGGAGCGCGGCGGTCGCCGCCTGTCGTACGGAATCCAGCAGGACGCCCTGCTCGGTGATGGCCTTCGCGCCGATGCCCTCGGGCTCGGTCAGCAGCCCGAGGACCAGGTGCTCGGGACGGCCCTCGGGGTTGCGGGCGGCCACCGCCTCGCTGTGCGCGGCGATGACCACGTTCCGCGCGCGGGGGGTGTAGCGGCTGAAGTCGCCGGCATCGAGGTCGGCGGACTCCTTCGACACGAACCGCTTCTGCGCCGCCTGCCGGGTCACGCCCATGCTCCGGCCGATCTCGGTCCAGGACGCGCCGGAGCGCCGGGCCTGGTCGACGAAGTGACCGATCAGGTGGTCGGCCACGTCACCGAGGTGATCGGCGGTGATCACCGCGTCCTGAAGCTGCTCGAGCGGTTCGTTGTGGGCCTTCTTGATGGCCTCGATGAGGTCGTCGAGGCGTACGGATGCCGTGATGTTCGGGTTGGTCGCCATGTGTCAACCGTAGGTTGCGCTCCCTCGACTGTCAACCGATGGTTGACACCCTGGTGTTTCCTGTGGCCTGGACCGGCTGTTACAGCGGAGAACACCGTCCCGCGAAGCCCAGTTACGGGGAACTGCTCGCGCACATGTCCCAGGTCCGGGCTCACGAACTGCGGCAGGAAGGAGACGTCGAAGAGGATCACCCTCGGGTCGAGGAGGTCGGTGACGGCACCTCACCAGAACGCCCGCCCGTGCTCCCGGGTCCGGCCGCCCAGCAGGGCCCACTTGCGGTCCGGACCTCCGGCAGCGGTGCTCCCCGGCCTGGCCGTGCGGCGGTCGTGCATCCGTGTCCGGCGGTGCGGCAGTCGTGCTCCCCGGCCCGGCCGTGCGGCAGTCCCGCTCGCGGTCCGGACCTCCGGTAGCGGTGTTCCCCGGCCTGGCCGTGCGGCAGGCACGCTCGCGGTCCGGTCCTCCGGTAGCGGTGCTCCTCGGCGCTGGCCGTCCGGCAGTGGTGCTCCTCGGCCTGGCCGTGCGGCAGGCACGCTCGCGGTCCGGTCCTCCGGTAGCGGTGCTCCTCGGCGCTGGCCGTCCGGCAGTGGTGCTCCTCGGCCTGGC
>NZ_JBFAWF010000018.1:0-85311 GCF_040680195.1 Streptomyces sp. NPDC052109 | reverse complement strand
GGCCGTGCGGCAGGCACGCTCGCGGTCCGGTCCTCCGGTAGCGGTGCTCCTCGGCGCTGGCCGTCCGGCAGTGGTGCCCCTCGGCCGGGCCGTCCGGCAGGCACGCTCGCGGTCCGGCCCTCCGTTAGCCGCGCTCCCCGGTCCGGTGGCCCCAGCCGCTCCCGCTCCGGCAGCCCCAGCCGCGCTCCCCGGACACGCCGCCCGCGGTGACTACCGTGGTGATCGCTGTCCGCGTCCTCGCCCGCACCACACACAACCGCCACGTTTCCCCGGGGCCCTCGGTCGCCCCGAGCTCCCGCCGACCTCTTCATCCACAGCCTGTGGACAACGCTCGGCCCGCTGTCGGCGGCGCATGGCACGATCGACGGTGTGACCAGCACTGCCAGTACGGTCGAGAGGGCCTTCCGGGCCGCCCTCTACGACGACACCGACACCGGCCTCGACACGGGCGCCTCCCTGATCGCCGCCGACCCCGCCGCGGATGCCGAACTCGCGCGACGGGGCGGGGAGTTCGTGGCGACGGCCTGGCAGCGGGGCTGGCAGCCCGCCGACGTCGTACGGCTGGTGCGGCGGGAGCTGGAGGACGCGCATGTGCGCCTGGCCGCCGCGCTGATCCGGGCGCAGGCCGGGCGGGACCGTCCGCGCGGACGCCGCTGGACCGCCCAGCTGGCGGACCTGCCCGAGGCTCCCGCCCGCGAGGCCGACCGTTTCTCGCAGGCCACGACCGCGCTGGAGCTGTACCGCCTGCTGTTGCGCCTGCCCGCGCTGGAGCCCCTGGAGGAGGAGCACCGCCGCGCCCCCGGCCCGGCCGCCGCCCGCATGCTCGCCCGCATCCGCGCGCTGCTCGCCAAGGCCGAGGCGACCGGGTACCCGGAGGAGGCGGAGGCGCTCAGCGCCAAGGCGCAGGAGCTGATGGCGAGGCACAGCGTCGACGAGGCGCTGCTCGCCGCCGGGGCGCCCGCGCCGGACGCGCCCGGTGCCTGCCGGATCGGGGTCGAGCCGCCGTACGAACAGGCCAAGGCCGTCCTGCTCGACGCCGTGGCCGGCGCGAACAACTGCCGCGCGGTGTGGAACGAACCGCTGGGGTTCTCCACGGTCGTCGGTTTCGAGGCCGACCTGGAAGCGGTCGAGCTGCTCTACACCTCGCTGCTGGTGCAGGCCACGCACGCCATGACCAAGGCGGAGGCCGCACAGAGAGCCGGCGGGCGGAAGCGAACCAAGACCTTCCGGCAGTCGTTCCTGGCCGCCTACGCCCACCGCGTCGGTGACCGGCTCGCGGCCGCCGCCGAGACCCAGGTCAGCCAGGACCTGCTGCCGGTCCTCGCCACCAGGGAAATAGCCGTCACCGACCGGCTGGAGCGCATGTTCCCCGAGACCACCACCACTCGGCTGCGCGGGGTGAGCGACGCGGCCGGCTGGGCGGAGGGCGCGCGGGCGGCGGACCGGGCACAGGTCAGAGCGCGCCCCCGACTGGAGTGAGCCCCCGGCCGGGGTGAGCCCCGCCTCGGCTGAGTCCCCGGTTGGAGCGGGCCCGCCACCCGCTGGAGTCGGCCTCAGGCCGGCGGCGGTGTCAGTCGCCGACCTGCTGGAAGGCGGTCACGGAGGCGTTCGGGCCGCTCGCGCCGGTCTGGGCGGCGACGGCGCCGTACGACCAGGGGAAGCTGCGGGAGGCGCTGGTCCCGGGCAGGGTGATCTTCACGGTCCTGGCGGCCAGCGCGGTCTTGTCGCCGTCCTTGCCCCGTACGTAACTGATGGTGAACGACGCCGAGTCGCCCTTGGCGAGCTTCAGCTTCTGCGGCTTCGCGCCCTTGAGCGCCGGCACCTTGGCCTCGGTGCTGCCGGTGTTCAGCAGGACGCCTGCGAACTGGTCCAGGGTGCAGGCCTTGCTCTGGTTGGTGATGCTGACGGGGATCTCCCCGGTGTCACCGGCCTTCGGCGCCACGCTCGCCGACCCGATCTGCACGGACACACCGCCGATCTCGCAGGCCGAGCTGTTCTTGCGGGCGCTCTTGCTCCCGCTGTCATTGCAGGCGGTGAGCAGCAGGGCGGCGGCAAGGGCCGTGACGGTGAGCGGAATGGCGCGCATGAGCAGGTCCCATCGAGGTCGTGTCGGTGCTTCTGCATCATGGCGCCTGCGCACCGGCCCTGTTCGCCCACCCCTGCGAAATCACCGCTTCAGGTGGCGTTCCTCCGCGGGCTCACACCGGTCACCGCTTCGACTTGCTCGGCAGCGCCGACGGCAGCTTGCCGCCCTCCGCCTTGGTGTACGTCTCCTGGCCGGTCCTGCCCGACCAGCTCACCGTCATGTCCTTGGCGCCCACCGAGTCGACCATGCCGGTGACCCGGTCCTTGTTGCCGTCGGGGCAGGTCAGATGGATCATCTGCATCCCGGACTCCTCGCCCGCGGCGCCCTGGCACCAGGCCTTGCGGCCGGTCACGAAGAGCCCGGCCTTCTTCCCGGTGATCACCAGTGCCACGATCTTGCCCCCGCTCGTGGTGATCCAGCTGCCCTGGAGCTTGTCCGAGGCACCGGTCACGGCTGCCGCGCTGGAGGAGGAGGCGGAGGAGGCGGTCGCTCTCGGTGTCGCCGGGGAGGCGGTCTTGTCGCCGCCACCGCCACCGCCCCCGCTGCACGCGGTCAGCGCGGCGAGCGCGCCCACCAGTCCCGCGGCCACGGCCGCGGTCCGCGCCCTTGCAGTCGCAGTAGTCGCAGAAGTCACCGGAAAGCTCCCAAGCTGTAGCGGCCGGCCGTCCTCGGCCGGGATGGCCCGCAGCAAGCAGCAAGCTACCAGCAGGTACCACATGCACATCCGGACGCTGTGCAGGAATCCGTTGTGAGCCTGCTCGCGCAGGTTCACCGGCCGGCCCGGAAGGCGTACCGGAGGCGCGCGGGCGGCGGCCACCCTGTCGTGCCGGTCGTGGGCCGCGCGCACCCGTGGCGCCCGCGTCACACGACTGGCGGCAAACCTCTCGCGCAAGATCGTCCGCTCTCGGGACTCCAGCCGCTGGTGAAAAGTCATAGGTAGGCGATTCCCTACGTTTGACTCGTAGGGAATCGCCTACCTATTGTCGTACCCATGAACATCACCCACGCCTCCTTCGTCACCCTCCCCGTCACCGACCAGGACCGGGCCCTGCGCTTCTACCGGGACGTCCTCGGCTTCGAGGTCACCGCCGATCTGCGGATGCCGCCGGGGCGCTGGCTCCAGGTCGCGCCGAAGGGTGCGCAGACCGTCTTCACGCTCTCCGGGCCGGACATGGGCGGTTTCGAGCCCGGTTCGGCGCAAGGGATCATGTTGGTGACGACCGATGTCGACGCCGACTGCGCGGCGCTCGCCGAGGCGGGCACCGAGGTGCGCGGCCCCGACGAGTACCCGTGGGGCCGCATGGCCGCCTTCCGGGACCCGGACGGCAACGGTCTGATGCTGCTCACGGAGGCTCACCAGGAGGAAGGTCCGCGATGACCGCAGCCGGGGCCCGCGCGGCCGCCGCCGAGGACCGCGTCTTCGCCGCGCTCGCCAACGCCACGCGCCGCGAGGTGCTGCGGCTGCTGCGCGAGCGCGGACCGCAACCCGTGCAGGCCCTGGCCGACCACTTCGACATGCGCCGCCCGAGCCTCTCGGAACACCTCAAGGTGCTCCGGGAGGCCGGCCTCGTCTGCGAACAGCGCGCCGGGCGGCAGCGCATCTACAGCCTCGAGGCCGCCCCGCTCGCCGAGGTGCAGGACTGGCTGCACCCGTACGAGCGGTTCTGGCGCGACCGGCTGAAGGGTCTCGGCGACCTGCTCGACCGGCTGCCCGACGATGACCAGCGATGAGTACCGAACCCGCCGACGACCTGACCACCATCCGCGTCGACCAGTTCTTCCCGCACCCGCCCGCCAAGGTCTGGCGCGCCCTGACCGACCCCGACCTGCTCGTGCAGTGGCAGATGCCCGGCGCCGAGGGGTTCCGGCTGGAGGTCGGCCACCGGTACCGGATGACCTCCGTCCCGCGTCCCAACGCCCGTTTCTCCGGGGTCGTGGAGGTGCGGGTCCTGGCCTACGACATCGAGCGGATGCTGTCCGTCCGCTGGGCCGACGCCGATCCGGCCAATCCCGCGGACTGGACCATCACCTGGACCCTGGAACAGGAAGGGCGCGGTACGCGTCTCTTTCTAGTGCACGAGGGGTTCGATCCGGACGACCCGGCTCAGCTGATGGCGCGGAAGATCATGGACGGGGGATGGCGTGGGCATGTCCTGCCCGCTCTGGGGCAGGTGCTGGAACAACTTCGGTAATGCGCCCCGGTTTCGGCGAAGGATGCGGCCGCACAGGTCGCGGGGTCACTTCGGTAAAGCGGACGTCAAACCTGTAACCACGGGAACACCCCCCGTGCACGTGCATTTGCTCATGCATCTGCATGTGAACGGGGTTATGATCCGGGTCAGTTGACCACAGCATCTATGGCCACACCAGCCAGTGCACCACCGGGGAGCGACCTGTGAACCGCGATGTTGACGGCGTGTACGGGGGGTACGACGTGTACAACGGCATTGCTGCCGCGCAGCTGTCGGGAGTGGCCTGGCAGAAGAGCAGGCACAGCAACTCGCAGGGTTCCTGTGTGGAGTTCGCGCGACTGCCCGGCGGTGAGGTCGCGGTGCGCAACTCGCGCTTCCCGGACGGCCCGGCGCTCGTCTACACGCGCGCGGAGATCGAGGCCATGCTCCTCGGAGTCAAGGACGGCGAGTTCGACCACCTGATAGCGAGCTGACCCACGGGCGGAGGGCCCCCGGGTGGCAACGATGTCGGACGCGGTGGAAGAGGCGGTGCGACGCGCGTAGAAAACGGGCGCCCGTCGATGCGTGTGGCGTCAGCCGGCCGGCCGCAGCCGGAACAGCGCCCAGACGACCTTGCCGTCGAGCGTGCCCGCGAGGGGGTGCCAGCCCCAGCTGTCGGCGAAGGAGTCGACCAGGAACAGTCCGCGCCCGGACTCGGCGGAGAAGTCGTCCGAGTCGCGCGGCACCGGCGTCTCGTGGCTCGGGTCGCGCACCGCGCACACCAGTCGTTCGGTCCAGCGCAGCAGGTGCAGCCGCACGGGCGCGCTGTGTTCGGAGCAGCCCGCGCCGGACGGTACCGCGTGGCGCAGGGCGTTGGTGACGAGTTCGGAGACGACCAGACATATGTCGTCGAAGCGGTCGCCGACGTCCCACTGGTCCAGGGTGGAGCGGCTGAAGCGCCGGGCCTCGCGCACCGCCTCGAAGCGGGCGGGCAGGGCACAGGAGGCGGCATCGGACACGGCCGTGGGATCCAGCGGCGGAAGGCCCTGCCGTAACGGCTTGAGCATGGTCGATCCATTCGTCCCCATGCGAGGCACTCCCGGGAATTCGCGGTCGTTGCGATGCAGCGGTGGCGCGGCACCATGGTTTCGGATGCGCAGAGCAGATGCAAGGGCAGATGCACGTGCACGCGACCGAAATAGCCCTGCCCGTACCGCTTCTTGGCCATTTTTTCCGCCATCTTCTCTGCGGTTGTCGCCAGAGGTCCGGACCTCTTCCCGGTCGCACCCCGGCAGAAACGGCCCACCTCTTTCCGTTTCCGTAACCGGACGAGTACTGCTCGAAGTGTTTTAGTGGCAGACTGCGGGCCCTGAAGACGGTTGGGGAGGCTGGCGAAAGTGAGCGCGGGAGAGCCCGGATCGGTGGTGCGGCGGATGCTGCTCGGCTCGCAACTCAGGCGGCTGCGTGAAGCTCGGGGGATCACGCGCGAGGCGGCGGGGTACTCCATCCGTGCCTCCGAGTCGAAGATCAGCCGGATGGAGCTGGGCCGGGTGAGCTTCAAGACCAGGGACGTGGAAGACCTGCTGACGCTGTACGGCATCACCGACGATGCGGAGCGCGAGTCGCTGCTCTCCCTCGCCCGTGAGGCCAACGTGGCCGGCTGGTGGCACAGTTACACCGACGTCCTGCCCAGCTGGTTCCCCACTTATGTGGGACTGGAGGGCGCCGCGTCGCTCATCCGTGTCTACGAGGTGCAGTTCGTGCACGGTCTGCTCCAGACCGAGGAGTACGCCCGCGCGGTGGTCCGGCGCGGCATGAAGGGCGCGAGCCCCGCCGATGTCGAACGCCGCGTCGCCCTGCGCCTGGAGCGGCAGAAGCACCTGTTCGCGGACGGCGCCCCCGAGTTCCACATCGTCCTCGACGAGGCCGCCCTGCGCCGCCCCTACGGCGACCGCACCGTGATGCGCGGCCAGCTCCAGCACCTGATCGACATCTCCGAGCGGCCCAACGTACGGCTGCAGGTCATGCCGTTCAGTTTCGGCGGGCACTCCGGGGAGAGCGGCGCCTTCACCATCCTCAGCTTCCCCGACGCCGATCTGTCCGACGTCGTCTACCTGGAGCAGCTGAGCAGCGCCCTGTATCTGGACAAGCGCGAGGACGTCGCCCACTACGAGCAGGCGCTCAAGGAGCTCCAGCAGGACAGCCCGGGCCCCGGCGAGAGCAGGGACCTGCTCCGCGGCCTCCTTCAGTTGTCTTGAGAGGACGCCCTCAACTCGCTTGAGACACAAGTACGATGACGTGTGATCAGGCATGGCGTGAATCTGGTGTCCGCTAGCGATTGAGGGATCACATGTCGTCCTACTTCACCGACCTGGCCCAGCAGTACATCGACGGCGAGTGGCGTCCGGGCACCGGCTCATGGGACGTGATCGACTTCAACCCGTACGACGACGAGAAGCTGGCCTCCATCACGGTGGCCACGGTCGACGAGGTGGACCAGGCCTACCGGGCCGCCGACCGTGCCCAGAGGAAGTGGGCCGAGACCAACCCTTACGCCCGCCGCGCGGTCTTCGAGAAGGCGCTTCGGCTGATAGAGGACCGTGAACAGGAGATAGCCGACCTGATCATCGCGGAACTGGGCGGCACGCGCCTGAAGGCCGGTTTCGAGCTGCACCTCGCCAAGGAGTTCCTGCGCGAGTCGATCCACCTGGCGCTGCGCCCCGAGGGCAGGATCCTGCCCTCACCGACCGACGGCAAGGAGAACCGCGTCTACCGGGTGCCGGTCGGCGTCGTCGGGGTGATCAGCCCGTTCAACTTCCCCTTCCTGCTGTCGATCAAGTCGGTCGCCCCGGCGCTCGCGCTCGGCAACGCCGTGGTCCTCAAGCCGCACCAGAACACCCCGATCGCCGGCGGCACCCTGATCGCGAAGATCTTCGAGGAGGCCGGGCTGCCCGGCGGCCTGCTCAACGTCGTCGTCACGGACATCGCCGAGATCGGCGACGCGTTCCTCGAGCACCCGGTCCCGAAGGTCATCTCCTTCACCGGCTCCGACAAGGTCGGCCGGCACGTGGCGACCGTCTGCGCGGCGAACTTCAAGCGCTCGGTGCTCGAACTGGGCGGCAACAGCGCACTGGTGGTCCTGGACGACGCCGACATCGACTACGCCGTGGACGCCGCGGTCTTCAGCCGGTTCGTCCACCAGGGACAGGTCTGCATGGCCGCCAACCGGGTCCTCGTGGACACCTCCGTGGCCGAGGAGTTCACCGAGAAGTTCGTCGCCAAGGTCCGCACGCTGAAGGTCGGCGACCCGCGCGACCCGCAGACCGTCATCGGCCCGGTGATCAACTCCCATCAGGCGAGCGCCGTTTCCGGCGCCGTCGAGCAGGCGATCGCCGAGGGTGCCACCCCCCTGGTGCGGGGCGGCGCGTCCGGCAACCTGGTCGAGCCCAGCGTGCTCACCGACGTACCCGCCGACTCCACCCTGCTCCAGCAGGAGGTCTTCGGCCCGGTCGTCTTCCTCATCCCGTTCGACGGCGAGGAGGAGGCGCTCCGCATCGTAAACGACACGCCGTACGGACTCAGCGGTGCCGTCCACACGGGTGACATCGAGCGCGGCGTGGCCTTCGCCAAGCAGGTCGACACCGGCATGTTCCACGTGAACGACGGCACGGTCCACGACGAGCCGATCGTGCCCTTCGGCGGCGAGAAGCACTCCGGGATCGGCCGCCTGAACGGCGAGACCACGCTGGAGTCCTTCACGACCGTCAAGTGGATCTCCGTGCAGCACGGCCGCAGCGCGTTCCCCTTCTAGACCCACTTTCCCGGAGCTGCGGCCCCTTGCGGACAGAGGCTGACCGCAAGGGGCCGTAGCGTCGTCGGTGTCAGGGGCGGACGCCCCCGGCTACGGAGACGAAAGGCGGTCGGCCATGGTCATGCACGTACCGGCGGAGGCGCAGGGCGACGAGCGCGGGGCACTGCTCGCGTTCATCGAGGAGCAGCGCGGCGGGATCCGCCGGGCCCTGCTCGGACTGACCGAGGAACAGGCCCGCACTCGCCCCAGCGCCAGCGAGCTGTCGCTCGGTGGCCTGCTCAAGCACGTCGCCGAGGTCGAGCAGGGCTGGATCGCGCGCGCCAGGCAGGAGCCGCCGGCGATCCAGCGGGACCAGTCGAACTGGCACGAGACCTTCCGGCTGACCGGCGAGGAGACGGTCGCCTCGCAGCTGGCGTACTGGGAGCAGGTCGCCGCCGAGACGGAGAAGTTCATTCGGTCCGCGCCGAGCCTGGACGACACCTTCCCCCTGCCGCCGGACCCGTGGTTCCCGCCGCAGGGCCGGGTGTCGCTGCGCTGGCTGTGCCTGCACCTGATCCGCGAGACGGCGCGGCACGCCGGCCACGCCGACATCATCCGCGAGTCCCTGGACGGCAGGACCGCCTTCGAGCTGGTCGCCGAGGAGCAGGGCACCTCCTGGGGGTGACCGCGGGGCGGGCGGCCGTACGGCAATAGCCTGGACCGCATGTCAGCGATCCGTCTCCTCGCTGGGTGCGGTCCGCCAGCACGGGCGGGCCCATGGCTACCAGGTGCGGGGCGACCTGGAGAAACAGATGGCCAAGCAAGGGCTGCTGCACGCGCACGAGATCGCGCCGTCCACGGCCGGCGGCCCGCCGCGCACCGAGTACGAGCTGACGGACGGCGGCACCGAGGAGTACTTCGCCCTGCTGCGTGACGCGCTGGTCACCTACGACCAGCGCGGCGACGTCAAGGCGGCCGCCGGCGGCTTCATGGTCGACCTGCCGAGGGCCGAGGTGGTGGCGCTGCTGCAGGAGCGCACGCGCCGCATCGAGGCGTGGCGTTCCTCGGTCACCGAGCACTACGTGCCCGAGGAGGGGCCCGAGCGGCTCGGTCACATCGGCGAGATCATGAACATGTGGGTGCGCACCGCGGACTGCGAGGCCGAGTGGACCCGTGGCCTCGTCGTGCGCCTCGAGAGCGGCGCCTACACCTTCGCCGGCGAGGACGACCCGTTCGTCGGGGTGCTCGCCGAGGACGAGGAGAACCCGTACGCGACGGGGGAGCGGCTTCCGGAGGACGACCGCTGATCCAGGACGACGCTGGTCCTCCCGCTCATGCTCCTGCCTGCCCGTGGCCGTGCAGATCCTCGTCCGGCCGGTCGGCATCCCGTCCAACGCCCTCGCTGCCCGCGACCCCGTGCCGCACCGGCTCGGCACCGCCGTCCGGTGGAACCCCTGTCCCGGACGGCCACGGCGGCGAGCCGGGCCACTCGCGCGCCTGGCCGTCAGGGCGTGGGTCAGTGGTGGAAGCCGGTGGCCGCCTCCTTGTCGCGGGTCAGGGGATGCGGCTGCCGGTGCAGTTGGGGCAGCAGGCGGCTCAGGTCGTCCAGGAACAGATCGGCCAGGTCGTGGGAGAAGCCGTTGCGGCAGACCACCCGCAGCACGGACAGGTCCTGCCGGTTCGCCGGGAAGGTGTAGGCGGGCACCAGCCAGCCGCTCTCGCGCAGCCGCCGGGAGACGTCGAAGACGTCGTACGCCGTGACGTCGTCGGTCGTGGTCAGCGCGAACACCGGCAGTTGGTCGCCGTGCGTGAGCAGCCGGAAGTCACCGAGGGCCGCGATCTTCCGCGCGAGCGAGGTCGCCACGTCCCGCGTCGACTGCTGCACCGCGCGGTAGCCCTCGCGGCCGAGGCGCAGGAACGTGTAGTACTGCGCCACCACCTGCGCGCCGGGCCGGGAGAAGTTGAGCGCGAAGGTCGGCATGTCCCCGCCGAGGTAGTTGACGCGGAAGACCAGCTCCTCCGGCAGCGCCTCCTTGTCCCGCCACAGCGCCCAGCCGACCCCCGGGTACACCAGCCCGTACTTGTGCCCCGAGGTGTTGATCGAGGCCACGCGCGGCAGCCGGAAGTCCCACTCCAGGCCGGGGTCCAGGAAGGGCGCCACCATGCCGCCGGACGCGCCGTCCACGTGCACCGGGATGTCGAGCCCGGTGCGCTCCTGGAGGGCGTCCAGGGCCGCGCACAGCTCGGCGATCGGCTCGTAGGAGCCGTCGAACGTCGAGCCGAGGATGCCGACGACCCCGATGGTGTTCTCGTCGCACAGTTCCGCTGCGGCCTGTGGGTCCAGATGGAATCGGTCGCCCTCCATCGGCACCTGCCGGGCCTCCACCTCCCAGAAGTTGCAGAACTTCTCCCAGCACACCTGGACGTTGATGCCCATGACCAGGTTGGGCCGCGCGCCCGGATAGCGGTCGGCGTTGCGCTGCGCCCACCGTCGCTTCAGCGCCATCCCGGCGAGCATGCAGGCCTCGCTCGACCCGGTCGTCGAACAGCCCACCGCGGCCGCCGGGTCCGGGGCGTTCCACAGGTCGGCGAGCATCGCCACGCAGCGCCGCTCGAGCTCGGCCGTGCGCGGGTACTCGTCCTTGTCGATCATGTTCTTGTCCCGGCACTCGCCCATCAGCACCCCGGCCTGCGGCTCCATCCAGGTGGTGACGAACGTGGCCAGGTTCAGCCGGGAGTTGCCGTCCAGCATCAGCTCGTCGTGCACCAGCTGGTACGCCGTGGAGGGGGGCAGGGGTGCGTCCGGGAGCCGGTGCGTGGGCGGGGCCTCGGTCATGCCGCCGACCGGATTGGCCTCCCCGTAGAACGGGTTGACCGACATCGTCCGCTCTTGGCGTTTGTCGGGACCTTGGTGCAGGGCCATGAACGTGCCTCCAGGAAGGTTTCAGCGGACTGCGGCGCCGTCCGGCCGCAGTTGCATCTGCGGGCGTCCCGTCACCAGCAGCCAGGCCGGCAGCGACGCGATGCACAGCAGGGCGAGGACGCCGGGCGAGGCGACCAGCGCGGCGGCGGTGAACAGACTCACCCAGCCCTGCCGAGTGATCGCCAGGAGCATGCCCAGGACTGCCGTGGCCACGCCCACCGCCGGATGCACGGCCGGAACGACCGCGTGGGCGCACAGTCCCAGGGCAGTACCCACGAAGACCGCCGGGAAGATGCGGCCACCCCGGAAACCGCAGGTCGCGGCGACGAGCAGCGCGGCGAGCTTCACCACGGCCATCCCGGCGAACCGCCCCGCCGACCAGCCGTCCGGGTGCCGGGCCAGCTCCCCGACCTCGGACAGCCCCTTGAAGAGCGTCAGATGGCCGCCCAGGGCCCCCAGGGCGCCCAGTACGGCCCCGCCGGCCGGAAGCGTCAGCATCGGGTGGCGCAGCGTCCGGAAGGCCGCGTGGACGTACGGGAAGGCGTACACCGCACCCATGCCGAGCACCGCGGCCGCCGGGGCGATCACAAGGGCGGCCAGCAGGTCCCCCGCGTGCGGGTGGCCGAACGGCGGCAGCCCCAGGTCGAACGTGGGATGGGCGACCAGGGTGGTCGTCACGGCCCCGCACGTGCCGGCGGTCAGGGGCGCGAACAGGTTGTCCCACAGCCGGCCCTCCATCGGGTGTCCGGCCAGCGCCTCGGAGATCACCAGCGCCGCCGCCACCGGCGTGCCGAACAGCGCTCCGATCGTCGCCGACTCGGCCAGCACCGGCCACAAGGTGCCCGGCGTCCGGGGCATCAGACGCATGCCGAGCCAGGTCGCGAGGCCCACGTTCACCGCGATGACCGGGTTCTCCGGGCCGAGGCTCGGGCCGCCGGCCAGCATCAGCCCGGCCGCCAGCACCAGGCCCGGCAGCACGACCGGCCGCAGGACCGGGGCGGTCAGGCTCAAAGTGGCCGGGTCGGGCCCGGCGTGCCCGGGCGCCTTCCACACCACCAGCCCGACCACGAGCCCCGTGGCGATCAGCATCACGAACATCCACAGCACCGAGTAACGGCCCACTCCGAGCGCGTCCGGCAGCGGCCCCCACAGCACGTGCTGGAGCTGCTCGGCCGCCGTGCTCAGCCCGACGAAGACCAGGCTCGCGGCCACACCCACGACCGCCGCGGGCAGGATGAACGGCAGCAGAGCCCGTGCCGGGGCCGCGGAAGCGGTCGGGGGCGCCTGCTGCGCGGAGTCCTGGGCCACGGGCTCACCATAAACGGACAAAATGCGCAGAACATCCCAGACATCGCGAACGAGAACCGGCTTGCACCTCACGTCACGTGAGGCCTCAGCGTGGACGGCGTACCGACCGAAGGAGCGGAAAAGTGAGCTACTCCGTGGGACAGGTCGCGGGGTTCGCCGGGATCACGGTGCGCACCCTGCACCACTACGACGAGATCGGCCTGCTCGCGCCCGGCGAGCGCACCCACGCCGGCCACCGGCGCTACACCGACGCCGACCTCGACCGGCTCCAGCAGATCCTGTTCTACCGGGAGCTCGGCTTCCCGCTCGAGGAGGTCGCGGTCCTGCTCGACGACCCGGACGCGGACCCGGGCGCACACCTGCGCCGCCAGCACGAACTGCTGACCGCCCGGATCGAGAAGCTGCAGAAGATGGCCGCGGCCGTGGAGCACGCCATGGAGGCACGCAAGATGGGCATCAACCTGACCCCGCAGGAGCGGTTCGAGGTGTTCGGGGACAAGGACCCCGAGCAGTACGCCGAGGAGGCCGAGCAGCGCTGGGGCAACACCGAGGCGTACGCCGAGTCGCAGCGCCGGGCCGCCACGTACACCAAGGAGGACTGGAAACGCATCCAGGCCGAGGTCGACGACTGGGGCCGGCGGTACGCCGCCCTGGTCGCCGCCGGCGAGGAGCCGGCCGGCGAGGCGGCCATGGACCTGGCCGAGGAACACCGGCAGCACATCAGCAGGTACTTCTTCGACGTCCCCTACGAGATGCACCGGTGCTTCGCGGAGATGTACGTCTCCGACGAGCGTTTCAAGGCGTTCTACGACTCCATGCGCCCCGGTCTCGCCGTGCACCTGCACGACGCGATCAAGGCGAACGCCGACCGGCACTCGGCCGCCTGACCACCCCTGGCCCGGGGGCTCACTCCCGGGCCAGGACCACCGCCGTACCGTAGGCGCACACCTCCGTGCCCACGTCCGCGGCGTCGGTCACGTCGAAGCGGAACGCCAGCACGCCGTTGGCGCCACGCGCGCGTGCCTGCTCCACCAGGCGCTCCCTGGCCTGGTTGCGGGTCTGCACCAGCGTCTTGGTGAGCCCCTTCAGCTCGCCGCCGATCATCGACTTCAGCCCGGCGCCGATCTGGCTGCCGAGGTGCCGCGACCGTACGGTGAGCCCGAAGACCTCGCCGATCACCTGCTGCACCCGGTACCCCGGTACGTCGTTCGTCGTCACGACCAGCACGTCAGGCTGGGGTCCCTGGCCGCCGCCGTAGTCATCGAGTCCCATGAGTCACAGCTTTCTCCCAGTCATCCCACAGTGCATCCTGGGGACACCGGTGGAACCTGGGGCGGACACATCACGTTGATAGCTTTGTGCGGCCGTCCGCCGAACAACAGCCGCCGTAGCCGCCTTCACCCCCTCAGGAGCCCGGACCCGTGATGACACTCGCCCTCGGACCGAGCTGGCTGGATCCGAACAACCTCCTCGACTCGTTCGGCATCTGGGGCCTGCTCCTCGTCGTCTTCGCCGAGTCCGGCCTGCTCATCGGCTTCTTCCTGCCCGGTGACTCGCTGCTGTTCACCTGCGGTCTGCTGATCACGTCCCACCAGATGGACTTCCCGCTGTGGGGCGCGATCGGGCTGATCTGCCTCGCCGCGATCCTCGGCGACCAGGCGGGCTACATGTTCGGCAGGAAGGTCGGCCCGTCCCTGTTCAACCGCCCGAACTCCCGCCTGTTCAAGCAGGAGAACGTCACCAAGGCCCACGAGTTCTTCGAGAAGTACGGCCCGAAGTCCCTGGTCCTGGCCCGCTTCGTGCCCGTGGTCCGCACGTTCACGCCGATCGTCGCGGGCGTCAGCGGCATGAAGTACCGCTCGTTCCTGACCTTCAACGTCATCGGCGGCGTACTGTGGGGCGCGGGCGTCACCCTGCTCGGCTCCTGGCTCGGCAAGATCGGCTTCGTCAAGAACAACATCGAGGCCATCCTCATCCTGATCGTCCTCGTCTCCGTGGTCCCGATCGCGATCGAGTTCCTGCGGGCCCGCGGCAAGGAGAAGAAGGCCGCGCAGTCCGCCCCGCAGGCCCCGCGGCAGCCCCAGGCGCCCCAGTACCCGTACCCGCCGGCCATGGACACCGCCACCGCCCAGCTGCGCCGCATAGAGCCGGAGCAGCCGTACGGGCAGCAGCCGCAGCAGGATCAGCAGCAGTACTGGAACCAGGGTTACGACCAGCAGCAGTATCCCGACCACCAGCGGTACCCGCAGCAGCAGTACGACCGGGGGCAGTACGCGGAGCACCAGTACGGGCAGGACCAGTACGGGCAGAACCAGTACGGGCAGAACCAGTACGAGCAGAACCAGTACGAGCAGAACCAGTACGAGCAGAACCAGTACGAGCAGAACACGTACCCCTACGGCTACCGTCAGCAGTAGCCGCGGCCCGGGGGGCGGCTAGAAACCCCGAGTCCGCTTGGCGGCCCGCCGCTTCCCGGCGGGACCCACCCGCAGGAACAGCCGGAAGACCTCCGAGCCCAGATTGACCCCGATGGCGATGGCCATGGCCAGCGACGCCGCGTTGGCCAGCGACACCAGCCCCTTGTCCACCTCGTTCTGGGCCATGTTCAGCAGCCCGAAATACGTGGCGGAGCCGGGCAGCAGCGGCCCGATCGCCGCCGTCGTGTAGGGCAGCGCCGAAGCGAACCGGTAGCGCGACAGCAGCTGACCGAACAGGCCCACCAGCCCCGCCGCCACCGCCGTGGACGCCACCGGCGAGATGTCGCCGACGTAGTGCATCGCGCCGTACACCGTCCAGGCCACGCCCCCGTTGAGGGTCACCCAGAGCACGGTCGACCGCTCCTGCTGCAGCAGTACCGCGAAGGTCAGCGACAGCAGCATGGACGCCGCGATCTGGATCAGCGGCCGCTCGTTGATGATGAGCGCCGCGTCCGGGTTCAGCTTGCCGCCGAGCTTGACGCCGAAGTACAGGACGACCAGCACGCCGGCGACGATGCCGACGAAGAAGTACAGGACCTCCAGCAGGCGGGCCGCAGCGGTGATGTAGAAGCCGGTCAGGCCGTCCTGTACGCCCGCCACCAGCGCCCGCCCGGGCAGCAGCGCGAACAGCCCACCGGTGACGACGGCGGACGCCTTCACGTCGACGTCCGCCAGCGCGAACGCCACCCCGATCGCCGCGGGCGGCATCGCGGCGACCGTGAACTGGTAGAACTCCGGCAGCCCGCGTCCCGCGCACAGCCAGGCCAGCCGGTCGCCCAGCATCGCGCCGACGGCGGCCGCGACGAACACGATCAGGTCGCCGCCGACCAGGACGGAGGCCGCGCCGGCGAGCAGACCGCTGGCCAGGGTCAGTGCCCAGCCGGGGTAGGGATGGCGGTTGCGGCGGATCTCCGCCAGCCGCCGGTAGGCCTCCTCGAGGGAGACATGGGTCTCCGGGTCGGTCAGGTCGTCCACCAGCTGGAACACGGCCGCCAGCCGGGTGTAGTCGGTGCCCCGCCGCCGTACCGTCCGCGACGCCGTGACCGGGTCCTCCACCAGCGACGGCTGGTGCGAGATGGACAGCAGGGTGAAGGTGACGTTCGGCTCGCAGCGGTCCAGGCCGTAGGAGCGGCACACCGCGAACATCGCGGCCTCCACGTCCTCCGCGCCCTCACCGCCGGCCAGGAGCAGCTCGCCGATGCGCAGGGTCAGGTCGAGCACGCGCGGGACCGCCGGGCCGCCCTCCTCCTCGCGCTGCACCGGCTCCGGTGCGGGCCGCTCGGCCACCGGCATACGCAGCATCGTGCGCATCCGGTCCTGCCACGGCGCGTCCTTGACCAGGCTGACCAGCGGCACTCCGGTGGCCGGCGTGAACGCGGACAGGCCGTCCTTGGCGCCGTAGGTGCGCGGCGGGGTGAACGCGGACCCCTCCGGCTCGGCACTCGGCGGCTGCGGGGCCTCCAGCCCCTCCGGCACGGCGAACTCCGACGTGGTCTCCGGCTCACCGCCGCCCTCGGAGACCTCGATGCCCGCGGGGATGGCGAACTCGGACGTGATCTCCGGGTCGTACCGCGCCTCGTCCGACCGGGGCTTGCGGTCCTCCGCCTCCATCACCTGGCAACGCTCCCTGAATGACACCTTCCGTATGGCTCAGTATGCGCACAGGTACCCGGCCGGGCCGCACACGTGCGTGGATGCGGAACGGGCCGCACGCGTGCGCGTACGGCCCGATCCGGTGAGCGTGGGGGCGTGGGGCTCAGTGGTCGCCCTGCTCCTTGAAGCGCTTGTACGACCGCTCGATCTCCGCCTCGGCGTCCGTGCGCCCCACCCAGTTCGCGCCCTCGACCGACTTGCCGGGCTCCAGGTCCTTGTACACCTCGAAGAAGTGCTGGATCTCCAGGCGGTCGAACTCGGACACGTGGTGGATGTCGCGCAGGTGCTCCACGCGCGGGTCGGTGGCGGGAACGCACAGCAGCTTGTCGTCGCCGCCCGCCTCGTCCGTCATACGGAACATGCCGATCGCACGGCAGCGGATCAGGCAGCCCGGGAAGGTCGGCTCGTCCAGGATGACCAGCGCGTCCAGCGGGTCGCCGTCCTCGCCGAGGGTGTTCTCGACGAAGCCGTAGTCGGTCGGGTAGGCGGTCGAGGTGAAGAGACGACGGTCCAGGCGGATCCGACCGGTCTCGTGGTCCACCTCGTACTTGTTGCGCGAACCCTTCGGGATCTCGATCGTGACGTCGAACTCCACCGGTGGCTCCTCCATGATCAGCACATAGTTCTGGTGGTTAAGTGTCCCTCACGCAGGTGTGTGATCGCGAAAGGGGCTGGTGGTCGTGCCAGAGCTGAGGCCTTGGCGGGCCGCGAGACCGCAGGTGGAGCGGATCGCGAAGGCCGTACGGCCGCGTCTGGCGCGGGCCGGGGCGGCCGCGAAGCCGCGGGTCGCGCGCTTGACGCGGGCCCTTCGGCCCGGGTTCCCGGCCCTGCACCCGCCGCGGCCGGGGGCCGTCAGGACGTGGCAGTACACCGCCGGCGCCGCCACCGTCGGCCTGGCGCTCGCCGCCGGTGTGGTGACCGCGGCAGGCCCCTGGGGCGCCGACGGTCAGCGTACGGCCGAGCGGGACCGCGCGGTCGCCCTGGAGCGATCAGGTGGCGCAGATCACGGCCGCTCCGGTACGGCGCCGGGCAGGCCCCGGCCCGTGCCGAGCGCCGGGCCCGTCCTCGCGGGCCTGGACGGCCCGTCGCGCGCCGCCGGCACCGAGACGGCCGAACCGGACGGAAAGGCCCTCTCCGAAGCCCTGGAGCCCCTTCTGGACGCCTCCGCGCTCGGCGGCAGCCACGCGGCCGCCGTCGTCGACGTGGCGACCGGCAAGCGCCTGTACGCCGCCGACGCCGGCGAGGCACTGACCCCCGCCTCCACCACCAAGATCGCCACCGCCACCGCCGCCCTGTCCGCCCTGGGCCCCGACCACCGCTTCACCACCCGCGCCGCCTTCGAACCCGACACCGGCGAACTCGTCCTGGTCGGCGGCGGCGACCCCACCCTCACCGCCCGCAAGAAGACCAACGGCTGGGCCGGCCTGCGCGACCTCGCGGCGGACACCGCGAAGGCGCTCGAGAAGCGCGGCATCCACAAGGTCACGCTCTCCTACGACACGACCCTGTACTCCGGCCCCGCCCTGCACCCCATCGGCGTCAACGACAACCTCGCGCCGGTCAGCGCCCTGAGCGCCGACGAGGGCCGCACCGACGACACGACCAGCGGACCGGCACCCCGCGTGAGCGACCCGGCGGAGGACGCGGCGGCCAAGTTCGCCGACTTCCTCGACAGCGCCGGTATCACCACCACTCCCCCCGGCCCCTCCAAGGCCACCACGCGCGCGGAGACCCTCGCCACGGTCTCCTCGCCCCCGCTGTCCGACCTGGTCGAGCGCATGCTGACCAACAGCGACAACGACATCGCCGAGGCCCTGGCCCGCCAGACGGCCCTCGCCAGCGGCGAACCCGGCAGCTTCGACGGCGGCGCCAGGGCGATCTCCGCCCGGCTCACCAAGCTGGGGCTGCCGATGTCCGGTGCCTCCTTCCACGACGGCAGCGGCCTCGACCGCGACGACCGGCTCACCCCCGACCTGCTGACCGCCCTCCTGGTCACCGCGGGCGACCCCGACCGCCCGGGCCTGCGCCCCGTCCTCACCGGCCTGCCCGTGGCCGGCTTCACCGGCACCCTGGCCGACCGCTACACCGACAGCGCGGCAGGCGTCATCCGCGCCAAGACCGGCACCCTCACCGGGGTGAACACCCTCGCCGGGACGGTCGTCGACGCCGACGGCCGCCTCCTGGCCTTCGCCTTCATGGCCTCCGGCACGACGGATCCCGTCGAGGCGGAGTCGGCCCTGGACAAGACGGCGACGGCACTGGCGGGGTGCGGCTGCCGGTAGCTTCTCCGGCCCGACACCCGTGGCCCCCGCCCACCGCACATGGCCTGCCCCAAGCGGGAACGGTCCCGTACGGTTGACAGCATGACTGGCTTCGGTGGCACCGCATCTCCCGGGATGGTCGACTGGAACCTCGCGGTGGCGACCGCGACGCGGCTCGTACGGCCGGGCCCCGACGTCAGCCGGGACGAGGCACGCGCCGTCGTCGCGGAGCTGCGCCGGCACGCCAAAGCCTCGGAGGAACACGTCCGGGGCTTCACGCGTATGGGCACCGACGAGATCCACGACACCCCCGTCCTCGTGGTCGACCGCCCCGGCTGGGTCCGCGCCAACGTCGCCGGCTTCCGCGAGATCCTCAAACCACTCCTGGAGAAGATGCAGGAACGGCGCGGAGGCAACCCCGCCGGCGCGGTCCTCGGCACCGTCGGCGGCAAGGTCACCGGCGTCGAACTCGGCATGCTGCTGTCGTTCCTGTCCTCCCGCGTCCTCGGCCAGTACGAGACCTTCGCCCCCGCCGGCCGCGACCTCCCCGCCGGCGAGAACGGTGGCGGCCGCCTCCTCCTCGTCGCGCCGAACATCGTCCACGTCGAGCGCGAACTCGACGTCGAACCGCACGACTTCCGCCTGTGGGTATGCCTGCACGAGGAGACCCACCGCACCCAGTTCACGGCCGTGCCCTGGCTGCGCGACCACCTGGAGGGCGAAATCCAGTCGTTCTTGGCGGAGACCGACGTCGACCCGATGACCTTCCTGGAGCGCATCAGGGAGGCCGCCCAGTCCCTCGCCGGAGGCCGCCCCGAGGGCGAGGAGGAGGACGGCGGCCGTTCCTTCGTGGATCTGGTGCAGACCCCTGCCCAGCGCGAGATCCTCGCCCGCCTCACCGCCGTCATGTCCCTGCTGGAGGGCCACGCCGACTACGTCATGGACGGCGTCGGCCCCAGCGTCGTACCGACCGTCGCCGAGATCCGCGAGAAGTTCCAGCAGCGCCGGGCCAAGGGCGCCTCCCGCCTCGACCTCGCCCTGCGCAAGCTGCTGGGTCTGGATGCCAAACTGAGGCAGTACCGGGACGGCGAACGGTTCGTACGAGCCGTCGTCGAGCAGGTCGGCATCGACGGTTTCAACCGCGTGTGGACCTCGCCCAACACCCTGCCCACCAAGGCGGAGATCGCCAAACCGGCGGACTGGGTCGCACGGGTGCACCGCAAGGCCGAGTCGTGAACGGCATGGACACGTCGTGAGACGAATCCGGCCGACGGCAGGCGAACGCCCCTCCAATCACCCGTCCGAGGGACCGTGAGCCATGCGTAGGCGTGCAATGCTCGGGGAACCGCCCGCTTCTGTCACCATCTACACACTCTGAGTGACCGGCTCGGGCTCACCCCCGAAAACTTCATGAAGGGAACCGGACATGGGTCCCCATCCTGCGGTCGCGGCGATACGCCTGGCGGTTCGCCGCGTCCTCCACGACATCCTGAACGACCACCAGACCTCCGGCCGGCCCGGCGGCCAGGTTCTCGTCGGCCCCGGCCGGCAGGCCTTCGGCGCGTACCCGGACCGGACGGCCGAGCGGCCCCCCTCCCCGCTGGTGCTCGTCGCCTGCTCCGGCGGCGCCGACTCCATGGCCCTCGCCTCCGCCCTCGCCTTCGAAGCGCCCAAGCTCGGCGTCCGCGCCGGGGGCGTCACCGTCGACCACGGCCTCCAGCCCGGCTCCGACCTCCGCGCCGACGAGGTCGTCCTGCGCCTGCGCGAACTCGGCCTCGATCCGGTCGAGTCCATCGCCGTCACGGTGGGCCGCGACGGCGGCCCCGAAGCCGCCGCCCGCGACGCCCGCTACGGCGCCCTCGACGCCCTGGCCGAACGCCACGGCGCCACCGCGATCCTGCTCGGCCACACCCGCGACGACCAGGCGGAAACCGTCCTGCTCGGCCTCGCCCGCGGCTCCGGCATCCGCTCCCTGTCCGGCATGGCCGCGGTCTCGGGGGCCGGCGGCCGTTACCGGCGCCCCTTCCTGACCCTCGACCGGCAGACCGCCCGCAAGGCCTGCATGGCCCAGTCCCTCCCCGTCTGGGACGACCCCCACAACACCGACCCCGCCTACACCCGCTCCCGGCTCCGGCACGAAGGCCTGCCCGCCCTGGAGAAGGCCCTCGGCAAAGGGGTCGTGGAGGCGCTCGCCCGCACCGCCCAGCTCTCCCGCGACGACGCCGACGCCCTCGACGCCTGGGCCAGCCAGGCCGAGCCCTCCGTACGCGACGCCGCGGGCCTGCTGGAATGCGCCAAGCTCTACGCGCTCCCGCCCGCCGTACGCCGCCGCATCCTGCGCCGCGCCGCCATCGAGGCCGGCGCCCCGGCCGGTTCCCTGTTCGCCCGCCACATCGAGGAAGTCGACCGCCTGATCACCGGCTGGCGCGGCCAGGGAGCCATCAATCTCCCGGGCAAAGTCGTCGCCCGGCGCCAGGGTGGCAGACTGGTGATTCGGCAAGGCTGAATCCCGGCCCCGCGGAGCGACCCTCCGTCGGTCGGCCCGGGCAGCCGGTGGCCGTGACCTACGGCCGTAAGTGCGGGACGACCGAAAGTGATGCGGGTGGACGCGAAAG
Source organism: Streptomyces sp. NPDC052109 (assembly GCF_040680195.1). Lineage (NCBI taxonomy): Bacteria > Bacillati > Actinomycetota > Actinomycetes > Kitasatosporales > Streptomycetaceae > Streptomyces > Streptomyces sp. NPDC052109. The sequence goes on along the minus strand of NZ_JBFAWF010000018.1, from coordinate 64,027 downwards.
ACATGGGTGCCGACCTCCAGCAGGTGCTCATCACCAAGGAAGAGATCGACGCGAAGCTGAGCGAGCTGGCCGCGAAGATCGACGCGGAGTACGCGGGCAAGGACCTGCTCATCGTCGGCGTCCTCAAGGGCGCCGTGATGGTCATGGCGGACCTCGCCCGGGCGCTGTCCACCCCCGTCACCATGGACTGGATGGCCGTGTCCTCCTACGGCGCGGGCACCCAGTCCTCCGGTGTCGTGCGGATCCTCAAGGACCTCGACACCGACATCAAGGGCCGGCACGTCCTGATCGTCGAGGACATCATCGACTCCGGTCTGACCCTGTCCTGGCTGATCAACAACCTCGGCTCGCGCGAGCCCGCCTCCCTCAAGGTGTGCACGCTGCTGCGCAAGCCGGACGCCGCGAAGGTCGCCATCGACGTCGAGTGGGTCGGCTTCGACATCCCCAACGAGTTCGTCGTCGGCTACGGCCTCGACTACGCCGAGAAGTACCGCAACCTCCCGTTCGTCGGTACGCTCGCGCCCCACGTCTACGGCGGCTGAGCCGCACGGTGCGAGGTGTGAGCCAGTCGGCTCAAGCCTTGTAGGACGATCGGGAACCCCGGCGGGTTCCGCGCCGTTGAAGCATGCAGAGACGGGTTTCCCAGCCGTCGAAGCGGACTTCGTGCGGCTTCGGACCACCACGCTGGGGTACCGTCAGAAGAACTGTCTTATCAAACTCACTGTGGCAGGAGGGACGGGGCGGCACCGCTCCGTATGGATGGACGTGAAGCGATACTTCCGTGGGCCGGTCATGTGGATCGTGCTGGCCGTCCTTGCCGTGGTCGTGTTGATGCAGGTCGTCGGCTCGTCCGGCGGCTACAAGACGGTGGACACAGGCCAGGTCGTCGCGGCGATCAATGACAACAGGGTCCAGTCGGCCAAGCTCACCACGGGCGACGAGCAGACAATCAAGGTCACCCTCAAGGACGGCCAGAAGGTCGACGGCAGCACCAAGATCCAGGCGAGCTACATCGGCGACCAGGGCGTGACCATCGCCGGTCAGCTCCAGACCAAGTACCAGGACAAGCAGATCCCGGACGGCTACACGGTCTCGCCGTCCAAGCAGAACCCGTTCCTCGGCGTCCTGCTCTCCCTGCTGCCCTTCGTCCTGATCGTGGTCGTCTTCCTGTTCCTGATGAATCAGATGCAGGGCGGCGGCTCCCGGGTGATGAACTTCGGCAAGTCGAAGGCCAAGCTCATCACCAAGGACACCCCGAAGACGACGTTCGCCGACGTCGCCGGCTGCGACGAGGCCGTCGAGGAGCTCCACGAGATCAAGGAGTTCCTCCAGGAGCCGGCCAAGTTCCAGGCCGTAGGGGCCAAGATCCCCAAGGGCGTGCTGCTCTACGGCCGCCCGGGCACGGGCAAGACGCTGCTGGCGCGCGCCGTCGCCGGCGAGGCGGGCGTCCCCTTCTACTCGATCTCCGGTTCCGACTTCGTCGAGATGTTCGTCGGTGTCGGTGCCTCCCGAGTCCGGGACCTGTTCGAGCAGGCCAAGGCCAACGCCCCGGCGATCGTCTTCGTCGACGAGATCGACGCGGTCGGCCGCCACCGCGGCGCCGGCCTCGGCGGTGGTCACGACGAGCGCGAGCAGACCCTGAACCAGCTGCTCGTCGAGATGGACGGCTTCGACGTGAAGGGCGGCGTGATCCTGATCGCCGCCACGAACCGCCCCGACATCCTCGACCCGGCCCTGCTCCGCCCCGGCCGCTTCGACCGCCAGATCGCCGTCGACCCGCCGGACCTCCAGGGCCGCCTGGAGATCCTCAAGGTCCACCAGAAGGGCAAGCCGGTCGCGCCCGACGTCGACCTGGCCGCCGTCGCCCGCCGCACCCCCGGCATGACGGGTGCAGACCTGGCGAACGTCCTCAACGAGGCCGCCCTTCTGACCGCCCGCGGCGACCAGAAGCTGATCGACAACAGGGCACTGGACGAGGCGATCGACCGCGTGGTCGCGGGCCCGCAGAAGCGGACCCGGATCATGTCGGACAAGGAGAAGAAGATCACCGCGTACCACGAGGGCGGTCACGCCCTGGTCGCGGCGGCCTCCCCGAACTCCGACCCGGTCCACAAGATCACCATCCTGTCCCGCGGCCGCGCCCTCGGCTACACGATGGTGCTGCCGGACGAGGACAAGTACTCGACCACGCGCAACGAGATGCTCGACCAGCTCGCCTACATGCTGGGCGGCCGCGCGGCGGAGGAACTGGTCTTCCACGACCCGACCACCGGCGCCGCGAACGACATCGAGAAGGCCACCAACCTGGCCCGCGCGATGGTCACCCAGTACGGCATGACCGAGCGGCTCGGTGCCATCAAGTTCGGCGGCGACAACAGCGAGCCCTTCCTCGGCCGTGAGATGGCTCACCAGCGCGACTACTCGGAAGAGGTCGCCGCGCTGGTCGACGAAGAGGTCAAGAAGCTCATCGAGACCGCGCACAACGAGGCCTGGGAGATCCTGGTCGAGAACCGCGACGTGCTCGACCAGCTCGTTCTCCACCTGCTGGAGAAGGAGACCCTGGGCAAGGAGGAGATCGCCGAGATCTTCGCCCCGATCGTCAAGCGCCCGCCGCGGCCGGCCTGGACCGGCTCGTCCCGCCGCACCCCGTCCACCCGCCCGCCGGTGCTCTCCCCGAAGGAGCTGGCACTGACCAATGGCGCGAACGGCGCGACGGCCTCGATCAGCACGGTCAAGTCCACCGCCACGGAGTCGGCCCCGGTAACGGACCAGACCCCGGAGGACCGCCCGGAGAGCTGATCGCGTTTCGGCCATCAGGCCTGGAATGAACGCTGCGCCCACCAGGTTTTAGCCTGGTGGGCGCGGCGTTCGTATGTCCGCACACAGACGCATGGCCGCCGCCACGCGTAAAGCACAGGAACGAGGAACCCCATGACCGACCCCGTGACACTGGACGGTGAGGCCACCATCGGCGAGTTCGACGAGAAGCGCGCCGAGAACGCCGTGCGGGAACTGCTGATCGCGGTCGGCGAGAACCCGGACCGGGAAGGCCTGAGGGAGACGCCGGCACGGGTGGCGAGGGCGTACAGGGAGATCTTCGCGGGCCTGTGGCAGAAGCCCGAGGACGTACTGACGACGACGTTCGACCTGGGACACGACGAGATGGTCCTGGTGAAGGACATCGAGGTCTACTCGACTTGTGAGCATCACCTGGTGCCCTTCAGGGGCGTCGCTCACGTCGGCTACATTCCGTCCGTCACCGGAAAGATCACCGGCCTGTCCAAGCTGGCCCGCCTGGTGGATGTCTACGCCCGCCGACCCCAGGTGCAGGAACGACTCACCACGCAGATCGCGGACTCCCTCATGGAGATCCTGGAGCCGCGAGGTGTCATCGTGGTCATCGAGTGCGAGCACATGTGCATGTCCATGCGCGGCATCCGCAAGCCGGGCGCCAAGACCATAACGTCCGCCGTGCGCGGCCAGCTGCGGGACGCGGCGACGCGGAACGAGGCCATGAGCCTGATCATGGCGCGCTGAACCGAGGCTTCGGGAAACCGGCGGTCACGCCGCCGGTTCCGCTCCCGGGTGGTTCTGGTCCTCGTCCTCGGGGAGTTTGCACACCCGCTCCAGGAACAGGGCCGCCACTATGACCCCGATGCCTGCCAGGACCGAGAAGCCGGCGTAGATGGCCTGGTCGCGGCGGGCGGGGAGGTCCAGGAGCTCCAGCAGGAAGACGCCCGTGCCGCCGTACATGCCGGCGACGAGCGCGGCGACCAGGGCGCTGGCCTGGCCGAAGACGACCGCGCGAGCGGCCATCAGGGGGTCGACGCCCTTCGCGCCGGGGCGGCGCTCGCGCTGGGCCTTGAGGCGAGCGCGCAGCGAGAGCGCCGTGGAGAGCAGGACCACGGCGATCAGGGCGAGCACGACGGGTGCGGCCAGGGGGACGCTGGGGAGGGTCCCGATCGAGTTCCAGAGGCGGGCGCCCGCCCAGGACAGGATGCCGGCGACGACGAACACGCCCACCAGCACCCGGATGCGCAGCTCTCTCACGGTGTCCCTTCAGCTCCCCCGGACCGGTCCGGACTGCGGTCGTGTCGACCTTGTCGTCTTGACCTTAACGACTACTCGGGCAGTCGGAGTTCCAGGTCCTGGCGGGGCTCGACACCCGTGCGGGTGATCGTCGACAGCAGATCGGCCACCGTGCCGCGGCCGGGAACCTGGGCCTGCGGGTCCACGTCGTGCCAGGGCGCGAGCACGAAGGCTCGCTCGTGGGCCCGCGGGTGGGGCAGGGTGAGCTGCGGGTCGTCGGAGGTGACGTCGGCGTAGGCGACGATGTCGACGTCCAGGGTGCGCGGGCCCCAGTGCTCGTCGCGGACGCGTTTGTACGCCTCCTCGATGGCGTGCGCGCGCTCCAGCAGCGAGGACGGGGGCAGCGTGGTCTTGAGCGCCACGATCGCGTTGAAGTACGTCGGCTGGCTGCCCGGCTCCACGCCCCAGGGCTCGGTCTCGTACACCGGAGAGACGGCCTTCACGCGGACGCCGGGGGTGTCCTCGAGCGCGTCGACGGCGCCCTGGAGGGTCTCCAGGCGGTTGCCGAGGTTGGAGCCGAGGGAGATGACGGCCCATTTGGGGTTCTGCAGGGTCGTGTCGGCGGCGTCGACCTGCTCGACGACCGACGCGGGCACCGGCTGGACGGTCGGGTCGCTGTGACCCTGGAGGAAAGGTCGGGTCATACTCGGCTCCGGGTGATGGTGACGGTCACGTCGTCGAAGGGGACGGTGATCGGCGCGTCCGGCTTGTGGACGCAGACCTCGACCTCCTGGACCCCTTCGTGCTTCAGGCAGGTCTGGGCGATTCGCTCGGCGAGGGTCTCGATGAGGTTCACCGGCTCGCCTTCGACCACGGCGACGACCTCTTCGGCCACGATGCCGTAGTGGACGGTCTTCGTCAGGTCGTCGCCGGCCGCCGCCGGCCGGGTGTCCAGCCCCAGGACGAGGTCGACGATGAAGGTCTGGCCCTCCTCGCGCTCCTTGGGGAACACGCCGTGATGCCCGCGGGCCTTGAGGCCGCGCAGCGCGACACGATCCACGCGAATCACTCCTGCAATCGTCGGGAAGGACCGGTCCGTACCGCGTGCGGGCGGCACACCGGCCTGAGACGAATCTACCTGCGGGCACTGACAAAGCCGGGCTGCGAGGCGGGGGCCCCGGCCGGGATCACGAGGGTTCATCTCGCGTTTCCCCGGGAAAACCCGGCCGTGTCATGGACTGGTAGCGGCTTCTACCCAGGGGTAGGTGATTCCAACCACTTCTTGGTCCCTGTGGAGCGCCTACCCGCTCAGGAGAGGGGCCCGTCGTCCGGACTCACGCCATTGACGCCGGTCTCCTCGTCCTCGTCGTCGCTCTCCGCGAGGACGGGGGAGGCGTGGTGCGCCCAGAGCTTCCAGCCGTCGGGGGTGCGCCGGAACACGTTCGTGGCGACGACGAGCTGTCCGACCAGCGGTCCCAGTTCGGCGCCGTCCTCGGGGGCGGGGCCGCCGCTGAGGATGTTCTCGGTGCAGGTGACTAGGGCGGTGTCGCCGGTGACGGAGACGTGCACGTCGGTGAGGAAGAACTGGATGTAGTCGGTGTTGGCCATGATCAGGGCGTACGACCTGAGGACCTCGCCCCGGCCGGTGAGCACGGGCCAGCCGGGGTGGACGCAGGAGATGACGCCGGTGTCCGCGGGATCGTGGTACTCCTCGTCCACGCCCAGGTCGGCGGGCGCGAGCCAGAGCGAGGACAGTTCCTCGAAGTCGCCGCGTTCCATCGTCTCGTAGAAGGCGGTGTTGGCGGCCTCGACCTGCTCGACGTCCGTATGAGGGGCGCTCACCGGGCTCCTTCCGCCCCATGAGCATCAGCGGCACCAGACGTCGGCCCACTGCCGCACGCACCGCGTTCGGTCTCCGCGCCCGGCGTGCGCTCTGTCGCGCACGCCTCGTGTTCGCTTCGGGCGCCGGCCGCCGAGCCCGCCGCGCGAGCCTCCTCCACGGCACGGGCGACCCGTACGGCGTCCGCGGTGGCGCGTACCTCGTGTACGCGCACCGCCCACGCGCCGGAGTCCGCCGCGAGTGCGGAGACGGCGGCCGTGGCGGCGTCGCGCTCCCGGGCCGGCGGGGGCGAGCCCTCCGGGCCGGCGAGGACGCGGCCGAGGAACCGCTTGCGGGAGGCGGCCACGAGCAGGGGGTGACCGAGGGTGCGCAGACGGTCGAGGTGGGCGAGGAGGGCGAGGTCGTGCCCGGCCTCCTTGGAGAACCCGAGGCCGGGATCGACGACGATCCGGTCGGGGGCGATGCCGCCCGCCAGCACGGCTTCCACGCGCGCGTGCAGTTCGTCCAGGACCTCGGCGACGACGTCCTCGTAGACGCCCTCGACGTTGCCGCCCTGGAGGAAGCCGCGCCAGTGCATGACGACGAACGGGGCGCCCGCGTCGGCGACCACCGGGATCATCGCGGGATCGGCGAGGCCGCCGCTGACGTCGTTGACGAGGGCGGCGCCGGCCGCGAGGGACTGTGCGGCGACGGAGGCGCGCATGGTGTCGACGGAGACGACGACGCCTTCGGAGGCGAGGCCCCGGACGACCGGAATGACGCGCCTGAGTTCCTCGGCCTCGTCGACCCGGGTGGCCCCGGGGCGGGTGGACTCGCCGCCGACGTCGACCAGGTCCGCGCCTTCGGCGACGAGGTCCAGGCCGTGCTTGACCGCGGCGCCCGTGTCGAACCAGCGGCCGCCGTCGGAGAAGGAGTCGGGGGTGACGTTGACGACACCCATGACCGCGCACCGGTCCCATGCCGGAAGGCCGGCGACCTGGCCGCGCCCGCTGAGGTTGTTCATACGTTCAGCGTAGGCCCAGGAGGGCGCCCGGAACGCGCGGCGGCCCGGGCGGACGCCCCCCGTGCCGGAGGGGGGAGGGGCGCCCGCCCGGGCCCGTCATCGGCCGCATCGCCACGCGGTTGCGCGGCGCTCAGGCCGCGCGGACGTCCCGTTCCGCCACGGCGTGCGCGCAGGGGCGTTCGCTGACCGCCCTGCGCCGGCGCAGGAAGCGCGGGAGCGGCAGGGCGAGGGTGACGAAGCCCTCCGCCTGCATGGCGGCGAAGCCGATGCGCGGCAGGTCGGCGTGGTTCCGGTAGACCACGAAGCGCGGCTCCCAGCGCGGCTGGAACTTGGCGTTGAACTTGTAAAGGGACTCGATCTGGAACCACCGCGAGAGGAACACCAGCAGTCCGCGCCAGGCGCGCAGCACCGGGCCTGCGCCGATCTTCTCGCCACGGGCGAGGGCGGAGCGGAACATCGCGAAGTTCAGCGAGACCCGGGTGATGCCGAGCTTCGGCGCGGCCTGGAGGGCGGCGACGATCAGCAGTTCGTTCATGCCGGGGTCGGCGCTGCGGTCGCGGCGCATCAGGTCCAGGGAGACACCGTCCTTGCCCCAGGGCACGAAGTGCAGGATCGCCTTCAGGTCGCCGTACTCGCCGAGCTCGTCGTCCTGCTTGTGCGCGGTGGCGATCAGGCAGTCGCCGTCGGCGGGGTCGCCGACGCGGCCGAGCGCCATGGAGAAGCCGCGCTCGGTGTCGGTGCCGCGCCAGTCCTCCGCCGCCCGGCGGATGCGCTCCAGTTCGGCTTCGCCGACGTCACGGATGCGCCGTACTCGGGTTTCGTAGCCGGCCCGCTCGATGCGCTTGACCATTTGTCGCACGTTGCGCATCGCGCGTCCGGCGAGTGAGAAATCCGCGACGTCCACCACCGCCTCGTCGCCCAGTTCCAGGGCGTCCAGGCCGGTCTCGCGGGTCCACACCTCGCCGCCCGTCTCCGAGCAGCCCATGACGGCCGGGGTCCAGGAGTGCGCCTTGGCCTCGTCCATGAAGCGCTCGATGGCGCCGGGCCAGGCCTCGACGTCGCCGATGGGGTCGCCGCTGGCGAGCATCACGCCGGAGACGACGCGGTAGGTGACCGCCGCCTTGCCGCTCGGGGAGAAGACGACCGCCTTGTCGCGGCGCAGTGCGAAGTGGCCGAGGGAGTCCCGCCCGCCGTGCTTGGCCAGCAGGGCCCGCAGGCGGGACTCGTCCTCCTCGGTGAGGCGGGCGGCCGGGTGCTCGGGGCGGAAGGCCAGGTAGATCGTGGTGGCGGCGGTGATCCAGCCGAGGGCGCCGAGGGAGAAGGCGACGGTCCAGGAGGTGTTGCCCTGGTAGTCGACCGGCCCCTCGAAGCCGAACAGGCCGTAGACGACGTGCGTCAGCCGGTCGGCCAGGCTCGGATCGCCGATCGTCCGGTGCGGATGGACGCTCACGATGACGAGCCCGAGGGCGAGTGAACCGGCGCTCATGAGGACGAAGTTGGTGAGCGCGCGCCACCTGCTGCGCGGGTCGGGCAGCGCCGCGAACTGGTCACGGTGCAGCAGCAGCGGCACGAGCAGCGCGACCGCGATGAGCACGCCGATGAGTGAGTGCCGGTACGCGAACTGGGCCGCCGCGCCGGCCGGCAGCAGCGCGACCGCGGCCCGCCACGCACGGCGCTTGCGCCGTTTGAGTCCGTGCGCGAGCAGCAGCAACAGCACGCCGGAACTCAGCGACAGCGCCGCGGCGAACGGGCCGAACGAGCCGGGCAGCACCTCGGCGATGGCGTGCATACGGCTGTGACGGAAGCGCGGGAACACCCCCGCGGCAATGTCCAGGACGCCCACGAGGGCCGCCGCCCTGCCGACCACGACGGGAACGGCCTCGGGGCGCGGACCGCGCAGTATGCGCCGCGCCCGGCTCGATCGGCCCGGAACCCCGCCCGACATTTCCCCATCTATCCTGACAGACATCGCATCCCGTAGTTCTGCGAGAGACCTTGAACCCGGGCCCGATCGGGCATCCGGCGACATTGCGCCCTCTAGGACGGTGTCTCGCGGGGAGAGGTTCACTCCGCGGCGGAAAGTCGGGTCAAAGGCCAAGGAAAGCCTCGGACAAGCCCTCGCAACGACGCGTGGGCGGCCGCCGGGCGGAAAGCGCAGGCAGGTAACAGCCCATGGGTCTCACGAGCAACAAAGTGCTGGTTCTGACGATCGTCATCGCCGCCGTTCTGTTCGTCGGCACGGTGTGGCTGTGGCCGCGACTGGCCCGGCAGAGCTGGCGGTCCGTCAGCGGGAGGGTGGGGCTGATGCTCGCCACCCAGCTCGCGCTCTTCGCCTCCGTAGGCCTCGCCGCCAACCAGGCCTTCGGTTTCTACGCCAGCTGGGCCGACCTGTTCGGTCAGGAGACGGACCAGGGCCTGGTCGTCGACCACATAGCGGGAGGCGGCAGCAGCCCCGTCCAGGTCGTCTCCACCTCCAGGGTCATCGGCGTGAGCAGCCCGCTGCCGCAGGTGGCCGGGCAGGTCCAGAAGGTCGACATCATCGGCCGTACGACCCATCTCGCCACGCCGGCGTTCGTGTACCTGCCCCCGGAGTACTTCCAGCCGCAGAATCGTGCCCGCAAGTTCCCGGTGTCCGTCGTCCTCACGGGTTACCCCGGCACGGCTCAGGCGCTGGTGGACAAGCTGCACTACCCCAGTACGGCGCAGCAGCTGGCCAAGAACGGCAAGATGCAGCCGATGATCCTGGTGATGCTGCGGCCGACCGTGGCGCCACCGCGGGACACCGAGTGCGTCGACATTCCCGGCGGCCCGCAGGCCGAGACCTTCTTCGCCCAGGACCTGCGCGACGCCGTGATCGCCCACTACCGGGTCGACAAGACGCCCGCCAGCTGGGGCATCGTCGGCGACTCGACCGGCGGTTACTGCGCGCTGAAGATCGCGATGCACCACCCGAGGTCGTACGCGGCCGCCGCGGGCCTGTCGCCGTACTACAAGGCACCGATCGACCCCACCACCGGGGACCTCTTCCACGGGAACACGAACCTGCGGAATCGCGCCGACCTCTTCTGGACGCTCAAGCATCTGGCCCCGCCCGAGACGTCGCTGCTCGTCACCAGCAGCAAGGTCGGTGAGCACAACTACAAGGACACGCTCAGGTTCATCAAGAGCGTGCAGGACACGAACGTGACCAGGATTTCCTCGATCATCCTTCCGAGCGGCGGGCACAACTTCAACACCTGGAAGCGGGAGATCCCCGGGATGCTCCAGTGGATCAGCACGCGGCTGGTCGCCCACTGAGCCGCGTGGCTGACTCTCAGTGAAGCCGGTGATGTGGCCGTGTTTTTACAGGGCGGGGGTCCACGATTCGCCTACGCGCGGTAAGTTTCTGGCCATGCCACGTGGACGCCACCGCCATTCCCCACCTCTGCACCGGCTGTTGCCTCCGTCGGCGATCGCCGGCGTCTCCCTCGTCTGCGCGCTGGGTCCCTGGGTGTTCTCCGAGGCCATGGTGTTGCGCGCCCTGGCCGCGGCCGCCGCGGCGACGGCGGTCACCGGCGCCGTCGTGATGCGCCGCTGGGACACCCATGCGGGCAAGCGGGTCGCCGAGCTCACACGCGCGCGTGCCGGCGACGAATGGCGCTTCGAGGAGCGGGTCGCCGAACTGGAGACCGACCTGGAGGAGTCGCGCGAGCTGCGCACCAAGCTGGAGCAGAGGCTGCGCGCCAAGCGCGCGGAGCTGGCCGGCCTGCGCAACGAGCACGCGGCCCTGCTGCGCCGGTACGCCACGGCCGAGACCGAGCGCGCGAGCGCCCTGGAGGGACGCCGGCTGCTGGAGATAGAGGCGACCGTGCCGTCGTCCTCGCCCGCGCTGCCGGCGGCGCGTAGCCCCGAGCCGGGCCCGGCCGACGAGCCGGAGCGGGCCGAGGTGAAGAACGCGGGCGACGCCGCCGAGGACAAGGCGGACTCGGGGGACCAGCCGACGGCGTACGCGGTGTTCTCCCCCGAGGGAGCACGGCTGTACGGGCAGGCGCTGACGGCCCTGGCCCGGTTCGACACCGAGGCCACGGACCAAACCGAGACGGACGCCGCCGAGGCGGCCACGCCCGCGGCCGCCGAGGCCGAGGACTCCGGCGCCGAGGACCCCGGGGCCGAGGACTCCGGCGCCACGGCTGGGACGCCGAGGGCTCCCGAGGCGGACGAGGACGATCGCGCCGGCGTGGAGACCGACGCGGACGCTGTCGTCGCGCGCACGCGCGAGACCCGTGCGGCCGACGCGGGCGAGGCCGACTCCGTCGCAGGAGCCGCAGCGGAAGGCGGCGTGACCGGCGGCGCCGGAGCCGCCCCGGGCGGGGCCGGTGCGCCGGCCACCCCGGAGGACCAGGAGGACGAGGCACAGGGGCAGCCCGTGGCGGCCGGCGGGCACGCGCGCGCGGCCGCCGCCCCCACGGCACCGGCCGAGCCCGCCAGGCCCGTGACCCAGCCGCCCGCCGGGCACTTCACGGTGCCGACCGCGGTCGCCGTCGTACCGGCCGCGCCCGCGCGGCGCCCGGTGGTCGAGGGCGGTTTCGACTTCTTCGGCACCCAGAAGGACGCACCCGAGGCCGCGCTGGACTCCGTGCAGAACGAGGATCTCGCCGACGTCGTCGGCCAGGAGGCCCTCGCCGTGCACAAAGCCGAGACCGAGGCGGAGTTCAAGCAGGCCGGCCCGCAGGAGCACGGCGCCGGCCAGGTCATCGACCTGACCGCGCACGACGAGACCGAGCAGATCGACGTCCAGGGGCTGCGCAGCGCGGCTTCCTGAGAGCTCACCGGCCAAGGGCCCGGCTTCCCGCACACGGGAGCCGGGCCTCCTGTCATCCGGATGTCATCCAGCGGTCGGGACGGGCGTCGCGGCGGCCGGTGCGGGATCTCTCCGCCTGGGCGTGCAGGAGCCGCGCGGCCTCCTGGGCGTCCCGCAGACGGGCCGTCACGGTTTTGTCGGCTCCGGTGTCCACGTGGACGTCCGCGAGCCGCCACAGGCGCCGCCAGGGCCCCTGACGCAGCCGCACGCTCTGCACCTTGGCGTGCGGCACCAGCGAGAGCCTGCGCCGCAGCAGGCCGTGCCGGGTGGCGAACACCGTGTCGTTGACCGTGAGGCGGTGGCCGCGCCACCACACCGGTACGCACCAGCGGGCCCGCCGCGGCGGCCGGGACGGCTCCTGAGGCACCGTCACGCCGTGCAGCACGCGCGCGACGACCGACTCGGCGATCGGACGCGGGGCGACCGGCACCAGCACCGAGTTCGCGGAACCGGCCACGTCCAGTTCCACCCGCACCCAGCCGAGCCGCCGCCACAGCAGCGGCTCCACGATCCGCACCGTCTGCACCCGGCCGGGCGGGACCGTCTCGTGCGTACGGTCCAGCAGCCCGTGGTCGAGGCGCAGTCCGTCCGGTGACTCGCTCACCTTCCAGTCGAACTCGCCGGCGAACCGGCCCGCGCTGCGCGCGCCGGCCGCGCCGAGCAGCGGCAGGGCGGTGGCGAGCACGGTCCACGGGTTCTGGGTGGTGAGCCACAGCACCGTCGGCACGACGAGCGAGGCGCACAACGAGCCCCAGGTGGCGCCCGTCAGCACCAGGGAGAGCGCCAGCGCGCGCGGGGGTACGCGCAGCAGCTCGCACGCCGGGGCCTCACCGGCCTCCCGCGCGGCCTCGGGTGCGAAACCCGCCGCGCGCGCCAGCAGTTCCGCCCGCAGGTCACGCGCCTCCCGTTCGCCCAGGAAGGCCAGTTCGTCCTTGTCGTCGGCGCCCACGACATCGATCCGCAGCTTGGCGACGCCCGCCACCCGCGCGAGGAGGGGGCGGGAGACGTCCACCGCCTGGATGCGTTCCAGCCGGATGTGCGCGGTGCGCCGGAACAACAGGCCGCTCCGGATGCGCAGTTCGGTGTCGGTGACCGCGAAGTGCGTGAACCACCAGGACAGGAACCCGTAGAGGCCGGCCACCGGCACCAGCACCGCGAGCCCCAGCAGCAGCGCGGTGGTGGTCAGGCGCGCCAGCTGCTCCTGCGTCCCGTTCGGGTCGTGCACGGCCCATCCGGCGAGTACGGCGATCGGGGCCCACGCCCGCCGGAAGGGGGTGACGGGGTGCAGCCGACGTTCGGTCACGTCCGCGCGCCCCTCGGCGCCCGCTGCGCCGTCCGCGCCCCTCGGCGGCTCGGCGGCCTCCACGCCGGCCCCGGATTCGCCGGCGCCTGGGGCGCCCGCCGCGCGTATCGCGTCCTTCGCGTCGCCGTGGTCCGGGGCCGTCACAGGCCCGCCGATCGTGCCTCGCCCAGCTCGGTGAGCCGGTCGCGCAGCCGTTCCGCCTCGGCCGGGTCGAGGCCGGGGATGGTGGCGTCGGTCGCGGCGGCCGCCGTGTGCAGCTGCACGGTGGAAAGCCCGAAGCGCCGCTCGATCGGCCCGGAGGTGACCTCCACGAGCTGCATCCGCCCGTACGGGACCACCGTCTCCTCGCGCCACAGCACACCGCGGCTGATCAGCAGGTCGTCCGCGCGCTCGGCGTACCGCCAGGAGCGCCAGTTGCGCCCGATCAGCCGCCAGCACCACGCGGCGGCGGCCAGGGGCACCAGCGCGAAGCCCGCCCATGCGGGCCCCGCGAGCAGGCCCAGGAGCAGCCCGGCGGCGACCGTGAGCCCCGCCGTCCACAGCACCACGAACAGCCGGCGCACCCGCATCAGGGCGGGCTGCAGCCCCCGCCAGACCAGATCCGCCCCCGGTATCCCGGTCTCGTCCGGGCTCCCCGTTTCCATGGGCCCAGCGTACGTAGGGGAAACTGGGGCCATGACTCCTACGACGGAGACCACGGTCGGGATCGGTGGCGCCGCGGAGAGCACCGACATGGTGCTCAACATCGGGCCGCAGCACCCGTCCACGCACGGCGTGCTGCGGCTCAGGCTCGTGCTGGACGGGGAGCGCATCGTGCGCGCCGAGCCGGTGATCGGCTATATGCACCGCGGCGCCGAGAAACTCTTCGAGGCGCGCGACTACCGGCAGATCATCGTGCTCGCCAACCGTCACGACTGGCTGTCGGCGTTCTCGAACGAGCTGGGCGTGGTCCTCGCCGTGGAGCGGATGCTCGGCATGGAGGTGCCCGAGCGGGCGGTGTGGACGCGCACGCTGCTCGCCGAGCTGAACCGGGTGCTGAACCACCTGATGTTCCTCGGGTCCTACCCGCTGGAGCTGGGCGGTATCACGCCGGTGTTCTACGCGTTCCGCGAGCGCGAGGTGTTGCAGAACGTCATGGAGGAGATCTCCGGCGGCCGTATGCACTACATGTTCAACCGCGTCGGCGGCCTCAAGGAGGACCTGCCGGCCGGCTGGACGGCACGCGCGCGTGCCGCCGTCGCAAACGTGCGCTCGCGCATGGACGTCTTCGACGACCTGGTGCTCGGCAACGAGATCTTCCGGGGGCGCACACGCGGGGTGGGCGCGATGTCGCCGGAGACCGTGCACGCCTACGGAGTGAGCGGGCCCATCGCGCGCGCCTCGGGCGTCGACTTCGACCTGCGCCGTGACGAGCCGTATCTGGCGTACGGCGACCTCCAGGACACCTTGAAGGTCGTCACCCGCAGCGAGGGCGACTGCCTCGCCCGGTTCGAGGTGCTCCTGGAGCAGACCCACAACGCGCTCGAGCTCGCCGACGCCTGCCTGGACCGGCTCGCCGAGCTGCCGCCCGGACCGATCAACCAGCGGCTGCCGAAGGTACTGAAGGCACCCGAGGGGCACACGTACGCGTGGACCGAGAACCCGCTCGGCATCAACGGCTACTACCTGGTCAGCAAGGGCGAGAAGACGCCGTACCGGCTGAAGCTGCGCTCGGCTTCGTACAACAACATCCAGGCGCTGACCGAGCTGCTGCCGGGGACGCTGGTGGCGGACATGGTGGCGATCCTGGGCTCGATGTTCTTCGTGGTCGGCGACATCGACAAGTAGGCCGCCCTCTCGGGAAACCGGCCGGCTCAGGCGAGTGGGTCCGTGATCCCGACCGTCTGGACCAGCCAGCCGAAGTCGCCGAGGCCGCCCGGGGCGGTGAGTTCGGCGGCCTCTCCGGCGCTCGCGAGGGCGCGTACGTAGGCGGAAGGGTCCGTGGAGGCCAGCGCGAGCGGGGGGCGTGCGCCGGTGATGTCCAGGGCGCGTAGAGCGGCGCGCTGCGTGAGCAGGCGCGCGGGCGGCAGCGCGCGCGCCGTGCCGGAGGCCGCGTGCGCCGCGTCCGGCGGCGTGCTGGGCACGGCGTCACCGGGGGTGGGCGCTGGGTTCCGGGTGGTGTGCGCCGCCTCCGCGTCGAGGGCCGTGGGCGCCGTGTCCCGCAGCGCGTCCGAGTGTGGGTGCGCCGTGAGAGCCGCCGCGCACGCGTCGAGTGCGACGTGCGCCGTGATGTCGCACGACCCGTCCGGCACGGGCGCCGTCTCGCGCCCCTCCCGGAAGCCCGTGAGTGTCCCGAACAGGGGGCGCGCGTCGACGGTGTGCGCGTAGTCCACCGCCACCGCGAGCCCGCGCACCACCCGGTCCACGACCGACGTCCACGCCAGGTCCCGGGGCAGCCCGATCTCCGCGCGCAGCCCTTCCTCGGCCGGCAGCGGCCACCACCGTGCGAGCCAGTCCGCCTCGGCTCCGGCCACCGGCTCCCCGAGCCGCTCGGTGCCGTCCTCGGCGACCAGCACCAGCCGGGGCAGCCCCGCGGGGTCGACCTCGACGACGTCAACGGGCACGTTGTCCAGCCACTCGTTGGCGAACAGCAGCCCTGTGACGGCGGCCGGAGGCGCGTCCTGCCAGGTGATCCGGTCGTCCAGGCCGGCCGGGCGGTCGGCGAGTTCGACGGCGTACGCGCGCGTGCGGGCGGCCACCCCGGCCGGCAGAGCGGCCAGCACTCCGGTGATCAGTTCGCCGCGGCCCGCCCCCATGTCGACGAAGTCCAGCGCCGGTGGCTGTCCCAGCGCCTGGTCGACCCGGCACAGCAGCCGGGCCACGGCCCGCGCGAACAGCGGGGACGCGTGCACGGACGTACGGAAGTGGCCGGCTGGGCCCTCCGGGCGGCGGTAGAAGCCGCCCGGCCCGTACAGCGCGGCCTGCGTAGCCGCACGCCAGCCGCGCCGGGCCCGTCCGTCGTTCGGGTCGTGCCGGGCGTGATCGCCGTGGCCGTCGCCGGGGGGCCGTTCCGCTTCCGGAGCCGTCTCATCCGTCACCGGAACAGACTAGGCGCACAGATGATCACTCCCTCCACCTTGCGGAGTACGCGCGCCGGCCCCGGATCGGCCCTCCGGTTGACCCCTGCACGCATCCGGTTTCCCTACTCTGGGTTACGTGCAGCGCCTCTATGACTTCCTCCGCCGCCACCCGACCTGGGTCGACAGCTTCTGGGCCGTCGTCCTGTTCGGGCTGTCCGGTTTGAGTGTGGTCAACCTCCACGGGGCGCCCGGTCACCACATGACGCTCGCCGCGGGGATGGCCGTGTCCGTCGTCCTGTGCGCCGTCGTGGCGCTGCGCCGCCGGTTCCCGGAGCCGATGCTGCTGGTGGCCCTCGCGGTGGGGCTGGCCCAGCTGGTGCTGGACGTCGAGACGACCGTCGCCGACTTCGCGATGCTGGTGATCACCTACACGGTCGCGACGGTCGGCGCCCGCTGGGCCTCCCGGCTCGCGCTCGCCGCCAGCCTCGGCGCGGCGGCCCTCGCGCAGATCCGCTGGCCGAGCGGGCACACCGGCTTTCTGGGGCAGATCGTCATAGTCGTCTTCCAGACGGTGCCCTTCGCGCTGGCCTGGGTGCTCGGTGACTCCATGCGCACCCGGCGCGCCTACTTCGTCCAGCTGGAGGAGCGCGCGGCCCGCCTGGAGAAGGAGCGCGAGGCGCAGTCGAAGGTCGCGGTGGCCGCCGAGCGCGCCCGTATCGCGCGCGAACTGCACGATGTCGTCGCGCACAACGTGTCGGTCATGGTGGTGCAGGCCGACGGCGCCGCCTATGTCCTCGACACCGCGCCCGACCAGGCCAAGAAGGCCCTGGAGACGATCTCCTCGACCGGTCGCCAGGCCCTCGCCGAGATGCGCCGGCTGCTGGGCGTGCTGCGCACCGGCGAGCACCAGGAGAGCGGGGAGTACGTCCCCCAGCCCGATGTCGAGCAGATCGACGACCTCATCGAGCAGTGCCGCAGCTCCGGCCTCCCGGTCGACTTCAAGGTCGAGGGCACCCCGCGCCCGCTGCCGAGCGGCGTGGAGCTGACCGCGTACCGGATCGTGCAGGAGGCGCTGACCAACACCCGCAAGCACGGCGGGCCCAACGCGGGTGCCAGCGTCCGGCTGGTCTATTTCGACGACGGGCTCGGCCTGCTCGTCGAGGACGACGGCAAGGGCGCCCCGCACGAGCTGTACGAGGAGGGTGGCGCGGACGGCCGGGGTCACGGCCTGATCGGCATGCGCGAGCGGGTCGGCATGGTCGGCGGCACCCTGGACGCCGGACCGCGCCCGGGCGGAGGATTCCGCATCAGCGTCCTGCTCCCGCTCAAAGCGGCGCACTGACGGGGCCGCACGCCCCCTGCTCACACCTGTAGCACCCCTCCCCGAGGCAACATCCCCCGCACCGAACGAAAGAGGCCCGATGACGATCCGCGTGATGCTCGTCGACGACCAGGTGCTGCTGCGCACCGGGTTCCGGATGGTGCTCGCCGCCCAGCCGGACATGGAGGTCGTCGCGGAGGCGGGCGACGGCGTCGAGGCCCTGCAGGTGCTGCGGTCCACGGCCGTCGACGTCGTTCTGATGGACGTCCGCATGCCCAAGCTGGACGGCGTGGAGGCCACCCGGCGGATCTGCGCCGAGCCCAACCCGCCCAAGGTGCTGATCCTGACCACCTTCGACCTGGACGAGTACGCCTTCTCCGGGCTGAAGGCGGGCGCCTCCGGCTTCATGCTCAAGGACGTGCCGCCCGCTGACCTGCTGGGCGCGATCCGTGCCGTGCACAGCGGCGACGCGGTCGTGGCGCCGTCCACCACCCGGCGCCTGCTGGACCGGTTCGCGCCGATGCTGCCTTCCGTCGGCAAGGAGCCGCAGCACAAGGAACTGGAGCGGCTCACCGACCGGGAGCGCGAGGTGATGGTGCTGGTCGCCCAGGGCCTGTCCAACGGCGAGATCGCGGCCCGGCTGGTGCTGAGCGAGGCGACCGTGAAGACCCATGTGGGCCGCATCCTGACCAAGCTCGGCCTGCGCGACCGGGTGCAGGTCGTCGTGCTGGCCTACGAGACGGGCCTGGTGCGCGCGGGCGGCCACGGCTGAGCCCGACCGCCGGAACGGCCTCGCTGCGGGCCGTCATCCGGTCCTGGCCCGGCCGGGCCGACGGTCGCGAGGGTGCCAGTGGGCCCCCGGCCGCCGCGGGGACCCCGGTGCGGGCCCCTTGCCGGGCAACGGCCCTGCGGCCGCCGGGTGGGCTTTGGAGCGGGCCTCTGCCCCGGGACCGCGGACGCCGTAGCGGAGCCGGCAGGTGAACTCCGGCGCGGCGGTGACGAACTGGTCGCCCGTCATTTTGTCGAGCCGGTCCAGTTCCTCGGCGAGCGTGGCGCCGGGGAGCGAGCGGCCGGCGGGCAGCGCGGCGAACGGGGCGAAGACGTCCGAGAAGGTCGTACGCCACAGGAAGTCCGCCTCGCACAGTCGGTCGGCCAGGCAGGGGTCAGGGCGGGACGAGAGGCGGTCGCCCAGCTCTGGAGGCCGGGTGGTGGCCGGGGTCGCTGAGGGCGTGCAGGGCCATCCCCGGTTCCGCCGCCGATGAGGGCACGACGGAGACCCGCTCCGGGGGCGGTCCGGTGATGTCGATGGTCACGCTCATGCCTTGCATCGTGCACCCGCCCACTGACAGTGCCCCCGCCGATTGACGGCACCCGTCAATCGGCGCGACATCCGCTCCGGCCGGAGGGCGGCCTGAAGGCACCGGGTCAGCCGCGGGGCCAGACCGGTCACCGAGCCGCCGGTGACCGGTCCCTTCACCCAGAGTCCCGAAAGTCCCCAGACCTTCCCACCGCGCCCGCGCCCGGCGTGCACGACGCCGACCGCGTGCGCGCCCTGCGCGACCACGGGCGTTTCACGCGGTCATCGCCGAGCGCCCGGCGAGGGGGCGCGTGCGCTCCGCCCTCCGCCGATGGCTGCGCCCGCGCACGCTGTGATCACAGTGCGGGCAGGCGGGTCACGAAGTCGGCCACGGCCGCCCGTACGTCGTCCGCCGTCCACTCCAGGCCCGCCGCGCCGACCGTGACCTCCGTGCACGCCAGGTCCGGCCCACCGTGGTTCCAGGGGCCCGCGAACAGCAGCACGGAGGTCTCCTCCGCCTGCCGTACGGCGGCCTCGGCCGCCACGTCGGGGTCGTAGGGCAGCCAGACCTGGAACTCGTGGGTGTGCGGCTCCCGCGGATGGACGCGGGCCCAGGGCAGCCCGGCCGCGGCGAACCCCTCGCGCAGCGCGGCGGCCACCACGCGCGCGTGCCGCACATGGTCCGGCAGCCGGGGCAGCTCCGTCTCCAGTCCGGCGAGCGCCGACAGCGCGGTCGGGAACTGCTGGAAGATCGTGCCCCCGTACCGGTGCCGCCACGTCTTCGCCTCCTCGACGAGCGTCCTGGGGCCGCACAGCGCGGCGCCGCCGAAGCCGCCGAGGGACTTGTAGAACGACACGTAGACGGAGTCGGCGAGGCCGGCGATCTCCTCCAGGGGGCGGCCGAAGTGCACGGTGGTCTCCCACAGGCGCGCGCCGTCGAAGTGCACCACCGCGTCACGCTCCCGCGCGGCCTCGACGACCTCGGTCAGCTCCTCCCAGGTGGGCAGCACGAAACCGGCGTCCCGGAGCGGCAGTTCCAGCATCAGTGCCCCGAAGGTCTCTTCGAAGTCGCGTATCTCGGCGGCCGTGGGCAGCCGCCGTTCACCGGTCACGCGCACCGGGCGCAGGCCGCTGACCTGGCTGAACGCATGCCTTTCGTGCACCTCGGGGTGGGCGAGGGCGTGCAGGGCGACCGTGGGGTCGCCGGTGCGGGCCGCCCAGCAGCGCAGCGCAACCTGCTGGGCCATCGTGCCGGTCGGGAAGAAGGCGGCGGCCTCCGTGCCGAGCAGGCCGGCGACCCGCTCCTCCAGGGCGGCCACGATCCGGTCGCCGTAGATGTCCGCCTGCTCGTCCAGGTCGTACACCTGGGGTGCCGTCCGTGTCAGCCAGTCCAGCCGTTCCCGGATCGTGCCGTGCACGCCGGGACGCCACAGCACGCGCCGCGCCGCCTTGCGGGCGGCCATCCGGCGTTCGCGCATCGCCGGCCTCGCGTCCCGTTCCACCGTCTCGCTGCGTTCCGCTTCCGCCGCACCGGTCTCTTCCGCCGTTTCGCTCATGCCGGGGATCATGCCGTGCCCGGACCGGGCGGGCACGGCGGTTTTCCGTGCGGCGGAACCGCCCAGGCGAAACCGTCGCGGCGCGTGGCGAAACCCACAGCCTGTGGACAACCGATCGGCGCCGGACCGAGATAGCGTTAACATGACGAGAAATCGTCCGGTACCCAGAGCGGACTGGAACGGGAAGGCCGCCGTCGCGTGAGTACAGTCCACCAGCCAGACCTCAAGGACCGCCCCGCGCGGCTCACCGTCGGTGTCGTCGGCGCCGGCCGCGTGGGCCCCGCGCTCGCGGCGTCCCTCCAGCTCGCCGGGCACCGCCCGGTGGCCGTCTCCGGTGTCTCCGACGCCTCCCGCAGGCGCGCCGAGACCATGCTCCCGGACGTGCCTCTGGTGCCGCCCGCCGAGGTCCTCGAGCGCGCCGACCTGGTGCTCCTCACCGTCCCCGACGACATCCTGCCCGGCCTGGTCACCGGCCTCGCCGAGACCGGCGCGGTACGGCCCGGCCAGCTGCTCGTGCACACCTCCGGCCGGTACGGCGCACGGGTCCTCGACCCGGCCCTGCGCGCGGGCGCGCTGCCCATGGCCCTGCACCCGGCCATGACCTTCACCGGCACCCCCGTGGACGTCCAGCGCCTCGCCGGCTGCTCCTTCGGCGTCACCGCGCCCGAGGAACTCCGGCTGGCCGCCCAGGCCCTGGTCATCGAGATGGGCGGCGAACCCGAGTGGATCAGCGAGCAGAACCGCCCGCTGTACCACGCGGCCCTCGCGCTCGGCGCCAACCACCTGGTGACCCTGGTCGCCCAGTCGATGGAGCTGCTGCGCACGGCGGGCGTCGAGGCGCCCGACCGGATGCTCGGCCCGCTGCTCGGTGCCGCCCTGGACAACGCCCTGCGCTCGGGCGACGCGGCGCTCACGGGACCCGTCGCGCGCGGGGACGCCGGCACCGTCGCCGCACACATCACCGAGCTGCGCAGGCACGCTCCGCAGACCGTCGCGGGCTATCTCGCGATGGCCCGCGCGACCGCCGACCGGGCCCTCGCGCACGGCCTGCTGAAACCCGAACTCGCCGAGGACCTGCTCAGCGTGCTGGCCGACGGGGACGGCGGCACGAGAGGCACTCACGGCACCGAGGGGAACGACCGATGACCACCGCCCTGCTGAGCACCGCCGACGAGCTGCACGCGCGCGTGCGCCGCGGTCGTCGCGCCGTCGTGATGACCATGGGTGCCCTGCACGAGGGCCACGCCACCCTGATCCGCACGGCGCGCGAGATCGCCGGCCCGGACGGCGAGGTCGTCGCCACCGTGTTCGTCAACCCGCTGCAGTTCGGCGCGGGCGAGGACCTGGACCGCTATCCACGAACCCTCGAAGCCGACCTGAAGATCGCCGACCAGGCTGGTGCGGACGCCGTGTTCGCTCCCTCCGTGGACGAGGTCTACCCCGGCGGCGACCCCCAGGTCCGCATCACCGCGGGCCCCATGGGCGAACGCCTGGAGGGCGCCTCGCGGCCCGGGCACTTCGACGGCATGCTCACCGTCGTCGCCAAGCTGCTGCACCTCACGCGGCCCGACATGGCGCTGTTCGGGCAGAAGGACGCCCAGCAGCTGGCCCTGATCCGGCGCATGGTGCGCGACCTCAACTTCGGCGTCGAGATCGTCGCCGTACCGACCGTGCGCGAGGCGGACGGGCTCGCCCTGTCCAGCCGCAACCGCTACCTCTCGCCGGAGGAGCGCCTGACCGCGCTGACGCTGTCCCGCGCACTGTTCGCCGGCCGCGACCGGCACGCCGCGCAGGAGGCGCTGCGCGCGCGTGCCCGCGAAGTGCCCTCCACGCACGCGCGTGCCGAGGCGCTCAGCGCCCTCGGGGAGTCGCGTGCGGCAGCCGACGCGCACGCGGTCGCCACGGCCTCCCCCGGCGGTCCGGCGGCCGTCCGCGCGGCCGCACGCCAGGTCCTGGACGAGGCGGCCCGCTTCGCCCCGCCGCTCGAACTGGACTACCTGGCCCTCGTCGACCCGTCCGACTTCACCGAGATCGGCGACGGCTTCACGGGCGAGGCCGTCCTCGCCGTGGCCGCGCGGGTCGGCACGACCCGGCTGATCGACAACCTGCCCCTCACCTTCGGAACCCTCGGAGCCGCCTCGTGACCAGCACAGGCACCAGCACTGGCATACGACTGCACGCGCCCGCCCCCGGCTGGGCCATCTCCGCGGACGTGGTCGTCGTCGGCTCCGGAGTCGCCGGCCTGACCGCGGCCCTGCGCTGCCAGGCCGCGGGCCTGACGCCCGTCGTCGTCACCAAGGCCCGCCTGGACGACGGCTCCACCCGCTGGGCGCAGGGCGGTATCGCCGCGGCCCTCGGCGAGGGCGACACACCCGAGCAGCACCTGGAGGACACCCTGGTGGCCGGCGCGGGCCTGTGCGACGAGGAGGCCGTACGGATCCTCGTCACGGAGGGCCCCGACGCCGTACGGCGGCTGATCTCCACCGGCGCCCACTTCGACACCGACGACGAGGGTGACATCCAGCTCACCCGTGAGGGCGGCCACCACCGGCGCCGGATCGCGCACGCGGGCGGTGACGCGACCGGCGCGGAGGTCTCCCGGGCGCTCGTGGAGGCGGTACGCGCGCGTGGGCTCCACACCATCGAGAACGCGCTCGTGCTGGACCTGCTGACCGACGCCGACGGCCGTACGGCCGGTGTCACGCTGCATGTGATGGGCGAGGGCCAGCACGACGGCGTGGGCGCCGTGCACGCCCCCGCGGTCGTCCTCGCGACCGGCGGCATGGGCCAGGTCTTCTCCGCGACCACCAACCCGTCCGTGTCGACCGGTGACGGTGTGGCGCTGGCCCTGCGAGCGGGCGCGGAGGTCTCCGACCTGGAGTTCGTGCAGTTCCACCCGACCGTGCTGTTCCTCGGCCCGGACGCCGAGGGCCAGCAGCCGCTGGTCTCCGAGGCGGTGCGCGGCGAGGGCGCCCACCTGGTCGACGCCGACGGCGTGCGGTTCATGGTCGGGCAGCACGAGCTGGCCGAGCTGGCGCCCCGGGACATCGTCGCCAAGGGCATCCTGCGGCGGATGCTGGAGCAGGACGCCGAGCACATGTTCCTGGACGCCCGGCACTTCGGCGCCGAGATGTGGGAGCACCGGTTCCCGACCATCCTGGCCGCCTGCCGCGCCAACGGCATCGACCCGGTCACCGAGCCCATCCCGATCGCGCCGGCCGCGCACTACGCCTCCGGAGGCGTCCGCACCGACGCCTGGGGCCGTACGACAGTGCCCGGCCTGTACGCGTGCGGCGAGGTGGCCTGCACCGGTGTGCACGGCGCCAACCGGCTCGCCTCCAACAGCCTGCTGGAGGGCCTCGTCTACGCCGAGCGGATCGCCGCCGACATCACCGCCGCGCGGGCGGACAACGGCCTGCACGCGCGCGTGCCCGCACCGGTTCCGCATCCCGAGAAGCCCGCGCACCCGCTGCTCGCCCCCGAGACGCGGTTCGCCATCCAGCGGATCATGACCGAGGGCGCCGGTGTGCTGCGCTCCGCGGAGTCCCTCGCTCGCGCCGCCGGACAGCTCCAGCGGCTGCACTCCGACGCCCGTGACGCCCTGGAGGAGAACGGCAAGACGGCCGAGCCGGGCGTCGACACCTGGGAGGCCACCAACCTCCTGTGCGTCGCCCGCGTGCTGGTCGCCGCGGCGCAGCTGCGCGAGGAGACCCGCGGCTGCCACTGGCGCGAGGACAGCGCCGAGCGCGACGACAGGCACTGGCGGCGCCACATCGTCGTACGGCTCCATCCGGACCGGTCGCTGGCCGTACACACCACCGACACCGCAGACTTCCCCCCGACCCGGCACAACCAGCGTCCCCAGGAGCAGTGACAGACGTGAGCACCGACGACCTTCCCCTCGTCCCCAGCGGCGGCTGCGGCGACGGCTGCGCCTGCGGCGCCGAGGGCGACGAGGAGTACCTGGAGAGCGGGCTCGACCCCGCGCTCGCCGAGCTGCTGGCCGCGGCCGGGCTCGATCCCGTAGAGGTCGAGGACATCGCCAACGTGGCCATCCAGGAGGACCTGGACGGCGGCGTGGACGTGACGACCGTCGCGACCATCCCGGAGGACGCCACCGCCACCGGTGACTTCACCGCGCGCGAGGCGGGCGTCGTGGCGGGCCTCAGGGTCGCCGAGGCCGTGCTCTCCGTGGTCTGCACGGACGAGTTCGAGGTCGAGCGGCACGTCGAGGACGGCGACCGGGTCGCGGCGGGGCAGAAGCTGCTGTCGGTCACCACACGCACGCGTGACCTGCTGACCGCCGAGCGCAGCGCCCTGAACATCCTGTGCCGACTGTCCGGCATCGCGACCGCCACGCGCGCGTGGGCGGACGTCCTGGAGGGCACGACCACGCGCGTGCGCGACACCCGCAAGACCACCCCGGGACTGCGTTCGCTGGAGAAGTTCGCCGTCCGCTGCGGCGGCGGCGTCAACCACCGCATGTCGCTCTCCGACGCGGCCCTGGTGAAGGACAACCACGTGGTGGCCGCCGGCGGCGTCGCGCAGGCCTTCAAGGCCGTACGGGAGCACTTCCCGGAGGTGCCGATCGAGGTCGAGGTCGACACCCTGCACCAGCTGCGCGAGGTCGTCGAGGCGGGCGCCGACCTGATCCTGCTGGACAACTTCACGCCCGAGGAGTGCGCGGAGGCCGTCGGGATCGTGCGCGGCCGCGCGCTGCTGGAGGCCTCCGGCCGGCTCACGCTCGACATCGCGCGCGTGTACGCCGACACCGGCGTGGACTTCCTGGCCGTCGGCGCGCTCACCCACTCCGCGCCGATCCTGGACATCGGCCTCGACCTGCGCGAGGCGGAGTAACCGCGATGCTCCTCACGATCGACGTCGGCAACACGCACACCGTCCTCGGCCTGTTCGACGGCGAGGACATCGTCGAGCACTGGCGCATCTCCACGGACGCGCGCCGCACGGCGGACGAGCTGGCGGTGCTGCTGCAGGGCCTGATGGGCATGCACCCGCTGCTCGGGGAGGAGCTGGGCGACGGTATCGACGGCATCGCGATCTGCGCGACCGTCCCGTCGGTGCTGCACGAGCTGCGCGAGGTCACCCGGCGCTACTACGGCGACGTCCCCGCCGTCCTGGTCGAGCCGGGCGTCAAGACGGGCGTGCCGATCCTCACCGACAACCCCAAGGAGGTCGGCGCGGACCGGATCATCAACGCGGTCGCGGCCGTCGAGCTGTACGGCGGGCCGGCGATCGTCGTCGACTTCGGTACGGCGACCACGTTCGACGCGGTGTCCGCACGTGGGGAGTACGTCGGCGGTGTCATCGCGCCCGGTATCGAGATCTCCGTGGAGGCGCTCGGCGTCAAGGGCGCGCAGCTGCGGAAGATCGAGGTGGCCCGGCCGCGCAGCGTGATCGGCAAGAACACGGTCGAGGCCATGCAGGCGGGCATCGTGTACGGCTTCGCCGGGCAGGTCGACGGGGTCGTCAGCCGGATGGCGCGGGAGCTCGCCGACGATCCGGACGACGTACGGGTGATCGCCACGGGCGGGCTCGCCCCGATGGTGCTGGGGGAGTCCTCGGTGATCGACGAGCACCAGCCGTGGCTGACGCTGATCGGCCTGCGCCTGGTGTACGAGCGGAACGTGTCGCGTCTGTGAGGTGACCGGCGCCCCCGCGGGGGCGCCGGTTTTCGTGCTCCACGCGCGCGTGGAGGACACCTGCGGGTGTGGGTTCGTGGCCCCGGTAGAGGGAAACCGGGAACGACACGCGACGCAATAACATCCCGATCCATCACTTTTGTCCGATTAGCGGTAGCGTCGCCGCATGCCCACGCCATACGGATCCCGCGGCGGCATGGCGTTCGGCGTGGAGGAGCTGCGTGTGCTCCGCCGCGCCCTCGCCCTCGCCCTTCACCCCGGCCGAGCGTCCGCCGGGGACGTCCAGGACTGTTTCCGGCTCGCCGAGTCGCTCGACGAGGCGATGCGCGAGGGGGCGAGACTGCGCGCTTTCCTGGTGGCCGATCTCGGCCGGTACCGGGCCGCGCTGCCGGGCACCGCCGCCGGCTACCTCGGCCTGCTGGAGGAGGCGCTGGGGGCCGGGCACCGGCCGACGCCGGACGATCTCGCCGCGCTGCGGGCGCTGCGCGGGAACCCTGCCGCGGCCGCGCTGCTGGACCGATGCCAGGCGCTGGCCGAGCTGGACGTACGCGCCCGGTTCGCGCAGGGGGCGCGCAGGGTGCCCGCGCCCGCGGTGCCGCCCGCTCGCACCCGCCTGCTGGCCCTTCCGGGCGGCGGACCGGGCTCCGGGGTCCAACAGGCCGGGGAGCCGCAGAAACCCGCACAGAAGCCGGCGCCGAAGCCCGCGCCGAGGCCGGTGGAGCGGCCCGCCACGGAGCCGGCCGCGCCGAAGCGGCCCATCCCGACACCGGGCGAGGTCTTCCCGCGCCGCAAGCCGGCGCCCGGGGCGGACCCTGCCGAGCCCCGCGAACTGGCCGCCGGCTGAGCGATCCCGGCCTCCGGCCCGGACGGCCGTCCCACCCGCACCACCCGCGCGGGTGGTGCGGCCGGGTGCGGCGGCCCCCCTGCGGCGCGCAGGCGGCGCAGGGGGGCCGTGCCCGTTGCGGCGCAGGTGGGGAGGGCGACTCGGGGGGTTCGCGCCCCCCGTACCTTTCGCCCGTTGCGCCGTGGCTACTCTGGAGCCATGGACTACGTCTCCGCGCTCGTGCCCCCGGTCGTGATGGCCGTGTTCTTCATCGGTGTGGTCAGGGTGATCGTGAAGACCCAGGGCGGCGCCGCCAAGGCCAAGGAGGACGCGGCCGTCGACGCCGCCCTCGCGCGCGCGGAGAGCGTGCGCCAGCCCTCCGCCGCCTCCGACGCCTGAGCCGGCGAGCCGCGGCGGATCCGCTGATGCGGTGGCACGTCGAGGTGACCTCGGCGTCTCCTCCGCATACCCATGGACGGCTCGCGCCCTTCGGCACACCTTCGAGCCCCGTGCCCTTTTTGTTCGCATTCATGAGACTAGTGCAAGTCTGGCACGCCATTGCCGGGATCTCCCACTATTGTTCTGAGTTGTGCCTCGCCCATTGGGAGAACTCGAAGACGCGGTCATGACGCGGGTGTGGAAGTGGAACCGCCCGGTGACCGTTCGAGAAGTCCTGGAAGACCTCCAGCGGGAACGCTCGATCGCGTACACCACCGTGATGACCGTTTTGGACAATCTCCATCAGAAGGGCTGGGTCCGCCGCGAGGCGGAAGGGCGGGCCTATCGATATGAGGCCGTCTCGACCCGGGCCGCGTACGCCGCCGCCCTCATGAACGACGCCTGGTCCCAGAGCGACAACCCGGCCGCCGCTCTCGTCGCCTTCTTCGGGATGATGAGCGAGGAACAGCGCCAGGCCCTCAGGGACGCCGTCCGCATCGTCCAGGGACCGGAAACCCGGGAAGCTCCCGAACCGCGGCGACAGGAAGCCGCCCAAGAGGAAGCCCCGCAGGAAGCGCCGGAGGAAGCCGCGCAACAGCAACCCTCCGAAGCCCGGGAAGAGCAGAACCCTGGCTCGGCGGAGGACGCGGGCGGGCGATAGCGTCCGCTCATGTCAGCAGAGCACCCTGAAGTCCCCGCAAAAGCCATCACCGTCCGGCGCGCCCGGACCGGCGATGTCCCGGCCGTACGCCGCCTCCTCGACGCCTACGTCCGGGACCGCATCCTGCTCGACAAAGCCACGGTCACGCTTTACGAGGACATCCAGGAGTTCTGGGTCGCGGAACGCGACGACAACGCCGAGGTGGTCGGCTGCGGCGCGCTGCACGTCATGTGGGAGGACCTCGCGGAAGTCCGCACTCTCGCGGTGAAGCCCGGCCTCAAGGGCGCCGGCGTCGGCCATCAGTTGCTGGAGAAGTTGCTGCAGACCGCGCGCTGGCTCGGCGTTCGACGGGTTTTCTGCCTGACCTTCGAAGTGGACTTCTTCGGGAAGCACGGCTTCGTGGAGATCGGCGAGACACCGGTCGACACCGATGTGTACACGGAGCTGTTGCGTTCCTATGACGAGGGCGTCGCGGAGTTCCTCGGTCTCGAACGAGTGAAACCGAACACCTTGGGCAACAGCCGGATGCTTCTGCATCTGTGATCGTCATTGCCCAGGTGCCCTATGTCCGAAACGCGCATGTTTCCGGACGGGGGCGGTCCTCCGGTGCTCTCCCAGGGGTTTGTGTTTTTCCGGCAAAAGCGGTTTGCTTTCCGACGTACTGCAGTACTGCATATAACAGGGGCGGCGAAACGGCGGACGTCGCACACCCCTGGTCCTCAACGTTATCGATGAAAGGAAATCCGGTGGCACAGAAGGTTCAGGTCCTTCTTGTCGACGACCTCGACGGTGGCGAGGCGGACGAGACCGTGACGTTCGCGCTGGACGGCAAGACGTACGAGATCGATCTCACGACTGCCAATGCGGACAAGCTGCGAGGGCTTCTCGACCCCTATGTGAAGGGTGGTCGTCGTACCGGAGGCCGTGCTTCGGGCGGACGCGGAAAGACGCGTGCCGCTTCCGGTGGCAGCCAGGACACGGCGGCGATCCGCGCCTGGGCGAAGGAGAACGGTTACGAGGTCAACGACCGCGGCCGTGTTCCGGGGAACATCCGCGAGGCCTACGAGAAGGCCAACGGCTGACCCCGCCGGCAGGCGGTCGGCAGCCCGGCGCCCAGGCGCCGCAGCCGGACCCGGTGACACTGCGCTGCCACCGTGTCCAGCACCCGTACGAGATCGGGGGCGCTCCCCTCGCGCCCCACGGCCGGCAGCGTCGGCAACGAGGCCTCGACCTCGCCTCCAACCTCAGGGGGCCGCAGCCATACGGCGGCCCCCTGCACGGGCGACCCGGCCCGCACCGGCGTGACGGCCGCCGGAGGGACCGGCGCCTCCATCGCGCCGCCCGCGCCCAGCACCCGTAGATCCAGGGTCACGGCGCCCCATTCGAGCCAGTCCAGCAGCCCCGGCAGCTCCTCCGCGCTGCCCGCGGCCACCAGCAGCACCATCCGGTCGCCCCGAAGGGCCACCGGAGAACCCGGCGCGAGATGCCGGAGCGCCCCCGCTCCCGCCTCGGCCGGCACGTCCAGGACGTCGAACCGCACCCCGGTGAGCACCCGCAGCGGCGGTCCGGGCACCGTCGCCCATCCCAGATCGTTCTCGTACCAGCGCCGGGCCCACGCGTCCGGCCCGGCCGGGAGATCACAAGCGTCCCCTCCGGCCTGCACGTCCGGTGCATCCGGTACGTCGGGATCCGCGGGGCGACGGGGAAGGGGGACCGTTGAGGTCGCGGGGACCAGGGCAGCCATGCCACGTGCAACCGCCGAAGCACCCGGAGGGTTACGTTGGGTATCTTGCCGATTGCTTTGCGTGCCGGAACAGGGGGCGCGTGGGGGTGCGGGGAGGCGCAAGGTTGTTCGCCCATAGCGGAGGGAACCGGTGCGCGCGGCATGGGATGTCAGTCCCCGCGGGTAAGACATGCCTAGTGGGAGGGGGCGACGCGCGGGAGAGGCCGTCTCACGTTCGCCATCGGCGTAGTGGCGAGTGGGGTAACTGCCTGGCCTGCGGGAACATCGTCTCGCACCATCGGGTTGGAGCAGATGTCGGCGTTCGGGGTCAGGAGGCCAAGGACGGTGTCGGCAGTTGGAATGAGCGGTCCCCGCTTGCGGGACTAAGCTGCGGAAGGACAGGGAGGGGAAGTTCCCCCCACTGCCTGACCGCTCTGAGGAGCGATTAACGATGTTCGAGAGGTTCACCGACCGCGCGCGGCGGGTTGTCGTCCTGGCTCAGGAAGAAGCCCGGATGCTCAACCACAACTACATCGGCACCGAGCACATCCTCCTGGGTCTCATCCACGAGGGCGAAGGTGTCGCCGCTAAGGCCCTGGAGAGCCTCGGCATTTCGCTTGAGGCGGTCCGCCAGCAGGTGGAGGAGATCATCGGTCAGGGCCAGCAGGCCCCGTCCGGGCACATCCCCTTCACCCCCCGTGCCAAGAAGGTCCTGGAGCTGTCGCTCCGCGAGGCCCTTCAGCTGGGCCACAACTACATCGGCACGGAGCACATCCTGCTCGGCCTGATCCGTGAGGGCGAGGGCGTCGCCGCCCAGGTCCTGGTCAAGCTGGGAGCAGACCTCAACCGGGTACGGCAGCAGGTCATCCAGCTGCTCTCCGGTTACCAGGGCAAGGAGACCGCCACCGCCGGCGGCCCGGCCGAGGGCACCCCCTCGACCTCCCTCGTCCTCGACCAGTTCGGCCGGAACCTCACCCAGGCCGCTCGTGAGTCCAAGCTCGACCCGGTCATCGGGCGCGAGAAGGAGATCGAGCGGGTCATGCAGGTGCTGTCCCGCCGTACCAAGAACAACCCGGTGCTGATCGGTGAGCCCGGCGTCGGCAAGACCGCCGTCGTCGAGGGCCTCGCCCAGGCCATCGTCAAGGGCGAGGTGCCCGAGACCCTCAAGGACAAGCACCTCTACACCCTGGACCTCGGCGCCCTGGTCGCCGGCTCCCGCTACCGCGGTGACTTCGAGGAGCGCCTGAAGAAGGTGCTCAAGGAGATCCGCACCCGCGGCGACATCATCCTGTTCATCGACGAGCTGCACACGCTGGTCGGTGCGGGTGCCGCCGAGGGCGCCATCGACGCTGCTTCCATCCTGAAGCCGATGCTGGCCCGCGGTGAGCTGCAGACCATCGGTGCGACCACCCTGGACGAGTACCGCAAGCATCTGGAGAAGGACGCGGCCCTCGAGCGCCGCTTCCAGCCCATCCAGGTCGCCGAGCCGTCCCTGCCGCACACGATCGAGATCCTCAAGGGTCTGCGCGACCGGTACGAGGCGCACCACCGTGTCTCCATCACGGACGAGGCGCTGGTCCAGGCCGCCACCCTGGCCGACCGGTACATCTCGGACCGCTTCCTGCCGGACAAGGCGATCGACCTGATCGACGAGGCCGGTTCCCGGATGCGCATCCGCCGGATGACCGCTCCGCCGGACCTGCGCGAGTTCGACGAGAAGATCGCCGCCGTCCGCCGGGACAAGGAGTCCGCGATCGACTCGCAGGACTTCGAGAAGGCCGCCTCCCTGCGCGACAAGGAGAAGCAGCTCCTGGCCGCCAAGGCGAAGCGGGAGAAGGAGTGGAAGGCCGGCGACATGGACGTCGTCGCCGAGGTCGACGGCGAGCTGATCGCCGAGGTCCTCGCCACGGCCACCGGCATCCCGGTCTTCAAGCTGACCGAGGAGGAGTCCTCCCGCCTGCTGCGCATGGAGGACGAGCTCCACAAGCGGGTCATCGGCCAGGTCGACGCCGTCAAGGCGCTGTCGAAGGCGATCCGCCGTACGCGCGCCGGTCTGAAGGACCCGAAGCGCCCCGGTGGCTCGTTCATCTTCGCCGGCCCGTCCGGTGTCGGTAAGACCGAGCTGTCCAAGGCGCTCGCCGAGTTCCTCTTCGGTGACGAGGACGCGCTGATCTCCCTCGACATGTCGGAGTTCAGCGAGAAGCACACGGTGTCGCGTCTCTTCGGTTCGCCCCCCGGATACGTGGGCTACGAAGAGGGCGGCCAGCTGACCGAGAAGGTCCGCCGCAAGCCGTTCTCCGTCGTCCTCTTCGACGAGGTCGAGAAGGCCCACCCGGACATCTTCAACTCGCTGCTGCAGATCCTGGAGGACGGTCGTCTGACCGACTCCCAGGGCCGGGTCGTGGACTTCAAGAACACGGTCATCATCATGACGACCAACCTCGGCACCCGGGACATCTCCAAGGGCTTCAACCTCGGCTTCGCCGCCGCGGGTGACACGAAGACCAACTACGAGCGCATGAAGAACAAGGTGTCGGACGAGCTCAAGCAGCACTTCCGCCCCGAGTTCCTCAACCGCGTCGACGACGTGGTCGTCTTCCCGCAGCTGACGCAGGAGGACATCCTGCGGATCGTCGACCTGATGATCAGCAAGGTGGACGAGCGCCTGAAGGACCGGGACATGGGCATCGAGCTCTCCCAGTCCGCCAAGGAGCTGCTGGCGAAGAAGGGTTACGACCCGGTGCTGGGCGCGCGTCCGCTGCGCCGCACGATCCAGCGCGAGGTCGAGGACACGCTCTCGGAGAAGATCCTCTTCGGCGAGCTGCGCCCCGGTCACATCGTGGTCGTGGACACCGAGGGCGAGGGCGACGCCCAGACCTTCTCCTTCCGCGGTGAGGAGAAGTCGGCGCTGCCCGACGTCCCGCCGATCGAGCAGGCGGCCGGCGGCGCCGGTCCGAACCTGAGCAAGGAGGCGTAAGCCTCCGGCGGATTGGCCGAGTCGAGGGGCCGGTGCTTTCGGGCACCGGTCCCTCTCGGTGTTTCAGCGTGGGTCCGTGGTTGTTTCCACCTCCAGAACCGTCGGCTCCGTCCGCCCCCCCCGTGGTCGTGCAACGGCGAGGTACGGACGGAGCCCAACGCGGCGACTCAGTTGAGCGTCAGGACAACTGCCCGTTGTAGTCCGGCAGTTTGAAGGTCTTCTCGGCGTGGCCGCCGGAGAGGTCGGTGGCGCTGTTGCCGATGTTCGCGATGATCGTGTAGCCCTTGTTCTCGATGTCGACGCGCTGTGCGGTCTTGTAGGCGGCGACGTCCTTGAACAGGTCGAAGAGGCCGCGGACGTAGAGGCCGGAGACGTCGTAGCCGTCGTGTTCGAGGTTGTACTCGGTGGGCAGGTAGATGATGCCCGGGCGGGCCGTGACGAAGAACAGCGAGACGCCGTGCTCCTGGGCGTACTTCGCGACGTTCAGCACGGGCTTGTTGGCCGGCTGGGGGTAGCTGAAGCCGAAGTCGGTCTCCAGCGTGGTGTTGTCGATGTCGAAGACGATGGCCTGCTTCTCGCCCGGCTCGGCGGCGGCGATCCGCTCCTTCAGATACGGCAGCGCCTGGTCCATCACCGCCTGGCAGTCCTTCTGCCAGGTGTCGTAGTCGACCTTCGCGGTGGTGGTGGCGGCGGAGGCGGCGGTGCCGGCGTCGGTGCCGCTCGTGGTCGCGGCCTGGGCCGGGGCGGCGAGCGCGGCCAGGGCGGCCACGGAGACGGCGGTCGCGGAGATGCGGCGCGCCCAGGGGCGTCTGGTCATCGGTGGGGGTTCCTCTCACGTCCGTACGCGTGCCTGAAATGTCAGGGGCATGATCTGAGGTGAGGGTGGCGCGAGGGGAACCGTAGGGTTACTGGACGGTAGGCGCCTAGAGGTGTGCGTCACTTTTCCGTGATCGTCGGTTCGCTTCGCCGGTGATGTGCCACACAGGCGATTTGTCCCTTACTAGTGCGGATAGTGGCGTCCAGGTCGCCAGGTAAAGTGCGCACAAAGGGCAGGTAAAGCAGTCTTCTTTGCGTGCGTGCGCATGGGTCGCCTCGGGGCGTCTACTACGGGATGCCGTAGATGAGACGTTTTGGGGCGAGTGGGGTGCTCGGCTACCAAGGGATGGCCGCTCGGCTGAACGCCCGTTCGCCGGGTGGCGGTTCTGTCCCCGAGTCCACGAGGTTTCCATGTTCCAGCGCGTCGCGTCCCGTTCTTCCCGTACGTCCCCGCTCCGCGCCCGCGTTGCCGTCCTGGTCGCCGGAGCCGGTGCCATGGCCGCGCTGGGGGCCGGGGCCGCGAGTGCCGCCGCGCCCTCCGCCGCCTCCTGGGTCGGCCCGGTGAAGGGTTACGCGCTGACCGCGAGCTTCGCGCAGGCCGGCGGTCACTGGGCGGCCAAGCACAGCGGCCAGGACTTCGCCGTGCCGACCGGCACCGGCGTCGTCGCCGCGCACGGCGGCACCGTGGTCAAGGCCGGCCCCAACGGTGGCGGTGACGGCCCCGCGTACGGCGGCGCCGTCGTCATCTCCCACGGCAACGGCGCCTACTCGCAGTACGCGCACCTCTCCCGGATCGACGTCAAGGCCGGCCAGATCGTCAGGACCGGCCAGCGCATCGCCCTGTCCGGCTCCACCGGCAACTCCACCGGCCCGCACCTGCACTTCGAGATCCGTACGTCCCCGCACCACGGCTCGGCCGTCGACCCCGTCGCCTTCCTGCGGGGCAAGGGCCTCACCGTCTGAGCTACCGCTTGCCGCAGGCGTGCTCGTGCGCCTGCCTGACCAGGTCCAGGGCGACCTCGAGAACGGCCTGGCGCTTCTTCTCGGGGTCGCCTTCCAGGTCCTGCATCACGAACATCCCGGCGTGCAGCGTGAACATCGCGCTGACCGAGCGCACCTGGTCGACGAGGTCGGCCTGCGGGTCGATGAGGATGTCCCTGAGGCCGCGCATCCGGTCCTTGAAGGTGTCGCCGATGCGCAGTTCCCGCACCGTCGCCTGGTTCTCCTGCATGAACCGGAACAGCGGCTCGGCGCCGGCCAGGGCCTCGCAGTAGCGCCGTACGATCTCCTGCTTGGTCTCCAGGGTGTGCGGCTGCCTCCGGCCCCACTCGATCAGTTCCTCGATCGGCTTCGTCAGGTCCTCGAAGACGCTGACGATGATCTCTTCCTTCGTCTTGAAGTGGTAGTACAGGGCCGCCTTCGTGACGTCGAGACGCTCCGCGATCTCGCGCAGAGAGGTCTTCTCGTAACCCTGCTCCGCGAAGAGCGCGAGCGCCACGTCCTGGATGCGCTGGCGGGTGTTGCCGCGGCGCTGCTGCTTGGTGCCGTCCATGGTGACGCCCATCCTCGTACTCCTCGCGCTTCCGCGGAAACTTACTTGACGCCCGGCTAGTAAGAGGGCTACTTTCCCCAGTGTAGTGAACTAGCCGGGCGGCAAGTAAGTAGCTGCCGCAGGGGGAGTGGAAAGAAATGGCGGACACGGTCGAAAGCGTCATGCAAAGCAAAAAAGAGGAAAAAAAGCCCAAGAGCGTGCGCGTGGTCCTGCTCGCGCTCATGATCGCCATGATGCTCGCGATGCTCGACAACATGATCGTGGGCACGGCGATGCCGACGATCGTCGGCGAACTGGGCGGCCTGGAGCACCTGTCCTGGGTGGTCACCGGCTACACCCTGGCCACTGCGGCCTCCACCCCGATCTGGGGCAAGCTCGGTGACATGTACGGGCGCAAGGGGTCGTTCCTCAGCTCGATCGTGATCTTCCTGATCGGCTCCGCGCTCAGCGGCATGGCGCAGAACATGGGCGAGCTCATCGGCTTCCGCGCCGTGCAGGGTCTCGGTGCCGGCGGTCTGATGGTCGGCGTGATGGCGATCATCGGCGACCTGATCCCGCCGCGGGAACGCGGAAAGTACACCGGCATGATGGCCGGCGTCATGGCGCTGGCGATGATCGGCGGCCCGCTGGTCGGCGGCACCATCACCGACAACTGGGGCTGGCGCTGGTCGTTCTACATCAACCTGCCGCTGGGCGCCGTGGCTCTGGCGCTCGTCAGCGCCGTGCTGCACCTGCCCAAGAAGCGGTCGCAGGCCCGCATCGACTACCTCGGCGTCGCGCTGCTGACCGTCGGCATCACCTCGATCGTGCTGGTCACCACCTGGGGCGGCAGCGAGTACGCCTGGACCTCGGCGCGGATCATGGAGCTGATCGGCATCGGCGTCGCCGCGCTGATCGGGTTCGTGTTCTGGCAGACCAAGGCCGCCGAGCCGGTCGTGCCGCTGCACATGTTCCGCAGCCGCAACTTCACGCTGATGTCCGTCATCGGTTTCATCACCGGCTTCGTGATGTTCGGCGCCACGCTCTACCTGCCGCTGTACCAGCAGTCCGTGCAGGGCGCCTCCGCGACCAACTCCGGTCTGCTGCTCCTGCCGATGCTCGGCGCGATGCTCGTGACCTCGATGGTCGCGGGCCGGGTCACCACCAACAGCGGCCGCTACAAGATCTTCCCGATCGTCGGCGGTGCGCTGATGATCGTCGGGTTGTACCTGCTGTCGCTGATGGACACGAACACCACCCGGTTCACCTCCGGCGTCTACATGGCGGTGCTGGGCCTCGGCATGGGCTGCCTGATGCAGATCACCATGCTGGTGGCGCAGAACAGCGTGGAGATGAGGGACATGGGTGTGGCGTCGTCGTCCACCACCCTGTTCCGTACGCTCGGCTCCTCCTTCGGCGTGGCCATCATGGGCGCGCTGTTCAACAACCGGGTCCAGCACGTCATGGCCGAGCGGGCCGGTGCGGTGGGCAAGCACATGACCGAGAAGACCGCCGCCCTGGACGCGAAGCACCTCAAGATGCTGCCGGCGCCGATCCGGGACGCCTACCAGCACGCGGTGTCCGCCGGTACGCACTCGGCGTTCGTGCTGGGGGCGGCGATCGCGGTGATCGTGCTGATCGCGGCGCTCTTCGTGAAGGAGGTCCCACTGAAGAGCGGCCAGACCAAGCCGGCGGCGGAGAGCGGCGAGGACGCGGCTCCGGTGCAGGTGATCGAGGCCGTCTGAGCCCTACATCAGCCGTCTGATCCTTGCATCAAGGGAAGACCCCCGGTTCGGTGTCCGCCGCCGGGGGTCTTTTTCTGGTTCCGGGCCTCTGTGTCGGGCGTCTGTGCTGGTCGGTGCCGATGTCAGTGCCCCGTGCCACCATCGGCGGCATGGACAAACTGCGCCGCATGCGTCTGGCCAAGGACGCCATGGACCGGGACTGGGCGGACCCCGGCCTCGATCTGGACGCCGTGGCCGCGTGTGCCGGGTACTCGCGGTATCACTTCCTGCGCGCCTTCAAGGACGCCTACGGCGAGACGCCGGGCCAGTATCTGACCCACCGGCGGATCGAGCGGGCCGAGGAGATGCTGCGCTGTGCCAACCTCACCGTGACCGAGATCTGCACGCTCGTCGGCTTCAGCAGCCTCGGCACGTTCTCCGCCCGCTTCAAGGCCCGCACCGGTCTCACCCCGAGCGACTACCGCGCCACGTACGTGGGCCGCGACGCCTCGCTGATACCGGGCTGCTACGCCATGCTCTGGGCCGGCGGATTCAGCACCGCAAGATCGGAGAAGCGCTCCGGACCCCGCCCTGCCTACGGTGACGACAGGGAGTCCGCCCCGACGGACCGCACCACCAGCACCGCCGACAGGAGAACAGAGCCATGATCAAGGGACTTGCCATCACGACCGTCTGGGTCCTCGACCAGGACCGGGCCAAGGAGTTCTACACCCAGAAGCTGGGCTTCGAGGTCCGTACGGACATGAGGATGGGGGACGGCGGCATGCGCTGGCTCACCGTCGGTGCCCCCGGCCAGCCCGATGTTGAGCTGACGCTCATGGTGCCGGGGCCGCCGGCGATGGACCCCGAGTCCGCGGAGATGATGCGGAAGCTTGTCGCCAAGGGTGCGCTCGGTGCGGGAGTCCTGGCGACCGATGACATCCACGGGGACTACAAGAAGCTCAAGGACCGGGGGGTGGAGTTCCTGCAGGAGCCGCAGGAGCGGCCGTACGGAACGGAGGCCCTGTTCCGCGACGACTCCGGCAACTGGTTCTCGTTCACGCAGCGGCGCGAGGGAGGTCTGGACCTGGAGCAGGACTGGGCCTGAGGCCCCCTTCAGGGCGCTTGTCAGCGCCCCGTCGCCAGCGTCGCTCCGCCCGTCGCCTCCAGCACCACGCCCGTGACGAAACCGTTGGCCGCGAGCATGTGGATCGCGCGGGCGATGTCCTCCGGGCGGCCGACGCGGCCGACCGGCGTGATCGCGGCGTAGCCGTCGAAGAGGGACTGGCGCTGCTCGGCCGGCACGCCGTCCCACCACGGCGTGTCGACGACGCCGGGGGAGACCGCGTTGATCCGCAGCGGTGCCAGCTCCACCGCGAGCGGCGGAACCATCGCCTCCAGGGCGCCGTTGATCGCGGCGAGGCCCGCGGTGCCGGGCAGCGCGGCACGGGCGGAGGCGGCGGTCACCAGTGTCACGGAGCCGTCGCGGCGCAGGGCCGGCAGGGCGGCCTGGAGCACCTGGACGTGCGGCCAGAACTTGCCGTCGAAGCCCGCCGCCAACTCGGCCAGGTCCAGCGGGGCGAAGGGTCCGCCGCCCTTGCTGCCGCTGAGTGCGACGACCAGGTGGTCGACGGGCCCCGAGTCCCCGAAGAAGGCGTCCACCGCCGCACGGTCCGTCCCGTCCAGCCGGTACGTCGAGACCTTGCCGCCGATGCGGTCTGCCGCGGCGTCGAGGCGATCCTGGCCGCGACCGGTGATGACCACCTCCGCGCCGTCCGCCGCGAAGGCCGCGGCCGCCGCCTCGCCGATGCCGGAGCTGCCGCCCATCACGACGACCCGCTGTCCGGCGAGGGGGTGCAAAGGGCTGTTCGGAGTGCTCATGAGTGGCTCTCTCCCGGGGAAGCACCGGGTCCCGACCCTTTGCCGAGAACATCGGTCTCGTCAAAGGGTTACCGAGACCGGTAGTCTCGTCAAGGGAGGGTCGGTCACCCGCCACGCCTCGGGGAGGATGGGCCCGTGCACGACAGCAACGAACCCCGCCCGCACACGGGCCGCCGCCGTAACGAGGCGGCCCGCCGGGCGATCCTGGACGCCGCGCTGGAGCTGCTCGCCGACGCCGACGGCGCCCCGGTGAGCGTGGAGACCATCGCGCGTGCGGCCGGGGTCGGAAAACAGACCCTCTACCGCTGGTGGCCCTCGAAGGGCGCCGTCCTGCTGGAGGCGCTGACCGACCGCGCCGCCCAGGACGTGCCCGCGCCGGACACCGGGAACCTCCGCGACGACCTGCGCGACCTGGCGGTCGCCACCTTCGAGGCGTCCCAGCGGCCGCCCTCCGCACCGGCCCTGCGCACCCTTGTCCGGGAGGCGGCCCGGGACGCGCATCTGGCCGAGCTGATGCGGGAGTTCACCCAGTCCCGCAGGGCGGCGGTGCGCGCGGTGCTCGAACGAGGGCGGGAGCGGGGGGAGTTGCCCACCGACAGGGACCTCGACCTGCTGGTCGACCAGTTCTACGGGTTCTTCTGGTACCGGTTCCTGCTGGGGCACGCACCGCTGGACGCGGCCACCGCGGTCCGGTTCACCGACTCCTTGCTCCGCTGAGCGCGCTGCGGGGAGGGGCGCCACCGTATGCCGTCCGGCGTCTGCGGTGAGCTCAGGCCGTTCCCCCCGACAACGGCAGCAACGGATGGCTGCCCGTGCCCGTCGGTGCGTGCTCCGGCAGCCACAACACCGCCACGGCGCCCTCCGCCGGGACACCGGCGGGGGTTCCCGGGAGCCGTACGTTGCGGAACGTCAGCCGGGCGCCGAGGACCCGGGCCTGGCCCGCCGCGATGGTCAGGCCCAGCCCGTGGCCCGTACCGGCGCGGTCCTTGCTGCCCGTGCGGAAGCGGCTCGGGCCCTCGGCGAGCAGCTCCTCGGGGAAGCCGGGACCGTGGTCGCGGACCCGGATGACCCGGCCCTCGACGGTGACCTGGATCGGCGGCCGGCCGTGCCGGGCGGCGTTGGCGAGCAGGTTGAACAGCACTCGCTCCAGCCGCCGCGGGTCTGTGGTGACCTCGGACTCGTGCACCACCCGTACCTCGATGTCCGGGTCCTTGGCGGCCACGCGGCGGGCGACGAACTCGCCGAGCATGATGTCCTGCAGCTCGGCCCGCTCGGATGCGCCGTCGAGGCGGGCCACCTCCAGGACGTCCTCGACCAGGGTGCGCATGGCCTTCGCCCGGTCCAGGACCAGCTCCGTGGGACGGCCCGGGGGCAGCAGCTCCGCGGCGGTGAGCAGGCCCGTCACGGGGGTGCGCAGCTCGTGCGCGATGTCGGCGGTGACCCGCCGTTCGGCCTCCAGGCGCTGTTGCAGCGCGTCCGCCATGGCGTCCACCGCGCGCGCCAGATCGTCGGTCTCGTCGCGTACGACCCCGCCGATGGCCTCCCGCACCCGGACGTCGGTCTCGCCCTTGGCGACCTGGTTCGCCGCGGCCGCCGCCTTGCGCAGCCGCCGGGACAGCTGCCCGCCGATCAGCACCCCCAGCGCGCTGCCGCCGAGCACGACCGCGACGGAGCCGATGACCAGCGCCTGGTCGAGGTCCCTCATCACGTCGGTGGAACGGTCCGGCATATGGCTGTGCAGGGACAGCACATGCCCGTTCTTGGTCGGCACGGCCGCCCAGATGTCGGGCACCCCGCCGTGGTCGATGACGTCGCTGGCCTTTCTGCCCTGCTCCAGCATCTTGCGCATCGAGTCCGGCAGCTCGGGGTCGTCGAGCTTGATGTTGGGGAAGTTCGGCCGCCGACTCAGCTCGTAGTTGCGCTGCGCGTACTGGACGCGCTGGCTGGCCAGGTCGCGCGCGTTGTCGAGCATCGAGACCCGGGCCGCGTTGTGCACGACCAGGCTCAGCGCTATCGCCACCAGGCCGGCCACCAGCGCGATCGCCGCGCTGAGCTTCCATCTGAGCCCGGTGTGCAGGCCCGCGCGCTCCATGCGCCGGACCGGGTACCGAAGGATCCCCCGCATGCCGCCCCGCTCAGGCCTTCAGCTTGTAGCCGAAGCCGCGGACCGTCTCGATCCGGTCCTGGCCGATCTTCTGGCGCAGCCGCTGCACATGCACGTCGACGACCCGGGTGTCCCCGCCCCAGCCGTAGTCCCAGACGCGCTCCAGCAGCTTGTCGCGGGAGAGCACGGTGCCGGGCGCCGAGGAGAACTCCAGCAGCAGCCGCATCTCGGTCGGCGTGAGCGCGACCGGCTGCCCGGCCCGGCGCACCTCCATGCCCTCGGTGTCGATCTCCAGGTCCCCGAAGGTGAGCACACCACCGGTCACCGTGTCCTCGACGGTCTCGGTCCGGTCGCCGCCGCCCGCGTGCCCGAAGCGGCGCAGCACCGCCCGGATCCGCGCGACCAGCACGGCGCCGTCGAACGGCTTGGTCACATAGTCGTCGGCGCCCGCCTCGAGGCCGAGGACGACGTCGATGGAGTCGGCGCGCGCCGACAGCATGATCACCGGCACGGTCGACTCGTCGCGGATACGACGGCACAGGCTGACGCCGTCCAGACCGGGGACCATGACGTCCAGCAGGGCGATGTCGGGGCGGTTCGCCCGGAACGCCTCCAGGCCCGACAGGCCGTCGGGCATGGCGGTCACCGCGAAGCCGTCGCGCTCCAGGGCGAGCTGGGTGGCCTCGCGGATGACGTCGTCGTCCTCGACGAACAGGACGTGGGTCTGGTCTGCCATCCCGCTGCTCTCAGTCTTCGTGGTGTACCTGTGGGGGGTCAGTTGTCCTGCGCGGCCGCCGCGTCGCCGCCGGCCTTGCTGTAGTAGGTGTCGTGGCTGTTCAGTTCGGTGAACCGGCCCGCCTTCCACCCGTACTTGATCACGGTCTCCCTGGACGGGTTGGACACCGTGTCGTCCGCGTCGTAGACCTGCTTGGTCACGGTCAGGTCGGTGCCGTCGATCTCCGCGACGACCGGCGCGTCCTCCGCC
This sequence comes from Streptomyces sp. NPDC052109, assembly GCF_040680195.1. Taxonomy (NCBI): domain Bacteria; kingdom Bacillati; phylum Actinomycetota; class Actinomycetes; order Kitasatosporales; family Streptomycetaceae; genus Streptomyces; species Streptomyces sp. NPDC052109. The sequence continues at coordinate 22,456 of NZ_JBFAWF010000018.1, read as the reverse complement.
TTGAAGACATTCTTGTACGTGCCCTCGACGTCCCGGTACACGTAGGTGCCGACGCCCACCAGGTCGCCGCACGTCATCACGTTGACGAGGATGTCGTTGACGGGTCCGTGGGTCAGATCGCCGTAGGAGACGTCGACAGGGTAGTCGTTGCCGCCGCACGGCTTCAGACCCCGCTTCACCGTCGTGGAGACCTCCGGGTCCTGCTTGATCAGCGAGACCGCGTCGACCCGACGGTAGGTGTGGGACGGGCTGGGCGTGGGGGAGGCGAGGGCTTCCGGGACGGCTGACGCGTGTGCGGGACCCTCGTCCCGCGTGCCGGTGCCCCCGGTGCCGCACGCGGCGACGAAAAGGGCGAGGGCGGCGAGCACGGCCCCCACCGTGATCACCGCCTGTGCAGTGCCTCGGACCCGGTCGGGTCCGGCGCCGGTCAGGCCGCGCAACGCTCCCGCTCCTCACGCTCCAGCGCACGTGCGTCCAGGTCACGGGCCTCCAGCTCCTCGCGGAGCCGGGCGAGCGCCCGGTGCAGCGTGCTCTTGACCGTACCGGCCGACATGCCGAGGGCGGCGGCCGTCTCCTCCGTGGACATCTGCTCCCAGTGTCGCAGTACTACAACACTGCGCTGCTTCGGTGCGAGCACTTTCATGACGTCCATCAGAAGAGCCCGGTCGGCGTGCTGCTCGGTGGAGTCGTCGACGGACGCGTCCGGCAGCTGCTCGGTGGGGACCTCCTCCAGCTTGCGTGCCCGCCACCACTCCGTACGGGTGTTGATCATGACACGGCGCAGATAGGCGTCGGCGAGCCGCTTGTCGGCGATGCCCTCCCAGCGGCCGTACGTGCGCACCAGCGCCGTCTGCAGCAGGTCCTGGGCGTCGACCGGGTCCGGAACCAGCCGGCGGGCGCTGCGCAGCAGCGCGTCCTGCCGGGTGCGGACGTACTCCTCGAATTCGAGCACCTCGCCCTGCGCCATGATCAACCGCCTCCGTTCCCCGTGTACTTCGGCTCACTGCCAGAAGTCCTGCGTTCCCCGTGCCCGGTGGTCTCCCGGGCCCGGAAAAGAAGTTAGGGAGTGGTTGTCACGGCACTGTCCGAACCAGCCTGCGGCTAGCAATCGGCTATCCGTCGGTTGTGTAACAGCCGTAGGAACGGGGTAAGGGGGGTGGATACTATGTCCCTTTATGGGGGCCTTTGTCGGCCAAATCGGGCCGTAACAGTGGTGCGCCGGCTGTGACTTGGCTGTCCATCAGCTCAGCGGCAGCCGGTACAGGCCGCCCGGCAGCGGCTCCACCAGACCGTCCGCGACGAGCCCGTCGAGCGCCCGGGCGCGCTGCACCGGCTCGTGCCACACGCGGTCCAGCACCCCCTGCGGCACCGGCGCGGGCGCCTCCCGCAGCACCGCCAGCAGCTTGCCGCGCACCTGCCGGTCCGTACCGGCGTACGTCTGCCCACGGCGCGGCGGCCCCGTGTGCGCCGGCTTGCCGGCCAGCAGCCAGGCGCACTGCGCGGCGATCGGGCACCGCGCGCACCCCTCGTTCTTCGCCGTGCAGACCAGTGCGCCCAGCTCCATGGAGGCCGCGGCCCAGCGCGCGGCGGCCTTCTCGTCCTCCGGCAGCAGCTCGCGTGCCAGACGCCGCTCGGCGGCCGTGGTCGCGTTCGGCGGGTACTGCACGCCGGTCACCGCCCGTGCGAAGACCCGGCGCACGTTCGTGTCCAGCACCGGATGCCGCTGCCCGTACGCGAAGGAGGCCACCGCGGCGGCCGTGTACTCCCCGATGCCGGGCAGCGCCAGCAGCTGCGCGTGATCCGTCGGTACGTCCCCGCCGTGCCGTTCCGTTATGGCGACCGCGGCCCCGTGCAGCCTGAGGGCCCGGCGCGGATAGCCGAGTCGGCCCCAGGCGCGCACCGCCTCGCCCGGCGCCTCCTTCGCCAGGTCGGCGGGGCGCGGCCAGCGGGCCAGCCACTCCTCGTAGACGGGCAGCACCCGGTTGACCGGGGTCTGCTGGAGCATGAACTCGCTGACCATCACACCCCATGGGCCCGCCTCCGGGCGGCGCCAGGGGAGGTCGCGGGCGTGGGTGTCGAACCAGGCGATCACGGGGGTGTGCAGCTTCTCAGTCATGGCCTTCCGATCCTGCCACGGTCCGGCACCCGTGACCGGTGACGGCGCGATCACGGAGTGTGGTCAAGAGTGAAGAACCATGGGGGTTGCGGAAGTTACCGGAATGATGATCCGGAAAAGTTGGAGTTCGCGCGGCGGGTGGGGCAAGCGAGCACCGGGATCTCTCGTACAGTTTGCGCCGTGGGATCTCTGCGCAATCCGGTCGGGCCGCTTCCCTCCTCCATCTACTGGCGAAGGAGGGTCGTACTGCTGTCCGTGGTCGCGGTGTTGGCGCTGCTGATCACCTGGATCGTCACCGCCGGCGGCGGGGGCGGCAGGAAGGACTCCGGCGCGCCCGACGGCAAGAATCCCGCACACACCATCACACCCGGGCCGTCCTCGTCCGGGCCCGCGATCAGCCAACACCCCGGCGGGCGCGATGATTCGGGCGGCGGCGACTCCGGTGGGAGCGACTCCGGTTCCGGTGGCGGCGGTGGTTCGGACACCGGCTCCACCGGCTCCACCGGCTCGTCCGGGTCGTCTGGGTCGGCCGGCGGCTCGGGTGCCGGCTCCGGCGGCGGCAGCGTCGGTACAAACGACACGCTTCCGGCGTCCTCGTCGCTGCCCAACTGCACTTCCCCCGCAGTGGCGTTGAGCCTGCGCAGCCTGCACAACTCCTACTCGCCGGACCAGACGCCGACCTTCGAACTCACCGCGAGGAACGGCTCGTCCGCCGACTGCAAGGTCGATCTCGGCCCGAAGAGCGCGGTGTTGACCATCACGCCGGCGGACGGGAACAGCACGTTCTGGTCGTCGGCCGACTGTCCCCAGGGCGCGGGGAGCCTGCTGTTCCGGGTGCCCGCGGGGCAGAGCATCACGTACACCGTGAAGTGGGACCGCAAGCCGAGCGCCGCGCACTGTGCGACGCCGGCCGCGGGGTCGGCCAAGGCGGGGACGTATCTGCTGGAGGCGAGGGCACCGGGGTACGGGAAGGTGCAGGCGTCGTTCGTGCTGTCGGCGGACTGAGGGGCGGGGTGCCGGGGCGTCGTCCTGTGCGGCATACGTCCCCGAGGTGTCAGGCGTCCGGCCCCGAAGTCAGACGTACCGCTCCAAGATGGACGACTCGGCCAAACGCGACAAACCTTCCCGCACGCTCCTGGCGCGGGCCTCGCCCACGCCGTCCACGGTCTGCAGGTCGTCCACGCTCGCGGCGAGCAGCTTCTGCAGGCCGCCGAAGTGCTCCACCAGGCGGTCGATGATCGCGCCCGGAAGGCGCGGGACCTTCGCCAGCAGCCGGAAGCCTCGCGGGGACACCGCGGAGTCGAGGGTCTCCGGTGAACCGGTGTAGCCCAGCGCCCGGGCCACCGTGCCCAGTTCGAGCAGTTCCGCGTGGGTCAGCGCGTCCAGCTCGGACAGCGCCTCCTCGACCGTGCGGGAACGCTTGGCCGTGGGCTCGGGGACGTAGTCCCGGACGACCAGCTCACGGTCGGGCTCGACCCCGGCGATCAACTCCTCCAGCTGAAGCGCGAGAAGACGCCCGTCCGTGCCCAGTTCGACCACGTATTCCGCGATTTCGGTGGCGATGCGCCGGACCATCTCCAGCCGCTGCGCGACGGCGGACACGTCCCGCACCGTCACCAGGTCCTCGATCTCCAGCGCCGACAGCGTGCCGGCGACCTCGTCCAGACGCAGCTTGTAGCGCTCCAGCGTGGCGAGCGCCTGGTTCGCGCGGGAGAGGATCGCCGCCGAGTCCTCCAGGACGCGCCGCTGACCGTCGACGTAGAGGGCGATCAGCCGCATCGACTGGGAGACGGAGACGACGGGGAAGCCGACCTGCTTGCTGACCCGGTCCGCCGTACGGTGCCGCGTGCCCGTCTCCTCCGTCGGGATCGTCGGGTCCGGCACCAGCTGCACGCCCGCGCGCAGGATCTTCGACAGGTCCGAGGACAGCACGATGCCGCCGTCCAGCTTGCACAGCTCCCGCAGCCGGGTAGCGGTGAACTCCACGTCCAGCACGAACCCGCCCGTGCACATCGCCTCGACCGTCTTGTCGGAGCCGAGGACGATCAGCCCGCCGGTGTTGCCGCGCAGGACGCGCTCGAGGCCGTCGCGCAGGGCCGTACCCGGAGCCACGGCGCTCAGCGAGGCGCGCATCAGGCCTTCGGAACCGGCACTCCCACCGATTTTTCCGGGGCCCGCTGCCCGGTCGTTGGCTGCCACTGCACTCCTCCGGTCGCAGGTTCTGAGGCGCTCCCGTACCCGCACTCGGTTCGTACGGACGGGCGAGACCTGGGCAAAGTCTACCGGCGCTCCTCCGCCTCCCGTGGGGCCTCTCGGCGACGGGAGCGCGGCAGCACCCGCAGCGCCTCCCCCATGTCGGCGACCTCCAGGACCTTCATGCCGGGCGGCACCTTGCCCGGATCGCTCGGCACGAGCGCGTGGGTGAAGCCCAGCCGGTGCGCCTCGGAGAGCCTGCGCTGCACGCCCGTGACCCGTCTGACCTCGCCGGCGAGGCCGACCTCGCCGATCGCGACCAGGTTCTTCGGCAGCGGGGTGTCGCTGGCGGCGGAGGCGAGCGCGAGGGCGATCGCCAGGTCGGCGGCCGGCTCCGACAGCTTCACGCCGCCCACCGTGGCGGAGTAGATGTCCCGCTTGCCGAGCGCGCTGATCCGGCCCCGCTGCTCCAGGACGGCCAGCATCATCGACACGCGCGAGGTCTCCAGGCCCGACGTCGTACGCCGCGGGGAGGGGATCTGGGAGTCGACGGTCAGCGCCTGCACCTCGGCCACCAGCGGGCGACGGCCCTCCAGGGTGACGGTCAGGCACGTGCCGGGGACCGGTTCGGCGCGACGGGTCAGGAAGAGTCCGCTGGGGTCGGCAAGTCCGGTGATGCCCTCGTCGTGCAGTTCGAAGCAGCCGACCTCGTCCGTGGCCCCGTAGCGGTTCTTCACGCCGCGTACCAGGCGCAGGCGCGCGTGCCGGTCGCCCTCGAAGTGCAGGACGACGTCCACCAGGTGTTCGAGCAGGCGGGGGCCCGCGATCGCCCCGTCCTTCGTGACGTGGCCCACCAGGAGAGTGGACATGCCGCGTTCCTTGGACGCGCGGATGAGGGCGCCCGCCACCTCCCTGACCTGGGCCATGCCGCCGGGCGCGCCCTCGATCTCCGGGGAGGCGACCGTCTGCACCGAGTCGAGGATCAGCAGGGAGGGCTTGATCTCGTCCAAGTGGCCGAGGACGGCGGACAGATCGGTCTCGGCGGCGAGATACAGCTCGTCGTGGAGGGCGCCGATGCGGTCCGCGCGCAGCCGCACCTGGCTCGCGGACTCCTCGCCGGTGACATAGAGGGTGCGGTGCTCGGAGCTCGCCGACTTGGCCGCCACGTCCAGCAGCAGGGTGGACTTGCCGACGCCGGGCTCGCCCGCGAGCAGCACGACCGCGCCGGGCACCAGGCCGCCGCCGAGCACCCGGTCCAGCTCCGGCACGCCGGTCGTGCGGGCGGTGGCCTGCCGGCCGTCGACCTGGCCGATGGGCAGCGCGGACGTCGTGACACGGCCCGGTGCCGTCGTACGGACCGCGGGTGCGCCGTACTCCTCCACCGTGCCCCAGGCCTGGCACTCGGGGCAGCGGCCGAGCCACTTGGCCGTCTGCCAGCCGCACTCGGTGCAGCGGTAGGACGGGCGGTCCTTGGTGGTCTTGGTACGGGCAGCCATGCGGAAACCGTAGCCCGCGGCACTGACAACGGGTCCCCGGGCCGCGAGTGGGTGAGCGGGAACCGGCCACGACCCGTCGTGATCGGGCCACGGAACAAAGGGTTCCTGTCCCCTTATGAGGGATCGTTTCACCCGTACGGATTAAAAGAGCTCAAGGCGCGAGAACGGGCACTCCACAGCCGCCTACGGTCGCACGGGTGATGAGCAGCAGTCCGGAGACCACCACCCGCACCAGAGGCGCGCATGGGCCGCGCCGCGAGGCGCGTCAAGCACGAGAGGCGCGGGAGGCGCGGGAGGGACGCGACCGCGCCGCCGCGCGCACCCTCGTCCAGCGGCCGCCGGCGCGATACGAGCCGTACCTGGACGGACTGTTCACCTACTGTCTGTCGGTGCTGTGCGACCACGACGCGGCCACCGCCGCCCTCGGCGACGTCCTCGCCCTGGCCGAGCGGCGCGGGCACCGTGCCCCGGACGCCGCCGCGGACCGCAGGGCCTGGCTGTACGCCCTGGCCCGCTGGGCGTGCCTGCGCAAGCTGGCCGAGGCCAAGCAGAAACGTCAGGCCACCCACGCGGCGGGCCGCTCCGGTGCCGGGAAGCCGGGGAGGAGCCAGGTGCCGGATCCGCCGGTCGCCCCGGAGGTGCAGGAGCAGCGGCGCCGGGAACTGGCCCTGCTGGCCTGGCCGGAGGCGGCCGGCACGACCCCCGAGCAGCGCGAGGCCCTGGAGCTCGCCGTCCGCCACCACCTGGCCGCACACGAGGTCGCCGCCGTCCTCGGCAAGGAACCCGCCGCCGCGCGCGAGCTGCTCGCCACGGCCGCCTGCGAGGTCGAGCGCACCCGCGCGGCCCTCGCCGTCGTCGAGACCGGCGGCTGTCCGAGCGTGGCCCACCTCACGGGTGACAGCGGGCTGGTCCTCAGTACGGCCCTCCGCCGCGAGCTGGTCCGGCACGTCGACGACTGTCCGCGCTGCCGCCGCACCGCCGAGCGCGCCGTACCCGGCCACTGGCCCGGCGCCACGGTCACCCCGGCCGAGCTGCCGGTCCTCGAGGCACCCCGCGCGGTCCTGCACATGGCGCTGACGCACCCCTCACGCGCGCGGGGCACGGCCGTACCCCGCTTCGACCGGCGCGGCTTCCCGATGGACCCCAAGGACCACGCGGCCCGCCGCGACCGGCTACGCGCGCGTGCGGTGACGACCACGGTCGTCGCCACGGTGGTGGCCGCCCCCGTCCTCGCCCTGTGGGCCGCCTACCGGGGCGCCCCCGCGGGGGAGGGGGGCGGACCCTCCGCCACCGCGCGCGAGGCGCAGGGCCCCGACGCCCTCGGCAGCGACTCGGCCGGCGGCTACGAGAACGCCGGCAACGCGCGCGTGAAGCCCGCCCCGCACCTCGGCAAGGACGGCAAGGCGGACGTCTCCGTGGAGGTCGTCAGCGTCGCGGGAGTGGGCCGGAAGCACTCCGGACGGCTCGACGTCGGCGCCGAGAACGACGGCGACACCACGCTGATCACCCTCACCGCCTCCGGCGCCTCCCCGGTGCGCTGGTCCGCCTCCACCTCGGCGCCCTGGCTCTACCTCAGCCAGTCCTCGGGAACCCTCGAGCCCGGCGACACCTTGACGATCAAGGTGTACGTCGACCACCTCCGCGAGCCCTCCGGTCACTGGCGCGCCCAGGTGGCGGTCTCCCCGGCCGGCGCGGTGGTCACCATCGACGGCTACGGCACGGCACCCACCCACCACCCGACACCGCCACCGACGTCCGCCGCCCCGACACCGCCCACCACACCGCCGACAGACCCGCCCTCCACCCCACCGTCCACGCCTCCGACCGGCCAGAGCCCCACCCCGACGGACCCGACCCCACCGGACACCCCCACCCCGACACCGACCCCGGCACAGTCCGACAGCGACACACCCAGCCCTTCGGGCAGCTAGGGCCTGGGGGAGGGGGAGGAGGCGTGGCGGGCAGCCGTGGCCGACCGCCTGCGCGGGCGGAGGCTCCGGAGCGCGGGGCGTGCCGCGGCGCGGGTGGCGCGGTGCCCGGCGCGGGCGGCTGCGACGAGGAATCCCCCCATCGCCCAGCGACCACCCCAGCGACCCCGGCGACCACGTCGACCGGGCCCGGCTGACCGGCGGTGGACTGCCGGGGAGGAGACGGCCGGGAGGGAAGCGGGGCGGCGAGGAAGGACGCCGTGGGTCTACGGTGCCGGGTCGGCCGGGTGAGGGGCCACGAGCGGCAACTGCGACGCCAGTCGTGCCTCGCACAGCTCGACCAGGCGGTCGTACCCGGCCTTGCCCATCAGTTCGGTCAGCTCGGCCCGGTAGGAGACGTACACCGGCTCGCCCGCGCCGTGCGCCGACGTCGCCGACGTGCACCACCAGTGCAGATCATGCCCGCCCGGACCCCAACCCCGGCGGTCGTACTCACCGATGGACACCTGCAGCACCCGCGTGTCGTCCGGTCGGTCGATCCAGTCGTACGTCCGCCGGATCGGCAGCTGCCAGCACACGTCCGGCTTGGTCTCCAGCGGCTCCCGCCCCTCCCGCAGCGCGAGGATGTGCAGCGAGCAGCCCGCGCCGCCCGCGAAGCCGGGCCGGTTCTGGAAGATGCAGGAGCCCTGGAAGGGGCGGGTCTGCCGCGAGCCCTCGTCGTCCTTCGAGACCCAGCCGTTGCGGGTGCCCTCGTCGTGGTGCTGCCAGATCTCCGGCGTGAGCCGCGCCACATGCTCGGCAACCCGCTTCTCGTCGTCCTCGTCCGAGAAGTGCGCGCCCAGCGAGCAGCACCCGTCGTCCGCGCGGCCGTCCTGGATGCCCTGGCAGCCGCTGCCGAAGATGCAGTTCCAGCGAGAGGTCAGCCATGTCAGATCACAGCGGAAGACCTGCTCGTCGTCCGCGGGATCCGGAAACTCCACCCAGGCGCGCGCGAAGTCGAGCCCCTTCTCGTCGCTCACCTGCAGGTCCTTCTTGGACTTCTTGGACACGGACGCCGTCGCCTGCGAAGAATCCTTCACTCCCTTGGAGGATTTGTGGTCCTTCGCCTTTTTCGTCTTTGGCACTCGTCCAGGGTAAGTGGCCGAGGGCCGCTCCGGGGACCGTGGACGGACGATCTGGCAGTAGCGTTCCGTACATGAGACTCGGTGTCCTGGACGTGGGTTCGAACACGGTGCATCTGCTGGTGGTGGACGCCCACCCCGGCGCGCGCCCGCTGCCCGCGCATTCGCACAAGGCCGAACTTCGGCTCGCCCAGTTGCTCGACGACAGCGGTGCCATCGACGACAACGGCATCCACAAGCTGATCGCCGTCGTACAGGACGCGCTGCAGGCCGCCGAGGACAAGGGTGTCGAGGACCTGCTGCCGTTCGCCACCTCCGCCGTCCGGGAGGCCAGCAACGCCGACGACGTCCTCGCGCGCGTGGCCGACGAGACCGGCGTACGGCTCCAGGTCCTCACCGGCGCGGAGGAGGCCCGCCTCACCTTCCTCGCGGTGCGCCGCTGGTTCGGCTGGTCCGCCGGAAAGCTGTTGGTCCTGGACATCGGCGGCGGCTCCCTGGAGATCGCCTACGGCATGGACGAGGAGCCGGACACCGCCGTCTCCCTGCCACTCGGCGCCGGCCGGCTCACCGCGGGCTGGCTGCCCGGCGACCCGCCCTCCCCGGAGTCCGTGCGCGCGCTGCGCCGCCACGTCCGCGCGGAGATCGCCCGCACCGTCGGCGAGTTCAGCCGTTTCGGCGCCCCCGACCACGTGGTCGCCACGTCCAAGACCTTCAAGCAGCTGGCCCGCATCGCCGGCGCCGCCCGCAGCGCCGAGGGGCTCTACGTCCAGCGCGAGCTCAAGCGCGAGTCGCTGGAGGCCTGGGTCCCGCGCCTGGCCGGGATGACCGAGGACCAGCGCCGTGAGCTTCCGGGGGTCTCGGAGGGCCGGGCCGGCCAGCTGCTGGCGGGCGCCCTGGTGGCCGAGGGCGCGATGGACCTGTTCCGTGTGGAGAGCCTGGAGATCTGCCCGTGGGCTCTGCGGGAGGGCGTGATCCTCCGGCGCCTCGATCACATGGGGTCCGCTTAGCGACCGAAGAGGCACGCGACTGTGCCGGCACACGGCTCCGCCGGGTGGGCGCGGGCAGCCACCCATGACCCGCACCCGCGCAAATGGCAAACCTCACAACGGCGAACAGGTACCCAACGCCTTCCCCACTCCACCCCGTAAGGTGACGGACGTGGCTGAACCAAGGGACGTCCCCGTCGCGCTGTCGACGGCCTCCGTATACCCGGAGTCCACGGCGACGGCCTTCGAGATCGCCGCGCGCCTCGGGTACGACGGCGTCGAGGTCATGGTGTGGACCGACCCGGTCAGCCAGGACATCGAGGCGCTGCGCCGCCTGTCGGACTACCACGGCATCCCGGTCCTGGCCGTCCACGCCCCCTGCCTGCTGATCACCCAGCGGGTCTGGTCGACGGACCCCTGGGTCAAGCTGCAGCGGGCCCGGGCGGCCGCCGAGAAGCTGGGCGCTTCCACCGTCGTCGTGCACCCGCCCTTCCGCTGGCAGCGGCAGTACGCCCGGGACTTCGTCGACGGGATCTGGCGGATGGCGGACGAGACGGACGTACGGTTCGCCGTCGAGAACATGTATCCGTGGCGCTACCGCGACCGCGAGATGCTCGCCTACGCCCCCGACTGGGACGTCACCCAGCACGACTACCGGCACTTCACGATCGACCTCAGCCACACGGCGACGGCCCGCACGGACGCCCTGGACATGATCGACCGCATGGGCGACCGCCTCGGGCATGTGCACCTCGCGGACGGTCGGGGCTCCGCCAAGGACGAGCACCTGGTGCCCGGCCGCGGCACCCAGCCCTGCGCCGAGCTCCTGGAGCACCTGGCCCTCTCCGGCTTCGACGGCCATGTCGTCATCGAGGTCAACACCCGCCGGGCGATGTCCAGCGCCGAGCGCGAGGCCGACCTCGCCGAGGCCCTGGCCTTCACCCGCAAGCATCTGGCGTCGGCGGTCCGGGTGCCCCGGCGATGAGTGAGCCTCCGGCCATGAGCGAGAACCCGGCTCCGACCGGGAACGAGCCGGCCGCCCGCAGAAGAGGCAGGCCGCCGCGCACGGAGTCCGCCGACACCCGCGACCGCATCCTCGCCGCGGCCCGCGAGGAGTTCTCCGAGCGCGGGTACGAGAAGACGTCCGTGCGCGGCATCGCCAAGGCGGCCGGCGTCGACTCCGCGCTGGTCCACCACTACTTCGGCACCAAGGAGCAGGTCTTCGAGGCGGCCGTCGCGGTGGCCTTCGCGCCCGCGCTCGACGCGCCGGTCGCGGTCGCCGACGGCCCGCTGGACGCGGTGGGGGAGCGGCTGACCCGCTTCGTCTTCGGCGTCTGGGAGAACCCCAGGACCCGTACACCGCTGCTGGCCATCGTCCGCTCGGCCGTCAACAACGACACCGCGGCCGCCGTGTTCCGTCGTCTGGTCGCCGCCCAGCTGCTGCGCCGTATCGCGGCCCAGGTGGACCTGCCGGACCCGGAACTGCGCGCCGAGGTGGCCGCCGCCCAGCTGGTGGGTGTGGCGATGATGCGCTACGTGATCAAGCTGGAGCCGCTGGCGTCCGCGGACCTGGAGCAGATCATCGCGCGGGTCGCCCCCGTCGTGCAGCACCACCTCACGGACAGGTGACCGGCACCTCGACCGGCGCCTCTCACGGACGGGCGACCCACGCCTCCCACGGACAGGTGAAACACGCGTCCCGCATTCCGGACAGCCGTGTCCAGCGTTTGGAGCACCGGCGTACGCTCGGAGACAGTCAGAACTCTCTGGCAGAAGGTCTTCGAAGGAGCGAGCGACGATGCCCGAGCTGAGGTCCCGCACAGTCACCCACGGCCGCAACATGGCGGGCGCCCGCGCCCTTATGCGCGCCTCCGGTGTACCCGGTGCGGACATCGGCCGGAAGCCGATCATCGCGGTCGCGAACTCCTTCACCGAGTTCGTGCCGGGCCACACCCACCTGCAGCCGGTCGGCCGGATCGTCAGCGAGGCGATCAAGGAGGCGGGCGGCATCCCGCGCGAGTTCAACACGATCGCCGTGGACGACGGCATCGCGATGGGCCACGGCGGCATGCTGTACTCCCTGCCCTCCCGCGACCTGATCGCCGACTCGGTGGAGTACATGGTCGAGGCGCACTGTGCCGACGCCCTGGTCTGCATCTCCAACTGCGACAAGATCACCCCGGGCATGCTGATGGCGGCCCTGCGCCTGAACATCCCGACGGTCTTCGTCTCCGGCGGCCCGATGGAGGCCGGCCGCGCCACCCTCGTGGACGGCACGGTCCGCACCCTCGACCTGGTCGACGCGATCTCCGACGCCGTCAACGACAAGATCTCCGACGAGGACATCCTCCGCATCGAGGAGAACGCCTGCCCGACCTGTGGCAGCTGCTCCGGCATGTTCACGGCCAACTCCATGAACTGCCTGACGGAGGCCATCGGCCTCTCGCTCCCCGGCAACGGCTCGGTCCTCGCCACCCACACCGCGCGCAAGCAGCTCTACGTCGACGCGGCCCGCACGGTCATGGACCTCACCCGCCGCTACTACGAGCAGGACGACGACACGGTCCTGCCGCTCAACATCGCCACCTTCCAGGCCTTCGAGAACGCGATGGCCCTGGACATCGCGATGGGCGGCTCCACGAACACGATCCTGCACCTGCTGGCCGCCGCCCAGGAGGCCGGCGTCCCCTTCGGCCTGGAGCAGATCGACGCCGTCTCCCGCCGGGTGCCGTGCCTGGCGAAGGTGGCGCCCAACGTGGCGAAGAACCGCACGTACTACATGGAGGACGTGCACCGCGCCGGCGGCATCCCGGCCCTGCTCGGCGAGCTGCACCGCGCGGGCCTCCTCAACGAGGACGTCCACGCCGTCCACAGCCCGTCCCTGGCCGACTGGCTGAAGACCTGGGACGTCCGCGGCGGCAGCCCGTCCCCGGAGGCCGTGGAACTGTGGCACGCGGCCCCCGGCTGCGTCCGCTCCGCCGAGGCCTTCTCCCAGTCCGAGCGCTGGGAGGCCCTGGACGAGGACGCGGAGGGCGGTTGCATCCGCTCCGCCGAGCACGCGTACTCCAAGGACGGCGGCCTGGCGGTCCTCAGGGGCAACCTCGCCGTCGACGGCTGCGTGGTGAAGACGGCCGGCGTCGACGAGTCGATCTGGACCTTCGAGGGCCCGGCGGTCGTCTGCGAGTCCCAGGAGGAGGCCGTCCAGCGGATCCTCACCCAGGAGGTCAAGGACGGCGACGTCGTCGTCATCCGCTACGAGGGCCCCAAGGGCGGCCCCGGCATGCAGGAGATGCTCTACCCGACCTCGTACCTGAAGGGCCGCGGCCTGGGCAAGACCTGCGCCCTGATCACCGACGGCCGCTTCTCCGGCGGCACGTCCGGCCTGTCCATCGGCCACGCCTCGCCCGAGGCGGCCTCCGGCGGCACCATCGCCCTCGTCCAGGACGGCGACCGCATCCGCATCGACATCCCGAACCGCGCCATCGAGCTGCTGGTCGACGAGGCCGAACTGGCCCGCCGCGAGCAGGCGCTGGGCGGGGTGTACGCGCCGAAGAACCGCGAGCGCAAGGTCTCCCAGGCCCTCCGCGCCTACGCCGCGATGGCGACCAGCGCCGACAAGGGCGCGGTGCGCGACGTGACCAAGCTGGGCTGACCCGCACAGGGGAAGGGGCCGCCTCCCGCAGGGGGGCGGCCCCTTCGCGCGTCACCAGCCGGACGGGTTCCGCGCGGACACCCCGAAGACGGTTCCGTCGGGGGCGGTGGCGTAGACGTGCCCGTCGACGACCAGCGGTGCCGGCAGGACAGCGGTGACCGCACCGGCGCCGAGCCGCGCCGGAGTCTGCCCGACGAGGCGTCCCCCGCGCGCGTCGACGGCCAGCAGCCGTCCGTCGGCCGCGGTGAAGTAGACGTGCTCACCGTCGGCGACCGGGGCCGACCCACGGCTGACGGACGTTTCCAGATCCCATAGCCGCTTGCCGGTGGCAAGGTCGACGGCCTCCAGCGAACCGCCGGCGGCCAGCAGGTACACCGTGTCGCCGTGTGCGGTCGCCTGCGGTGACTGGCGGGGGACCGGCAGGGCCACCCGGCGCGAAGTCCTCGAATCCGGGGTGTAGCGGACGACGGCTTTGGTGTCCCAGGACTTGTCGGTGGACAGGAAGAACAGGGACCCGTCCTGGCTGGCGACGGGCTTCAGCCACCCGTCCAGCGACGTCTCCCAGCGCACCGCACCGGTGTCCGGGTCCACAGCGGCCACGTGCGTGTGTTCCCCGTCAGGGGACGAGGTGGTCGCGTACACCAGCGGATCTCCCGCGAACGAGGTGAGAGCCGGTGTGCCGTAGCCCGGGAGGCGCCGGTGCCACTTCGCGCGGCCCGACCTGCCGTCCACACCGGTGACCGTCCCGTCGGCGGCCGTGAGCAGGGCCGTGCCGCCGGCGTACCGGACCGTCGTCCCGTCGGGCAGACGCCGTTTCCACACCTCGTCGCCGGAGCGCGGGTCGCGTGCCGTCAGCAGGGAGCCGCCGTCCGTGCAGAACTGCACGAGAGGACCGACCGGAACCGGCGGTCCGCACACCGGCCTGGCGGCGCCGGAACGGTGCCACAGGAGCTTTCCGTCGGCAGGGGAGAGGGCGAAGGCGGCCCCGGCCCGCGCGCAGAGCACCCTGCCCGCCCCGTACGAACACTGCGGCATCCCCGACGCGCCGAGCACCGGCCTGGTCCGCCAGGAGCTGAACGCGGCCGCCTTGGTGTGCGGGCTCGTACCGGCCGGCGTCATGCCGCCGGCCCCGATCAGCTGCGCCGAGGCCAGTGCGGCGGCCACGACGAGCCCGAGCGCCCCGGCGCCCACCGCCACCTTCCGGCCGAACCGCCGCCTGGCTGCCGACTGGCGGCGTTCCTCGGCGGGGGACGGCGGAGCCGGCGTGCCCTCGCCCGTGCGCTGTGCGGGTATGAAGGCCTGCGTGTCGTACGAGGCGGCCACCGATCGTAGTTCCCGCATCAGCTCGTCGGGCGTCGGCCGGTCCTCGGGCTCCTTGGCCAGACAGCGCAGCACGAGCGGCGCGAGACTCTCCGGCACCCCGGTCAGATCGGGTTCGTCGTGCACCACCTGGTAGGCGACGACGTACGGGCTGTCGGAGTCGAACGGCCCGCGCCCCGTGGCCGCGTGCACCATCACCGACCCGAGCGCGAAGATGTCGGCTGCGGGCCCGACTTCACGCGGCCGCCGGAACTGCTCGGGTGCCATGAAGGGCGGCGTGCCGATCAACTTGCCGGTCTCGGTGCGCAGTTCGCTGTCCCTCGGCCGGGAGATGCCGAAGTCGATGACCTTCGGTCCGTCCTCGGCCAGCAGCACGTTGCTCGGCTTCAGATCCCGGTGCACGACGCCGACCCGGTGGATGTCGCGCAGCGCCTCGGCGAGCCCGGCCATGAGCCGCCGCAGCTGCGCCGTCTGCATCGGCCCGTTCTGCTTGACGTGCTCGGAGAGCGTGGGCCCGGGAATGAACAGCGTGGCCATCCAGGGCCGCTGGGCCTCCGGATCGGCGTCCACCACGGGCGCGGTGAAGGCACCGCTCACTCTCCGGGCCGCGGCCACTTCCTGCCGGAAACGGCCCCTGAACTCTGGATCCCTGGCGAGCTCGGTGTGTACGACCTTCACCGCGAGCTTCATCCCCGAGGTGCTGCGCGCCAGGTGGACGACGCCCATGCCCCCCGAACCCAGGCGTGACTCCAGGCGGTAGTGACCGGCGTGCTCGGGAAGTTCCGCTTCCGCGCCCGCTCCCGTGCTCCTGCGTGGCGCCATGGACCCCCCCGTGCTGTTCGTCCGCGCGCGCGACGCACGGAGCCTAGCCGATGACTCGTGCGAGACAGAGGCGGCTTGCTAGCCTGCGCGCGCGAGTTGCGTACACGTGTGCTGTGACTCGATCACCGGGGCCAGTGATGCCCATGGTGACCATGGAGCTCAAGGGGGGAGAACACATGACTGTTGGCGGTGCTGAAAAGACGGAAGCCGGCGCCGGAGGCGAAGCTGCGGTGGCGGCGGAGGCGGCCATGCGCACGTACGCGGTCGCTCCAGGCGTCCGCCTGAACGTCCGCAGCGGTCCCGGCACCAGCTACGGGATCGTTCGCGTCCTGCCCGAGGGCATGCGTGTCCCGATCTTCTGCCAGGCGCCGGGCACGACGGTCTCGGGCCCGTACGGAACGTCGAACATCTGGGACAACATCGACAACGGCGAGTACGTCTCCGACGCCTACGTCCAGACCGGCAGCGACGGCTACGTCGCCTCCCGCTGCGGCTGACCGGCTCCCGAGAGGGCAAAGACGACTGCGTTCAGGCGCAGAACCGCCGTCCTCGCCGCCACCGCGGGTGCCGTCCTCGCGGTGGCGGTCCCACCGGCGTCGGCGGCCACCGCGGACCTCCGCTACTACTCGGTCGCCCCGGACGTCCGCCTGAACGTCCGAGCGGCCCCGGCACCGGCTACAACACAACGGCGAGTACGTCTCCGACGCCTACGTCCGGACCGGCAGCGACGGCTACACCGCCTCCCGCTGCGGCTGACCCCACCCAGAGCCCGCCCCCCGCCCGGCGCCATAATCGTTTCGTGAGCGACGAAACCGGCACCCCGGACACCCCGGCGGGCTCCTCGGGCGATACGGCCCACGGCGGCGGCCCCCGCCCCGAGCCCCTCCGCTTCTTCGGCACCACCTGGGTGAACCACGACGGCGGCTACCCGGCCCGCCGCGCCGGCGTCGCCGTCGGCTCCCTCGTCGCGGCCGCCGCCTCCTGCCTGGTCCTGCGCTTCGCCTACGAGGGCATCCGGATCGCCGACACCGGCTCCTTCGTGACCGTGCTGATCATCGCCATGTTCGCGATCTGCAGCGCGCTCGCCTTCCGCAACACCTGGGAGGGCTTCGGCAGCCGCCACGACCCGCAGCGCCAGGCATCCCTGCGCGGTCTGCTCGCCATCGGCTTCGTCGGCTCCCTCCTCGCCTACTTCTTCCGCTCCCTCACCGAGGCCCCGGGCGAGAAGCTGCACCGCGAGGAGTACGAGAAGGCCCGCGAGGAGTACGAGCGCCGCAGCTCCAGGCGCACCGGCAACCCGTCCAAGAAGAAGCGCCGCAAGTGACACCGGCTCCGGGTGGTCGGTCCACGGCCGGCCCGGCCGGTAGTACCGGCTCATGACCGCCGCGGCCCACTCCGGCTGACGGCGTCGCGCCGTCTGACCGCAGCACACGGCAGCGCGAGACCCCGGTGCGGCCGGGCCGCTTCCCGCCCCGCCGGGCGAAGGCGCCGACCGCCGGCCAGTCGGTGTCGCCGCGCGGACGCCGGGCCCCGGTCTCGATCCGCTCCTCCGGCACCCGGTCGAAGCGGTGGACGGCCCCAGGTGGGAGAACTCCTGCAGCCCGGCCAAGGCCACCGCCGCGAACCGCTCACCGCCCACCCGGAGCACGGCCCGCCCACCCGCGTCCCATCCCCTGAACCCGCTGCCCTCCCTTTCCCGGAAAACCCGCTGTCCTCCCCACCCCGCCCTCACCACCATGTCCGTATGACCACGACACCACCGCCCCCACCCCCACCCTCGCCCGCGGCCCGCGCGCACTCCTTCAACTCCGCCGCGGCCCAGTACGCCGCCAACCGCCCGTCCTACCCGCCCGCCCTCTTCGACGCCGTCGAGGAGCTGGCCGGCCGGTCGCTGTCCGGTGCCAGGGTCGTGGACGTCGGGGCCGGTACCGGGATCGCCACCGCCCTCCTGCATGCCCGCGGGGCCGACGTGCTCGCCGTCGAACCCGGCGCGGGCATGGCCGCCGAGTTCCGCCGCGCACTGCCGCGCCTCCCGCTCGTCCGCGGCAACGGCAACGCCCTCCCCGTCACCGACGCCTCCGCCGACTTCGTCACCTACGCCCAGGCCTGGCACTGGACCGACACCGCCCGCTCGGTGCCGGAGGCGCTGCGAGTGCTGCGGCCGGGCGGCGCGCTGGCGCTGTGGTGGAACGGCGACGCGCTGGACGTCGAGTGGCTCGCGGAGGCCGCCGTTCGCATCGGCCGCTTCCTGGGCGCGGACATCGTCGCGCAGCAGCGGGACGGCCGCCGTACGGAACTGGCCGACCCCAGCGGCCGCCTCCGGTTCAGCCGCCGGGAGGTCCGCTGGAGCCGGCGCGTCACGATCGACACCCACCTCGCGAACATCGGCAGCCACTCGGCGTTCCTCCTCACGCCCGAGGACCGCAGGGCCGCCTTCCTCGCGGAGGAGCGCGGCCATCTGCTGCGGGTCTTCCCGGACGGGGTGGTCGAGGAGACGTACGACGTGCTGCTGCTCGTCGCCACCAAGCCCTGACCCGACCCACCCCAGCGGCGCGGCGGCCCGGTTTTCCACCGGGCCGCCGTTTCCGTCCGCGGCCACACCGGCTCGCCCCTTGACGGCCAAGGTCCGCCGGACAGATTATTCATCACATGATGAATTCTGTGGCCGACCCACCCCGGCCCACCGCACCGGACGCCATCCACGCCGACGACCTCACCGTCGTCCGCGGCCCCCGCACCGTCCTGCACCACCTCGACTTCACCGTCCCCCGCGGCCAGATCACCGGCCTGCTCGGCCCCTCCGGCTGCGGCAAGTCCACCCTGATGCGCACCGTCGTCGGCACCCAGGCCAAGGTCACCGGCACCCTCGACGTCCTCGGCCGGCCGGCCGGCCACCCCACCCTGCGCAGCCGCATCGGCTACGTCACCCAGGCCCCCTCCGTCTACGACGACCTCACCGTGCGCCAGAACCTCGAGTACTTCGCCGCGATCCTCGACCCCGGCGGCCGCGCCGCCGAACGCCGCCACGCACATGTCGAACACGCCATCACCGACGTCGACCTCACCAGCCACGCGGACGCTCTCGCCGGCAACCTCTCCGGCGGCCAGCGCAACCGGGTCTCACTCGCCGTGGCGCTGCTCGGCGCCCCCGAACTCCTCGTCCTGGACGAACCCACCGTCGGACTCGACCCCGTCCTGCGCCGCGACCTGTGGAACCTCTTCCACGACATCGCCGCCACCCGCGGCGCCACCCTCCTCGTCTCCTCCCACGTGATGGACGAGGCCGAGCGCTGCCACCGCCTCCTCCTCATGCGCGAGGGCGAGATCCTCGCCGACGACACCCCGGACGCCCTGCGCACCCGCACCGGCGCCGACACGGTCGAGGCGGCCTTCCTCCACCTCGTCGACGAAGAGTCCGCCAAGGCCCGCACGAAGGAAACGACACGATGACCACTCGGACGGCGACCACCACGGCCGCACCCGTCAGCGCCCTGAGCCTGTCCCGCACCACCGCCACCGCCGCCCGGGTCCTGCGCCAGCTCCGCCACGACCCCCGCACCATCGCGCTGATGATCCTCATCCCGTGCCTGATGCTGATCCTGCTGCGCTACGTCTTCGACGCCAGCCCCCGCACCTTCGACAACATCGGCGCCTCGCTGCTCGGCATCTTCCCGCTGATCACGATGTTCCTGGTCACCTCCATCGCCACCCTGCGCGAACGGACCTCCGGCACTCTCGAACGCCTCCTCGCCATGCCCCTCGGCAAGGGCGACCTCATCGCCGGCTACGCCCTCGCCTTCGGCGCCATCGCCGTCGTCCAGTCCGCCCTCGCCACCGGACTCGCCGTCTGGTTCCTCGGCCTCGACGTCACCGGCTCCCCCTGGCTGCTGCTCCTCGTCGCCCTGCTCGACGCCCTGCTCGGCACGGCCCTCGGGCTCTTCGTCTCGGCCTTCGCGGCCTCGGAATTCCAGGCGGTCCAGTTCATGCCCGCGGTGATCTTCCCCCAACTCCTCCTCTGCGGGCTGTTCACTCCCAGGTCCGACATGCACCCCGCCCTCACGGCCGTCTCCGACGCCCTGCCGATGTCGTACGCCGTCGACGGTATGAACCAGGTCCTGCACCACACCGACATGACGGCGACCTTCGTCCGGGACGCCCTGATCGTGGCGGGCTGCGCCCTGTTCGTGCTGGCGCTGGGGGCGGCGACCCTGCGACGCCGGACGGCGTGAGCCCGAAGCCGCCACGGGTGGCGGAGGGCGTCCGTCCACCGGACAACCACCCCTCCGCCCGCACCCCGGTGCAAAACTGACCCCATGAGCCAGAAAGTCGCAGTCCTCGGCACCGGCAAGATCGGCGAAGCCCTGCTCAGCGGAATGATCCGGGCCGGCTGGGCCCCCGCCGACCTCCTGGTCACCGCCCGCCGCCCCGAGCGCGCCGAAGAACTCCGCACCCGCCACGGAGTCACCCCGGTCACCAACACCGAGGCCGCCAAGACCGCCGACACCCTGATCCTCACGGTCAAGCCGCAGGACATGGGCACCCTCCTGGACGAACTCGCCCCGCACGTCCCCGCCGACCGCCTGGTCATCAGCGGCGCCGCCGGCATCCCCACGTCGTTCTTCGAGGAGCGTCTGACCGCGGGGACCCCGGTCGTCCGCGTCATGACCAACACCCCGGCCCTCGTCGACGAGGCCATGTCGGTCATCTCCGCCGGCACCCACGCCACCGAGCAGCACCTCGCGCACGCCGAGGAGATCTTCGGCGCCGTCGGCAAGACCCTCCGGGTGCCCGAGACCCAGCAGGACGCCTGCACCGCGCTGTCCGGCTCCGGCCCGGCGTACTTCTTCTACCTGGTCGAGGCCATGACCGACGCCGGCATCCTGCTCGGCCTGCCCCGCGACAAGGCCCACGACCTCATCGTCCAGTCCGCCATCGGCGCCGCCGTGATGCTCCGCGACAGCGGCGAACACCCCGTCAAGCTCCGGGAGAACGTCACCTCCCCGGCCGGCACGACGATCAACGCCATCCGCGAACTGGAGAACCACGGCGTACGAGCCGCCCTCATCGCCGCCCTCGAAGCCGCCCGCGACCGCAGCCGCGAACTCGCCTCCGGCAAGAAGGACTGACCCGGCACCGGGGGCGAGGACCCACCCGCGGCCCCCGCCCCCGCCCGCACGCGCCGTACGGAGCGGGGGCGGAGGGACCGCCCTAACGCCCGGCCGAGCTCAACGCCGTCTCGAAGACCGGCGGCAACAGCCCGATCGCCCGGTACGCCGCGTCGACGGTCGGCCGTGCCATCGCCCTCGCCTTCTCCGCACCGTCCCGCAGCACCCCCTCCACATAGCCGGGATCCGCGCACAGCTCCCGGTGCCTGGCCTGCACCGGCCCGAGCACCTCCAGCACCGCCTCCGCCGTGTCCTTCTTCAAGCTGCCGTACGACTCGTACGCACCGGCCAGGGCCTCCGGGTCGCCACCCGTGCACGCCGCCAGGATCTCCAGCAGGTTCGCGACCCCCGGCCGCGCCTCCCGGTCGTACGACACGTCCCGCCCGCTGTCGGTGACGGCCCGCATGATCTTCTTCCGTACGTCGTCCGGCTCGTCCAGGAGATAGACGACCCCCAGACCCGAGTCGTCCGACTTCCCCATCTTCGCCGTGGGGTTCTGCAGATTCATCACCCGCGCCGCGACCCTGGGCCGGGTCGCCCGCGGCACCACGAACGTACGGCCGTAGCGCTGGTTGAACCGCACCGCGAGATCCCGCGCCAGCTCGACGTGCTGCACCTGGTCGTCTCCGACCGGCACCTCCTCCGCGCCGTACCCCAGGATGTCCGCCGCCATCAGCACCGGATACGTCAGCAGCGACAGCCGCACACTCGCGCCCCGCTCCCGCTGCCGCGCGACCTTCTCCTTGTACTGGATCATCCGGCGCATCTCACCGTCGCTCGCCACGCACTCCAGCAGGTACGACAGTCTGGTGTGCTCGTCGACATGGCTCTGCAGGAACACCGTGCACACCTCGGGATCGAGGCCGGCGGCCAGCATCAAGGTCGCCGTCTGCCGACTGAGCCTGCGCAACCGCGCCGGATCCTGATCCACGGTCAGCGCGTGCAGATCCACGACGCAGAACACCGAGTCGGCCTGGTGCTGGTCCGTCTCCACCCAGCGCCGCAAGGCACCCAGGTAGTTGCCCAGCGTCAGGTGCCCGGTCGGCTGAACCCCGCTGAAGACTCGCGTCATCTCCACTCCACCTCCTGATCGGGACCGCCGCTCCTGCGGCCGCCCCCCGGAGTCCGGAGGAGAAACGAGAACGGCCGCCGAGGCGGCGGCCGTTGGTTGCATACGTGAGTCGGCCGCCGTCAGGCGGCCCACCAAAGCTGGGTACACGTACGCGTCGTCATGCCGACCACAGTACGCCCCGGGGGTGCACTCCGCACAGAGTTGACACGCCCCACGCCGATCCGTAGTGTTCTCCGAGTTGTCCGACGTGAGCGCCGACTCCGGTCGGTCCCCGGACAGCCACTCCGCAAGTATCAACCGACAATCGACGCTCCGGCGGCGACTGTTTTGGCGTGCGTATTTGCGAAATGAGGAATCCGCGTTCGAAAGGACGCAGCCCCCGATTAGCTCGGGAGCACGGAATCCGCTAAAGTCTCACTCGTCCGAACGGCCCAACGGCCGGGAGGACAAACCCGCTGACTGGGAGTCAGACGCCGAAAGGGTCTGATAGAGTCGGAACCGCCGGAAAGGAAACCGCGAGAGAAACGCGGGGGCCTGGAAAGCACCGAGGAAATCGGATCGAGAAAAGATCTGATAGAGTCGGAA
>NZ_JBFAWF010000017.1:74796-188876 GCF_040680195.1 Streptomyces sp. NPDC052109 | reverse complement strand
TACCCGGGATGCCCTTGGCCTTCATGATCTGCAGGGACTGCTTGATCCAGCCGTCGAGGTTGTTGGCGGCGCCGGTCTTGCCCTGGGCGGCGGTGTGGGCGTCGTTCGAGGAGGCCGTGACCACCGAGGAGGCGGGCACCTGCGTCGCTTCGGCGGCCTGGGCGGTCGTCGGCATCAGGGTGAGGGCGGCGGCCGCGGCGCCGGTGGTGGTGATGCCGGTGAGGGCGAGGGTGCGAAGACGGGCGATGCGGGTGCGGGTGGTCTTGGTCAAAGGAACTCTCCACGGAAGGACGTCGTCGGTGTTGGCCGGCCGCTGTCGGTCGCGGTGGCGTGGGGCGGGGCCCCGCGCTGCATCGGGAGGGGCAGATCCGGCGGTGTCCCGCTCGGTCCGGCCTGTGCTTCCCGGCAACGACAGCAATGTTTAACGGCCGGTTGAGGGGTGCGCAATGATGTGACGTACTACCTGACTTCGGAGCAATGTCCGAAATAAGCCGTTATGAAGAGTTCTGTGCAGCTCGGGAGGGGTAAGGCCGTACGGCCCTCTTTAGGATGTGATCTGGCTCCTATGGGTGGCATCACAGCCGGGGGCCCGTTTCCGGGGTCCCGGCGTCGACTCGCGAGCGGAAAATCCACGCCTGACGATGGAGGAACCAGACCATCGACTCCTTGGACGGCACCATGTCCGTGACCCACCCGAAAGGCCCCGGAAGGGCCCCGCGCCGGATCATCCTGGGAATCGCCCTCGGCAGCCTTCTGCTCACCGGCGGGCTCGTCGGCTGCGGCAACGGAAGCAATCGAAGTGAGGCTTCCTCGTCCCCGGCCGGAACTCCCCGTACGCCGAACGTCTCGTCGTTCTCCGGCACCCCGCCGTCGGCTCTGGCGTCCTCGGCCTCCTCGGCGATCAGCTCGGCCCGGGCGTCCGCCTCCGCGGCGGCGTCCTCGGCCTCGGCGCGCGCCTCCGAGTTCGAGGCCTCGGTGGACGCCGAGACCCAGCGCAGGAGCGCGGCCGCGCAGAAGGAGCTGAAGAACGTCGAGGGCCGGGGCAACGCGCTCTCCGAGGTCGCCATGACGGGCATTCCGAGGTCACAGTCCGGCGGCGTGCTCGCCGTCCTGGTCACCATCACCAACAAGACCCGCAGCGCAGCCTCCTACGCCGTCCAGGTGGACTTCAAGAACGCGGCCGGCAAGGTGGTCGAGACCCGGTACGTCGGCGCAGAGCACCTCGGACCCGGCAAAAAGGAACAGCCGATTGCCTTCAGCCACCAGCCGCCGGAGCCGAAGCTGACGCCCGTCCTCGCCAAGGCGCAGCGCTACTGACGTCGTGCCGTTCGTCCGGATGCCGCATGGAGCGACCGTGCGCCCCGGCAGTGCCGGGGGGCCGGCGTGAGGGTGCCGGGCCGCCGTGCCGGTGGCCGCGCACGTTCGAGCGGGCCGGCTGACGGGGCCCGCGGGCATGGAGGGGGACGGAGGTGTGCTGCCCATGGTTCTTGGTGACGTGCTCATGTACGTGGATGAGGGCGGCCGGGTGACCGAGTGGCGCCGACTGGCGCAGGAGATCTTCGGATGGTCGGCCGAGGAGGCCGTCGGACAGTCCGTCGCAGCCCTCGTCCGCGAGGCCGCGGCCGATGAGGAGTGGCGCCGGGCTCGGGTCGAACACGCAGGTCATCTGCTGGTGAAGCCCGTGCTGACGGAATCCTCGGTGGTGTGGGAGGTCCGTGCCGCGGCCGACGCCGTCTCCGGACAGGACCTCGCGATCCTGCGGGCCATGTTCAGCCAGTCCCCGGTGGGCCTGCACGTGCTGGACGACCAGCTGCGCATCGTCCGCGTGAACACGGCGAGCCCGGCGTTGCGCAATGCGCCGGCCGGCCGTCTGCTGGGCCGGGTCTTCGCCGAGGCGTACCGGCTCGCCGACCCTGCCGAGGAGGAGACGGCGGCGCGCCGGGTCCTGGAAAGCGGGAAGCCGGCGGTGAACCGGCTGGTACGGGGCAGGTCGAGCACGACCGGCCGCGAGCGCGCCGTCTACTCCGTGAGCTACGCGCGCCTGGAGAACGCACGCGGTGAGGTGCTCGGCCTGGTGGCCTCCGCGGTCGACGTCACCGAACGCGAGCGGGCGTTGCAGCGCCTGGCGGTGCTGGACGAGGTCCGCAGGCGGGTGGGGGAACGGCTGGATGTGATCGCCGTCAGCGAGGAGCTGGTGGATGCGGTGGTGCCCGCGTTCTCGGGGATCGCGGTGGTGGAGGTGATCGAGGACGTGGTGCGGGGCGAGGTGCCGCCACTGGTCCCCGTCGACCGCGATGTGCCGCTTCGGCGGGCGGCGTTCCGGGGCCGGATGTCGGCGTACCCGGTGGGTGATGTACGTCACCTGCCCTACGGGACCCCCTTCGCGCGGGTGCTGACCGATCTGCGGCCGCGGCTGGTGACGGTGGAGGAGGACAGCCTGTGGCTCGCGGCCGATCCGGCCCGGGCCGAGGCCATCACGCGTTCCCACGCGCATTCCTTGATCGTGGCTCCGCTCGCCCTGCGGGGCGAGGCGCTCGGTGTGATCAGCTTCTACCGGCACGAGGACGAGGACCCCTTCGAGGAGGGGGACATCGCCCTGGCGTCCGACGTGTGCGCGCACGCCGCGCTGTGCATCGACAACGCCCGCCGTTACGCGCGGGAACGGACCGTCGCGGCGACGGTGCAGCGCAGGCTGCTTCCGCAGCGGCCGGAGGCGCCGTCCACCGTGGACGTCTCCCATCTCCACATCCCCGGTTGCGAGGGCGGCGGCGCCTGGTTCGACGTCATTCCCCTGGCGGGAGCGCGGACGGCACTGGTCGTCGGCGACGTCGCCGGACGGGGAATCGCCGCGGCCACCACCATGGGGCAACTGCGGACCGTCATCCACACCCTGGCCGCGCTGGACCTGCCGCCGGACGATCTCATGGCCCGGCTGAACGACACCGCCGCCAGCCTGGCCGCCGAACGCGCGGCCCTCCCCCCGGGCGACCCCCTGCACCGTGAGCCGCTGACCGCCGGGTGCCTGATCGCCGTCTACGACCCGGTCGACCTCACCTGCACCGTCGTCCGTGCCGGGCTGTGCGAGCCCGTCGCGGTCCATGCCGACGGCAGCTCGGCCACCCTGTCCGTGCCCGCGGGTCCCCTCCTCGCCGGCACCGGCAACGCACCCTTTCCCGCAACCACGGTCGACCTCCCCGCGGGCAGCATCCTGGCGATCGGCACCCTCGCTCTGGCCGACAAGGTCCTCGCCCCGTCCGCGCCGCTGCACTCCCTGTTGAGCGAGGCCGTCGAGCGGCCGCTGACCGACCTGTGCGACAGGATCTCGTACGCCCTCACCGAGGACGACCACTCGGGGGAAGCGCTGATGCTGTTCGCGCGCACCCACGCCCTGCCCGCGGAGCGGATCCTCACCTGCCCCCTGCCGGCCGGTCCCGAGGCGGCACCGCTGGCGCGCGCGGCCGTGAACCGCAGGCTGCACGCCTGGAACGTCGACGAGGACACCGCCTTCACCATGGAACTCATCGCCAGTGAGCTCGTCGGCAACGCGGTGCGCTACGGCGCCCCGCCCATCCGGCTGCGCCTGATCCGCGACCGGGCCCTCACCTGCGAAGTCAGTGACGCCTCGACCTCCGCCCCGCATCTCAAGCACGCCC
The DNA here is from genome assembly GCF_040680195.1 of Streptomyces sp. NPDC052109. NCBI lineage: Bacteria > Bacillati > Actinomycetota > Actinomycetes > Kitasatosporales > Streptomycetaceae > Streptomyces > Streptomyces sp. NPDC052109. Next base: position 185,223 of record NZ_JBFAWF010000017.1, on the reverse strand, counting down.
GTACCATCGACGAGTCCGGCCGGGGCCTGTTCATCGTCGCGACCCTCACCGACAGCTGGGGCACCCGCTACCACGCCGAGGGAAAGACCGTCTGGGCGCAACGGTCCACCTGACGCTCGGATGACACGACGACTCGCAGTTCACTCCGGCACGGATGCGACACAGCCTGCCGGCGCCAGGACCTACACTCAGTTGGTAGCCGCAAGCAACGGATCGTGAGTGATGATCGTCCGGCCCGTCCGCTGCGGCACTCGACGACGACCTGGTGGACCGCACGTAACGCGAGCCTCCCGGCCGGGCAGGGCCCGGCGGCGAGGCCAGGCAAGGAGATCCGCACGCATGACCACGTCCGCATCCCCGGCCCGTGGGGGAACCGGAGTGATATCCGAATCGGCTCCAGCCGGCAGGCTGTCGCATCGTCAGATCATGACGATCCTCAGCGGCCTGATGCTGGGGATGTTCCTCGCGGCACTCGACCAGACCATCGTCAGCACCTCGATCCGCACGATCGCCGACGATCTGCACGGACTGAGCGCCCAGGCGTGGGTGACCACCGCGTACCTGATCACCTCCACCATCAGCACGCCGCTGTACGGGAAGCTCTCCGACCTCTACGGTCGCAAGCCCTTCTTCCTCGCGGCCATCACGATCTTCATCGCCGGCTCGGCGGCCTGTTCGTTCGCCACCTCGATGACGGAACTGTCCGCCTTCCGGGCCTTCCAGGGCATCGGCGCCGGCGGCCTGATGTCCCTGGCGCTGGCGATCATCGGTGACATCGTGCCGCCCCGCGAGCGGGCCCGGTACCAGGGCTACATGCTCGCGATGTTCGGCTCCTCGAGCGTGCTCGGCCCGCTGATCGGCGGTTTCCTGGCGGGCCGGAGCAGCATCCTGGCCATCGCCGGCTGGCGCTGGGTGTTCCTGGTCAACGTGCCGGTCGGCATCATCGCCCTGTTCGTCGTCGCCAAGGTGCTGAACCTCCCGCACACCCGGCGCGAGCACCGCATCGACTGGTGGGGCGCGCTCACCATCGCCGTCGGCGTGGTACCGCTGCTGCTCGTGGCCGAGCAGGGCCAGGACTGGGGCTGGACCTCCACGAAGGCCTCCGTCTGCTACGCGGTCGGCGCGGTCGGCCTGATCGTGTGGGTCTTCGTCGAGCGGGCCATGGGCGAGGAGGCCCTGATCCCGATGCGGCTCTTCCGCAGCGCGGTGTTCAGCAAGATGAGCCTGCTGTCCGTGCTCGTCGGCATGGGCATGTTCGGCGGAATGATGATGGTTCCGCTGTACCTGCAGATCGTGAAGGGTGTCAGTCCCACCAAGTCCGGCCTGCTGATGCTGCCGCTGATGGTCGGGATGATCGCCGGGACCATCGTGGTCGGCCGCATCATCCAGAAGACCGGCAAGTACAAGATCTTCCCCGTCATCGGCACCCTGCTGATCATCGCCGCCATGCTGCTGTTCCACTACCGGGTCGAGTGGAACACGGCGCTGCCGGAGACCATGGCCTACATGGCCCTGTTCGGCGTCGGCCTCAGCGGATGCATGCAGATCCTGACCCTGGCCGTGCAGAACGCCGTCGAGCCCAAGGACATGGGCGTGGCGACGGCGTCGGCCACCTTCTTCCGGCAGATGGGCGGCACCGCCGGTACGGCGGTCTTCCTGTCCGTGCTGTTCAGCACCGTCGGCGACAAGATCAGCTCGGCCTTCCGGGCCGCGGCCGCCACGCCCGCCTTCCAGGCCGCCCTCCACGATCCGGCCGTACGGGCCAACCCCGCCAACGGGCCGGTGCTGGAGCTGTTCAAGCACCCCGGTGCGGGCGGCGGAAGTGGCTCCGGCGTCCTCGACGACTCCTCGTTCATCCAGCGGCTCGACCCGCGCCTGGCCGAGCCGTTCAAGGTCGGCTTCACCGACTCGATGCAGCTCGTGTTCCTGATCGCGGCGGCTGTGATGGTCCTGGGCTTCCTGGTCGCCGTGTGGACCAAGGAGGTGCCGCTGCGCCAGGTCTCCGGGCTGGAGGCGCGGGCCGCCGAGGAGGGCGGCGCCCGGGCGTCGGAACCGACCGGACCCGCCGCCGAGCCCATCGCCGAGTCCGCCGCCACGGAGTCTTCCGCCGCCGAACCGGCGCCCACCGCCGGCCGGCCCGCCGCCGCACCGGTGGCCGACCGGTTCGAGCCCGTGCCGGGCGCCTCGCGGTACGGCGTCCACGGCCGCGTGCTGGACGGCACGGGCACGCCGGTGCCGGAGGCCGTGATCACCCTGATCGACGTGGGCGGCCGGCAGCTGGGCCGCGCCGTCAGCGGCCCGGACGGGGGCTACGCCATGACCGTCACCGGCCCCGGCACCTATGTGCTGATCGGCGCCGCCGGTGCCCGGCAGCCGCAGGCCGTCACGGTGCTCGTCGGCGAGGAGCCGGTCGAGTGCGATCTCGCCCTCAGCGGCACCGTCGCCCTCACCGGGACGGTCCGGGACTCCGTCGAGGGACACCCGCTGCCGGGAGCCCTGCTGGTCGCCACCGACGTACGCGGCGAGGTGGTGTCCTCCGGGACCTCGGCCGACGACGGCGCGTTCGCGCTGGCCGATCTGGTCCCCGGTGGGTACACGCTCGTGGTGAACGCGCCCGGACACCGCCCGGTCGCCCTCCCGGTCGACGTCACCCCGGGGAACGGGGGCACGTACGAGGTCCGGCTCGAACCCGGCTCCCGGCTGGGCGGTGTGATCAGCACCGCCACCGGCAGTCCGCTCGACGACGCCAAGGTCACCCTGCTGGACTCGGCCGGAAACGTGGTCGGCACCGCGCTCACCGGCCGCGACGGTGCCTACGGCTTCACCGACCTCGACGGCGGCGAGTACACCGTCATCGCCAGCGGCTACGCCCCGGTCGCCGCATCGGTGCGCGTGGACGGCAGCGGCGTGAGCGGCGTCGACCTCGAACTGTCCCACGAGGACCCGTCCCGGTAGCGCCCGCACCGGCCGGCGGCGCGGGCCGGGGCCGGCACGATCAGGTGGTGTGCAGCGACCATCGGGTGGTCCGTAGCCCGTGGGGTGGTCCGCCGCCGAGCGGGAGGCCCTGTACCGGCCTCCCGCGCCGGCATCCCGAGCGTGTTGGAGGATCGGGCGCGCCGGGGTTCCGTTCCGGTGACGATCCGCCGATCCGCGGCCGCCCCACTCCCCACTCCCCGCGCCGCGAGCCGCCGCACGAACGCCGCCCGCCGGTCGGAAGCGGCGGTCCGTGACGACACCTGTTCAGGCACGAGCGCGGTCGGCGGTCACCGGGAGGCCGTGGAGTCCTCGCCGCTGCGCGGCGTGATGCGGAAGTCGAAGGCGAGGGTCCCCGGATCGACGGCCGTCGCTCCGCCGTCCACGGTGAGCACCGCCCCGTTGACGTACGACGCGGCCGGTGACAGCAGCCAGCCGATCGCCTCGGCGATCTCCCGCGGCTCGCCCGGCCGCCCGGCGGGCACCACCCCGGTCGCTTCCGCATAGGCCGCCTCCACGCCCCCGCCGGGCAGGTCCGCCTCCTCGGCGAAGCGCGCCATGCGCCGGTCGGCCATCTCGGTGCGCACCCATCCGGGGCACACGATGTTGGCCCGCACCCCCTGCCGCCCGTAATCGACGGCGACGGAACGGCACAGCTGGAGCAGGGCCGCCTTGGAGGTGGCGTACGGGGCGTTGCTCGTGCCGTTGCGCAGCGCGGACACGGAAGCGACGGCGACCACCGAACCCCTGGACTCCAGCAGGTGCGGGATCGCCGCGCGCAGCAGCAGGAGCGGGCCCGTGACGTTGGTGCGCATCACCTCGTCCCAGTCCCGCAACGACATGTCCCCGACGGCCCCGCCCCGCCCGATGCCCGCGTTCAGCACCAGCCCGTCGAGCCGACCGTGCGCGGACAGGGTCGCCCGGACGAGCTCCTCGGCCGCGTCCGGGTCCCCGGCGTCCGCGGGGCACGCCAGCGCCCCGGTCTCCTCCGCCAGCCGCCTCAGGGGTTCGGCCCGCCGACCGGAGACGACCACGCGGTGGCCCTCCGCGCGCAGCAGCCGGGCCGTGGCCTCCCCGATGCCCGTGCCTCCGCCGGTCACGACGATAACCCGCTCGTCCGCCACTGTGGTCAGCCCCCTTCACCTGGATGATCAACGCGTCCGACCCTAGATCCGACGGCCCCGCCGCCGACGACTTCCGGCCAGGCGACCGCGCGGTCCGCCGAAGGCGTCCGCCGGACCCGGCGGCCGCTCCGGCGGGCCGGGTTCGCCCCGGCGATCTGTGGGTCCGCACCGCATGAGAGGCTGGGGCGAGTGAGCGAGACACCACCGAACACCCTGCAATTCCGCTTCGACGGGCCGGCGGAGGCCCCTGTCCTGATCCTGGCTCCCTCACTCGGCACGACCTGGCACATGTGGGATCGCCAGGTGCCGGAGCTGACCAAGCAGTGGCGCGTCCTCCGTTTCGACCTGCCCGGTCACGGCGGTGCCCCCGCCCACCCGGCGGGCTCCGTCGCCGAGCTGGCCACCCGGCTGCTGGCCACGCTGGACTCGCTCGGTGTGCAGCGCTTCGGTTACGCCGGCTGTGCGCTGGGCGGCGCGGTGGGCGTCGAGCTGGCCCTGCGCCACCCCGAGCGGCTCGCCTCGCTGGCGCTGGTCGCCGCCTCCCCCCGGTTCGGGACCGCCGACGAGTTCCGGCAACGCGGGGTGATCGTCCGCACCAACGGGCTCGACCCGGTCGCCCGGACCTCGCCGGACCGCTGGTTCACCAGCGGCTTCGCCGCGGCCCAGCCGGCGATCACCGAGTGGGCGGTGCAGATGGTCCGCACCACCGACCCCGGCTGCTACATCGCCGCCTGCGAGGCACTCGCCGCTTTCGACGTACGGTCCGAGCTCGGCCGGGTCGGCGCGCCGACGCTCGTGCTCGTCGGCTCCGACGACCAGGTCACCGGGCCTGCCGAGGCCCGCACCCTGGTCGCGGGCATCCCGGACGCCCGGCTCGCGGTCGTGCCCGGCGCCTCCCACCTGGTCCCGGTCGAGCAGCCGGCGGCCGTCACCGACCTGCTGGTCCACCACTTCTCCAGCGCCTGGCAGCAGCCGTACGAGACCGGCCAGACCGCTCTGCCGGCCGCCCCGGTCAGCCCGGCCATCGCCGCGCCGCCGCACGCCGCGCCGGTCGCCGAGATAGCCCCGGCCGCCGTACCGGCACAGCCGGCCGCGCGGCCCGACCGCTACGAGACCGGGCTGAAGATCCGCCGGGAGGTGCTCGGCGACGCGCACGTGGACCGGGCGCTGGCGCAGGCCGACGGGTTCTCCGGGGAGTTCCAGGACCTCATCACCCGCTACGCCTGGGGCGAGGTCTGGGACCGGCCGGGCCTGGACCGCCGTACCCGCAGCTGTGTCACGCTGACCGCGCTGGTGGCGGGCGGCCATCTGGAGGAGCTGGCCCTCCACACCCGGGCCGCCCTGCGCAACGGGCTCACCCCGGACGAGATCAAGGAGGTGCTGCTGCAGACGGCCGTGTACTGCGGGGTGCCGGCCGCGAACAGCGCGTTCCGGGTGGCCCGGCAGGTCATCCAGGAGGAGACCACGCCCGCCGAGTGAGCCGCGGCACACCGGGCGCGGCAGGATGGTGTGTCATGAAGCTCACGAAGAAGTCCCACGCCTGCGTCCGCCTCGACAAGGACGGGCAGACCCTGGTCATCGACCCCGGTGGGTTCAGCGAGGAGGACGCCGCGCTCGGCGCCGACGCCATCCTGATCACGCACGAGCACCCGGACCACTTCGACGAGTTCCGGCTCCGGGCCGCCATGGAGAACAACCCGGCGGCCCGGATCTGGACGCTCGGGTCCGTCGCCGAGCAGATCGCGGCGGCCTTCCCGGGCCGGGTGCACACCGTCGGCCACGGCGACACCTTCACCGCGGCCGGCTTCGACGTGCAGGTCCACGGCGAACTGCACGCGGTGATCCACCCGGACATCCCGCGGATCACCAACGTCGGCTATCTGATCGACGGCGGCAGGGTCTTCCACCCCGGCGACGCCCTCACCGTCCCCGACCGTCCCGTGCAGACGCTGATGCTCCCGGTGATGGCCCCCTGGAACAAGATCTCCGAGGTCATCGACTACGTCCGCGAGGTGAAGCCGCAGCGCGCCTACGACGTCCACGACGCCCTGCTCACCGACCTCGCCCGCCCGATCTACGACCGTCAGATCGGCGCCCTGGGCGGCACGGACCACCAGCGGCTGAGCCCGGGGACCTTCGCCGAGGTGTGAGCGGGGGCCCGGCTGTCGGACCCGCCGGGTAGGTTGTGAGGCATGCGCATCGCTACCTGGAACGTGAACTCGATCACCGCCCGCCTTCCGCGGCTGCTGGCCTGGCTGGAGAGCAGCGGCACCGACGTGCTGTGCCTGCAGGAGGCCAAGGTCGCCGAGGAGCAGTTCCCGTTCGGCCAGCTGCGCGAGCTGGGCTACGAGTCGGCGGTCCACGCCACCGGCCGGTGGAACGGCGTGGCAGTGCTCTCCCGGGTCGGCGTCGAGGACGTCGTCAAGGGCCTGCCCGGCGATCCCGGCTTCGACGGTGTGACCGAGCCGCGCGCCATCTCGGCGACCTGCGGCCCGGTCCGCGTCTGGTCGGTGTACGTCCCCAACGGCCGCGAGGTGGAGCACCCGCACTACGCGTACAAGCTCCAGTGGTTCGAGGCCCTGAAGGCCGCCGTCGCCGGTGACGCGGGCGGCAGCCGCCCGTTCGCCGTCCTGGGTGACTACAACGTGGCGCCGACCGACGACGACGTCTACGACCGGGCCGTTTTCGAGGGCTCCACTCACGTCACCCCCGCCGAGCGCGCCGCCCTCGCCTCCCTGCGCGAGGCAGGGCTGAACGACGTGGTGCCCCGCCCGCTGAAGTACGAGCACCCGTTCACGTACTGGGACTACCGCCAGCTCTGCTTCCCCAAGAACCGCGGCATGCGCATCGACCTGGTGTACGGCAACGCGCCGTTCGCCAAGGCCGTCAAGGACGCCTACGTCGACCGCGAGGAGCGCAAGGGCAAGGGAGCCTCCGATCACGCTCCGGTGGTGGTCGACCTCGACGTCTGATGCCACGCTGGGTCCATGAACCTTCCGTTCCTGGGCCACCGGCACAAGAAGGACGGCGACGCCGGGCTCCCGTCCGACCCGGAGTCGGTCGCCGCGCTGCTGTCCGAGTGCGAGCTGCTCCGCTCGCAGGCCGCCCGGGCCGGTGTCCGCCTCGACGACACCCCGGCCTCCCTGGAGGCCCTGGACCAGCTCGTCCCGCGCTGGCGCGACGACGCCGAGACCCTGCCCTGGCTGGGCAATGACGCGGGGCTCTACCTGGGGACGGTCGTGGTGCGCACCGTGCCCGGCGCCGCCTGGCTGATCCGTCCGGACGGCGAGCCCGTCGTCCGGCTGGACTCCGGCCGTGAGGTGGAAGTCGTGGGCGCCGGGCAGGACTGGGCCGCGAGCGGTGTCCCCGAGCTGTCCCAGCTGTACGCGGAGATCGCCGAGGCCTGAGGCTCCCCGATCCCTGTGCGGTAAATACGGCTAATGCTCGAAAGGTGCGTGTCGTCCCTCAACTCCGCCGACGGCTGGATAGTTTGCGGCAACCACGACACGGCGGAGAGCGAGTAGGGCTGCGTATGGCCGTCGATCCGTTGATCGATTTTCACGATGTGAACAAGTACCGCAAGCGGTGAGCGGGGGAGCGCAACCCATGTTCCGTCCCACCCGTGTGCCCGTCAGAACCTCTTCGCGGTGCGGCTCGGACCGCCGGGGTCTTCGCATCTGTTCCTCGGTACCGGCCAGTTCACGCACGCCGCCCTCGGCTTCCCCACCGCCTGCGCGGAGTTCCTCGACGCCGGGCAGCTCATCGCCTCCAACCTCGACTACGATGTGCCGTTCATCCCTGTGGTGATGGTGATCCCGCCGATCCCCATCGGGATGCGTATGCCCCAGGACCGGGGCCGTGGCTGCCGCCACGGCCGGTCGTGGGGCGCTGCTGCCGGGTGGGGAGCCCGCGACGGCCCCGAACCCCAGGGGGCGGCAGTTCAACGGGCCAGGCTCGTCCGGCGGCAGCCGGAGATCACTGCTCGCCGAGCGGGACGGACACGTACGACGGGTCGTCCGAGGGCGAGGAGAAGGTCAGCTGCGCGCCGGACGGGTTGTGCTCGATGTACAGCGGGTCGACCGTGTCGACCACCAGCGCGAGGCGGTGTCCGGCGGGTACGTCGTAGGCCGTGGAGAACAGGTTCAGGTCGACGTCGAACGGCTCGCCGGGCGTCCGCCCGTGCCACGTGTACGGCGCGTGCGTGACCAGCTTGCCGAGACCGAGCGGCCCCACATCGTACAGATAGGCGACGAGGGTGCCGCTCTCCGCCGTCGGGGTCAGCGTGGTGTGCAGCGTGGCCGTGCCGCGCACGTGCTGGGCGGTGCCGTACCGCTCCGACTGCCACACCGCCGCCCAGCGGCGCGGCAGCAGCGGGATGGAGGCCATGGGCGGCAACTGGGCCACCTGGTCCAGGATGCTGGAGAGGAACACGACCCCGCCGTCCGCGCCGGAGTCCACGTTGGCGTGGATGGTCGTGGAACCCGCGAGTGCGATCTTCCGGCGGGTCGCGGTGATCGACTTCCAGTCCGGGTAGCCCTCGTATCCCCCCGCGCTACGGGACTTCAGCTGGACCGGCTGCTCGCGGTCGATGCCGTTGTCGGCGCCCTTGAGATAGTGGTCGAACCAGCGCGCGGTGTCCGTCCAGACGTCGTTGGGCAGCCCGAACAGGCCGGTCAGTTCGGCGGTCGCATGGTCGCCCGGACGCAGCTCCAGACGCTTGGGAACCTTCAGCTTCTCGTAGAAGTCGGCGACCTGGTTGGCGGGGAAGACCGTGTCGCCCCAGGCGTTGGCCAGCATGACCGCCGCGCCGTTGCTGTTCAGCTGGTCGACGTAGGTCGCGGCGGAACGCTTCCGCCCCCAGTCGATCATCTCCTGTTCCTTGGACAGGTTCGAGGAGTACAGGTTGTCGAAGATCTCCCGCAGTTCGGGGCTCTCCCGGCCGGTGAGCGTGGCCGCGCCGTCGAGCACGGTCGCCGCCTGCACGTGCTGGGTGCGGCCCGAGTAGATCGAGTCGATGAGGTCCGCCCAGCCGCTGAGCGCGGCAACGGCCTTGATGCGCTTGTCGTGCGCGGCGGCGAGCAGGCTGATCCCGGCACCGTACGACACCCCCGCCATGCCGACGTGCCCCGGGTCGGCCGGGGTGTTCGCGAGAGCCCAGTCGATGACCTTGGAGGCGTCCGCTATGTCCGGCGGACCGGCCACTTCTATCTGGCCGCCGGACTGCCAGAAGCCGCGCACGTTGTAGGTGAGGACCACATAGCCGGCGTCGGCGAGCCGCTGCGCCTGGGCGAGGTACTCCACCTGGGGCAGGGCCCAGCTCGTGGGCAGCACGATGAGCGGGTAGCGATGCGTGCCGTCGGCGCCCGCGGGTGTGACGACGTTCGCCTTCAGCACGGTGCCGCCGTCGCCGCTGATGTCGACGAACCGGGCGGACGGGGCGGTGGCCTGGGCGGCGGGCGCCAGGCCGACGACGGTGCCGGCGACGAGCGCCGCCGAGACGGCTCCGGCGGCTGCGGTGCGCAGGGTGGTGCGACCGTGTCCCATGGGTCACTCCTTCAACTGTTCCGTTGCAAAGTGACCCGACGGTAACCGGATGCCTTTACCGCAAGTAACCCGTCGGTAAGTTACGTACCAGTAAAGACTGTTGGACGGCTAGGCGGCCGTGTCGGCGGAGGCGGTCTCGGGCGCGGGCGTCCGTGCGGCCCGTGTCACGTCCGCCACCAGCTCGACCACATCCGGGCCGTACGCCTGCGAGTTGACCACCTTCAGCAGCAGCACGAAGGAACCGGCGCCGTACTTGTGGTGCAACCGCTCGTGGTGGCGGGCGAGATAGCGGGTGGCGGCCTGGTTGGTGATGGCCCGCTGGCCGCAGAAGAGGAACACCGGGCGCCCGGCGCCGTGCCCGTCCGCGCTGAGCCGGGCGAGCAGGACGTACTCGCTGCGGCCGCTCTCCATGCGGTAGTGCTCCCCGCCGATCCGGAAGGCGCCGAGCTCCGGACCGGCGTCGGTCTCGACGTTCATCCACACCCCCGGCAGCAGCGAGGACAGGTGGGCCGCCGTCCGGCGGTTCGAGTACGGACCGCCGACGCAGAACTCCGTCCGCTCGCCGAAGCCCTGCTGGGAGGCGTCGTGCGCCACCACCTGGGCGTGCGCGTTGCAGTCCTTGATCAGGGCGGCGAGCTCCAGCAGCGCGAACACGTCGTACCGCATCACCGACAGCTCAGGCCCGCCCGCGTTGCGGTTGACCACGAGCAGGGACTCGGAGTGGTCCGGCAGCCCGAAGAACGCCTGCTTGCGCCGCAGTTTGCGGCGCCACAGATACGTACGGGCCAGCCAGCCCAGCGAGGCCGAGAGGCCGGTCGCCACCAGGCCCAGGACGATGTTGCGCACGTCGTCGTTCATGGCCGCGCATGGTAGCGGTCCCGGACGACGGCTACGTACCGGTGTTCGACGTGTGACGGTCGTGTGGCGGGACACGGAGGCGTACTGTCGGTACTACGACGATCTGGTTAGGCTGCGCGGACTGTCCCGACGGGAGGTTCGGATGGGTCGTCCTGGCACGCGGAAACTGGCGGTTCTGGCGGTCTCGGCCGCGCTGGTGTCGGTGGGGGCGGCAGCGCCACCCGCCGCGACAACGAGCGAGACGCCCACGAAGGTTCCGGTGGCGGTCGGCTACGGCGGCGCGGTCGCCAGCGTCGACGCGGACGCCTCCGCCGCCGGCATCGAGGTCCTCAGGCACGGCGGCAACGCGGTCGACGCGGCCGTCGCCACCGCCGCCGCGCTCGGCGTCACCGAGCCCTACTCGGCCGGCATCGGCGGAGGCGGTTACTTCGTCTACTACGACGCCAGGACGCGCACGGTGCACACCATCGACGGGCGCGAGACGGCGCCGCTCAGCGCCGACTCCGACCTGTTCGTGGAGAACGGCAAACCGCTCTCCTTCGCCGAAGCCGTCAGCAGCGGTCTGAGCGTCGGCACTCCGGGCACGCCCGCGACCTGGCAGAAGGCGCTGGACGAGTGGGGCAGCAGGCGGCTCGGCACGGTCCTGCAGCCGGCCGAGCGGATCGCCCGCGACGGCTTCACGGTGGACGACACCTTCCGTTCGCAGACCGCGTCCAACGAAACCCGCTTCCGGTACTTCCCGGACACCGCGAAGCTGTTCCTGCCGAACGGACAGCTGCCCGTCGTCGGCTCCCGGCTGAAGAACCCCGAACTGGCCCGCACCTACGAGGAACTGGGCCGCAGGGGCGTCGACGCGATCTACCGCGGAGACATCGGCGACGACATCGTCAGGACGGTCGAACGCCCGCGCGTGGACCCCGCCTCCGGCTGGAACGCCCGCCCCGGCAAGCTGGCCGAGAAGGACCTCGCCGTCTACCGGGCCAAGCTCCAGGCGCCCACCAGGACGTCGTACCGCGGCCTGAACGTGTACTCCATCGCCCCCTCCTCCTCGGGCGGAACCACGGTCGGTGAGGCCCTCAACATCCTCGAGAACACGGACCTGTCGAAGGCGAGCGAGGCGCAGTACCTGCACCACTTCATCGAGGCCAGCCGCATAGCCTTCGCCGACCGCGGCCGCTGGGTCGGCGACCCCGCCTTCGAGGACGTCCCGACCAAGCAGCTGCTGTCGCAGAAGTACGCCGACTCACGCGCCTGCCTGATCAAGGACGACGCGGTCCTCACCAGCCCGCTCGCCCCCGGCGACCCGCGCCACCCCGCCGCCTGCGGCAAGGGCGGTACGGCGGCGCCGACCACGTACGAGGGCGAGAACACCACGCATCTGACCGTGGCCGACAAGTGGGGCAACGTCGTCTCCTACACGCTCACCATCGAGCAGACCGGCGGCAGCGCGATGACCGTGCCCGGCCGGGGCTTCCTGCTCAACAACGAGCTGACCGACTTCTCCTTCACCCCGGCCAACCCGGCCGTGCCCGACCCGAACCTGCCCGGTCCGGGCAAGCGGCCGCGCTCCTCGATCTCCCCGACGATCGTCCTGGACAAGTGGAACAGGCCCGTGGTGGCGCTCGGTTCGCCGGGCGGCGCGACCATCATCACCACCGTCCTGCAGACTCTCACCGAGTTCCTCGACCGGCATCTGCCCCTGGTCGACGCCATCGCCGCGCCCCGCGCCAGCCAGCGCAACGCGGCCAAGACGGAACTCGAACCCGCCCTCTACAACAGCCAGTTGAGCAAGCAGCTGGAGGCCATCGGGCACTCCTTCTCGCTCAACCCCGAGATCGGCGCGGCGACCGGCGTGCAGCGGCTGCCGGGCGGCAAGTGGCTGGCCGCCGCCGAGAAGGTACGCCGCGGCGGCGGCTCGGCGATGGTCGTCGACCCGGCGCCGTAGGCCTCAGAACTCCGGTGCGGGCGGCTGGGGTTCAGCCGCCGGCGCGGGCGGCGGCTGGGTCTGCGGGGTGCGGAAGTCCAGCCGCCCGTCCCGCACGTCCACCGTCACCCGGCTGCCCTCGGAGATGGTGCCGTTCAGCAGCAGCCGGGACAGCTGGTTGTCCACCTCCCGCTGAATGGTGCGGCGCAGTGGCCGGGCACCGTACTCCGGCTGGTAGCCGCGCTCGGCGATCCAGTCCACGGCCGCGTCCGTGAAGTCGACCGTGACGCCCTGCCCGTCCGCCAGCCGCCGGGTGCCCTCCAGCAACAGGTCGGTGATCCGCCGCAGTTGCTCGCTCGTCAGCTGGCGGAAGACCACGATCTCGTCGATGCGGTTGAGGAACTCCGGCCGGAAGTGCTCGCGCAGCGGCCTGAGGATCTGCTCGCGCCGCGCCTCCTCGTCCGCCTCCGCACCGCCCGGCCCGAACCCGATCCCGGCGCCGCGCCGGGTGATCGCCTCGGAGCCCAGGTTGCTGGTCATCACGATGACCGTGTTGGTGAAGTCCACCGTCCGGCCCTGGGAGTCGGTCAGCCGGCCGTCGTCCAGCACCTGCAGCAGGATGTTGAAGACGTCCGGATGCGCCTTCTCCACCTCGTCGAGCAGCAGCAGCGAGTACGGGTGCCGGCGCACCACCTCGGTGAGCTGACCGGCCTCCTCGTGCCCGACGTATCCGGGCGGGGCGCCGACCAGCCGGGAGACGGTGTGCCGTTCCTGGTACTCGCTCATGTCGAGCCGGACCATGCGGTCCTCACTGCCGAACAGCGCCTCGGCGAGCGCCCGGGCCAGCTCGGTCTTGCCGACGCCGGTCGGTCCGAGGAACAGGAAGCTGCCGATCGGCCGGCGCGGGCTCGCCAGGCCCGCGCGGGAGCGCAGCACGGCCTCCGAGACCACGGCGACGGCCTCCTCCTGGCCGACGACCCGCTGGTGCAGGTGTTCCTCCAGGCCGAGCAGACGTTCCTTCTCCTCCTGGGTGAGCCGGCTGACCGGGATGCCGGTCTGCCGGGAGACCACCTCGGCGACGGCCTCCGCCGTCACCTCCAGGTCCTGCCCCTCGTCGGCCTTGTCGTCGCCGCTGGCCTGCGCGATCCGCTGCTTCAGCTCGCCGATCCGGTCGCGCAGCTCCTTGGCCTCGTCGTAGTCCTCGTCGGCGACCGCCTGGTCCTTGTCCCGGACCAGCTGCTCGACCTCGCGCTCCATCGCACGCACATCCGTGCCCTTGGTCCGCGCGCCGAGCCGTACCCGGGCCCCCGCCTGGTCGATCAGGTCGATGGCCTTGTCCGGCAGCCGCCGGTCGGTGAGATACCGGTCCGAGAGTTCCACGGCGGCGACCAGTGCCTCGTCGGTGTAACGGACCTGGTGGTGGGCCTCGTAGCGGTCGCGCAGGCCACGCAGGATCTCGATGGTGTCCGCGACCGTCGGCTCGGGCACCAGCACCGGCTGGAACCGGCGGGCCAGCGCCGCGTCCTTCTCGATCCGCCGGAACTCCTCCAGCGTGGTCGCGCCCACGATGTGCAGCTCGCCCCGGGCCAGGGCGGGCTTGAGGATGTTGCCGGCGTCCAGCGCGCCGCCCTCGCCGCCGGAACCCGCGCCCACGACGGTGTGCAGCTCGTCGATGAACACGATCAGCCGGTCGGAGTGGGCGCGGATCTCCTCCACGATGTCGTTCAGGCGCTCCTCGAAGTCACCCCGGTAGCGGGTGCCGGCGACGACGCCCGTCAGGTCCAGGGCCACGACACGGCGGCACGCCAGCACGTCCGGCACGTCTCCGTCCGCGATCCGCTGGGCGAGGCCTTCGACGATGGCCGTCTTGCCGACCCCGGCGTCGCCGATGAGAACGGGGTTGTTCTTGCCCCGCCGGGACAGCACCTCGATGGTCTGTTCGATCTCGGTGTCCCGGCCGATGACCGGGTCGACCCGGCTCTGCCGAGCCAGCTCGGTCAGGTCACGGCCGTACTTGTCCAGCGTGGGCGTCCCGGTGGCGCGCGGCCGCTCCGGGCGCGTCTGGGTGCTCTCCGGCACCTCGGCCGGCAGGGAGCCGGCCGAGAACCGGGCCGCGTGCAGGATGTGCCCCGCCGCCGAGTCGGGATTGGCGGCCAGCGCGCTCAGCACGTGCTCCGGGCCGATGTACCCGGCGCCGCTCGACCGCGCCATGTCGTGCGCGTCCAGCAGGGCGCGCTTGACGGCCGGGGTGAGTGACAGCGAGGTCGGCGGCGGCGCCTCGCCCGGCGGGTGCTGGACCGGGCCGGCCCGGTCGTCGATCTCCGACGCGAGCGAGTCCGGGTCCGCGCCCGCCCGGCTCAGCAGGCTCCGGGTGGGCTCGGCCGCCACGGCGGCGCGCAGCAGGTGCTGGGTGTCCAGGTCCCGGCTGCCGTGCTCGGCGGCGTACAGAGCGGCCCCTCTGACCAGCTCCCGGGCCGGCTGGCTGAGCAGGCGGCCGATGTCGATGTGGCGAGGCCCTTGCGCTCCGCTCGGGGGACCGCCGAAAAAGCGGGCCATGAACTCGCCGAAGGGGTCAGGAGGGTAGCCGTTGGTCATGGCGATGCGCTTCCTTCGCTGACGACTGGCTCCGCCGGGTAACCGGGTGGCGGCTGTTCATGCCCACGATGACACGATCTGGTGGGGTGGGCATGTTCGCCTACCGGGGGCCCGCTGTCCGTCGGCGGCCGCGGGCGCGTTGCGGTCGTCGGCGCCCACGCCGCGCTGCCGCACGTCGATACGGCCCCTCGTACTGGATGTACTCGGGGCCGGGCCCGGTGCGACGAGAGTGCGTGCACGGCCCCGCGGGGCAGGCGGGAGTTTGACGACAGGGCCTAAGGCCTCTCGGTGAGAATCCTTGGGCCGTGCTCCGTGATGGCCACCGTGTGCTCCACGTGGGCCGCGCGTGAGCCGTCGGTCGTCCGCAGGGTCCAGCCGTCGCCCGCCTCGCCGTACGCGTCGTTGCCGCTCGCGATGAGCATGGGCTCGATGGCCAGGACCATGCCGGGGCGCAGCGGAAGGCCCCGGCCGGGGCGGCCCTCGTTCGGCACGTCGGGGTCCTCGTGCATCCGGCGTCCCACGCCGTGGCCGCCGAAGCCGTGCGGGACGCCGTAGCCGGCCGTGCGGCAGACCCGGCCGACGGCGTGCGCGATGTCGCCGATGCGGTTGCCCGCGACGGCCGCCGCGATGCCCGCCGCCAGTGCCCGCTCGGCCGCCTCGATCAGGCGCAGGTCCGCCGGGCGCGGGCGGCCCACCGTGAAACTGATCGCCGAGTCGCCGACCCAGCCGTCCAGGGTGGCGCCGCAGTCGATCGAGACGAGGTCGCCGTCGCGCAGGCGGTAGCGGGTGGGGATGCCGTGCACGATCGCGTCGTTCACGGAGGCGCAGATCACCCCGGGGAAGGGGGTCGGGGCGAAGGAGGGGCGATAGCCGAGGAACGGCGAGGAGGCCCCGGCCTCGCGCAGCACCTCCCGCGCCACCTCGTCCAGCTCCAGCAGGGAGACGCCGACGTCCGCGGCCCGTCGTACGGCCGTCAGGGCCCGCCCGACGACCTGGCCGGCGGCGTGCATCGCGTCGATCGACGTATCCGTCTTCAGCTCTACCATGCCAATTACTATACCGGTATTTTAATGGGGTGTCTGTGAGGGGGCCGGTATTAGAATGGGGGCATGGTGCGCACCCCTCTCACCCCCGAAGAGCGTGAACGCGGCGAGCGGCTCGGGCGGCTGCTGCGCGAGGCGCGCGGCGGCCGGAGCATGACCGAGGTCGCCGCGCAGGCGGGCGTCTCCGCCGAGACGCTGCGCAAGATCGAGACGGGGCGGGCGCCGACGCCCGCGTTCTTCACCGTGGCCGCGCTGGCCGGGGTCCTCGGGCTGTCGATGGACGAGCTGGTCGCGCGCTGCGTGCTCGTGGCCGCGTGAGGCGCCGGGTCCGCGCGACGGGCAGGAGCCCGCGCTGAGCTGTCCGCGCACTGCCGGAAAACTCTGTGTAGCAACGCCGTAACACGACTGGTGTTGCCTGACCGGTGAAAGTGCCGGCGGTCGGGTGGGAGCTGAGCGATGGCGGCGTATCAACTCCCTCGCGGGGTGCGGGAGTTCGCGAGCTACCTGAATGGCCTGCTGGCTCGCCTGGATCGGGGTGGAGGCTGGAGCGGGGTCTTCTGGCAGCGCGACCCCGACGGCATGCGGGCCTGTCTGGACGGGCGCGAGGTGCCGCCGTGGGACGTGGTGGAGGCGCTGTTGGAGGATCTCGCAGCGGCATACGGCCCCGCCGCCGCGGCGTCCGAGCGGGAACGGGCCCGCGCCCTGTACCGGGCCGCGCACACGGCGTACGACGCCCGGCCCGGCGCGCGGGACGCGCTGCTCGACCGCCTGGACGTGATGCTCCGTGAACAGCGCCACGCCGCCGGGCGCCGGGCCGAACTGATCCGCCTGCTGTCCCTGCCCTCCTCCGCCGAAGGGGCCGACTCCCTCCGCCTCGACCTCGCCTGGGCCGAGGACGACCACGACCGCGCCACCGCGAGGTGCACGGAACTCCGCGCCCGCTTGGCGGAGTTGGACCGCCGGGGAGCGGTGGATGCGGGTGCGGTGCGGAGCGGCGGCGAGCCCGCGGGTGAGGAGGCGGCGCAACGGGCTGCGCCCGCCGGGGCGCCGGTGGCCTTCCGGGATGCCGACGGCCAGGGCGGATGGGCGGCGGGGGAGTGGCGGCGCGTGGGGCGGACCGGCGGAGAGGCCGGGCTGCCGTGGGCCGGCGAAGGCGGGGGTGCGGAGGCGGCGGGGCGGAGTGCGCCCGCCGGGCTGCCGCCGCGCTCCACGGACGCCCCCCGAGCCTCGACGTCCGCTCCGGCCCCGCCGGCCGCCAGGCCCGCCCGCATCTCTCCGGTCCACAGACCCGACGCCTCGGCCTCGGCCCCGGCAGGCGCCCCGCTCGCTCCGGGCGTGGCTGTTTCGACCCCGCCCGGTGTGAGGCCCATCCACACCCCTCCAGCCCCCACGTTCCACGTCCCCACGCCCCACGCCCCCGCGCCGGACGTCCCCACGCCCCACGCCTCGGCGCCGGACGCCCCCGCACAGGGCCCGGAAGCCGCCTCGCCCGCTCCGGGCGTCGCCGTGCCGGCCCGGCAAGCCGCCCCACCCGCTCCGGAGGCCACCGCACTCGCCCCGCAAGCCGTCCCGCCCTCACCCCGAACCCGAGCCACCACCGTGCCCCACCCGTTTCCTGGAACAACCGGCCCCGAGCCTCCCGGCGCCCCCGCCAAGTCCCGTAAGCGGCGGCGTGGCAGCGCCCGGTTCGCCGGGATGGTGGGGGAGGACGCGGCCGCCGCGGTCGTGTTGCCGCAGGCCTCCCCGCCGGTCGTGCCGGAGGCACCCACGCGTCGTACGCCGCGCGGGGCGCGGTTCGCCGGGGTCGGGGAGGCGCCCGCACCCGCGGCGGGCCCGGTCGAGGTGGTGGACGCAGGGGCGGAAGCCGCGGTGGCCGGGGCCGTGGAGCGGCTCGCGCGGCTGCGGCGCGAGGGGCGCAGCGGGGAGGCGCATGTACTGCTCGTCGAGGCCGTGCAGTGGCCCGCCGGGCGTTTCCCGGCCCTCGCGGACGCGCTGTACCACGCCGGGCTCGGCGCCGACTGGGCGACACTGCTGTGGGAGGCCGCCTCGCTGCCCCCGGAGCGGCTGGTCGAGGTCGCCGCCGCGCTGACCGCCGCCGGACGGGCCGACGACGGGCAGCAGCTGCTGCGGCAGGGCGTGGGCCGCCCGGCGGAGCAGATCGGCGCGGCTGTGCTACGGCTGGAGGGCGAGGGGCGCCGGGAGGAGGCGGCCGCGCTGCTGGACGCCTGTGTGCGGGTCCGTACGGCGAACGAGGCCGCCCGGAGCGTCGCACCCGATCCGCGCCGGCTCGTCCCGCTGCTGCTCCGCGCCGCACAGGCCGTCTCCGCCGAGCGGCACTGGGACCTCGTGCACGCGCTGCGCGTGGCTGGACACACGGCGTGACCGGTGGGGCGGTCGCAACATCCCGGTATGCTCCGTTTCACCCCTTCGGGCGATCCCTTCGCCCACCCACGGGCGTGTGAAACGTGATCGACTCCGCGGGTTGACGACGATGGTCTTGGCAAGGGCCTCCCGGAGGCTTACTTTCGTCCCTCTACGCCCTGCTCTACGGGCGTAGAGGCTCTGCGGTCCCGTCGAAGGAGCAGCTCATGGCCAACGTCGTACGAGCCGCCCTGGTCCAGGCCACCTGGACCGGCGACACCGAGTCCATGGTGGCGAAACACGAGGAGCACGCCCGCGAGGCGGCCCGGCGGGGTGCCAGGATCATCGGGTTCCAGGAAGTCTTCAACTCGCCGTATTTCTGCCAGGTCCAGGAGCCGGAGCACTACCGCTGGGCCGAGCCGGTTCCCGACGGGCCGACGGTGCGGCGGATGCAGGACCTCGCGCGCGAGACCGCCATGGTCGTCGTGGTCCCGGTCTTCGAGATCGAGCAGTCCGGTTTCTACTACAACACCGCCGCCGTGATCGACGCCGACGGCACCTACCTCGGCAAGTACCGCAAGCACCACATCCCGCAGGTCAAGGGCTTCTGGGAGAAGTACTACTTCAAGCCCGGCAACCTGGGCTGGCCCGTCTTCGACACGGCCGTGGGCAAGGTCGGCGTCTACATCTGCTACGACCGGCACTTCCCGGAGGGCTGGCGGCAACTCGGCCTCGGTGGCGCCCAGTTGGTCTACAACCCGTCCGCCACCCACCGGGGTCTGTCGGCTCACCTGTGGCAGCTGGAGCAGCCCGCGGCGGCCGTCGCCAACGAGTACTTCATCGCCGCCATCAACCGCGTGGGGCAGGAGGAGTACGGCGACAACGACTTCTACGGGACCAGTTACTTCGTCGACCCGCGCGGGCAGTTCGTCGGCGAGGTCGCGAGCGACAAGTCCGACGAACTCCTCGTCCGTGACCTGGACTTCGACCTGATCGAGCAAGTGCGGCAGCAGTGGGCCTTCTACCGCGACCGCCGCCCGGACGCCTACGAAGGGCTGGTGCAGCCGTGAACGATCTCTACTCCCGCCACCGCCAGGTCATGCCCGACTGGCTCGCCCTCTACTACGACGAGCCGATCGAGATCACCCACGGCGAGGGCCGCCACGTCTGGGACTCCGCCGGCAACAGGTACCTGGACTTCTTCGGCGGCATCCTGACGACGATGACCGCGCACGCGCTGCCCGAGGTGACCAAGGCGGTCAGCGAGCAGGCCGGGCGGATCATCCACTCCTCGACGCTCTATCTCAACCGGCCCATGGTCGAACTCGCCGAACGCGTCGCGAAGGTGAGCGGCATCCCGGACGCCCGGGTCTTCTTCACCACCTCCGGCACCGAGGCCAACGACACCGCCCTGCTGCTCGCCACCGCCTACCGGCGCAGCAACACGATCCTGGCGATGCGCAACAGCTACCACGGCCGCTCCTTCAGCACGGTCGGCATCACCGGCAACCGCGGCTGGTCCCCGACCTCGCTGTCCCCGCTGCAGACCCTGTACGTCCACGGCGGCGTACGCACCCGCGGCCCGTTCGCCGAGCTGGACGACCGCGCCTTCATCGACGCGTGCGTAGCCGACCTGAGGGACATCCTCGGCCACACCCGGCCACCCGCCGCGCTGATCGCCGAACCCATCCAGGGCGTCGGCGGCTTCACCTCGCCGCCCGACGGGCTCTACGCCGCGTTCCGCGAGGTCCTGGAGGAGCACGGCGTCCTGTGGATCGCCGACGAGGTGCAGACCGGCTGGGGCCGCACCGGCGAGCACTTCTGGGGCTGGCAGGCGCACGCCCGCAGCGGGCCGCCCGACCTCGTCACCTTCGCCAAGGGCGTCGGCAACGGCACCTCGATCGGCGGGGTGATCGCCCGCGCCGAGATCATGAACTGCCTGGACGCCAAAAGCATTTCGACGTTCGGCGGCACCCAGCTCACCATGGCCGCCGGTCTCGCCAACCTCACCTACCTGCTGGAGCACGACCTCCAGGGCAACGCCCGCCGCGTCGGCGGCCTGCTCATCGAGCGGCTCCGGGCCATCGCCGCCCAGCTCCCCGGTGTACGCGAGGTCCGCGGCCGCGGCCTGATGATCGGCGTCGAGCTGGTGAAGCCGGGCACCGACGAGGCCGATCCGCAGGCGGCCTCCGCCGTGCTGGAGGCGGCCCGCGAGGGCGGACTGCTCATCGGCAAGGGCGGCGGCCACAACACCAGCGCCCTGCGCATCGCCCCACCGCTGTCGCTCACCGTCGCGGAGGCCGAAGAGGGTGCGGCGATCCTGGAACGGGCGCTCAGGGGCACGCACCAGAGGTACTAGAGAACGGGTGTACGGCCATGACCACCACCTTGGAGTCCCGGTACGGCTGGGAACCCGCCCTCTCCGTCCGCCAGGTGCTCACCCTCGAGCGGGTCCTCGCCGGGGAGCCCGAGGTGGTGGCCGGTGCCGCGCAGCTCGACCGGCCGGTGCGCTGGGTGCACGTCGCCGAGGCCGCCGATGTCGGGGTGATGCTCAGCGGCGGCGAGATGGTGCTCACCACCGGCGTGCTGCTGGCGGGTGACGAGGCCAAGCAGGCCGAGTACATCCAGTCGCTGCACCGGGCCGAGGCCTCCGCCGTCGTGCTCGGCCTCGGGCGCGCCTTTCCGGCACCGCCCGAGGTGATGCGCCGGGCCGCCGAGCGGTGCGGACTTCCCATGGTCGTCCTGCACCGGCCGTTCCCCTTCGCCGAGCTGACCGAGGAGGTCCAGTCCCGTCTGGTGCGGCGGAAGTTCGCCGCCGTCAGCCTCTCGGAGACCGTACGGACCGAACTCACCGCCCTGATCACGGCCGGCGCCCCGCTGCAGCGCCTGCTCGACGAGGTCGCCCGGCACAGCGGCTGCCCGGTCGTGGTCACCAACCTCGCCCACCGCGTCCTCGCCACGGCGGGGGAGCGCTCCGCGGTGGACGACGTGCTGCGCGACTGGGAGCGGGTCGCCCGGCAGGCCTCCGCCGGCGCCGGCGGAGGCTGGATCAGCGCCGAACTCGGCGGGCGCGGGGAGCGCTGGGGCCGGCTGCTGCTGTGCGGCTACCGGGGCGAGACGGCCACCGGGCGGCTGCTCGCCGACCGGGCCGCCGAGGCGCTGGTCCTGCACCGCATGCTCGGCGGCGGCTCCGCGCACTCCTGGGAGGAGGAGTCCGCGCAGAGCCTGCTGACCGACCTGGTCTCCGGGGTCGTACCGGCCTTCCGGCTGCTGCCCCGGGCGCGCGCGGCCGGGCTGCCGGTCAACCGGCGCACCTTCGTCCCGCTCGTCGTCCTCGGCCGTGGCACGGACGAACTCGACCGAGTGCTCCGCCTGTTGGGGATGTCCGGGCTGGTCGCCGAACTCGCCGACGGCGTGGCCGCCGTGCTGCTCAGCCTCGCCCGCGACCAGGACGCCGAGGCGCTGACCGCCCACTTCGCGACCCGGCTGCGCGCCGGGTCACGGGCCGTGGTCGCGGCCGGCGAGCCGCGTACCGGCTGGGACGGCGTGCCCGCGGGGCTGCGCGAGGCCCGGCATGTCGCCGATGCCGTCGCCGGCTCCTCGGCCGCCCTCGACCTCCCGGCCGTCGTCCGCCTGAAGGACGTACACCTGCGCGGACTGATCCGGCTGCTGCGCGACGACCCGCAGGTGCAGTCCTTCGCCGAGCGGGAGCTGGACGGGCTGCTGGGCGACGCCGGACCGGAGTTGCTGAACGTGCTGCGGACGTATCTCGCGACCGGCCGCAACAAGTCCCGCACCGCCCAGCTCCACCATGTCTCCCGGCCGGCCCTCTACCGCCGCCTGGAGGCCATACAGACCCGCCTCGGCGTCGACCTGGACGACTTCGAACAGGCGGCCTCCCTGCACATCGCACTCCTCGCGCACGACGCGCAACAGGGGTGAAACATGCGACGACCTGGGAAAACGACGGTGAAACATGGGCTCGCGAACACGTGACACGGTGGCACGCCCACGGCCCGCAGACGTGACACGCTGCCAATCGAACGCCGCTCAGCGGCTTTCTAGGCTCGGGGCACACCGAGCTACCGGAGGTCCCGATGAGCCGAGTGATCCGTGCCGCCCTGTTCCAGACCGCGTGGACCGGCGACAAGGAATCCATGATCCAGGTCCACGAGCAGGCGGCCCGGGACGCGGCCGCGCAGGGCGCCCAAGTCCTCTGCTTCCAGGAGCTGTTCTACGGCCCCTACTTCTGCCAGGTCCAGGACAAGGCCTTCTACGAGTACGCCGAACGGATCCCCGAGGGCCCGACCGTCCGGCGCTTCCAGTCCCTCGCCCGCGAACTGGGCATCGTCCTGGTCCTGCCCATGTACGAGGAGGAGCAGCCCGGCGTCCTGTACAACACGGCAGCGGTGATCGACGCGGACGGCTCGTACCTCGGCAAGTACCGCAAGACCCACATTCCCCAAGTACAGGGATTCTGGGAGAAGTTCTACTTCCGCCCGGGCAACAGCGGCTGGCCCGTCTTCGACACGGCCGCCGGCAGGATCGGCGTCTACATCTGCTACGACCGCCACTTCCCGGAGGGCTGGCGGGCGCTGGGCCTGGCCGGGGCCGAGATCGTCTTCAACCCCTCGGCCACCTCGCGTGGCCTGTCCCGCTACCTCTGGCAGCTGGAGCAGCCGGCGGCGGCCGTCGCCAACGAGTACTTCGTCGGCGCGATCAACCGGGTCGGCGTGGAGGACCTGGGCGACAACGACTTCTACGGCACGACCTACTTCGTGGACCCCGAGGCCCAGTTCGTCGGCGAGGTGGCGAGCGACAAGGAGACCGAACTCGTGGTGCGCGACCTGGACCTGGCGAAACTCCGCGAGGTCCGCGACCGCTGGCAGTTCTACCGGGACCGGGCGCCGGGCGCGTACGAGCCGCTGACGGCACCGTAGGGCGCCCCACAGGGGCCCGGGACCGCGCCCGGTCTGCGGCTGCCGCAGCGCGGGCGCGGCCGGCCACGACGGACCCGCACGTGACCAACGAGGAAGAGGACCCATGACCGGTCGTACTGTCATCCGCGGTGGTCTCGTCATCACCGCATCCGACGAGATCCACGCCGACGTCCTGGTCGAGGACGGCCGCATCGCCGCCCTCGCGGCGTCGGGCACCCCCGCGGCGGAGGCGTTCACCGCCGAGCGGGTCATCGACGCCACCGGGAGGTACGTCATCCCGGGCGGCGTCGACGCGCACACCCACATGGAGCTGCCGTTCGGCGGCACCTTCGCCTCCGACACCTTCGAGACCGGCACCCGGGCCGCCGCCTGGGGCGGTACGACGACGATCGTCGACTTCGCCGTGCAGAGCGTCGGCCACACCCTGCGCGAGGGCCTGGACGCCTGGCACGCCAAGGCCGAGGGCAACTGTGCGATCGACTACGCCTTCCACATGATCGTCTCCGACGTGAACGACGAGACGCTGAAGGAGATGGATCTTCTCGTAGAGGAAGGCGTGACCTCGTTCAAGCAGTTCATGGCGTATCCCGGAGTGTTCTACTCCGACGACGGGCAGATCCTGCGCGCCATGCAGCGCTCCGCCGAGAACGGCGGGCTGATCATGATGCACGCCGAGAACGGCATCGCCATCGACGTCCTGGTCCAGCAGGCCCTGGCCCGCGGCGAGACCGACCCCCGCTACCACGGCGAGGTTCGCAAGGCCCTGCTGGAGGCCGAGGCCACCCACCGCGCCATCCGGCTCGCCCAGGTCGCGGGCGCCCCCCTGTACGTCGTCCACGTCTCGGCGGCGGAGGCGGTGGCCGAGCTGGCCCGCGCCCGCGACCAGGGCCTGAACGTCTTCGGCGAGACCTGCCCGCAGTACCTGTTCCTGTCCACCGACAACCTCGCCGAACCGGACTTCGAGGGCGCCAAGTACGTGTGCAGCACTCCGCTCAGGCCGAAGGAGCACCAGGCCAGGCTGTGGCAGGGACTGCGCACCAACGACCTCCAGGTGGTATCCACCGACCACTGCCCCTTCTGCTTCGTGGGCCAGAAGGAACTGGGCCGCGGCGACTTCTCCAAGATCCCCAACGGCCTGCCCGGCGTGGAGAACCGCATGGACCTGCTCCACCAGGCCGTCCTCGACGGGCACATCTCCCGCCGCCGCTGGATCGAGATCGCCTGCGCCACCCCGGCCCGCATGTTCGGCCTGTACCCGAAGAAGGGCACCATCGCCCCGGGCGCCGACGCCGACATCGTGATCTACGACCCGCATGCCGAGCAGGTCATGTCGGCCGACACCCACCACATGAACGTCGACTACTCGGCCTACGAGGGCAGGCGCACCACCGGCCGGGTCGAGACGGTGCTCTCGCGCGGCGAACTCGTCATCAGCGAGCGGGAGTACACCGGACACGCCGGCCACGGCGTCTTCACCCCGCGCTCCACCTGTCAGTACCTCAACTAATCGAACGAGGAGTGGCGCCCATGGACTTCGGACTCGTCCTGCAGACCGACCCGCCGGCATCCCGTGTCGTCAGCCTGATGAAACGGGCCGAGCGCAACGGGTTCAGGTACGGCTGGACGTTCGACTCCGCCGTGCTCTGGCAGGAGCCGTTCGTGATCTACAGCCAGATCCTCGCCAACACCACGAAGCTGACGGTCGGACCGATGGTCACCAACCCGGGCACCCGCACCTGGGAGGTCACCGCCTCCACCTTCGCCACCCTCAACGACATGTTCGGCAACCGCACCGTCTGCGGCATCGGCCGCGGCGACTCCGCGATGCGGGTCGCGGGCCGCACGCCCAACACCCTCGCGCGCATCAGCGAGGCGATGAAGGTCATCCGCGCCCTGGGCCGGGGCGACGAGGCCGACCTGGGCGGCACCAAGGTCCGGTTCCCGTGGATCAAGGAGGGCGCCGAGCTCCCCGTCTGGATGGCCGCGTACGGCCCCAAGGCGCTGAAGATGACCGGCGAGGAGGCCGACGGGTTCATCCTCCAGCTGTCCGACCTCTACCTGACGGAATACATGGTGAAGGCCGTCAAGGACGCGGCCGCGGCCGCCGGACGCGACCCCTCCGAGGTCACCATCTGCGTGGCGGCCCCGGCGTACGTCACCGAGGACGACTCGCCCGAGGCACTCGCCCACGCCCGCGAGCAGTGCCGCTGGTTCGGCGGCATGGTCGGCAACCACGTCGCCGACCTGGTCGCCAAGTACGGCGAGCACTCCGCCCAGGTCCCCGACGCCCTCACCGACTACATCAAGGCACGGCAGGGCTACGACTACGCCCACCACGGGCGCAGCGGCAACCCGGACACCCAGTTCGTGCCGGACGAGATCGTCGACCGGTTCTGCGTCATCGGCCCGGCCGAGAAGCACATCGAGAAGCTGACCGCACTCCGTGCGCTGGGCGTCGACCAGTTCGCGGTGTACGACATGCACGACGCGCAGGAAGCCACCATCGACGCCTACGGCACGCAGGTGATCCCCACCGTCAACGCCTGAGCCCACCCCTCTTCTTCGACCCCCCACGCCCCCTCTTGGTCTCCCCTCCCCGCCGCCCGGGGAGGGGGCTGGTGCCCGCACGGCCACTCCCGACCCACCTCACCCGATTGGCCAGCCCATGACCGACACCGCTCCCACGGCCATACCCCTGTCCCGCCAGGTCACCCTCCCCGACGGGCGCGTGGAACTAGCTCCTGGCACCCCTCTGCCCAGCGGCCCGTACGCCAACGAGGACCTGCTCCCGGTCCCGGCGGCGAGGCGCACCTGGACGACGTACAACTTCTCGGCGCTGTGGGTCGGCATGGCCCACAACACGGCTTCCTGGACGCTGGCCTCCGGCCTGATCGCCGTCGGCATGGACTGGAAGCAGGCGGTGTTCACCATCGCCCTCGCCAACCTGATCGTGCTGCTGCCGATGCTGCTCACCGGACACGCGGGCCCCAAGTACGGCATCCCGTTCCCGGTCTTCGCCCGCGCCTCCTTCGGCGTGCGCGGCGCCAACCTGCCGGCCGTCGTACGGGCGTTGGTGGCCTGCGGCTGGTTCGGCATCCAGACCTGGATCGGCGGCGAGGCGATCTACTTCCTCGCCGGGAAGCTGATCGGCGACGGCTGGTCGAACGCGGCGCAGCTCGGCGGCTACGCCTGGACCATGTGGCTGTCGTTCGCGATCTTCTGGGCGATCCAGGTCGCGATCATCTACCGGGGCATGGACACCATCCGCCGGTTCGAGAACTGGGCCGCGCCCTTCGTGCTCGTCGGCGCGTTCGTGATGCTGTGGTGGATGAGCAGCAAGGCCGGCGGCGTCGGCCCGCTCTTCGACCAGCCGTCGAAGCTCGGCTGGGGCGGGGACTTCTGGAAGCTGTTCTGGCCGTCCTTGATGGGCATGATCGGTTTCTGGTCCACCCTGTCGCTCAACATCCCGGACTTCACCCGCTACGGGCGCAGCCAGAAGGCCCAGACCTGGGGCCAGGCTCTCGGCCTGCCGACGACCATGACCCTCTTCGCGTTCCTGTCCGTTCTGGTGACCTCCGGTTCCCAGGCGGTGTACGGCAAGCCGGTCTGGGACCCGGTGCAGCTGGCGGCGAAGACGGACAACGTGGTGGGACTGCTCTACGCCCTGGTGACGGTCCTGGTGGCCACCCTCTCGGTGAACATCGCGGCCAACCTGGTCTCCCCGGCCTTCGACTTCTCCAACGTGGCGCCCAGGAAGGTGAGTTTCCGCAGCGGGGCCCTGATCACCGCGGTCCTCGCCGTCCTGATCTTCCCCTGGAAGCTGTACTCCGACCCGCAGGGCTACATCTTCACCTGGCTCGGCCTGGTCGGCGGCCTGCTGGGCACGGTCGCGGGCATCCTCGTCGCCGACTACTGGCTGCTGCGCCGCACCCGCCTGGACCTCGCCGACCTCTACCGCACCGGCGGCCGGTACTGGTACGCGGGCGGCTGGAACTGGCGGGCGGTCGTCGCGTTCCTCGCGGGCGGCGTCCTCGCGGTCGGCGGCGCCAGCTTCAAGCCCCTGATCGACGGCCGCCCGATCCCCGCCCTGTCCTCCCTGGCCGACTACGGCTGGGCGGTCGGCCTCGGCACCTCCCTGGTCCTGTACCTGACCCTCACCCTGCTGACCGGCCGCCGGGCGGCCACCGCGTGACGCGGCCGGGGCGGGCGCTCAGCCGGACTGGGACTGCCCGCCCCCGAGTGCGGAGACCGCGGCCCGGGCCGCCTGGATGGCCCCCTTGTTGATCACGTCCGTGTCGGGCGCCTTCTTCGTCTCGAAGTCGCTTCCGTTGTAGGTGACGACCACCAGGGCATTGGACACGCGGACCATCACCACGCCCTCCCGGGTCTGCTGCTTGTCCTCGGTGGTCAGGTTCACCACGGAGTACGCGCTGTCCCCGAGCCCCGGCACGGCTCCGCCCCCGCTCTTCTCCTTCACCCGCTGCTGGTACTCCTGCTGCGCCTCCTGGGCCGACTCGCTGATCTCGAACGACACGTCGAGCCAGCGGTAGTCGTAGCCCTGCAGCGCGTTCCAGGAACAGGTGCGGCGCAGCTTGGCGTCCGTCGACGGGATCTCCTTGCCGGCGGTCTTCGCCCCGGGCACCAGGGACTTGACGGTCGCCGCCGGCACGCTGGGGCAGGGGGAGGGGGCGGCGGCGTACGCCTTCGCCGTCGCGCCGGACGACGGGTCGGAGGAGGACGAAGAGGAGGAGGACGACTGGGTGGACGTCTTCTGGCCCAACTGGTGCCCGGCGGCCGCCGGCTGCGCGGCCGGACCGGACGACAGCGCCCAGCCGGCGCAGGCCAGGACCGCGACCGGCGTCAGTCGCGCGGTGAGGGCGAGCGGCAGAGGAAGGGAACGCACGGCACACTTCTCGTGGGGGAGGGGGTACGGAAGGGGTCCGCAGGGGTGGACGGTGGGACGCCAGTGTCACACGACTCCCTGTGGGGCGGAAGTGGGAACTCCGCTGTGTGCCTGGGTGGTCACGGCCGTGGGATCACGGCGTACGATTCCGTCCCTTTTGTTCCTCCAGCCACCGGCGGGCGCCGACCTCGCTGGGGTACTCGCGGACGGTGAGCATGCCGAGGCTCCAGCCGACGGCCCCCGCGGCCAACGCCGGCATGACAGGTGCCGCGACCAGCCAGAGGACGCGACCGGCGACAGCGAGACCGGTGGAGCGCCGGGCCTCGTCCCGTTTGGCGGCGCGGAACTCGTCGGGGGCGGGCGGGTCAAGCAGTTTCCTGCGGTGGTCCCGGCGCTGTACCAGCCACCCCCAGACCAGGGCCACGACGGCTGCCGCCGCCTGCGCCCAGTCCCACACCGTGCGGACCCCCGACGGCAGGGCGCCGCGGAAGCTCCCGTACAGAACGAGCGCGATGTAGCAGCAGAACGCGAGGACCGCGAGCCACAGGACCGCGGTCAGCGACCGGCGCAGCCAGTAGCGCGGACCGCGCGCGTACCAGGTGGTGCCGAGCCCCTGCACGGCGGGAATCCGGACGGGGGCCGTGGAAGCCGCGCCCTCAGAAGATGCTCTTGATGCCATGCCACACGTCGTCTTTCAGTCGAACGAAGTCGTCCCCGGTCTTGGACAGTACGTGCCCGGTGCCGGTCAGCACGCCGCCGACCACCCCGTGATCGTGGATGTCCTCGCTCCAGTGCTCGTGGAGGGAGTGGTCGATGATGCCGGTCGCACCGATCACGACGGCACCGCCGACGCCCGCCGCCACGGCGACGGGGACATCGAACGGAGCGGCGGCAACGAGGCCGGCCGTGATGGCCGTGCCGGCCGCCAGACCGGCGATGTTGGCGCCGCTGTCGGTCGCGATCGAACGCTGCCACGACCAGCCCGCGTCATGGTCGCCGGACGCCTCCAGCAGCCCGCACGCGCCGGCCGCGGCGACGTCCAGGACCGGGATCTCCTTCAGGAAGTCCGGGACCCTCTCCAGGCTCTCGCCCATGCGCAGCGCGTCGGCGGCATCGGCCAGCTTCACGTTGAGCGCACGGTCGTACGGCAGCGCCGTGCTGCCGTGCTCGGCCCGGGCGATCGCGTCCTCCAGGTCGTCCACCTTGGTGAGCGCGTCGCGGTAGGCGCCCTTGGCGGGCAGGTCCTTGGGCAGTGCCTTGCCCGCCTTCTGGTACGCCTTGCGCTCCGCCCGCAGTGCCTTCTTGGCGTCCTGCGCCGCGTTCTTGGCGTCGTCGAGCTTCGCGCGGGCCTTCGCGCCGTCGGCTCGGGCGTCCTCGGCGTCGTACGCGTACAGGCCCCGCAGATAGTCGGCGATGGTGACCTTGTCGCCGGTGGAGGCCGCACCGTCCTTCGCCGTCACCTGGTCGTACAGGCCGGACAACTGCTGTGCCGCGACGAGGCGCGCATGCTGGGCGGTGTGCAGGATGCCGTCGCGCACCTTGGCGTACTCGTTCATCGCGGAGATCGTCTTCTGGTCGTCCGCGCTCGGCGGGTCCGCCGTCATGATCGGCTGCGGCGCACCCCTGGCGTCCGTCACCACGCCCTTGCGGGCTGCGGTGTGCTCGGCGTTCTGCAGGGCCGTCTCGCAGGTCGACAGGGCGTCGGCGAGCGTTCCCAGGATGCTGCCCGCCTGGTGCACCAGCTCGGCGAAACCGCCGGCCGTGATCTCGTCCTCGCTCCACTTGCCGCGGAACGTCTCGGCCGCGTCGCCCTTCCAGCTCGCGTCACCCGCGAGCTTCTCGACGGCACCGGTGAGCGGCTTCACCACGCCGTCGAGCTTGTCCTTGGCGTTCTTGTACGTGTCGGCCATGGTGTGCAGGCCGCCGATGTCGCCACCGACCCAGCTGTCACCCATCAGTGCCAGTCCTCCGGGGTGAGGTCCTCGAGGACACCGTGGACGTCGACGTCGTGCCGGTGGAAGGAGTCGCGCGCGTACGCGGCCTTGTCCCCGTGCTCGTCGAGCCGGTCCGCGAGAAGCATGTGCAGGCTCTCGATGAGGGCGGCGACCTCCTTGATCGCGCTGTCCAGGCCCGGGTCGCCGCCGCTGACCACGGGCGGCGTCACATCCGGTTTCAGCGTCCGGTAGTCGCCGGCCTGGTCGTGGAAGGTCTTCGCCAGCGTGGCGAGGTCGTCGTAGATGACCTTGAAGTCGGCCGTCACCGGCGCACCTCCCGTGCATAGGCGGCCAGGTCCTCCGGCCGCCAGTTGGGTTCCGCGGGCGCGACACGCGGATCGAGCAGGACGGTGACGCCCTGTTCGTCCATCGCCTCGGCCAGCGGGCCGATCGAGGCGGCCACCCATGGCTGTGCCTCGCCGAGCGCCTCCACCAGCTTGGCCGGCGTGGTGAAGGCGAAGGCCACGGTGCCGTACGTGGGGTGGGCGAACAGCTCGCAGACGATGAACGGCACCCGGGCCGGCCGCCCGCTCGTCCCGGTCGCCGCGACGGACCTCGGATGGGCCGGGACGAACACCGGTGTGTGGTAGGGAGGCACCCCCGGCCTGGGGCGAGGGCGGTCGTCCGTGGCCGCGCTCGGGGCGGGTGCCGCCTCGACGAGGTCCCTCAGATGCGAACGACGCGGGTCCGGACCCTGCTTCGGGACGGCCTGTCCCGGTGGATCGGGGTCCACGAAATCGAGCAGGCGTGACCGCTTCGGCGCCCCCATCGCCGTCACCTCTTCCCCGTGGTTGCGTGGCCGATCGGGCCCGACCACCGTAGCCAGCGGTCAAGGGGGCAAATCCGGCCATGCCGGGGTGAACCCGGGGGGCGTACACGGAACTGACACGACTGCTTGGCCGACGGTAGAGCAATCCTTGACCCCTCGCTGAACCGGGGAGTCCGCCCGGGCCTTCGGCTACGGCACGCGGGCCGTCCACTCCGCCGACGTGAACTTCGTCCGCGCCAGTTCCTCCGCGCGCGCGAGCTCCTCGTCCGTGATCTCGCCCGGGGTCAGACCGTACCGCACGCCGAACGACGCGATCATCCGGTCGATGACCGCCTCACGCGGCAGCCCGGTCTGCCGCCGCAGCGGATCGACCCGCTTCCTCGCGCTTCTCGTCCCCTTGCCGGACAGCTTCTCCCGTCCGATGCGCAGCACCTCGACCATCTTGTCGGCGTCGATGTCGTACGACATGGTCACGTGATGCAGGACGGCACCCGGGACCCCGCCGGGCCCGACGACCCGCTTCTGCGCCGCGCCCGCGATCTTGCCCTGGTCGGTCGCGATGTCGTTCAGCGGCTGGTACCAGGCCCGGATGCCCATGTCGCCGAGCGCGCCCAGCACCCAGTCGTCCAGGTAGGCGTAGCTGTCCTGGAAGGACAGGCCCTGCACGAGGGACTCGGGTACGGACAGGGAGTAGGTGATCGTGTTGCCGGGCTCCACGAACATCGCGCCACCGCCGGAGATCCGGCGCACCACCTCGATGCCGTGCCGCGCGGCGCCCTCCGGGTCCACCTCGTTGCGCAGCGACTGGAAGCTGCCGATGATCACCGCCGGCGCGCCCCACTCCCACACCCGCAGCGTCGGCGGCCGCCGGCCGGCGGCGACCTCGGTGGTCAGCACCTCGTCCAGCGCCATGTGCAGCGCGGGCGGCTGCGGGCCCTCGTGGATCAGCTGCCAGTCGTAGTCGGTCCAGTCCGTGGCGTGCGCGAGGGCCCGGCGCACCGCGATCGCGACGCCCTCCGACGTCAGGCCGTACATCACCGTCCCCGCCGGGAGCGCCGCGTCGATCCGCGCGGCCAGCCCCGCCGCGTCGGTGTCCGCCGGGGCGCCCTCCAGCGCGTGGTTCACCGCGTCCAGCGCCTCGTCCGGTTCCAGGAAGAAGTCGCCCGCCACGCGCACGTGCCACAGCACGCCGTCCTCGACGTCCACGTCCACGACGACGAGTTTGCCGCCGGGCACCTTGTACTCACCGTGCACCGCCTGCCCCTCCGTTTCCTGCCGCACCAGATCAACGCCGCAGGTCGTCGCCGTGTTCCCCCGACCGTGATCACGAGATCTCCGCGGCCCTGCGCCGGGTCCGGACGGCACCCTTCCCTCCCGGGTCGGCCCGCCGGGCTGGTGGGGCGAGTGGCTGTCAGGGCGAGCCGGCCCTTCAGCGTGCGGCCGCCGTCGTCGGTGAGGCGCAGGTAGTAGTCGGAACGCGGTGCCGTCCTCGTCCAGGGCCAGGAAGCCGCCGTCGGTGGGGATCGCGGCACTGGTGGCAGCGGTCTTGGCGATCTGATTCCCCTCGCTCGTCGTGGGGGAACGGCGTGTCAGGAGCGCTGTGTGCAGGCGGGGGTCGTGTGTCAGGAGTGTGTGTCAGGAGTCCTGGCTGAACGCCGAGTCGAAGGAGTCGGCGGACGGCTCGATCCGGGTGAGCTCCCGGACTCTGGCCAGCGCGTCGGGGGCGCCGACCAGCCGGTCCATCCCGGCGTCCTCCCACTCCACGGAGATCGGTCCCGTGTATCCGATCGAGTTGAGCATCCGGAAGCATGCCTCCCACGGCACGTCGCCGTGGCCGGTGGAAACGAAGTCCCAGCCGCGCCGCGGATCGCCCCAGGGCAGCTGGGATCCCAGGCGACCGTTGCGGCCGTCGAGCCGGCGCACCGCGTCCTTGCAGTCGACGTGGTAGATCCGCTCCCGGAAGTCGTACAGGAAGCCGACCGGGTCCAGGTCCTGCCAGACGAAATGCGAGGGGTCGAAGTTCAGGCCGAACGCAGGACGGTGGCCGATCACCTCGAGGGCGCGGACCGTGGTCCAGTAGTCGTAGGCGATCTCCGAGGGGTGGACCTCGTGGGCGAAGCGGACGCCCTCGGCGTCGAAGACGTCCAGGATCGGGTTCCACCGCTCGGCGAAGTCGGCGTAGCCGCGCTCGATCATCTCCGCCGGGGCGGGTGGGAACATCGCGACCGTGTGCCAGATGGAGGAGCCGGTGAAGCCGACGACGGTCTGCACGCCGAAGGCGGCCGCGGCCCGCGCGGTGTTCTTGATCTCCTCAGCGGCTCGCTGCCGCACTCCCTCGGCCTCGCCGTCGCCCCAGATCCGGGCCGGCAGGA
Organism: Streptomyces sp. NPDC052109; assembly: GCF_040680195.1. NCBI lineage: Bacteria > Bacillati > Actinomycetota > Actinomycetes > Kitasatosporales > Streptomycetaceae > Streptomyces > Streptomyces sp. NPDC052109. The sequence continues at coordinate 151,823 of NZ_JBFAWF010000017.1, read as the reverse complement.
TCGCCTGGTGGCGCTCGTCGACGGGGTGGTCGCAGACGGCCTGTCCGGTGAGGTGGCAGGAGACGGTCCAGACCCTCAGGCCGTGCTTGTCCAGCAGGGCGCGCAGTCCCGGCAGGTAGTCGGCCTCCTGCAGGGCGCGGTCGACTTCGAAGTGACCGCCCCAGGTGGCGAGTTCGAGGCCGTCGTAGCCCCAGCCGGAGGCCAGCCGGCAGACCTCTTCCAGTGGGAGGTCGGCGAACTGGCCGGTGAACAGGGTGACGGGTCGTGGCATTGCGGCTCCTGTTCTGCGGTACTCGGGCGGTGGTGCGCCTCAGCCGGCTACGGGCGTCCAGACGCTGGCGGTGCGGGCGCTGGTGGCAACGGCGTCCAGGACGCGCTGGACGCGCAGACCTTCGGCGAAGGACGGGGTCGGGTCGGCTCCGGCTGCGATGGCCTCCACCAGGTCCTTGACCTGGTGTGTGAAGGTGTGCTCGTAGCCGAGGATGTGGCCGGCCGGCCACCAGGCGGCGGCGTACGGGTGCTCGGGCTCAGTGGCGAGTACGCGGCGGAAGCCCGCCGTGCGGCTGCTCTCGGCACGGTCGTAGAAGCCGAGTTCGTTGAGCGACTCGAGGTCGAAGACGAGCGCACCGAGCTCGCCGTCCACCTCGATGCGCAGGGCGTTCTTACGGCCGGTGGCAAAGCGGGTGGCCTCGAAGACGCCGAGGGCGCCGCCGCTGAAGCGCGCGGTGAAGGCGGCGGCGTCGTCCACCGTGACCGGGCCGTGGCCACCCGCCGGGTCCGGGCGCTCGGCGACGAAGGTCTCGAGCACCGCGCTCACGCCCGTGATCCGCTCACCGGTCAGGAACTGGGCCAGGTCGACGGCGTGCGCACCCAGGTCGCCCAGCGAACCGCTGCCCGCCCGCTCGGCGCGCAACCGCCAGGTGAGCGGGGCCTCGGGGTCCACCAGCCAGTCCTGCAGATACTGCGCGCGCACATGCCGGATCGGGCCGAGGCGGCCCTCGGCCACGAGCTGCCGGGCCAGCGAAACCGCAGGCACACGGCGGTAGTTGAAGCCCACCGCCGCCAGGGTCCCGTGCGCCGCGCGTGCCTGCTGTGCCGCCGCGGTCATCGCCTCCGCCTCGGCGAGCGAGTTCGCCAGCGGCTTCTCGCACAGCACGTGCTTTCCGGCGGCCAGCGCGGCCAGGGCGATCTCGGCATGGCTGTCACCGGGGGTGCAGATGTCGATCAGGTCGATGTCGTCCCGCTGGACCAGCCGCTTCCAGTCGGTCTCCGTGCTCGCCCAGCCCTGGCGGTCGGCGGCGGCCTGCAACTCCCCGGCGGAGCGCCCGCAGACGGCAGCCGGCTCGGGCCGCAGCGGCAGGTCGAAGAAGCGCGGCGCGGTACGCCAGGCATGGGCGTGCGCGGCACCCATGAAGGCGTAGCCGACCATCCCGACACGCAGTGCCCCACTCATGTGCTCAGGCCTCCTCGGGCCGGGCACCCGCGGGTACGGCCTCCGGGCGCTCGCAGCTGCTGGTGACCTGTACCGCGTGGCCGCTCTCGCCGGCGGCGAGGAGCGACTCCATCACGTCGAGCACATGCTGGGCGAGTTCCCCGGACGCGCGGTGCGGGGTGCCGGTGGACAGGGCGCGGGCCAGGTCGGAGACGCCGTGGCCGCGGGAGGCGTCCGCGTATCCGCCGCGCACGGGAAGGTCCTCCCAGTCACCGCCCCCGGCGCGGAACAGCCGCACCTGGCCGTCGAAGCCGTTGGGGTCCGGTACGGACAGCGAGCCGGCGGTGCCGTACACCTCGATCCGGGGCAACCGGGCGGCCCACACCTCGAAGCTCATCACCAGCGTGGACAGTGCGCCGCTCGCGTGCTCCAGCACACCGGTGACATGTGTGGCCACCTCGACGGGGAAATCCGTGCCGGCGCGCGGGCCGCTGCCGATGGTCCGGGTGTCGCGGACGGTGGAGGAGAGGCCCGTGACGCGGCGGACCGGGCCGAGGAGGGTGACCAGGGCGGTGAGGTAGTACGGGCCCATGTCGAGCAGCGGGCCGCCGCCCGGCAGGTAGTAGAACTCCGGCGCCGGGTGCCAGCGCTCGTGGCCGGGCGTGGTCATGAACGCGGTGGCCGCGACCGGGACGCCGATGTCCCCGGCGTCCAGGGCGGCCCGGGCGGTCTGGACGCCCGTGCCCAGTACGGTGTCCGGGGCGCAGCCGACTCGCACCCCCGCCTGCTCGGCCGCCTGCAGCACACCGCGTGCCTCGGCCGTGGTGGCGGCCAGCGGCTTCTCCCCGTAGACGTGCTTGCCGGCGGCGATGGCCGAGTGGGCGACCTCGGCGTGGGCGGCCGGGACGGTGAGGTTGAGCACCAGGTCGACGTCGTCCGCGACGTAGAGTTCGGGCAGCGCCAGCGCCCGGGCGCCGGGGACGTCGGCCGCGGTGGCCTTGGCACGCTCATCGTCGATATCGGCGACGGCGGTGACCCGCAGGTTCTCCAGCCGGGGGAAGGTCTTGAGGTAGGCGGCGCTGATCTGGCCGGCGCCCACCAGGCCGATCCGCAGCGGGTTGTCACGGTGGTTCAGCGGGTCGCCCATCGCATGCCCCTCTTCAGCATGGTGTCGACCTCGGGTATCTCGAGATCGGCGAGGTTGTGTCCGACGGTGGTGACGAAGACCCGGCCCGCGCCCCAGCGGCGGGTCCAGGTGATCGGGACCACGGTCCCGGCGAGTTCGGGGTGGTCCGGGTCCGGCTCGTACACGGAGTCGGCCAGGACCTCCACGGCCGGGTCCATGTGGAGGTAGTACTGCTCGCTGCTGACGGTGAACGGCCCGATCCCGGTCAGCACCGGGTGCTCGGCGTGCTCCGGCCGCGGCCGGACCTCGTAGGTGCTGAACTGCCGTGGATGGTGGACGAACTGGCCGCCCGTCATGAGCTGGTACCGGGTGTCCGAGCGGAACGCGTCCACGATGCCACCGTGCCATCCGGCGAGGCCCGTGCCCGCCCGTACGGCGGCCGCGAGGCCGGCGGACTGCTCGGGGGTGATCGAGCCCATCGTCCAGCACTGCACGATCAGGTCGGTGCCGGCCAGCAACTCCGCGTCGACATAGCTGTCCAGAGTGTCGGAGACGGTGACGGCGTAGCCGTCCTCCTTGAGCGCGGCGGCGCAGCGGTCGCCTGCCGGGACCGGCACATGGCCGTCCCAGCCGCCGCGAACCACCAGGGCGTGTTTGGGCATGGTCCCGGGTTGCTCCGTCATGGCGTGCTCGTCCCTTCCGAGTCAGGCGCAGCCCGCCAGCGCTCCTCGGCCGTGAAGCCGAGGAGGTCGCGACTGCGGCTCAGGGAGTACGGGGTGCCGAAGCCCTCCGGGACCTCGGTCACAGGGGTGTCGGGGTGATAGCGGCGCAGGAGTTCACGGGTGGGCTGGAGTGCTGTGGTGTCGGGGGCGGTGACGTTGACGAGGTGGTAGCCGGCCGGGGCGCGGTCGAGGGCGGCGAGGACCGCCCGGGCCGCATCCGCCGTGTGCAGCCAGGCCCACAGCCCGCGGCGGTCGTGGCCGGGATCCTGGTGCACCCAGTCGAGGTGACTGCGCAGCCGCGCACCGCTGCCGATGAAGGGGAAGCGCAGGCTGAGCACGCTCATCCCGTCCCCTCCGTACCGCCGGGCCGTCGTCTCGGCGATCAACTCGCCGGCGCGCTTGGAGAGTCCGTAGACGTCCTCGGCGAGATAGGGGTGCTCCTCGGTCACCGGGATCTCGGTGGGGGACCGGTCCACCCGGGACCAGGCCAGGCCCAGCGCGGAGAGGCTGGAGACGTACACCAGCCGGCGCACTCCCGCCCGGGCCGCCGTGTCGAGCACCCGCCATGTCCCGTTCACGTTGATGGTGAACACCTCGTCCGGGGTTCCCGCGGTGGGGGCGGGCAGGGCCGCGGCGTGCACCACCGCGTCCATTCCGTCGACCAGTCGCTCGATCAGCGCGGGATCCCGTAGATCCCCGAGGAAGGTCTCGTCGGCCGGGGGGCCGTCCGGCTGGACGCGGTCGTGCGCGCAGACATGCCCGCCGCTCTCGGCGAGTTGCCGGACGACTTCCCGGCCGAGCATCCCCGCCGCGCCGGTGACCAGGACTTTCACGTCAGGTGTGCCCTTTCCGATGGAAGGCGAGCCGGACCTCGGGCGATCGAGACCTTAAGAGCTGGCCATTTAGCATGTCAATACGCGCGAATGAGCTGCGTTGGACGCCGGTCATGGGTCGGCGGGGGTGCTTGACATGCTAAATTGATACTCACCGAGCTCCCCGCGGACCACAGGAGGTCGATCGTGGACGGCGGCACACCCGAGGGCGGCGCGGGCGACAACGCACCTCGTGCCCCGCTCTACGCGCAGGTGAAGCGCGCGCTCCTGGAGGCCATCGCCTCCGGGGAGTACTCACCGGGCGTGCCCTTCGTGACGCAGCGGGAGATCTGCGAACGCTTCGGGGTCAGCCATGCCACCGCGGTGCGCGCACTCAACGAACTCGCCGCCGAGGGCTGGGTGGTGCGCCGTCGCGGCCTCGGCACCTTCGTCGCCGAGCGCCCCGGCCGGGGAGCGCGCCGCGGCGTCGGGAGCGCCGACCGCGCCATCGCCTGCATCCTCCAGTTCCAGGGCCCGCATGTCTCCCAGATCCTGGCCGGCGTCGAGGCGGTCTGCGCCGAACTCGGCTACCGGCTCTATCTGCGGCACTGCGAGGGCGACCCGGAGCGCGAGAGCCGCGCCCTGCTGGACGCCGTCCAGGACGGGGTGAGCGGCATCGTCGTCTATCCCGCGGAGGGCACGGGCGGCCGCGAGGGTTGGACGGAGGTCGAGCGCTCCGGCGTTCCGCTGGTGATGGCCGACCGCTACCGCCCCGACCTGGTCCATGACGCCGTGGTCGCCGACAACACGGCCGTCGGGCGGGAGTTGACACAGGCCCTGATCGCCGCCGGGCACCGCACCATCGCCACCCTGTGGGACGAGACCGACACCAGCAGCGTCCGCGACCGGCTCGTCGGCCATGTCGAGGCGTTGCGGCAGGCGGGGCTGCCGATCCGTCCCGACCTCACAGTCCTGCGCCGCTACCGAGACCTTGCGCCCGAACAGCGCCGCAGCAGGCTGGCCGAGCTGCTCCGCGGTGACAGTCCGCCGGATGTCCTGCTCTGTTCCAACGGCTATGTGCTGGCCGCCGCCGCGCACGACCTGGCCGCGCTCGGCTACGAGGTTCCCGGCGACGTCGAGTTGGCCGGCATGGACGACGCGGGGCCCTTCGACGTGCTTCCGCTCACCGTGGCCGCGGTCTCGCTGCCCTCCCGGGAGATCGGCGACGCCGCGATGCGGCTGCTCCACCGCCGTATCACCGAGAGGGCAGCGGGCCGGGCCCCCGCTGCGGCACCCGAGTTGACGGTGCTCCCGATCACCGTGCAGACCCGCCTGCCCACCGCCGCCCACCTGCGGATCGTCGGCGGCACCGCCCTCACGTAGCCGCCCGCGAAATCCTGTTGCCCTACGGAAGGATGAGAGTGCCCAGCACGCCCTCGCACTCCGGCACATCCGAACCCACCCAACCCGACCGCCTCCTCGGCCCGGACGGCGGGCTGCCCCAGGCCCGGCCGCCGTGGACCCACCGCGACGGGCTGCGGATCACCAGGGTCCGCGCCATCGTCACCGCCCCCGAAGGCACCCCGCTTGTCGTCGTGCGGGTGGACACCAACGACGACGGCTTGTACGGACTCGGCTGCGCCACCTTCACCCAGCGCTACGCCGCCGTGGCCGCCGCCGTGGACGAGCACGTCGGGCCGCTTGTCGTGGGCCGTCACCCCGCGGACATCGAGGACATCACGCGCCTCGTCCACTACTCCTCGTACTGGCGAAACGGCCCGGTTCTCAACAACGCGCTGTCGGGGCTCGACCAGGCCCTGTGGGACATCGCCGGCAAACGCGCCGGCCTGCCCGTGCACGAACTCCTCGGCGGGCGCTCCAGGGCCGCCGTCGAGGTCTACTCGCATGCGGCCGGCCCCACCATCGAGGAGACCCTCGACCGCGCCGAGAAGCTGATCGAGGCCGGCTACCGCAACGTCCGCCTGCAGACCGGCCAGCCCGGTCTCGGCGCCTACGGCGCCCCAGGCACCGGCGGTGGCTACCCGCGCTCCCCGCACCCCGACGGGTGGGACCCGGAGCGCTATCTTCGTTCCACCCCGGCACTGTTCGCCGCCGCCCGCGAGCGGCTGGGCATCGGTGTCAACCTGATGCACGACGTCCACAGCCGGCTGACACCCAAGCAGGCCGTGGTGCTGGCGAGGGCGCTGGAGCCGTACGGGCTGTCCTTCCTGGAGGACGTCATCGCCCCCGAGTTCTACGACCACCTGCCCGAGGTGCGCGCCGCCTCCCCGGTGCCGATCGCGGTCGGCGAGCAGCTCGGTTCGGTGCCGGACGCGGTCCGGCTGGTCCGGGACGGCGGAGTGGACCTGCTGCGGCTGCACACCTCTTCGGTGGGCGGGCTGACCCCGACTCGCAAACTCGTCGCCCTCTGCGAACTGCTGGGCGTGCGCACGGCCTTCCACTCCCCTGGCGACATCTCGCCGGTCGGGGTGGCGGCCAACCTGGCCGTCGACATCTCCACGCCCGCCTTCGGCTTCCAGGAGTCGCACGAATACAACGGGGCCACCCACGAGGTCTTCCCGGGTACGCCGATGGTGGCCGACGGCTGTCTGCGCCCCTCCGAAGAGCCCGGCTGGGGGATCGACATCGACGAGAAGGCCGCCGGGCGCTTCCCTCCGGTGAAGTTCCTCCACGAGCGCTGGTCCGCTCAGGTGCGGCGGCCCGACGGGGCGTTGGACGCCCCGTAAGCCGCCGTCCGGCAACGGAAAAAAAGGGGGGCCGCCCAAACCGGCGGCCCCCTTGCCCTGCTGCCTCTTCCTATTCCTCCGCGGCCACCGCCGCCGTGGGCGTCGTCCCGACGCCCGTCGAGCCGGCCGCCGCGCCGCCCGCCACGCCCTCCACCAGGTGGCGCTGGAGCAGGGCGAAGACCACCAGGATGGGAGCGGCCACGATCACCGTCGCCGCCGCGATGAGCGGCCACTGCGAGGTGTGCTCGCCGAAGAACCCGTACAGTCCGCGGGTCACCGGCCACAGTCCTGGATCGCTCAGCATGATCAGGGGCAGGATCAGGTTGTTCCAGGACGCCACGAAGCCGAAGACCCCGAAGGTCGCAAGTGCCGGCTTCATCTGCGGGATGACGATCTGGAAGATGAACCGGACGTACCCGCAGCCGTCCAGCGCCGCCGCCTCGTCCAGTTCCCGCGGGATGGACTTGATGTAGCCCACGAAGAAGAAGAACCCGGCGCCGGCAAGCGAGGTGAGGACCAGGAACCCCAGCCGGTTGTCGTACAGCCCGAGCGCCCTGGCCTCCACGAACAGCGGGATCAGGCCGCCGGGCAGGAAGCCGGAGAAGACGAAGAAGCCGTACAGCGCATTGGAGCGTTTGAACCAGCCGCGCGAGATGGGGAAGGCCAGGAACACACCCAGGATCAGCGTGATGACGTCGGGAACCACCGCATAGATCACCGAGTTGACCATCTCGGTGCCGAAGTTGCCCTGCGTCCACGCGTCGCTGAAGTTCTTCAGCGTCCACGTGTCCGGCATACCCGTGGGATCCTTCAGGAACGTCTGGTACGGCTTGAACGCCTGCAACAGCAGATAGACCAGCGGCAGTGCGAACAACCCGGCCGAGACCACGAAACAGAACAGCTGTGTCCCGGTCAGCCGCAGTCTGCCGAGCAGCAGGCGGCGACGGTCGGACGGGGCGGGCTTGGCGGCCGCCGAGCGGGCGGAGCGCCGCTGCAGGCGCGCGGTCTGCAGGCTCACAGCGACACCTCCCGCCGGCGCAGCCCCCACAGCAGGCCGCCGCCGACGACCAGGGTGAAGGCGAACTGCAGCATGGCCAGCATCGAGCCCCGGCCGAGGTCGGAGGTCTGCCCGAAGGCCGTGTCGAACATGTACATTCCCAGGGTCTTGGTGCCGTAGTTGCCGTCGGTGAGCACCAGGACCAGCGCGTACTCTCCGATGCTGCCCATGGCGGTGAGGAAGACGTTCACCGTGGTCGCCGGGGCCAGCATCGGCCAGGTGATCTTCCAGAACGTCTTCCACCGCCCGGCGCCGTCCAGCGACGCCGCCTCATAGAGCTCGGGTGGGATACGGCGCAGCCCGGCGATGTAGACCAGCATGGTGTAGCCGGAGAACATCCAGACATTGATCAGCACGATCAGCCAGATCGCCCAGTCGGGGTTGCCCAGGAAGGCGTTGGCGCCGCCGAACAGAGCGTGGTACGCCTTTTCCGTCGGACCGTTGTTGGGGTCCAGCAGGAGCGAGAAGAGCACCGCCACGATGGTCACGGAGAAGATCTGCGGCATGAAGATCAGTGCCCGGTACAGGCCGTAGCCCAGCCGCCGGCGCTGGAGTATCAGCGCCAGGCCCAGACCGACCCCGATCTGCAGGATCGTCACCCCGGCGACGTACTTCACGGTCACCACGAGGCTGTCCGACAGGTCCGGCCAGGAGCCGGTGAACTCGTTGCGGTAGTTGCACAGGCCGCAGAAGTCGATCGGGGTGCCGGGCAGCCCCGAGTACTGGGTGAGCGAGTAGTAGACGGTGGCGAGCGACGGGTACAGGCCGAACACCAGCCAGCCGAGGGTGGGCACCGAGATGGACAGCCAGGGGATCCAGCGCCTGGTCCGCCGGGTGCCGAAGGGGCAGGTGGACACGGTGCGCTCCTAGTGCTTGACGCTCGCGGTGTACGCCTTGGCCGCTTCGGAAAGCGCCGTGGTCATCGACTTGGATCCGAACGGCTTGACCTCGGTCAGCGTCGGCCCGCCCGCGTGGGTCGAGGAGCCGCTGGTCGGAATCCACGGCTGGGTGGAGTTCGGGTAGCCCTTCGAGGCGTTGGCGGTCAGCCAGTCGGTCCAGGACAGCGACGGGGTGGGCACGTCGGGCTCGGTGGATATCGAGCCGGTGGCCTTCACCCAGTCCGCGTAGGTGGACTTCTGGGTGAAGAAGTCCAGGTACTCCAGGGCCAGCTTCTTGTGCTTCGCCCAGACCGGGACGGACCACGACAGGTCGGGGGCGAGCGCCGGCCGGTTCCAGGCGGCGTTGTCGGTGCCGGGGACGGCGAAGAAGCCGAACTTCAGGTTCGGGTTGGCCTGCGCGATGGTGTTGCCGTCGTACGAGCCGTCCACGAAGAAGGGGTAGTCGTCGGTGTTGGACGCCCACACCCCCGGCGCGGTCTGCGCGGGCACGCCCGCGGCGTTGGGCTCGATGTACGACATGACCTCTTCGTAGCGCTTGGCTGCGTCCTGGTAGATCGGGTCGTCCCAGTTCGCCTTGCCGTCCCAGAAGTCCTCGGCGCGCTGCCGGTAGACCGACTGTGCGTCGGTGGCCGGCTTGTCCTGCATCAGCAGCTGGTTGATGATCCCGGCCCAGACGATGTTCTGGTAGCCGTCCTTGCCGGCCACGTAGACGGGGCTCAGGCCCTTGGACTTCAGCAGCTTGAGGTCGGAGACGAATTCGTCGTACGTGGTCGGCACCTTGAGGCCGTACTTGTCGAGCAGGTCCTTCTTGTACCAGAGGCCGGTGTTGTTGACGTATTCGGCGGTCATCACACCGTAGACGCCGTCTTTGTACCCCATCGCGTACTTCTGCGCGGTGAGGTCGAAGCGCTTCATGAACGGCTGCTTGCTCAGGTCCATGAACTGGTTGTTGGCGACCAGCGCGGCGGTTCCGTTGACCTTGATCTTCGTATCCTCCGGCGGAAACGCCGCCGGGGTGGGCGGGAACTGCGCCAGCACGTCCACGTTCTTCGAGGCCAGCAGCGAGTTCTGCAGCGTCGGCCAGGCGTTGGCGGCGGTCGGCGCGGTCTGCAGCTTGACCGTGACACCCGGGTGCGCCTTCTCGAAGGCGGCGTTGATCTTCTCGGTCTGCGCCACCGCCGCGGCGTTGGTCCACTCGGCGACGACGAGGGTGTTCTCGGACGAGCCTCCGCTGTCGCCGCTGCACGCGGACAGCCCGGTCGCGGCCAGTGCGCAGGCGGCTGCAGCGGCCAGGACGCGGCTCGTACCGGTGAGCCGGCGGGACCAAGCGTCGGTGAGGTAACGGCTTCTGACGACCATGTCGCTCCTCGGTGGGGGAGGTACGGGAAATGGCCGACGGGAGCCCCGGAGATTGCTCCGAAGCATGTGGCTGCGTGGGCGGTGCGTCAAGGCGATGCGCAGGGAGAATCCTGACGGATGTCAAGGGACTTCTCTTACAAAAGGCTGGTGGAAACATCGGTATCCGCACAACGGTGGTGGCATCTCTGCAGGTGAATGCCGCTGTATTGAAATCTTGGGCATGTTCCCCGGCTGAGCTGTTGCCTTGGTAACACACATGGTTTTCCATAATCCTGCCGCGCCGACGGGAGGCCCTGGAGAAGCACCGCCGGTCCGGATCCCCACTCAACTCACCCGGAAGGGCTCAGCCGATGCTGCGCACATCGAAGTCCTCGAGACGCAGAACGGTTCCACTGCTCGCCGCCGCGGCGGCGGTCGCCGCCACCGCGGGCATGGTCGCTCCGGCCGGCGCCGCGACGCCGACCGCCGCCACCTCGGCGCAGAGCGGTCCGTCCACCCTGTGGGCGACCCAGTTGCAGTTCGACGACCAAGGCACCCCTTGGTCCACGGCCCAGTTCGAGGCCATCAAGGCCAAGGGGATGAACAGCGTCGAGATCAACATGCCGTGGGGTCAGATCGAGCCCGACAAGGGCACTTTCGACTTCACCGAGCTCGACACCGAGCTCGCGAACGCCAAGGCCGCCGGCATCCGCATCGTGCCGATCTTCTGGCAGGCCGGCTGGCGCGGCAGCCCCGCGCCCTGGATCACCAGCAAGGAGATCACCAGCAGCGGCGGCACCGGCATCGCCCCCGCCTGGTGGGACACCGACGAGCAGCAGGCCTACTTCGACTACGTCACCACCACCGTCGAGCACATCACCGGCAACCCCGGCTACGGCGGCTCGATCCTCGACTACGGCCGCCTGGACGCCCAGTGGAGCAACAACGGCAACGGCGGCTGGGCGCCGGCCGACATCGCGTACTTCCACGACCACTGGCTGCCGCACTCGTACGGCACCATCGCCCGCTTCAACGCGGCCAACCGCACCGCCTACGGTTCCTTCGACGAGGTGCCCGCGGCCACCCCGGGCGAGCCGCTGGCCGGCGTCTACCAGAACTTCCGGCAGTGGAGCGTCCAGGACACCTACGACCGGCTGACCGCCGCCGTCCGCAAGGTCTCCCGCGGCCCGCTCTACTACTACTTCGGCGGGCACATCTCGAACGCCCCCGACATCGGCAACCTGCCCGACATCTTCTTCAGCCTGGCCCGTAAGTACGACCTCACGGTCATCGAGGACGCCGCCCAGTCGCCCGGCCTCACCCTCACCTTCGGCAGCCTGGCCCGCGGCTACCACGTCAAGCTCGCACAGGAGTGGACCGCGCCCACCGAGGCCGAGATGCCGGCCCAGGCCGTCCAGTGGATCTCCAACTACGGCATGGGCTTCCCCTACGGCGGCGGCGAGGACTTCTTCATCCACGACGGCACCTCGAAGGACGTCATCGCCTACCCGATCTACACCGACGCGCTGCCGACGCTGCAGAGCCTGTCCGGCTCCTACCCACAAGCGCCGGTCGCGGTCTACTTCGACTACTCCAAGGCCTGGGGCAACCCCGCCGGCGGCAGCCTGAACGCCATCGAGAACCAGCTCACCGCGCTGTGGTCGCGCCACCAGAGCGGGTTCACCGTGGTCACCAGCGACGAGGTGAAAAACCATGCGGCGGACCTGTCCAAGTTCCGCGCGGTGCTGCCGCTGAACGGCGACGACGCCAATGTGACGGCCTACCGGAGGGCCGGCGGCACAGTGCTGAGCGACGGCGACCAACTCACCCGCTACGCCCCCGCGTACGCCGAGCTCAGCAGCGCGCACGCCCTGCAGGTGGTGCCCACCACCGCTGCCGACCGCCGCAGCGCCCAGCTGGTGCTGGCCGAGATCAGCCCTTACTTCTCGTACGACGGCGCCGTCGTCCTCCACCCCGCCGGCCTCGATCTGAGGGCCGGTCGCTACCACGCGGTGGACGCGGCGACCGGCAAGGCGCTGCCGCAGGTCGCGCAGAGCGATGGCGGCGCATGCGTCCCGCTCGGCCTGGGCACGGCCGAGCTCACCGAGTGGAAGCTGGTCCCCGGCCCGGCGCCGGCCGGCACCCCCGTACCCGACTCCTGCTCCACCGCCTCCGGCGGCGCCACGACCGTGGGCGCCACCGCGGGCAGCAACGACGGGTCGTCGGGCGTCGTCTTCCAGAACGTCGGCGCCACCGGCCTGGGCGCGGACGGCAACCTCGACACCGTTACCCACGGCGGCCAGACCGCCTACGAGACCTGGACGACCGACCGGACCGGCGTCGGAAGCGCGAACGCCTACGTCCAGCTGGACCCGGGCAGTGCCGTGACCCGCGCGGCCACCGTCACCGTCCGGGTCAGCTACTGGTCCGAGGCAGGGCAGGGCTTCACCGTCCAGTACGACACCCCGAACGACGCCTACCACAACGGGCCGACCGTCACCGGCAGCGGAGGCGGCAGCTGGCAGACCGCCACGCTCACGCTCACCGGCGCACAGTTCGACGAGGCCCAGAACCTGCGGGCCGACCTCCGGCTCGCGGCCACCGACCCGGGCAAGCCGCTGTACATCCACAGCATCTCGCTCACCACTGCCGGGAACTGAGGGCCGGCACCCCGGCCTCCCTCCCCGAAGGAGAACCACTGTGCACGACGGCCGCAAGCCCGCTCGGGAGGTCCCCGCAGTTCGGGCGCTGACCAACGACGCCACCAATGGATACGATGCCTGCCGCCGGAGCAGTCCGGAGGGAGGGGGGACCATCACGGTGCGACTCACCCCGCTGCCGGCCCCCGGGAGGCTCCGCGCCTCGTCTCCGCTCGTCATGCCCCGCCGCACCCGAGGCGGCGCCGGTGCCTGACGCGCCATCCAGGCCACCGGCGGAAGGCGAGCTCGACGTCCTCCGCCGGTTGGCGGCCGGCCCCGAGCCACGTGCCCTGCGCGCCTCGATCGTCCTGCAGGCCGCCCTCGGCCGGCACAACTCCGAGATCGCCCGCCGGCTCGGTGTCTCCCGGCAGACCGTGGCCACCTGGCGGCAGCGCTACGCCGCGGAGGGGCCGGCCGGGCTGGCGGGCCGCCCGCAGTCCGGCCGCCCCGGGGTCGTCGACGAGGGCGACGTGGTCACCGAGACCCTCCTGGCCCCGCCGGACCAGCGCTCCTCCCGCAGCGTGGGACGCCGGCTCGGCTGCTCGCACACCGCGGTCGCCGCCGCACGCCGCCGCTGGAACCTGGGCCAGGAGGACCGGGGCCCGATGCCCCCGCTGATCCCCGCCCTCGCCGAGGGCGAGGTGTGGGTGGCCGGCGTCCACCACGATGCCCACCGGACCCTGGTGCTGCTCGCCCTCCGGCCGCCCGTGCCCGGCCAGTCGGCCGGCCCCACGGTCAAGCCGCCCGCCGACGCGCTGGCGGCCGTGGCCGCGGCGTTCGCCCGCGCGCTGGGTTCGAGCGATCACGCGGCCCCGGCCGAGGCCGTCCGCACGCCCCCTCGCCGGACAGGCCGACCGGGCGCCGAGCCCGAGCACGCGGTGAGCGTCTTCCTCGCCACCGCCCGCCGCTTCCACCCACGTGCCGTCCTCCACATGGTCGTCCTGCGCGGCCCGGCCGCACCCGGACTGGACGAGCTCTGCGAGCGGGCCCGGGTGACGCTCCATCAACCACCCGAACGTACGGGTACGGTGTCCTTCCTGCGAGCGGTACTCGCCCTCGACGCCTCCCGGCACCCGTCCTCCTCCGCCCGCGTACTGCTTGACCTGGCGGCGGACTTGGACGGCCCCGCACCGGTGCGCTGGATCCGCGAGCCGCTGCCGGCCGCGCCCGGAGAGAGCCCGCCCGGCGCCGCCGGGCCGCTGCGCGCGACCGAACCGGCCGGCAGCGGCGGTGCCAACCACATCGACCTCGGCTCGTTCAACGAGTGCGTGGTGATCGAGACGGTGCGGCTGGCCGGGTCGATCACCCGTGGCGAGATAGCCGACCGCACCCGGCTGACCCAGCAGTCCGTCTCCCGGATCGCCCGCTCGCTGCTGGACCGCGGCCTGCTGGTCGAGGAGCGTCGGCAGCACTCGACCGTCGGCAAGCCGCGCGGCCTGGTCCGGCTGCGCGACGACGCTGCGCACGCCCTCGGCATCCATATCGACCCGGAGGTGCTCACCGCGGTCCTTGTCGACCTCTCCGGCCGCATCGTGGCCCGCTGTGTCGAGAAGATCACGCCCGAGCCGCGCCCCGGCGCGGTCGTCGCGCAGATCGCCGCCCTCGGTGAGGCCGTGCTCGCCAAGACCGGGCGGGCAGTTCGCGAGAACAGCTTCTTCGGCCTCGGAGTGGTGGTGCCCGGCCCGGTGGACACCGTCTCGGGAACGGTCCTGGACCCGCCGCTGATGGGCGTCCTCAAGGACGTTCCGCTGCGCAGCCTCCTCGAACAGCGCTTCTCCTGCCCGATCCTGGTGGAGAAGGACTCCACCGCCGCCGCTGTCGGCGAGCGCTGGATCGGACGCGAGAGCCGCGCCCACGACTTCGTCTACCTCTATCTCGGTACGGGCGTGGGCGCGGGTCTGATCCTCAACGGCGACATCTACCGCGGACTCACCGCCAACGCGGGGGAGTTCGGACAGCTGTGCGCGGTCACGCTGGGCCGTGTCGAGCCCGCGGGCCGGCCCGAGGTGCTGCCTGAGTGCAATCCGGCACGGCACATACTCACCCGCGCCGACGGCCATCGCGCGGGCGCCGCCGGCCAGGTGCCGAAGGACCCCCCGACGGTCCGCGAGGCCGCCCAGGCGATCGGCAGGGGCGCGCTGGCCCTGATCGATCTGCTCGACGTCGGCCTCGTCGTGGTCGGCGGACCGTTCTGCACCGGCCCGGCGGCCGAGATCTATCTCACCGAGATCGAACGGGCCGTCAACGACTTCCCGACCGCCCGTCGGCTGCGAAGGGTCCACGTCGAACGCTCCGTGAGCATCCATGAGGCGGCCGCCGTCGGTGCCGCCTCGACTCTCTTCCACGCCGCGTTCACCCCGCGGCTGCGCCGGCACCCGTGAACCTGAGGGGTGCCGGCGCGGGCCCGCGTGGGCGGCTCAGCCCACGGCCACCGCGAACACGTGCATGGACACCTGGTTCACGGCAACCGGCGCGCCCATGTCCGGCAGGGTGAGATAGGCCGGGGTCTTCCCGGGGTCCAGGTCCACCGTCTGCGCGTAGACACTCACCTTCTGGTTCTTCTTGCCGTCCGCCGTGTCGAGGTACGGGGTGGAGGCGAGGATGTCGCCGCCGGGCGGGGCGGTGTTGGCCCACCAGTCGGGGAAGTCCAGCGAGAACGCCTGGGTGCTGCCGTCGGTGTAGGTGATCAGCCCGGAGCCGGAGCCGTCGCCGTACGCACTGGTGCCGAGCAGACCCAGCTTCGTGGCCCCGGCGGGGACTCCGGTGAGCGGGATCGTCTGGCCGAGAGCGGCGATGTTGTCGTACGCGCCGGTGCCGGTGGTGGGCCAGTCGTAGGTCAGCCCGGCACGGGTCACCTTGCTCCCGGAGGCGACGCCGGCCGCGGCGAGCGCCTGCTGGGACAGGCCGATGTGCTCGCCGTCGATGTCGGCCCCGCCCGGGTCGCTGTCGTCGGCGATCGCGATGTTGTTGCGGGCCGCGGCGAAGCCGGCGTACGGCACCAGCACCCTGGTCGCCGCCTGGTCGTCGCTGCGGGCGCCCTGGTAGGTCGCGGAGGCGGAGACGGCGTAGTTGCCCGGCGCCGGTGTGCCTGCGTCGGGCGCCAGCTTCCAGGTGGTGACGGCCTTGGCGCCCGGCGCCAGGGAGCCGAAGGCGGCCGGGGTGACGGCGGTCGCACTCCAGCCGGCAGGCGCGGTCAGGGTGACCTGGACGTTGCTGAGCGCGCTGGGGCCGGTGTTGGTGTACGTGGTGGTCAAGGTGGCCGCCGTACCGGAGGAGAGCACCCCGCCGCCGGTGACACCGAGCGGGTGGCCGACTCGGATCACCGCGCCGCCGCTCACGCCGCCGACCGTGGCGTTGATCGTCGCCACGCCGTTGCCGACCGCGGTGACGACGCCCTTGGACGAGACGGTCGCGACCGAGGTGTCGCTGCTCGAGTACCGGACCGGGGTCTTGGTCAGGTCCGCGAACGAACCGTCGGTGTTGACCGCCTCCACCACATGGTCGGCCTTGACCGACATGGTGCGGCCGGGCTGCTGTGCGGGGTCGGTGTCGTCCTTGATCCACCGGTTGGTGCCGGTCAGGGCGATGGTGTCGCCGGCCTTGTAGACCACCGCCTCGGGCTGCACGGTCACGTACTGCACATGCGGGGTGAGGCTGCCGTGCACCCGCACATTCGCCGACCCGGCGACGGTCGCCGAGTCAGGGCCCACCTGGAAGCGGTAGGTACCGGCGTGGACCACGGACTTGGCGGCCTTGCTGTCCCGGAAGGCCAGGTCGGGGACGTCCACCTTCAGGGTGATGTGCTGCGTCTGGCCGGGCTGCAGGACCTGCGTCTTCTGGAAGCCCTCCAGGCGCTCCTTGGGGAGTTCGACCCCCTGCACCGTGAAGGGAGTCGCCGCATAGAGCTGGGCGACGGTCGCCCCCGCGGCGCTGCCGGTGTCGGTGACGTCGAAGGAGACGTGCACGCTGCCGTCGGCGCTCACGGACGTCTTGTCGGCCCGGATGCCCGAGTAGCGGAAGGAGGTGTAGCTCAGCCCGTAACCGAAGGGGTAGCTGGGTGTTCCCGTGAAGTACTGGTAGGTACGGCCCAGTCCGCCGGTGGCGCCCGCTGTCAGGCCGTAGTCCGGCATCGCGGGCAACTGGGAGTCGTCCTTGTACCAGGTGAAGTCCAGATGCCCGGTCGGGTTCTGCTTCCCGAACAGCACGTCGGCGAGCGCGGTGCCCTGGGACTGCCCGTTGTAGCCGGCGAAGACGATCGCCGGGACCTTGTCCTTCAACGCCTCGATGTCCACGGGGCCGGCCGACTGGATGTCCAGTACGGTACGAGGGTTGCCCAGTGCGGTGACCTGCTCCACCAGGTCGGCGTAGTTGCCGGGCAGGGCGAGGGTGGTGCGGTCCTTGGCCTCGGCGGCCACGCTGGTGTCCGTGCCCACCGCGACCACGACCAGGTCCGCGTCCTTGATGTCCGCCTGGGTCCGGGCGCTGAGCTGCGCCTGGCCGGTGGCGGTGGTGGACGTCCCGGCCGCGTCGTAGACCACCTGGGCGTCCGGGTGGGCGGCCTTCACCGCGGCGGTGATGCCGTCGGCGGTGTCCGTCTGGTGGGTGGGCTCGCCGGAGTAGTCGCCCAGGGTGGTCTTCCCGGCCTGGTCACCGAGGATGACCACCTTGCTGAGTGAGGCGGGGTCAGCGGGCAGCAACGTCCTGCCCGTTGCCGCCAGCCTGTCGTTCTTGAGCAGGACGACGGCGTTGTCCGCGACCTTGGTGGCCAGAGCCTGGTGGTCTGCGGACTCGATGACGCTCTTGGTGATCTTCGTGTACGGGTTGCCGGCGGCCGGGTCGAACTCGCCGGTCTCCATGCGCACGCTGAAGAGGCGGACCAGCGCGGTGTCGACCACACCTTCGCTGAGGATGCCGGCCTGGATCGCCTGCTCCACGTTCTGCGGGGTTGCCTCGGCGCCGGTGCAGTTGACGTCCGTGCCGGCGCGCAGGGCGTACGCCTGGCCGCCGGCCGCTCCGGAGATCTTCTGGCCGTTGCCGGTGTCGGTCCAGGTGGCACCGGTGTCCTTGCCGTCCGTGGTCCAGCCGGGCGGCGCCCAGTTGTGGCCCCCTGGGAAGGAGCGGTAGGTGGTGCTGACGGCCCCGCAGTCCGAGGTGATGTAGCCCTGGAAGCCATAGGTCCGCTGGGCGATCTGGTTGGTGGTGTACGTGTCCGCCACCGACGGCGTGCCGTTGACGGCGTTGTAGGAGGTCATGAGGCCGGAGACATGGGCCTTCTCGATGAGGCTCTTGAACTGGGCGGTGTAGTAGTCGTAGAGATCGGTGTCGTCCACCTGGGAGCTGATCCCGGTGCGGTCCTTCTCCACGTTGTTGAGCGCGTAGTGCTTTGCGGTGGCGGCCACCTTGAGGTACTTCGTCTGCTTGCCGCCGTCCTGGTTCTGGCCCTGGTAGCCGTTCACGAACGCGCCGGCCATCTGCGAGACCAGATACGGGTCCTCGCCGAAGGCCTCGTCGGTGCGGCCCCAGCGGGGATCGCGGTCCATGTTCACGTTGGGCGCCCAGTACGTCAGCGAGCCGTAGTTGTCCGCCGAGTTGCCGAGGTTGTTCTGGCCCGTGCCCCACAGCGACTTGTCCAGGAAGCCGCGCGCCTCGTCCGAGATGGCCTGGGTCTCCTGGTACATGAGCTGCTTGTCCCAGGTCATCGCGGCGGCGAAGTTCGTGGGGAAGCTGGTGGCGTGCACTCCGCCGCTCGCGGAGCCCGAATGGGTGTCGGCGCCGAGGGTGTTGATGCCGTGCTGGCCCTCGCTCCAGTACGTGTACTGCTGCAAGCCGAGCCGGGGTATCGCCGGGGCGTTGTTGGTGTGGAGCTGCTGGACCTTCTCGTCCAGCGCCATCCGGGAGACCAGATCGGCCGCCCGTTCCTGGAAGGAGTACGAGGTGTCGAGATAGATCGGCACCGTGCCGCTCGCCCTGGGCTTCGCCGGCGCCCCTAAGGCGGGATGGGCGGCGAGCGCTGTGCTGAGCAGGCCGAGGGAGCAGAGGGCCGCGACGGCGGTGGAGCAGAGACGGGCGGATCTCCAGCCCATGTCGCCTCCTTGGGTGGGATGCTGGAGGGCAAAGCCGCCGACAGGGGAACGGCGGCGTCGGGTGAGCGGGCCGCGCCCAGCGCGGAGTGGAAGCCGGGGTGGTCGGACCGGCAGTGAACTGCCTTGAGAAACAAGCGAGTTGTGCGGAGAGGCACGGCGACCTGTTCTATGTTTTGCTTCGAACCAAAACATAGACTTGTTCGTGTCCCTGTCAAGCCCGCTCGCATGACCCGAGCCACTCACGTCCCTCGGAGCACCAGGAGGACACCCTTGCTCTCCGCGCGTTCAGCCAGCGTCCCGGCCCGCGCCGGGCACACCGACATCAGACGCAACAACCAGGAGGTGGTGCTGCGCCATCTGTGGGCGGTCGGCTCCGATTCGCGCGCGGGGATCGCCGCCCGGGCCGGGCTGACCAGGGCCACGGTCTCCCGTCTCGTCGGCTCACTGATCGAGCTGGGCCTGGTGGAGGAGGCCGGGGTCGCGACCGGCGGCGGGCAGGGCAGGCCGGGCACCGAACTGCGGCTGGCCGGGCGGCACGTGCTGGCGATCGGCGCCGAGGTCAACGTCGACTACCTGACCCTGTTGGTGGTCGACCTGGCGAACCGTCAGGTGCATCACTGGCACAGCCCCTTCGATGCCCACCGGGCCGGCGCGGAGGCGAGCCTGCGCGCCCTCGCCGAGGCGTGCTCCGCCTGGCTGGACTCCCTTCCCGAGCGGCCGGCCGCCGGCCGCCGGCCGTTCGTCGCGGGCCTCGGCGTGGCCATCCCCGGCCTGGTGGACGAGCGCCGCGGGGTGGTGGGTCGCGCCCCCAACCTCGGCTGGCACGACGTGCCGGTGGCCGAACTGCTGACCGCCGAGCTCGGCGACCGGGTCGGCTCGGTGACGGTCGGCAACGAGGCCAACCGGGCAGCCCTGGCCGAGTACCGGGTCGGCAGCCACGCCGGCACCGCGCACCTGGTGTACGTCACCGGTGATGTGGGCATCGGCGGCGGCCTGATCGTGCAGGGCCGTCCGCTGCTGGGTGCCCGGGGTTACGGCGGCGAGGTCGGCCATATGCTCCTGGACCCGGCGGGCCCGCTCTGCGGCTGCGGGCGGCGCGGCTGCTGGGAGGCGTTCGTGGGTCTGCAGGCGCTGCTCGCCGGGGTCGCCGAGCCGTCCGCCGCGCCCGGCGCGGGGGAGTCCTCCGAGGAACGCATCGCCCGCGTGGTGCGGCGTGCCGAGCAGGGCGACGAGACGGTGCTGACCGCACTGGCCCGGCTCGGGGAGCACGTCGGCACCGGCTGCGCCAACATCGCGGCGCTGTTCGACCCCGATGTGATCGTCCTGGGCGGCTATTTCACCGCGGTGGCCCGCTGGATCATGGCCCCTGCCCGTACCGCGCTCGAGGCCCGGCTCCTGGCGTCCCCGACCCCGGGAACCGGTGAACTCGCCGTCTCCGACCTGGGTTTCGCCGCCGCGGCCCGGGGCGCCGCCACGCACATCATCGACCGCGTGATCAGCGATCCCCACCTTCTGCTCGCTACGCGAAGGCGCTGACAGGCGCGCTGCCGGGGACGACGGCGCGACACACGAGTCGCGGAGGTCGCCCGCCCCCTGCTGCCTGAGGCCGACGGTGATCTCGCCGAGCCCGGAGGGCACACCCTGGCCGTGACCGCGTACGAGCGCCTCCGCCGTCCGCATACGCGGCAGGGGCGACCGGACCACGCCCTCACGCCGAGACGTTCGCAGGAGCAGGACGGCCGGGGAGCCCGACCAGCGCATCGTCGAACAGCCCCGGCGCCTGGCGTCATCAGGCGAGGCCGGCGCAGCCCGCAGCGTCGGCGAGCGAGCGACTGGCCGACGCCCGGACCCGTCGCGCAAAGCCGCCGACGGAGGCGGACATCCGCCGGGCCGCGGCCGATCTGCGCGTCGGCCTCCGCAGGTTGCCCCGAGGCCGCCGGCACAGCGAGCACCCGACGGCCCGGCGAGCCCCCGGACGCGGCAGTGCAAGCGGCTCCCGTCGGCTGAGCTCCACCAGCAGGGGCTGCGCCTGCGGGCCCGGGCGCTCGGCGGGACGGGACAGGGCCCTCCCGCTCGGCAGCCGCGCAAGCCCTTCGGCGAGCTCATCAGCTGACCCGGCGGCGTGGCGTTACCGCGGCGTACTCCTGGAAGGGGGCGAGCAGGCCGCCGCGGCGCCGGTGGACCCCGGCGCCGCGGACCGGCGGGTCGACTGCAGCAGCAAGGTCCTCGGCTGCGCGGAAAGGGCCTGGTCGAGGACCAGGGAGGCGGCGCCCACCGCGGCCACGTTCTCGCCCAGTGTGGTGGAGACGACCACCGTGGGATGGGTCGCCTTGACGAACATCGACCGCGCGACCATGGGTTCGACAGTGCGCAGGAGACGCTCGGCCAGCACCTGCCAAGTCGGCCCTCCGAAGACGACGGTGCCGACGTCCAGGAGCGTCGCCGCCGCGCTGACTCCCCGTCCGATACGGATCGCCAGGCGCTCGATGATGCCGTCCGCCTGCGCGTCACCCTCGGCGGCGAGCGCCGCCAACCGTTCCAGACCGCGCTGGGCGTCGGCCGGATCCAGCGCCGTGTACTCGGTGCCGAGCACTCCCAGGGAGACTGCCTCGTCGACGAGCGTCCGGGTCGAGCAGGCCGCGCCGAGCCCGCCGACCTCGCCCGCGTTCCCGGACACGCCGCGCAGCACGGTGTCGTCCACCACGAGGCCCATGCCGGAGCCGGTGCCGAGGTAGAAGAAGAGGAGGTTGCGACTGTCGGTCGCCGCTCCGGCCCACCGCTCCGCGACGACGGCGGCCGTGACGTCCTTGTCGAGGAGCGCCGGGAAGCCGGTCGCCTCGCTGAGCCGGTCCCGCAGCGGGTAGCGGCCCCAGCCGTGCAGCTCCGGAGGGTCCACGACCCAGCCCGCGGCCGCGTCGATGGGCCCCGGTGCGGCGATGCCCAGGCCAAGGATCCGCCCATGGTCGACCCCCGCCTCCGCCACGAGCGCGGCCACGGAGGCGGCCATGCCCGCGACGGTCCTGTCGGTGTCGCCGCCGCTCGGGGTCCGCGCGCTGCGCTGGGCCACGACCGAGCCGAGCAGGTCCACCAGCACACAAGTGATCACGGCTGGGTCGAGATGGATCCCCACGGCGTAACGGGAGGTGGGAACGACTTCGAGGAGGGTGCGGGGTTTGCCGCTGCCGGTGTTCAGCTTGCCCGATTCACGGGCGACGCCCTGGTCGAGCAACCGGCGCGTGATGTTCGAGACGGTCTGTGCGGACAGGCCGGTGGCCTGGGCGAGTTCCACCCGGCTCAGGCCTGTCGGGTGCCTGCGGATGGCGTCCAGGATCACGGACTCGTTGAAGTCCGCCATGCGGGGCAGGTTGGTGCCGCGCCGGATGGTGGACGTCCCTGGTCTTTCCGTCTCGGTGGTCAACGTGCTTCTCCCGGCCTCGGACGGTCGGCCGCTGCGACACACCGCAGTCGCAGTGTACGGATCTGGAAGGGCCGCAGCCGCAGGTCCAAAGCCCCGTCGCCGGAGGTCAGTTCCTGCACCGGTTGCTCCAGCAGATCGCAGTCGAAGGCGGCGGCGAGCGGAAAGCCCGCCGACAGCCGCGCCGAGACCGCTCCGCCGCACGCTTCGTACAGCCGGACCACGACATCGCCGCTGCGGTCGTCCGCCAGCTTGACGGACTCCACCACCACATCGGTGGTGTCGAGCGCGACCAGGGCCGGGGCGTGGGCCCGGGCGGGGCGCAGCGGCAGGTTCAGCGCGTAGCCCCCGGCGATGGCCTCCTCGATCCCGGCCCCCGCGAGCAGCGCGTAACTGAAGCTGTGCCGGCCGCGGTCGGCCTGCGGATCGGGGCTGTGCGGCGCGCGCAGCAGGGAGAGCCGCACCGTCGTGGTGGTGCCTCCGCCGGCCTCCGGCCGGGGGGACCCCTCTCTCACTTCGCTCGCCTCGCGCGTGTCTCGGCGTACGTCGTGCCCGTAGGTGGAGTCGGTGAGCAGGGCCGCGCCCCAGCGCCGCTCTCCCACGTGCACCCAGCGGTGCGCCCACAGCTCGAAGCGGGCCGCCTCCCAGCTGGTGTTCTCGTGCGTGGGCCGCTGCACATGGCCGAACTGGATCTCGGCGCTCTCCTGTTCCGCGTGCACGTCGAGCGGCCAGGCGGCTTTGAGCACGGTGTCGCGCTCCTGCCAGTCGATGTCGTTGCGCACGGTCAGCCGGCGGGATTCGGCGGTCAGCTCGATGTGCTGGACGAACCGGGATGCCCCGTGGGCGCGCTCGACGCGCACCGACGCGAGGAGCGGCCCCGCGTCCAGGAGCGTCACGGACTCGGCCTCGTCCAGGTCGCGCACGGTGTCGCGGTAGTACGAGTCGATGTTCCACGCCGACCACAGGTTCGGGTCGTCGGGGTGGAGCTGGAGCAGATTGCCCGCAGTGCCGGGGGCGATCGCCTCGCGCCGCGCGGCATGGTCGTACACCGATGTGATGAGACCCCGCCGGTCCACAACGACGGTGAGCGTCCCGTTGTCGAGGACGAAGCCGCCTTCCTCGGCCGTGGCGGTGACAACCTGTCGCGGCTCGTCCACCGTGCCGCCGGAGGCCAGGGGGCCGACCTCGGCGAGGACCGCGGTACGGCCGTCCGACAGGGGCTGTCCGCCGGGGAAGCCGGAGACGACGGCGACCTCCCGGCGCGCGTACGGTCCGGCGTTGAGCAGCGCGGGGGCGCCCGGCAGCCGGCCGGCGGCATCGGCGATCAGCGCTTCGAGTTCGGCGTGGATCTCCCCGTACTCCCGCTCGGCCTGCTCGTGCACCCAGGCGATGGACGAGCCCGGGAGGATGTCGTGGAACTGGTTCAGCAGCACCCGGCGCCACAGGGACTCCAGCCGCTCGTACGGGTACGCCGCGCCGGTCCGTACCGCCGCCGTGGCGGCCCACAACTCGGCCTCACGCAGCAGCGCCTCGCTGCGCCGGTTGCCGCGCTTGGTGCGGGCCTGGCTGGTGTAGGTGCCGCGGTGGGTCTCGAGGTACAACTCTCCGCGCCACACGGGGAGTTGCTCGTGTTCGGCGCGTGCCGCCGCGAAGAACGCGTCGGGCGACTCGATGACGACCTTCGGCGAGCCCTCGAGGTCGCGCAGCCGGCGGGCCTTCTCCAGCATCGAGCGGCTGGGGCCGCCCCCACCGTCGCCGTAGCCGAAGGGCGCCAGCGAGCGGGTGGCCACCCCCTTGTCGGCGAAGTTGTGTTCGGCGTGGGCGAGTTCCCGTGCCGTGAGAGAAGCGGAGTAGCTGTCGACGGGCGGGAAGTGGGTGAAGATCCGGGTGCCGTCGATGCCTTCCCAGGCGAAGGTGTGGTGCGGCAGCTTGTTCGTCTCGTTCCAGGAGAGCTTCTGGGTGAGGAACCACCGGGCACCGGCGAGCTTGGCGAGCTGCGGATAGGCGGCGGTGTAGCCGAACGAGTCCGGCAGCCACACGCCGTGCTGCTCGACACCGAACTCCTCCGCGAAGAAGCGCCGCCCGTAAACGAGCTGCCGGGCCAGCGCCTCGCCACCGGGGAGATTGCCGTCGGCCTCGACCCACATACCGCCGACCGGCACCCAATTGCCTTCAGCGGCGGCCTTCTTCATGCGGGCGAAGATCTCGGGGCGCTGCTCCTTCATCCACGCGTACTGCTGCGCCGAGGAGCAGGCGAAGACCAGCTCCGGGTACTCCTGCGCCAACGTCGTCATGTTGGTGAAGGTCCGCGCGCACTTGCGTACGGTCTCCCGGACCGGCCACAGCCAGGCCGAGTCGATGTGGGCGTGGCCGACCGCGGTGATGGTGTGCGCGGAGGCGTGCGCGGGCCGGGACAGCACCCCGGCAAGGCGGCTTCGGGCCTCGGCCGCCGTCCCCGCCACGTCGTTCGGGTCGACGGCGTCGGCCGCGCGGCGCAGGGCGTGGAGGATCTCATGACGCCGGGAGGAGCCTTCCGGCAGCTCGTGCATCAGCTCGTCGAGCACCTCGATGTCGTGGACGAGATGCCATACGTCGTCCTCGCGCACCGCGATCTCGGCCTGCTTCAGCCGGTAGATGCGCGCGCCACCCGAGGTCTCCAGCGAGCCGTGGTGCAGGTGCAGCCCGGCGCTGCCGACGATGGGCGGGTTCGCGGCCAGCTCGACCAGCAGGCCGATCCGGTCGCCGCCGGTGGCCGAATCGGCCAGCAGCACGCTGCGGTTGTACGGGTGCAGGCCCTGCAGCGGCGCCCCCTGGGCGTCGTGCACCAGCCCCTCGGCCTGACCGCCCGGCCCTCGGGTGAGGTCGAAGCCCAGGTCGAAGACGGCCTCGACGCGGCGGCCCGCCCATTCCCCGGGGATCTCGGCGCTCGCCCGCAGCCAGGTCGTGGACCAGGGGGCTCCCCAGGTCGCGCCGAGCGTGAAGGGCTCGTAGTCGGCGCGCAGGGCGTCGGCCACCGGGACCGGTTCGCCGTCGACGTGCCAGGCGCTCAGTTCGAGGGGGCGGGCCGCGCTGTACAGCGCGGGGCGGACGACCCGGTCCAGCAGCTTGCGGATCCGGGCCTCGATGATCCGGCGGTCGTCATGCACGGTGCTGGTCCTTCCACGGGTCGTACGCGGTATCGGGAGCGGGCAGCCGGACGGTGTCGCGCACGCCGTCCGGCCAGACCACGTCCGCAAGCAGCGTGCTGCCCCGGGCGCTCGTGGTGACCTGGGGCAGGGCGGCGGGGTCGGTGCCGCCGAGATGGATCACAGCGACATGGACCGTTCCGTACACGACGGGGCCGTCGGTGGCCACGACGGGGGTGGCGGAGGCGGCGCCGAGGGCGTTGCTGTCGGTGCCGGACACCACGGCGGCGTACGGCAGTCGGTGCGCGCCGACTGCAACGGAGACCAGACCATGGGCGCCCTCGACCCGGGCGGCCGGGCCGTCCACCGCGCCGGCCGTCCCCGGCTCGACGGGCAGGACCCAGCCGCCGACGCGCAGGACGTGACCGGCCCCGTCGTCGCCGGGGGCGGGGTCGACGCGCACGGCCCGTACCTCCACCGAGCCCCGCAGAGCGGAGCCGACGGTGATCCAAGGGCCGAGCGTATAGCGGGTGTCGGGGCCACCGAACGGGTCCCAGGTGGCGTCCGCAGGCCAGTGCGCGCGGCTGCGGGAGACGGCCGTGGTGTCGCCGAGGGAGATCCTGGTGGCCGGGCGCCGGTGGGAGGCGCGGCCCACGGAGTCGAGCAGCACGACCGCGTTGTCGAGCGGGTCGGCGTCCGTGCTGCCGCCGGCGACGGTTGGGTCCCCGGGCGTCTCGGGGGCGGTGTGCGTCGAGTAGGCGAAGCGCGCGTAGCAGGGGTCGTCGGCGTGTGGGCGGGCCGGGTCGGCATGGTCGCCGCCGTGGTTGACGACGCGTACGACGCCGTCGGCCGCCGTACCGGAGACGAGCCAGCCGGGGGCGGCCAACGCGCGCTGGAAGTCGGTCTGTTCGACAGCGAGGGGGACCTCCGGCTCGGTCCACACCGGGTGGTCGGCCGGCAGGGCGAGACCGATGAAGCCCTTGCTCGCCCAGTACGGCGATGCGGGCCCCGAGTAGCCCTGGAGCACTCCGCGGAAGGGCCGGTGCCAGCCGAGTGTGAGCAGGCCCTCGGCGTCGGTGGCGCCGTGGTCGGCGAAGTGGTCGAGCATCCGGTTCGCTGTCGCCCGGGTCTCCCCGGGCGACAGCGGTGTCGCGTCGAAGAGGGCACCGGTCCACAGCGGGGCGAGGGCGGCGTGCCGGTAGGTGAGCGAGCGCCCGTGGACGAGCGGCGATCCGTTGGCGCCGGTCAGGAACCGTTGGTCGGCGAGGAAGCGGGTGAGCCGCGAGCGGTAGCGCTCCAGGAGCCCGCCGGGTGCGGCGTCCCCCAGGATGCGGCAGAACCACAGCGGGTACAGGTGCATGGCCCAGCCGTTGTAGTGGTCGAAGTTGCGGTGCTCACCGCCGGTGAGGCCGTCGGAGTACCAGCCGTCGCCCGCGTACCAGCCGTCGGTGAGCGCGATGGTGCGGTCGAGGTCCTGTTGCCGCCAGGCGCCGCCCACGGTGCGGGCGAACGCCTCCGTGACGGCCTGGAACCAGATCCAGTTGTTGCCCGGCATCGGGTCGCCGACCATCGGGGCCAGCCAGTCGAGGACCTGCTGCCTGACCTTGTCATCGAGGCGGTCCCACAGCAGGCGCCGGGTCTCGTGCAGCGCGAGTGCGATGGACGCGGCTTCGACCTTGGCCTGGTTGCTTTCGGCGAGGACGGGCCAGCGCTCGGGGTGCTTCGGGTCGGTGCCGGCGGCCAGGCCCGCCGCGTACCATCCGGCGAAATCATGGGGATCCTGGCCCCTCGCGCCGGCCAGGCGGAAGCCTGCGAGCAGGAACGTGCGGGCGAAGCCCTCGAGCCCGTCGCTGTGGGCACCGTTGTGGCTGGGCACACCGGGCAGGTTGATCAGGGAGTGCGCGCCGGTGGCGTACGGTCGCACGGCGAGCAGCATGCGGTCGGCGGTCCGCTCCCAGTGGGCGCGGTCCTCGGCGGGGGTGCGGCTCATGAGTTGCGGGTCTCCCATGCCATTTCGTACGCGGACCGGATCCGGTCGCCGGCACCGGCACGAATAAGTAAGTTCATTCGATTGACCAACGCCCATGCCCGGAGATGGGGGGGCAGCGCCAGCCACCCCGGGCTGGATCCGCCTGCGCCGTCAGGCCCGCGGCAGGCGGAGGGTGACCAGTTGGAAGGGCCGCAGGGCGAGTACGACAGCGCCGTCGGCCGCTGCGGGGGGCTCGGCGTCCGCGAGCGGGCGCTCCAGCAGATCCGTGAGTACGGCCTGGCCGGCTCCGAAGCCTCCGACACGCACGACGGCACGGGCCCGGCCGCCGTGCGCCTCGTAGAGCCGGACCACGAGATCACCGCTGCGGTCGTCGGCCAGTTTCACGGCGCTCACGACGACGGCGTCGTTGTCGACCGTCACCAGCGGCGCGACCCCGGCGGCCGCCCCGGTGACCCGGCGCTCGGGCAGATTGGCCCGGTAGCCCTCGCGCACCGCGTCGCCGACCGCCGCGCCCGGCACCAGCGCGTGGTGGAAGCGGTGCACGCCCTGATCGGTCTCCGGGTCCGGATAGCGCGGGGCTCGTAGCAGCGACGCACGTACGGTGGTGGTCGTGCCCGCATCGGCGCCGGTGCGTACCGCCCGCGTCACATCGTGGCCGTACGTCGCATCGTTGACCACCGCGACGCCCCAGCCGGGCTCGTCCAGGTGTACGAAACGGTGGTTGCACGCCTCGAACTTGGCCCATTCCCAGCTCGTGTTCTGGTGGGTGGGCCGGTGGACATGGCCGAACTGGGTCTCGGAGGCGTAGCGGTCGGCCTTCACGTCCAGCGGGAAGGCGAGCTTCAGGAACTTCTCCGTCTCGTGCCAGTCCACCTCGGTGTCGATGTCGAGCCGCTTGGCGTCCAGCGGGACCGACAGCAGTTGGGTGACCCGGGAGCCCCCGAAGACCCGCTCGACACGCACCGAGGTGCCGTCGACGCCCAGCTCGGCGACGTCGGTGAGCTCGCTGCCGACGTTCCGGTAGAACGCGTCGACGTCCCACGCATCCCACTGGTTGGGGAAGTCGGGGTGCAGCTGCAGCAGGTTGGCCGCCTGCCCCGGCGCGATCGCCTCCCGGTCCGCGACCGTGTCGTACGCGGAGACCACGAGGCCACGTCCGTCGATCTCGACCCGCAGCAGGCCGTTGTCCAGGACGTAGCCGCCCCCTTCGCGCGGGACGGGAGTCACCGCGCCGCCCTCGCCGGCCTCCGCCGAGGCGCCCTGGGCCGGGACCCCGCGGCGGGCGTGCGGAGCCGCGTTGAACACCAGCTCCCGCGTCCCCTCCCCGGCGAGCGCATGCTGCGCCCCGGCGATGATGTCCGCCAGCTCCCCGGCCAGCCGCGCATAGGTCTCGCGCGCCTCGCGGTGCACCCAGGCGATGGAGGAGCCGGGCAGGATGTCGTGGAACTGGTGCAGCAGCACGGTCTTCCAGATCCGGTCGAGCTGCTCGTACGGATAGGGGAACCCGGCCCGTACGGCCGCGGTGGCCGCCCAGAGCTCGGCCTCGTACAGCAGATGTTCGCTGCGCCGGTTGCCGTGCTTGGTCTGCGCCTGGCTGGTGAGCGTGGCACGGTGCAGCTCCAGGTAGAGCTCGCCCACCCAGACGGGCGCGTCGGGGTATTCGGCCTCGGCCTGGGCGAAGAAGTCGGCGGGCGCCTCCCACTCGACGCCGGCCGCGCCTTCCAGACTGCGCATTCGGGCCGCCTTGGCGACCATTTCGCGCGTGGTGCCGCCGCCGCCGTCGCCGTAGCCGGTGGGCGCGAGGGAGCGGGTTGCGAAGCCCTTCTCCTTGAAGTTGCGGGCCGCGTGGGCGATCTGGCGTCCCGACATCTCGCAGTTGTAGGTGTCGACGGGCGGGAAGTGCGTGAAGATCCGGGTGCCGTCGATGCCCTCCCACTGGAAGGTGTGGTGCGGGAAGGTGTTGGTACGGCTCCACGAGATCTTCTGGGTGAGCAGCCGCGTCGACCCGGCCGCCTTGATGATCTGCGGCAGCCCGGCCGCGAAGCCGAAGGTGTCCGGCAGCCACGCCTCGTCGTTCTCGATGCCGAACTCTTCGAGGAAGAAACGCTTGCCGTGAACGAACTGCCGGGCCATGGCCTCGGACCCGGGCATGTTGGTGTCCGACTCGACCCACATGCCGCCGACGGGCACGAAGCGGCCCTCTGCCACCGCCTTCTTGACCCTGGCGTACACCTCGGGCCGGTGGTCCTTGAGCCAGGCGAACTGCTGGGCCTGGGACATGGCGAAGACGAAGTCGGGCTCGTCCTCGAGCAGCGCCGTCATGTTGGATGCCGTACGGGCGACCTTGCGGACCGTCTCGCGCAGCGGCCACAGCCACGCGGAGTCGATGTGGGCGTGGCCGACGGCGCTGATGCGGTGCGCCGCGGGGACGGCGGGCGCGGCGAGCACCCCGGCGAGCTCGTCGCGGGCGGCCTGGGCCGTGCCGTTCACGTCGTGCAGGTCGATCGCGTCGAGTGCGCGGCCGACCGCGCGCAGGATCTCCCAGCGGCGCGCTCCGTCGAGGGGCAGCTCGGCCATGAGCTCGCCGAGGACCTCCAGGTCCATGACCAGGTTCCAGACCGTCTCGTCGAAGACGGCCAGCCGCATCTCGCCGAGCACGTACTGGAGCGCGTCGCCCGCGGTCTCCTTGTCGCCCATCGGGGTCGGCTGGAACGGTACGCCGCTCGCGTCGAGGTCGGGGTTGGAGGCGGCCTCGATACGCCAGTGCACCTGCTCGCCGCCGGCGACCGGTGAGCCGACGCGGACGTACGCATTGCGCGGGTGCAGTCCCTTGACCGGGGTGCCGTCGGGTTCGTGGACGAGGCCCTCGCACTGGAAGCCCGGGGTGCGCGGGGTGAAGCCGAGGTCCAGTACGGCCTCGACGGTGCGGCCCGCCCACTCGGCGGGCACGGTGCCGGTGACCTTGAACCAGCTGGTCCCCCATGGCGTGCCCCACGGGGTGCCCGGGGTGATGGGACGGGTCGGTGCCGCCAGGCCCTCCGCCACGGGGACGGGTTCGCCCGGGGTGGACCAGATCTCCACGGCGAGAGGCGTGGTGGCGGGGTGGACTGCCGGCCGGATGCGCTCCCTGAGGACGCGTTCCAGGCGCGCTTCGACCAGCTTCCGGTCGTCGTGCATAGGGCGGTCTCCTGTTGCTGTGGTGCTGGTCATCGGGAGGGCCGGCGCACACGAAACCTATGGACGGAGACCGAAGTTTGTCAACGCGATTGATGAACTGCGGGGCGGTGCACCCCGAACGCCACCCCCGAAGTGCACATCAGGGGTCAAACCGCACCCGGTTCCTGCGCTCTTCAAGGTCCCAGCTCGTCGCAGCCGCGCAGAGGAGCCGCCTCATGCACTGGCCAAGCCAACTCGATGGATTTACAGGTTCGTCGGAAACGCGGCACGTGTCCGGCCGGACGGTCGCCGAGGTGCCGAAGCTCCTCGGCATCAGCCAGCAGGCCGTCTACGTCCGGTGCCGACGGCATGTGATCCGCAGCGGACAGATGCCCCGTGCCTCCGCCCACGAGCAGGACGAACTCGCCGCCGCCCGCGAACGGCTCACCCTCATCCACTGCGGCGCGCGACGGCCACACCCGCGTGCCGGCCCGCTTCCGGCGCCAGGCACCCGGGTCCGCCGCCCACTTCGTGAGACGGGGCACTGCACGTCCTGCCAAGCGGCGGTCTTCGTCGGGTCCCGCTCGGTGGCCCTGCGGGAGGGGACCTGCACGCTTCAGCCGATGAGTGCGGCAGCAGGCCCGACCCGGCCAGGGCGTACCCGACGCCGAACCTGCGGCACACGGTCTCGGCGATCCGGGCCGGCGCCCAGCACGGGTCGCTCCAGCCGCGGCTTCCCATACCGCTTCCAAGGTGCGCAGTCGACGGGCATCGGGTGTGTGGCGGGCGCCACCAGGACCGTTGGAGACCAGGGCCTGCCGACTGCCGGAGGCCAAGGCCCGGTGCCGGCTTCCTCGAGGCGCGGACGCTGGACGCGGTCGCCGGGCGCCTCGGTAGTCTGCTGCCTGATCGAGCCGACCGGAGCCGAGCTGAAACTCCCCAGGTTCTCCCCCCAGAGCGGTCTGGTGTACCGGTGGGGCCGGCTGACGCGCCGCGGACAACGAGGTGAGGGATGCAATTCACCACCCGACCCACTCTGCAGGGCACCTTCGGCATGGTGTCCTCCACCCACTGGCTGGCCTCCCAGTCGGCGATGGCGGTCCTGGAGGACGGCGGCAACGCCTTCGACGCGGCCGTGGCCGGGGCGTTCGTGCTGCATGTGGTGGAGCCGCACCTCAACGGGCCGGCCGGCGAGGTGCCGATCCTGCTCGCCCCGGCCGGCGGCGCGGTGCGCGTGCTGTGCGGGCAGGGCGTGGCCCCGGCGGGAGCGACCGTCGCCCACTACCGGGGGCTCGGGCTGGACCTCGTACCCGGCACCGGGCCGCTCGCGGCCGCCGTGCCCGGCGCCTTCGACGCCTGGCTGCTGCTCCTGCGCGACCACGGCACGAAGTCCCTGGACGACGTCCTGAAGTACGCCGTCGGCTACGCCGAGCACGGGCACGCGCCCGTGGAGAAGCTCGGCGGGACCGTGGAGACCGTACGGGAGCTGTTCGAGACCGAGTGGACCTCGTCGGCGGAGGTCTACCTGCCCGGCGGCCGGGCGCCCCGGCCCGGTGAGCGCTTTCGCAACCCCGCCCTCGCCGCCACCTGGAAGCGGCTGCTGGCCGAGACCGCCGGTGCGGGCGACCGGGAGGCCCGGATCGACGCCGCGCGCGAGGTGTGGCGCTCCGGGTTCATCGCCGACGCCCTGGTACGGCAGTCCCGCCGGCCCACGAGGGACACCAGCGGCGAGCGGCACACCGGCACGCTCACCGAGGCCGACCTCGCCGGCTGGTCGGCGAGCTACGAGACCCCGGTGACCTATGACTGGAACGGCTGGACCGTCTGCAAGGCGGGCCCCTGGAGCCAGGGCCCCGCCCTCCTCCAGCAGCTCGCCCTGCTCCCGCCGGAACTGCCCGCCTACGGCTCCGCCGAGTACGTCCACCTGCTGATCGAGGGCTGCAAACTCGCCATGGCAGACCGCGAGGCCTGGTACGGGGACGCCGCCGAGGTGCCGGTCGCCGAACTCCTCTCGGACGACTACAACGCCGGCCGGCGCGGCCTCGTCGGCGCCGAGGCCTCCTGGGAGCTGCGGCCCGGCAGCCCCGGCGGACGCGCCCCGCGGCTGCCGGCGCAGGCGTACGCGCGCGTGGAGACCGGCGCCGACCGCGGCTTCGACCCGATGGGCGCCGGTGAGCCGACGGTCGCGGAGATCCCCGGCGAGCCGCAGGTGGCCGTCGACGGGACGACCCGCGGCGACACCTGCCACCTGGACGTCGTCGACCGCTGGGGCAACATGATCGCGGCCACGCCGAGCGGCGGCTGGCTGCAGTCCAACCCGGTCGTGCCCGAGCTGGGCTTCCCGCTCGGCACGCGCCTGCAGATGAGCTGGCTGGAGGAGGGCCTGCCCAACTCCCTCACCCCCGGCCGCCGCCCCCGCACCACGCTCACCCCGTCCCTCGCCCTGCGCGGCGGAGTGCCGGTCCTCGCCTTCGGCACGCCCGGTGGCGACCAGCAGGACCAGTGGCAGCTGCACTTCTTCCTCGCGGCCGCCCTGCGCGCCCCGGTCCGCGGCACCCTTGACCTCCAGGGCGCGATCGACGCCCCGAACTGGCACAACGACAGCTTCCCCAGCTCCTTCTACCCGCGCGGCCGCCGCCCCGGCAGCGTGACGGTGGAGTCCCGCATGGACGCGGGCGTGGTCGAGGGGCTGCGGCGGCGCGGGCACGCCGTCACCGTCGGCCCCTCCTGGTCCGAGGGGCGCCTGTGCGCGGTGGCCCGGGACCCGGAGACCGGCGTGCTGTCGGCGGCGGCCAACCCGCGCGGAATGCAGGGGTACGCCGTCGGCCGCTGACCGATCAAGGGAACCCGCTGTTCATCCCGATTCCATCCGCCGTGCACCGGGTGGGCGAGGATTGTCAGGGGGACGTGCTCTCATGTAGGCATGATCGAAGCAATGACGGAAACCATCGACGAGTTTCTCACCCGCTGTTCGGCCGATGTGGAGGAAGCGGTCCGCAAGGCCGCCGCGGCCGAGATCCTGCCCCGCTTCCGCTGCCTGGCCGAGCACGAGGTGGACCAGAAGAGCGGCCCCCACGACCTCGTGACGGACGCCGACCGGCTCGCCGAGCTGCGGCTCACCGGCGACCTCGGCGCCCTGCTGCCCGGATCGGTCGTGGTCGGCGAGGAGGCGGTGCACGCCGACCCGGCGACCTACGCGGCGCTCCAGGGTGACGCACCGGTCTGGATAGTCGACCCGGTCGACGGCACCCGCCAGTTCGTCCACGGCGACGACGGGTTCTGCACCCTGGTCGCGCTCGCCCACCGGGGCGTCGTCCTCGCCTCCTGGACCTATGCCGCGGCGCGCGACCAGCTCGCCACCGCGGTCCGCGGCCGGGGCGCCTTCCTCGACGGCGAGCGGCTGTTCGCGGGCCCGGCGGCGCCGGGCCGGGACCTCGCCGTCGCCACGTCCCACCCGGACTACACCACGGACGAGGAGAAGCGGGCGCTGCGCGCCCTGTGGGCCGACGGCCTCGCCCCCCGCCCCTGCGGTTCGGCGGGCCTGGAGTATCTCGCCATCGCCCGGGGCGAGTTGGACGCCGTGGCCTTCTCGTGGGAGGCGGCCTGGGACCACGCGGCCGGCCTGCTCCTGGTCGAGGAGGCGGGGGGCACGCACCTCACTCGCGACGGCGAGCCGTTCCGCGTGACCGGCGGCAACACCCTGCCGTTCACCGCGGCCCGGGACGGCGCGACCGCCCGCCGGGTGGCCGCACTGCTGCGCACGGCGGCCTGAGTCCGACCGGCCGGCGCCGGGTTCGCCCCCGTCCGTCGGCCCGTGCGCCACGGTGGATGCGGCGACTGCGCCTGCGCACGGGCGCGGGGCCGTGACGATGCGCGACTCCGCCGTGTGGGTGCGACCCGTCGCGACGGGGCCGCACCCGGCGACGGCCCGCGCCCCGGCGGCCCGCCCGGCCCCCGCCAGGGGAGTGTCAGTCCTCCGGCATATCCTGACCATGAGTGACCATCGGCTGACGAAGGGGTCCGAAGGTGCCGTCGATGCTCGATGCGGTCGTGGTGGGTGCGGGGCCGAACGGACTGACCGCTGCCGTGGAGCTGGCCCGCCGTGGCTTCTCCGTCGCGCTGTTCGAGGCCAAGTCCACCGTGGGCGGCGGCGCCCGCACCGAGGAACTGACCCTGCCCGGCTTCCGGCACGACCCGTGCTCGGCCGCCCACCCCCTGGGCATCAACTCACCGGCGTTCCGCGCCCTCCCCCTCGATCGCTACGGCCTCGAGTGGCTGCACTCGGAGCTGCCGATGGCGCACCCCTTCCTCGACGGCAGCGCGGCCGTGCTGTCCCGCTCGGTGGCCGAGACGGCCGCTTCCTTCGGACCGCGCGACGCGGGGGCGTACCGCAGGCTGGTCGAGCCGTTCCTCGCCCACTGGGACACCCTGGTACGGGACTTCATGTCCCTGCCCCTCACCGCGCTGCCGCGCGACCCCGTCACCCTGGCACGCTTCGGCCTGACCGGGCTGCCGCCGTCCACCTGGCTGCTGCGCCGCTTCAAGGACGAGCGGGCCAAGGCCCTTTTCGCCGGCCTGGTCGCGCATGTGATCGCGCCGCTGAGCGGCCTGGCCACCGGCGCCATCGGGCTGGTCTTCGCCCTGTCCGCCCATGCCCGCGGCTGGCCGGTTCCCCGCGGCGGCTCCCAGGCGATCTCCGACGCCCTCGCCGCGTACCTGAAGGACCTCGGCGGCGCCGTGCACACCGACTTCGAGGTCAAGCGCCTGGACGACCTGCCGCCCGCGCGGGCGTACGTCTTCGACACCTCGCCCACCGCGCTCGCCCGTATCGCCGGCTTCGGCGACACGTACGCGCACTACCGTTACGGCCCGGGCGTCTTCAAGATCGACTATGCGCTGGACGGCCCGGTGCCGTGGACCGCGCCCGAGGCGCGCGCAGCCACGACCGTCCAGATCGGCGCGAGCAAGGCCGAGATCTCCACCGCCCTGCGCGCCGCCTCTCGCGAGGGCCGCGCTCCCGGCAGACCATTCATGATCACTGTGCAGCCCGGCATCGTCGACCCGACCCGCGCCCCCGAGGGCAAGCAGGTCTTCTGGGCGTACGGCCATGTCCCCAACGGCTGGTCCGGCGACCTCACCGACGCCATGGAACGCCAACTGGAGCGTTTCGCCCCCGGGTTCCGCGACCGCGTGCTCGCCCGCGCCGTCGCCGGCCCCGCCGAGCTGGCCGCCCACAACGCCAACTACGTCGGCGGGGACATCGCCTGCGGCGCGGCGTCCGGGCTCCAGCTGCTGCTGCGCCCCAGACTGTCCCTGTTCCCGTACCACACCCCCCATCCGGCCGTCTTCATCTGTTCCTCGGCCACCCCGCCGGGACCCGGCGTGCACGGTATGTCGGGGCACAACGCCGCCAAGGCCGTCTGGCGAAGACTGAGGCAGACATGACCACGATCACCCTCGTCCAGGGCGACATCACCCGGGAGAGCGCGGACGCGATCGTCAACGCGGCCAACTCCTCCCTCCTCGGCGGCGGAGGAGTCGACGGCGCGATCCACCGGCGCGGCGGGCCCGCCATCCTTGAGGAGTGCCGCGCCCTGCGCGCCTCCCGGTACGGCAGGGGGCTGCCCACCGGTCAGGCGGTCGCCACGACGGCGGGCGCACTCGACGCCCGCTGGGTCATCCACACGGTGGGCCCGGTCTGGTCCGCCACCGAGGACCGCTCGGACCTGCTCGCCTCCTGCTACCGCGAGTCCCTGAAGCTCGCCGACGAGCTCGGCGCCCGTACGGTCGCGTTCCCGGCCGTCTCCACGGGTGTGTACCGGTGGCCGATGGAGGACGCGGCGCGGATCGCCGTGGAGGCGGTGCGCGGGGCGGCGACAGCGGTCGAGGAGGCCCGCTTCGTCCTCTTCGACGAGGGGGCGTACGAGGCGTTCGCCGCACAGCTTCCCTGACCCCGTCGCCGGCCGGACCTCCCGGGGCGCGGCCGCCTCGGTTTCTAGGCGACCGGTCGAGTACCTCCGGGTACTCGCCTCGTGGGACGCACCAGTGACGCCAAGGAGAAGATCCTGGCCGCCGCCCGCTCGCTCATCGGGGGGCGCGGCTACTCGGCGCTGGGCGTGGCCGAGATCTGCAAGGCCGCCGGGGTGCCGAAGGGCAGTTTCTACTGTTTCTTCGAGTCCAAGGAGGCCCTCGCGCTCGCCGTCGTCGACGAGCACGGGCGGCGCAGAAGGGCGACTGGGCCCGCGCCCTGAGCGGTGACGCCGAGCCGCTGCGACGGCTCAGGCGGCTGTTCGAGGAGACGGAGGCCGGGCAGCGCGCCGTCCAGGAGGACTGCGGAGCCGTGTGGGGATGCCTGTTCGGGAACCTCACCCTGGAGCTGAGCAACCAGACCGACGCCGTCCGCCGGCGGCTGCGGGAGATCTTCGACGCGCAGGTCGCCATGGCGGAGTCGGTCATCGCCGAGGCGCGGGAGCGCGGCGAGGTCGAAGTGGCCGACACCCGTGAGGCGGCGCGGGCGGTGGTGGCCCATCTGGAGGGCCAGGTGATGTTCGCCAAGCGGTACAACAACACCCAGCGACTGAGCCCCCTGTGGCAGAACTGCCGGGCCCTGCTCGGCGCCGCCCACGCCTAGCCAGGACCCGGCCGGCGTTCCGGTCGGGCGACCTGGGCAGGGCGGCGGTGCCGCGTCAGCCGGGGAAGTGCCGTACCGGTGTGTCGGTGCGGGCCGTGGCCGGACGGTCGTCAGCAGTGGGGCGGCCCTGCGGTACGGGGGCCGCATGCCCTGCCGCTGCCGTGTGGTGCGGGAAGCCGATCCGCAGGACGGCGGCTGCCGCGGCTGCCGCGAGGACCACGAGGGCGGCCAGCAGCAGGGCCTGGTGGTAGCCGTGGTGCAGCAGCGGCGCGACGGCCAGGGGGCCGAGGATCTGCCCGACGGAGTAGCCGGCGGTCAGCAGGGCGACGGAGCGGGGAAACCTCAGGTGCGCCCCCGTGCCCAGGGCGAGGGTGCTGACGCCCAGGAACGTGGCGCCGAACAGCAGCGCCGAGACGAGGGCGGCGGGCGTGCCCCCGGTCAGTGCGGGCAGGGCGATCCCGATCGCCTGGACCACCAGCGCGGTGCACAGCAGGCCCGGGCGGGACCAGCGGTGTCCGAGCCGGGCCCACAGCGCCGAGGACGGTACGGCGGCCAGCCCGACCAGCACCCAGGCGCCGCTGCCCACCCAGCCGGGGGAGCCCTGCCCGATGGCGGCGACCAGGAAGGTTCCGGCGACGATGTAGCCGACGCCCTCCAAGGTGTAGCTGACGAACAGGGCGGCGAACCAGCGGTGGCTGCGGGCCGTCGTCCCGTTCCCGGCCGCCGGGGCGCTGGGCGCCTCTTCGGGCCGCAGGTTCCACGAGGCCGCGGCGAGCACCGCCGTGAGCGCGGCGGCGGCCCACCAGGCGGCCCGCCAGTCGGCGACCGACCGCAGGGCCAGGACCAGCAGACCGGACAGCGCGATCCCGGCCCCCACACCGCCGAACGCCCAGCCGGGCAGGTGCGGCGGATGCTCCCGCAGATGGTGCAGGAGGGAACCGACGGCCACGACGAAGACCAGGGCGCTCGCCGCTCCGGCCAGCAGCCGCAGCACACCCCACACGGCCGTGCTGTGGGTGAGGGGCATCGCCGCGAGCGTGGCGGTCAGCAGGAGCAGCGAGCCGCGCAGCACGGCGCGTGAACGGACCAGCGCGGGAACCAGGGTGCCCCCGAGCGCGCCGACGAGGTATCCGGCGTAGTTGGCGGTGGCCAGGTTCGCCCCGGCGGCGGCGGACAGTCCCGCCTGGGCGTGCATCAGGGGCAGGACCGGCGTGTAGACGAAGCGGCCCACGCCCATGCCCGCGGCGAGCGCGGCGGCGGCCCGGGCGACCTGGGCCCACGGGGACGGAGCGTTCACCGGGCGCCCTCGCCCCGGCCCGGATCGTTGGGGTGGGACTCCAGCGGCGTGACCGTGAGCGTCATCCACGGCCGCAGCGGGAGGGTGCCGAGGACCTTGTCGTGGAGCTCGTCCTCGTCGGCGGCCCGCCATATGCCGATACTGCGCAACTCGCCCAGCGGGCGCCACAGCCGGGCCAGACGGCCGGTGGCGGCGAGTTCCCTCGCGCGGACGGCCTCGGCGGCCCGCCGCCGGTCGACCTCGTCCTGGCTGGTGCCCTCGGGGACGGTGGTGGTGATCTCGACCAGGAACTCTCGCATGATCTCTCTCCGTTGGTCCGCGGCCCGCGCAAGCCGTCGTTCTGCGGCACGCAGACGGCGTTGTTCCGCGGCACCTGCAAGCCGCTTCCCCGCGCCGCTTCGCCGCCGCTGCTCCACGGCACTCGCACGTGCGGTGCAGCCCCATCGTGCGCCGGCCACCAGCGCCGATGCCACGACCCGCTTCCTCGCTCGTGATAGGCGCAGCCTCCCAGTGCGCGTAGCATGGCGCGCGTGGAACTGCGCCAGCTGCGGTATTTCGTCGCGGTCGCGGAGGAGCTGAACTTCGGCCGGGCGGCCGAGCGGCTGCTCATCGCGGGCCCCTCGCTCTCGCAGCAGATCAAGGCGCTCGAACGGGACCTGGGTGTACGGCTGTTCGACCGCGACCGCCGCTCGGTCTCCCTCACCCCGGCCGGCGTGGCCCTCCTCCCGCACACCCGTGCCCTGCTGGAGCGGGCCGACGACCTCAAGAGCCGGGCCGGCCGGCTGTCCGGCTCGCAGCCGGTACGGCTGGGCTACGTCAACTGGCTGCCCCCGGACCTGGGTTCGCGCACGGCCGCGGTGGCCCAGGTGCACATCGACGCCTGGGTGGCCCCCTCCCACACCCAGGCCGCCCGGGTCGGCGACGGCAGCCTGGACGTCGCCGTGTGCTGGGTGCGGACCGAGGACCTCGAACGGCTGGGGCTGCGAGCCCGGCTGATCGGCGCCGACCGGCTCTACGCCGTCGCGAAGGGCACGGACACCGGCCCCGTCGCGGCCCGGGACATCGACGTCCTCATCGACGACGACGTCACCGCCTGGGCCGCCTGGAACGCGTACGCCGAGGAACTGGCGCGGGCCACCGGTGCCAGTGCCGTGCGCATCTCCGACGGCGCCGTCACCGGCCCCGCCTACTTCGACCACGTGCGGCGCTGCACCCGCCCCGTCCTCAACTCGCCCAAGGGGCAGACCACCCCGCTCCCGCCCGATCTGGTCCGCCGGGAGATCGTCGCGCCGAAGGTGTACTGGACCTGGTCGCTGGTCTGGCGCGAGAGCGAGGACCGCCCCGGGGTCCTGGCGGTCGTCGAGGCCCTGACCGACGGCGTCGGCGAGCTCGGGATCCATACCCCGGACGCCTGGCTGCCCCCCGACGACCCGTACGCACCGGCGGGCTGACCTGCGCTGGGAGCCTGAGGCTCGCAGATGGGAGGAGACCCGTCCTGGCAGCGCCGAGCAGCCCGCAGCCCGGCCACGAGGCAGTTGGTCGTCGCGTAGTGCCAGACCCGCCCGGGGCTGGGCAACCCCAGGGCCGTGGCGACGAGTTCGCGCGGTGTGAAGTGGCGGTACCGCAACCGTTCCGGGTGCTCCCATTCGGGTGCGTCGAGGTAGTCGGGCAGCCCGCTGGTGTGCCGCAGGAGCTGCCGGACGGTGATCCGGCGGCCGTCGTACCCGGGACCGCGGATCAGGCCGGGCAGATGGTGCTCGGCGGCGAGCTGGAGGACGACCGTCGCGGTGAAGGTCTTCGTGACGCTGCCGACGCGCAGCCGGTCGGTGGTGTTCATCCGGCGGCCGGTGCGGAGATCGGCCACACCGTCGGACACGGTCCAGTGGGTGCGGTGCGTTCCTGCGGCGTGGTCGTCGACGAGGACGGCGGCACCGGCGATCCGGTCGTGCGCGACCAGGCGGTGCACGGACCGGCGCAGGGCGCCGTGCGTGCCGCACGGGCGGGGCGCTGCCGGTCGGGTCCGGGCGGAGGACACGGGTGCGGCGGCCAGGACGACGGACGCCGTCATGGCCGCGAGGGCGCTACGTCTGCTGAGCGCGGAAGTCACGTGGGAGGTGGCCATGTGACAGCACGTCAGGCAGCCTCGGGGCCCCGATCCCTCCGGCAGGCAGGCGGCTCTGTCCGGGGGCCGGCACCAGTGGCCGAAGGGTGCAAACCCCCTCGAACCCCGGCCGTGCCGACACGCCGGTGGCGTCAGGCCAGTTCGCGCAGGGTCCGGCCGAGCAGGGCCACGCCCTCGGCGATGGCCCCCGGTGCGGTGGCCGCGTAGCCGAGGACGAGTCCGGGCCGCCCGGGTACCTGCCGGTGCCAGGACAGCGGTTGGCACTTCACGCCCCGCGCCAGCGCGGCGGCGGCCAACGCGGTGTCGGGCACGTCCGCCGCGTAGGTGACCGTCAGGTGCAGCCCCGCCGCGGCGCCGTGCACGGTCCCGCCCGGCAGCTGCTCGGCGAGGGCGCCGATCATCGCGTCACGGCGGTCGCGGTGCCGGCGCCGCAACAGCCGTAGCTGGCGCTCCAGTCCACCGGACTCCATCAGCCGGGCCAGCACCAGCTGCGGCAGCACGGCGTTGCCCAGGTCGTTGAACCGCTTGGCGTCGACCAGGGCGGTGCGATACCGCTTCGGAGCCACCAGCCAGCCGATGCGCAGCGCCGGAGCCAGCAGCTTCGACACGCTGCCCATGTAGCAGACCCGGTCGGCCAGCAGGGCCCGCAGCGCGGGGACCGGCGGCCGGTCGTAGCGGTGCTCGGCGTCGTAGTCGTCCTCCAGGATCAGCCCGCCCTCGCGGGCCCAGCCCAGCAGCTCCCGTCGGCGCTCGCCGCTGGTCACCACGCCGGTCGGGAACTGGTGGGCCGGCGTCAGCAGCACCGCGCGGGCGCCGCTCGCGCGCAGCGAGTCCACCCGCACCCCGTCCTCGTCCACCGGCACCGGCGGGGTGGCCAGGCCCCCGTTCCGCAGATGCTGACGGCCCCCGAGCGAGCCGGGGTCCTCCACCGCGACGGCGTCGACGCCGTCGGCCCGCAGAACCTGGTTGAGCAGCGTGAGCGCCTGGGCGGTGCCCGCGACGATCAGCACCTCGTCCGGATCCACCCGCACGCCCCGCATCCGCGCCAGCCAGTCGGCCACGGCCCGCCGCAGCGCGGGAGCGCCACGCGGGTCGCCGTAGCCGAGCTGCTCGGCGGACAGCTCCGCGAGGACGGCACGCTCGGCACGCAGCCAGGCGGTACGCGGGAAGGCGGCGAGGTCCGGCCGCCCGGGAGTGAAGTCGACGACGGCCGGGACCTCCCGCAACGCGTCGAAGACATCGGCACCGGGGGCGTCGGGGAACGGCGTCGCGGGTGCGGTGGAGTGCGGCGGGAGGGGTGCGCGAGGGGCCGGCGGGCCCTGCGCACGGGAGGGCGGTGTACGAGGGGCGCGGGAGGAGGGTGCCGGGGGCACGATGGACGGGCCGTACGACCCGGTG
Source organism: Streptomyces sp. NPDC052109 (assembly GCF_040680195.1). Classification (NCBI taxonomy): domain Bacteria; kingdom Bacillati; phylum Actinomycetota; class Actinomycetes; order Kitasatosporales; family Streptomycetaceae; genus Streptomyces; species Streptomyces sp. NPDC052109. Next base: position 109,774 of record NZ_JBFAWF010000017.1, on the reverse strand, counting down.
CCCGGCCTTCCGGACGCGCCGACGGACGGTGTCGCGGACCTGCCGGGAGCGGCACGCGCGGGGGTCTTCGGCGACTTGTCGGCTTCCGCGTCCCCGCGCCCGGATCCGGCGCGCGGCGGACCGACCGGTGCCGCCACCACCACCGTGCCCCCACGGCGGCGCCCTTGAAGGTGGCCGTCCTCGGCGAGGCGGCGGTAGGCCTCGGTGATCACCCCGCGGGAGACGCGGAGTTCGGCGGCCAGCACACGGGTGGGCGGGAGCCTGCTGCCCACGGCCAGGCGGCCGTCCGCTATCGCCTGCCGCAGCCGGCCCGCCAGCCACTCGGCCTTCCCGCCGGCGGGCACGTCACCAGCCGCCAGTTGCAGGAAGTCCGAGCCCCGGCCCGGGAGTTCACCCGCGACGGCCGGCACCGCTCGCTCCACGTCCACCGTGCTCATGCTGTCATGGTCCGCGCTCAGTCGCCGAAGGCGAATTCCGGAGCGCTCCGGGTGAGTACGGCCGTCTCCGTTCCGGCCGCCCAGTGCGCCGCCACCTCCGCCTCCACCGTCTTCAGCACCTCGGGCACGGTCGTCGTCCCGCCGTCGTGCATGGCCTCCGCCACCACCAGCACCCGGCGGGTGTGCTCGCCGACCGCCGAGTGGCCGCTCTGCCGGTGGGTCCAGCGCCGGGCGTGCGCCCGCCCCGCCGCGTCGACGAAGGTCACCTCGCCGGGCACGGGGTGCTCCACGCCCCCGCCGAACGCCGTGTACGTCTCCTCGCCGGCGGCCGGCCGCACCTCCAGCAGCGGCCAGGCGACACGGTCGACGTCGAGGACCGCGACCGGGATCGCGTACGCCGCCGAGAGCGCGTTGCACAGGTCGACCAGCGGGTGGATGCGCGGCAGCGACCGCTCCTTCCGCAGCCGCCGCAGCAGCGACTCCGAGGCACAGCGGTACTGGGTCGGCTTCAGACCCATACGGCTGAACGTCCGCCGCCAGGCGAGCACTTCGGGGAACTCGCCCTCGGTGGCGCCGGACAGCCGGTCCAGGGCGCGGGCGGTGTACGCGGCGGCGCGCGGCCCGGTGTCCACGCGGGCGTCGACACCGGCCGCGTACAGCGCGCCACAGGTCAGTTCGGGGTACGTGGACCAGATGCTCGCCGCGTGCCGGAATCGCATGCTCGGGTCCTCCTCGGGTTCGGGATCACCACCTTGCCGGGGCGATGGTCCGGCCACCAGAGCCAAACCCGGTACGGCTCACCGGTCCATAACCGCGTCGCGGGTGCCCGTGCCCCGCGAGCGGTAGACGACGTACCGGCGGACGACATAGCCGAGCGGGACGGCGAACGCGTGCACCGGGCGGCTGAACGGCCACAGCGCGAACAGGGCGAGGGCGAGCGGGGCGTGCAGCCGGTGGACGAGCGGGGCGTGCGCCATCGCGCCGACGTCCGGGTCGAGCGCGAACAGACTGCGGAACCACACGGCCACCCCGAGCCGGTAGTCGTAGGGGTCGGTCACCGAGGAGGCCGTGGCGGTCAGGCCGGCGAGCAGGACGGGCACCAGCAGTGGCAGGGCCGCCCGGTCGCCGCGGCTGCTCGACCGGCGTACGGCGGACACCCGCAGCCGCCGGTACGCGCGCCGGCCGGTGGCCTCGGAACGCGGCACGTTCACCAGACGTTCCTGCACGTGGTACATGAACACCGTGCCCGGCGGCATCCGGTGCGAGACCACCGCGCGGGCCACCACCACGCCGTTCGGGTTGACCGCCTCCACCCGGTCGTTGTCGGCCGCGCCGATCGCCTCCGCGTCGGCCACGCTCATCACCTCGCGCTCCCCGGCGGACAGGGCCGGACTCAGGTCCAACGGGGGGCGGTACGACAACCGGCGTGCGGTCGTCCTCCGCCTGACCGCCGCCGGCGAGGAGCTGGTGGACCGGGTGCTCAGCCACCGCCGTGCGGAGATCCGGGCTCTGGTGGAACGTCTGCCCGTGCGGGAGCGCGCCGGTCCGGCTCCCCGCGCTCACCGCTCTGACGGCCGCGGCCGACGAGCTGGATCCCGGTCTCGACCCGTCCGAGGAGGCGGGCCGCCTGGCGGGCCTGGTCGACGACCCCCTGAACCCGGCGCCGTAAAGCACCGCCAACATCAGGCCCCCGACCCGCCTCCTGGAGATCGGCACGTTTCTGGGCGCCGTAACCCCTGCCGGCCCGGGCCGGCCTTGACCCGGCGCCGTAGCGCACGGGACCGCTCGCAGAGCCCGCGTCACCGGCAGCACGCACCGGCCCCGCCTCCCGGAGGCCGGTACGCGGTGGGCGCCGTAGACCCTCCCGGGTTCCCCCCGCCCGGCCCCGGGCCGAGGTGCCGGTGTGCCGCGTGGCATCATCGGCCGAGGTCAGGAACGCCGTCGTACGAGGAACACGATGAACCCCGCTCTCACCGTCACCCCGGCGCTCGGGCCCGCGCTGCTGGACGACTTCTCCCTGGAGATGACCGGTAAGGACGTGACCCGGCTGGAGGAGGCGCGGGGCAGCATCCCGCCGGGCACCCGGATCAACATCACCTTCCTCGCCGGCGAGGACTTCGGCATGCGGCTCACCGCCGCCCGCGCGGTCAAGCGGCTCGGCTTCGTCCCCGTACCGCACATCTCCGCACGCCGCCTGCCCTCCCGCGCCGCACTGGAGGAGTTCCTGTCCGGGCTGGCCGCGGACGGCACCGCCGAGAACGTCTTCGTCGTGGGCGGCGACCCCGCTCGGCCCGAGGGCCCCTACGAGGACGCCCTCACCGTCCTGCGCACCGGTCTGCTCCAGCGCCACGGCGTCCGCCACATCGGCATCAGCGGCTACCCGGAGGGCCACCCCGCGATCACCGAGGGCACTCTGTGGTCGGCGCTCACCGACAAGGCGGCCGCCATCGGCGCGCACCGGCTCGGCGGCGACGTCATCACCCAGTTCGGCTTCGACGTCGATCCCGTCCTCAGCTGGCTGGAAGCCGCCCGCTCCCGGGGCGTGCACCTGCCCGTACGGATCGGCGTGCCCGGCCCGGCGGGCGTACGCCGGCTGCTCGGCTACGCCACCCGGTTCGGCGTCGCGACCAGCGCCTCCGTCGCCCGCAAGTACGGCTTCTCGCTGACCAACCTGATGGGTACGACCGGCCCGGACCGCTTCCTGCACACCCTCGCCCGCCGCTACGACCCCGAGCGGCACGGCGCGGTGAAGGTGCACTTCTACACCTTCGGCGGTCTGCGCCACACCGCCGAGTGGGTGGCACGGTTCCGGCAGACCGCTCCCAGGACGCCTGCCGCGCCGTGAGCTGGGCGCCGGCCGGCCAGGTCACTCACCTCAACGCCACCTCCCGGCCGAACTCGGCCATCCCCCCGGCAACCCCGGCCACGGCACCGACCGGCGCCCCCGCCCCGGCCCGCCGCAGGACACGCCTTCCGGATCGGAACCCCGCCAGGCCCGCGAACGCTGGTGTCGGATTTCCGCCAGCGATCGCCGCCCGCGGTGGCCGATGCTGGAGGCATGCAGACAGCGACGCACCTCGACCGGGAGCACTGCGTACGCGCCGTGCAGTCCAAGGACGCGCGGTTCGACGGGTGGTTCTTCACGGCTGTCCTGACCACCCGTATCTACTGCCGGCCCAGCTGTCCCGTCGTGCCGCCCAAACCGGAGAACATGACCTTCTACCCGAGCGCGGCCGCGTGCCAGCAGGCCGGGTTCCGGGCCTGCAAGCGCTGCCGCCCGGACACCAGCCCCGGCTCCCCGGAGTGGAACCAGCGCGCCGACCTCGTCGCCCGGGCCATGCGGCTCATCGCCGACGGCGTCGTGGACCGCGACGGCGTGCCCGGACTCGCCGCCCGGCTCGGCTACAGCGCCCGCCAGGTGGAGCGGCAGCTCCTCGCCGAACTCGGCGCCGGCCCCCTCGCGCTCGCCCGTGCCCAGCGGGCCCAGACCGCGCGGCTGCTCATCGAGACCACCCCGCTGCCCATGGCGCAGATCGCCTTCGCGGCCGGTTTCTCCTCCATCCGCACCTTCAACGACACCGTCCGCGAGGTGTTCGCCCTGACCCCGAGCGAGCTGCGCGCCCGGGCACCGCGGTCCGGGGCCGGCACGCCCGGCGCCCTCAGCCTGCGGCTGCCGTTCCGCGCCCCGCTCAACCCCTCCAACCTCTTCGGGCACCTCGCCGCCACGGCCGTACACGGCGTGGAGGAGTGGTGCGACGGCGCCTACCGACGCACGCTGCGCCTGCCGTACGGCCACGGGATCGTCTCCCTGGCCCCTCGCCCCGACCACATCGCGTGCCGCCTGACCCTCAGTGACCTGCGCGACCTGACCGTGGCGATCAGCCGCTGCCGCCGCCTGCTCGACCTGGACGCCGACCCCGTCGCCGTCGACGACCGGCTGCGCACCGACCCGCTGCTCGCCCCGCTGGTGGACCGGGCTCCCGGCCGCCGGGTGCCGCGCACGGTCGACGAGGCCGAGTTCGCCGTCCGCGCCGTGCTCGGGCAGCAGGTGTCCACGGCCGCCGCCCGCACCCACGCGGCCCGGCTGGTCGGGGCGCACGGCAAGCCGGTGGACGACCCCGACGGCGGTCTCACCCATCTCTTCCCGTCCCCCGAGGCACTGGCGGAGACCGACCCCGAGAACCTGGCGATGCCCCGCACCCGGCGCACCACCTTCACCACGCTGGTCCGCCAACTCGCCGAAGGATCACTGCACTTGGGCGTCGAATCCGACTGGGCCCAGGCCCGCGCCCGGCTCCTCTCACTGCCCGGCTTCGGCCCCTGGACGGTCGATGTCATCGCCATGCGCGCCCTCGGCGACCCGGACGCCTTCCTCCCCACCGACCTCGGCATCCGGCGCGCGGCGGGAGAGCTGGGCCTGCCCGCCACCCCGGCCTCGCTGACCGCCCGCGCGGAGGCATGGCGGCCCTGGCGGGCGTACGCCGTGCAGTACCTGTGGGCGACCGACGGCCACCCGATCAACTTCCTGCCCGTGTAAGAAGGATTCCCCGTGACGTTCCACACCGTGATCGACAGCCCGTACGGCCCGCTGACCCTGGTGGCCGATGCCGACGGCGCCCTGTGCGGCCTCTACATGACCGGCCAGCGGCACCGCCCGCCCGAGGAGGACTTCGGCCCGCGCGACGACGACCTGCCCTGCTTCGCCGCGGCGCGGGAGCAGCTGGCGGCCTACTTCGCGGGCGAGCTGCAGCAGTTCACCCTCGAACTCGCCCTGCGCGGAACCCCCTTCCAGCGCAGCGTCTGGCAGGAGCTCACCCGCATCCCCTACGGCGAGACCCGCACCTACGGCCAACTCGCCGACGCCCTCGGCAATCCCCAGGCCTCGCGCGCGGTCGGCCTCGCCAACGGCAGGAACCCCGTCGGCATCATCGTCCCCTGCCACCGCGTCATCGGCGCGGGCGGCGGCCTCACCGGCTACGGCGGCGGACTGGACCGCAAGCGGCGGCTGCTGGACTTCGAGCGAGCCGGAGCGCTCTTCTGAACCCGCTGGTGGCGTACGCCACTTCCGCGCGCCGTCTTGTATGGTCGCGCGGGTGGGGCGGGCTCTCGGCGTCAGGGGTGAGATGGCAGCCAGCGACGTTCAGGTCTGGACGGGCATCGTCGGGACCTTCGCCACCGTCGGCGTCAGCGTGCTGGGAGTCCTCAACTTCCAGCGCAAACGTGACAGGTCCGCGGCGGTCGGCACGGCGTTCAGGGACGTCATGGAGGCGCTGGCGTCGGACAACTCGACCCAGCAGATGGCCGCCGCGATCCTCATGCGCCGGTTCTTCGACACCAACCCGGAACAGGGGGCGGGCCGCACACCGTACGCCAACGAGGCGATCGCCGTGATCACGGGACTGCTGCGGGAAGCCGGGACGGGCCCCATACAGAAGGTCCTCGCCGACGGGCTCCGGTACGCCCCGTCCCTCGCCCGGGCAGACCTGCAGGGCTGTAACCTGACGCGCGCCTACCTCGGCCGCAAGGAGGGCGACCGCAGGAACGTCGATCTCACCCAGGCCGATCTCTTCGAGGCCGATCTCACGGGCGCGTCCTTGAAGGGAGTCGTCGCGCCCGGGGCCGTCTTCTACCGGGCGAAGCTCGAGGACGCCGTTCTGTCCGGCGCGGTGCTGTCCGGCGCGGACTTCCGGGAAGCTCGGCTGACCGGTGCCCATTTCGCCGGGGCGCGGCTCGGGGGAGCACAGTTCTCCGGGGCCCTCGACGTTCCCGCAAACATAATGGCTCTGTTGGATTCCGACGGCAGAGTAGTCAGCGAAGAACCTGTATGAACCTGAGCACAGCAGCACCCTGCCGAGTCTTCCTCGGAGCACCGTCCGTGCTCACCGCGGAGCAGGAGCCGGAACGGGAACGTTGGGTGGCCTGGATCGAGCGGCAGGGATGCGAGGTCGTCCGTCTGAGCCGGGACGCCTACGGCGAGGATCCCTGGCGCGCGCTGGCCCGGCTGTTCTGGGAGGTCGACGGTGTCGTGCTGCTCGGGTTCCGGCAGCTCGACGCCCGCAACGCCGTCTGGCGGCCGGACACCAAGGAGGAACACGCCTCGGCGGGTTGGTGGACCACTCCCTGGCTGCACATCGAGGCCGGCATGGCCGTGGCCCTGGGGCTGCCGGTCCTGGTCGCGCCCGAGACCGACGTCGAGGACGGCGTGTTCCACCCCGACGTCTGGGGCACCCAGGTGAACGGTACCGAGCTGAGCCCCCCGGGGACAGGGGCCGCCGACTGGCTGAACGCCGTCCGCGAACACCGCGACCACCGCGCCGGAACCGGTCGGGACCAGCGCTGAAACAGCCGTCGGCGCAAGTGCGGACGGGCGGCGTGGCCGGCTCAGGCGCCCGTCGCCCAGCGCACCGCGGCGACCACTGCGAGCAGCAGGGCCGGTCCCACCCACCACCAGCGCATGACCCGACGCACCGGCGGCAGTGCCCATACGACCGTTGCTGCCGCGGCCGCCCCGATGGTCAGGACGCACGACAGGACGATGCCCCCATGGGCGTCGTCGTCCCATGGACCGGAGGCGCAAGCCGTTGCCGGCGTCCGGCCCCGGTCGACCGGTCTAGTGATCACCCTCGGCACGCAACGCACTCAAGAGTGCGGGCAGCGCGGTGCCGATCGGCTCTCGGACGACTTCGTCGGCGCGGTCGTCGTAGGGCGTCGGTTCGGCGTTGACGATGGTGAGGCGGGCGCCGTGGTCGGCGGCGATGCCGACCAGGCCGGCGGCTGGCTGTACCTGCAGGCTGCTGCCGACGGCGAGGAACACGGTGCACGCCTTGCTGATCGACACCGCCTCGCCGAGCACCACCGGGTCCAGCCGCTCGCCGAACATCACGGTCGCCGATTTCAGGATGCCCCCGCACTCCAGGCACGCGGGGTCCTCCTCGCCGGCCTCGACGCGGGCGAGGGCGGCGTCCATCGGGCCGCGCACGTGGCACCGGGTGCACACCACACTGCGCGCGCTGCCGTGCAGTTCCAGCACCTTCCGGGCGGGCATCCCGGCCAGCTGGTGCAGCCCGTCCACGTTCTGCGTGATCACCCGCACCGGGATGCCGGACTTCTCCAGCTCGGCGACGGCCCGGTGCGCCGCGTTGGGCTCGGCCTGCAGCGCGCGGTTCTTCCGCCGCATCTGCCAGGACCGCCGCCGGATCTCCGGGTCGTTCATGTAGTACTCGTACGTCACGAGCTTCTCGGCCTCGGGGTCTCGCCGCCACAGCCCGTTCGGCCCGCGGTAGTCCGGGATGCCGGAGTCGGTCGAGATGCCCGCGCCGCTCAGCACGGCGACGAGGGGCTTGGTCATGGTGCCGAGGGTAGGCCGGGCGGGCGCGGCCGCGCGAACGGATAACGCCGCCGGTCACTCGGCCGAACGCCGCGCTGCGCGCCGCCGCGACGGCTGCCGCCGGAGCCGATCCGACCGGCACCGCCCAGGCCGAGCACGGCGGCCGTACGCCGGGCACGGCCGCCGCCCGGCACCAGTGACCGGCGACGAGGGTGAGCGGGGTCGGCGGCAGGCGAGGACCGGGCGCGGACGGCCGCCGGCGGCGTCAGCGGCGGTCACGCCACCCGGTGGCCGTTCTCCAGTTCCGCCGTGCCGGAGCCGTCCGCGAGGACGTCCAGGGCCGTCAGGACGCGGCGGCCGAGGGCGCCGGGCAGGTGGTCGGTGATCTCCTCGCGCGGGACCAGGCGCCAGGACAGCAGCTCCTCCTCCTGCAGGCGGATCGCCTTCAGGTCGGCCTCCGTGAGGAGACCGCCGTCGTACAGGTACGCGACCAGGGGCGGCCGGCCGGCGCCGTGCACCCAGTCGACGGCCAGCAGCCGGCCGAGCTCCCGGTCGAGCCCGATCTCCTCCAGCGTCTCCCGGCGGGCCCCCTCGCGCGGGGTCTCCCCGTCGTCCGACTCGATAGTGCCGCCCGGAAGCGCCCAGCCCTCGCGGTAGTTGGGCTCGACCAGCAGCACGCGCCCCTCGGCGTCCCGGAAGAGCGCGGCGGCACCGGCGAGGACACGGGGCAGGCTCGCGATGTACGTGGCGAAGTCACCAGTCGTGGTCATTGGGGAAGGGTAACCAGGCGCGGGACGAGTACGGGCCGGTCGTCGCAAGGCGCTGGGTGCGTTCCGCCAGCGCACTGATCCGTACGCCGTCGAAGCCGAACACCGCGCTCCGGACCGTGTCCTCGAGCGGGTCCTTCCACTGGCCGGGGATCGCGTCCGCGCCGGTGAGGACCCCGGCCACCGAGCCGGCCGTCGCCCCGTTGGAGTCGGTGTCCAGCCCGCCGCGCACGGTCAGGGCGATGGTCCGGGTGAAGTCGCCTTCGCCGTACAGCAGCCCGGCCGTGAGGACGGCGGCGTTCGGGACGGTGTGGATCCAGCCCAGGCCGGCGATCTCCGCGGCCAGCGTCGCCAGGGTCTCCTCCCAGGGCAGCCGCGTCTCGTGCAGGGTCATGACCCGCCGCACGGTACGGGCGAGCCGGCTGCTCGCCGGGATCACGCCGAGCGCCGTGTCGAGTGCGTCCCGCACGGTGGGCGCGGTGAAGGCCGCCGCGATCAGCGCCGCCGCCCACATGGCGCCGTACACGCCGTTGCCGGTGTGCGACAGCACCGCGTCCCGGCGGGCCAGACCGGCGGCGCCGGCCGGGTCGCCGGGGCGGGTCCAGCCGTACACGTCGGCGCGGATCAGCGCGCCGATCCACTCCTGGTACGGGTTGTCGTACGTCGCCGTCAGCGGCGGCTTCAGCCCGTTGGCGAGATTGCGGTACGCCGCCCGTTCCGCGGTGAAGGTCTGCAGATAGGGCAGCCGCAGCAGCCACAGCTCGCCGACCTGCTCGGTACTGAAGCCGAAGCCGTACGTCTCCAGCAGGTGCAGGCCGAGGATCGCGTAGTCGACGTCGTCGTCGCGCACGCTGCCGTGGATGCGCCCGCGCACGCAGTCCCGCCACTCCGGGCGCAGTACGGCGGTCTCGTCCGGGTCGGCCGGCTCGGGCAGGTAGCCGGTGAGCGGCAGGGCGGCGGCCTTGCGCAGATAGCGGTCGATGCGCTCGCGGGTCCACACCTCGCCCTGTTCCACCGGCTTGCCGAGCATGTTGCCCGCGATCCGGCCGAGCCAGCCGCCGTGGATGCGATCGGCGAGGGCGGGGAGGTCGGCGGGCTGTGGGCGCTGGCTGGTCATGGCTGGGGTCTACCCGTTTTGCCCAGGGTCTTCCCAGCCGCTTCCCAGCCTTCGGTCGGGGCATGACGAGGGGGGTCTCATGCGGTTAAGGTCGCAGCGGCGCGACTGGCCCCGACGTGCGCGGGGCCCGGAGAGCAAGGGGAAAGCAAGGTGGCGGACGCTGCAGTGAACGAGACCCGTCGGGTGCTCATCGCCGCGGACAAGTTCAAGGGCTCGCTGACGGCCGTGCAGGTCGCCGGGCGGGTGACGGCCGGGCTGCGCCGGGTCGTGCCGGACCTGCCGGTCGAGGCGCTGCCCGTGGCCGACGGCGGCGACGGGACCGTGGACGCGGCGGTCGCGGCCGGTTTCGAACGGCACGAGGTGCGCGTCGCCGGGCCGCTGGGCCAGGAGGTGACCGCCGCGTTCGCGCTGCGCGGCGGGACCGCGGTCGTGGAGATGGCCGAGGCGAGCGGCCTGCAGCGCCTTCCGGCCGGAGTCTTCGCGCCGCTCACGGCCTCGACGTACGGCTCCGGCGAACTGCTGCGGGCCGCGCTCGACGCGGGCGCCCGGACGATCGTGTTCGGCGTCGGCGGCAGCGCCACGACGGACGGCGGCGCGGGCATGCTGTCCGCGCTGGGGGCCCGGTTCCTGAACGAGGACGGCGAGCCGGTGACGCCGGGCGGCGGCGGGCTGGCGGATCTCGCCCGCGCCGACCTGTCCGGCCTGGACCCGCGGCTGTCCTCGGTGGAGCTGGTGCTGGCCAGCGACGTCGACAACCCGCTGACCGGGCCGAAGGGCGCGCCGGCGGTGTACGGCCCGCAGAAGGGTGCCTCGCCCGACGACGTGGAGACCCTGGACGAGGCCCTCGCGCACTTCGCGAAGGTGCTGGAGGCCGAGGTGGGGCCGCGCGCGGCGGAGTACGCGGCCTCGCCGGGCGCGGGCGCGGCGGGCGGCGTCGGCTTCGGCGCGCTGCTGCTGGGCGCCCGTTTCCGGGCCGGCATCGAGGTCATGCTGGACGTGCTGGGCTTCGCGCCCGCACTGGAACGGGCCTCGCTGGTGATCACCGGTGAGGGGTCGCTGGACGAGCAGACGCTGCACGGGAAGGCGCCGGCGGGGGTGGCCGCGGCGGCGCGGGCCGCGGGCAAGGAGGTCGTCGCGGTGTGCGGCCGGCTCGCCCTGCCCGCGCAGGCGCTGCAGCGGGCCGGGATCCGGCGGGCGTACCCGCTCACCTCGGTCGAGCCGGACGTGGCCCGGTGCATCGCGGAGGCCGGTCCGATCCTCGAGGACCTGGCGGAGAGGATCGCGCGGGACCGGCTGCTCTGAGCGGGAGCGGTGAACGGGCGGGCGTGGCGCCCGCCCGTCGGGCGGCCGCTACACGGGTGTGAGGTAGCCGTCGGGCTCCCGGAAGTAGCTGCCGGCCGTGAGGCCCACCACCTTGCCGTTCTTCAGCCACTGCTGCGACATCTGGTGCAGTGTCGCGGCCTCGGTCTCCCAGACCATGGAGTGACCGGCGTCGGCGTAGCAGAACATGAGCTTCTGCGGCCCGGCGATGGCCGTGAACAGGTCCGGCACCGAGAAGTGCGCGACCGGGGGCAGCGCGGGCGAGTTGTTGGCCTGCCTGTCCAGCGCCCCGTAGATGATGAGCACCGGCACCCGGCCGCCGAGCACGGGCGTGCCCGAGTCGTCCCTGATCGGCGCCGTCTGGCTGTTCCAGCCCCACCAGTAGGTGTTCCGGTAGCGTTGAACGCCCTCGTACGATCCGTCCGGCAGCGGGCGTCCCCACTTGGCGCCGAGGTCGTCGCTGTCGAGGACGGCCTTCCACACTTCGTCCACCATGCCGGGCTCCCGCTGGTCCGGGCTGCCCTGCTCGATGTCCCAGGTGGTCTTGAAACCGCTCTTGCTGCTCACGTTCATCGGGAAGCCGAACTGGACGGCAGGCTTGGACACGGGCAGGGTCTGGGCCTCGGCCGGGCGGCCGAAGGGATCCTCGGGGTGTGTGGACCAGCGGCCGCCGGGCGGGAAGACGGGGGCCAGCAGGATCAGGCTGTCGACGTTCTCCGGGTGCTGGATGGTGTAGGGGCCCATCACGAACGCGCCCGCGGACCAGCCGACGAAGCGGATCGGCTTGTCCCGGTCGGGCGACAGCGCCCTGATGTACTTGACCACGGTGTCCAGCTCCGCCCACTCGCTCTCGGAATTGCCGAGCTGGTTCGGGTAGGGCGCCGGCGTGGGGCACAGCGCCGACAGCGGGTTGGGGACCAGGACCGACTGCTGGGCCGGGTTGGCGTTGCAGGGGTCGTCCATCTTGGGCCGTGGGGAACGTCCGTTGCCCTGCAGGTCCATGAGGAACACGTCGTAGCCGTTCTGCGCCAGCTCCTGCGCCCAGCTGTACCGGGTCTGCGAGCCACCGAGGCCGAAGTCGTGCGGCAGGACGAGGTCGAATCCCGCGACCACCGGGGCGCTTCTGCCATGGAGCATCAGCACGGGCTTGGTGTCGGGGACGTTGTTCTTCCTGTACTCCCGGACGAACAGGGTGACCTCTTCGCCACGGTTCGCCGGGATATTGGAGACGTGCGGGACGTGATAGTCCGCGGTGATCAATGCGGACATGGTGGTACTCCGATCCGGAAAAAGAGTGCGGGGCACCCCCCTGGAGCGTGGCACATGCCGCTGTCAAAACCTCCCTATTCCACCGTGCTCGCCCCCGGCACACCTCGCAACTCGGCGGTAATCAGGGCTAGTTGACTGGTCAACGGGGAACGGAGGTGTCTGTTGAACGCAAAACGGGTGTGGCCCGAGCCGCGAGGGCTCGGGCCACACCCGGGGTGCCGGTGCGAGGTGTCAGGGCAGCTGGGCCGCCCGCGCCTCACGGCGGTTGTCGCGGAAGTTGTTCACCCGCCGAGCCGTGGCGAACAACGGAATCACCGCGCCCATGACCAGCTGCAGCGCACAGCCCGTCTGGAGGAGCAGCTGGCCGCTCGGGGCGTCGAAGGCCCACGCCGCCAGCAGGCCCATGGACAGGACGATCCAGGACAGCATCGCCCCGGCCAGACGCCCGCGCGGCTTCGGGTACTCCACCCGGCTCACCATCAGCCACGCCGTACCCAGGATCGCCAGCAGCGTCGCCACGAAGGGGAGCTCCAGCAGGACGATGGAGACCACCGTCAGTGCCCCGAACGGGCTGGGCATGCCCTGGAACATGCCGTCCTTCATGGTCACGCACGAGAAGCGGGCCAGGCGCAGGACGACGGCCAGGAGCACCACGATTGCCCCGAGCGCCGCCATTCTCTGGTGCGCGTCGTCCGCGACCATGCCGTAGACGAGGACGAAGTAGGCGGGCGCGAGCCCGAAGCTGATCAGGTCGGAGAGGTTGTCCAGCTCCGCGCCCATGGGGGAGGAGCGCAGCTTGCGGGCCACCAGTCCGTCGAACAGGTCGAAGACGGCCGCGCAGAGCATCAGGATGACGGCCGTGGCGGCGCTGTGCCGCGCCATGCCCGCGGACTCGTCGTTTCCTGTCAGGTGCGGGATCAGGATGCCGGTGGTGGTGAAGTACACCGCCATGAAGCCGCACGTGGCATTGCCCAGGGTGAGGGTGTCCGCTATCGACAGGCGCAGAGAGAGGGGCATCTCCTCCTCGTCGTCCACGTCGTCGGCCTCGGGCACCCAGCCGGCCTGGGTCTCCGGATCAATCACGGTCAATGCGAGTCACCCCAGCCACGGTCTTCTGTCCGACCTCGACCGCCACCTCCACGCCCTCGGGCAGGTAGAGGTCGACACGCGAGCCGAAGCGGATCAGACCGATTCGGTCGCCCTGCTCGACCTTCGTGCCCTGAGGGATGTAGGGCACGATGCGGCGGGCCACCGCGCCGGCGATCTGGATCATCTCGATGTCGCCGAGTTCGGTGTCGAAATGCCAGACTACGCGCTCGTTGTTCTCGCTCTCCTTGTTGAAAGCCGGAACAAAGCCGCCGGGGATGTGCTCGACGGACGTCACCGTGCCCGCGAGGGGCGCGCGGTTGACGTGGACGTTCAGCGGGCTCATGAAGATCGCGACGCGGGTGCGCCCGTCCTTCCACGGCATGATGCTCTGCACCACACCGTCGGCGGGCGAGATCACCCGGCCGGAGCCGATCTCGCGCTCGGGGTCGCGGAAGAACCACAGCATGCCCGCGGCGAGCGCGGTGGCGGGCACGGCCACGGCCCTGGCCGCGCCGGAGCGGCGGGCGCGGGCCAGGCTGAGGGCTGCGGTGGCGACGGTCGGGAGAAGCCACGGCGATGCTCCGCGCGCGAGGCGTACGCCGGCTCGGCTGTCGCGAGGTGCAGAGGTTTGGCTGTGGGGCATGGATGACCTTCGTAGCGGATGATGCCGCGCAAGACGGGGGACGGCGGCTTTCCGGGATCGTACCGGTCGCGGGCTACAACTGGGCAAGCCAGCCAGCCGAGTCGGCGGCTGAAGACCCTCTACGGGGTGTGATCTTCTTCTCGAAGAAAACACCCCGTATCCGGACAATCAGCCCTGGAATCGATACTCTTCGAGCAGCCTGCGCCCGATGATCATTTTCTGGATCTCGGCGGTGCCTTCACCGATGAGCAGCATCGGGGCCTCGCGGTAGAGGCGCTCGATCTCGTACTCCTTGGAGAAGCCGTAGCCGCCGTGGATCCGGAAGGCGTCCTCCACGACCTCCTTGCAGTACTCGGAGGCCAGGTACTTCGCCATCCCGGCCTCCAGGTCGTTTCGCTCCCCGGAGTCCTTTTTGCGTGCCGCGTTGACCATCATGGCATGCGCGGCCTCGACCTTGGTGGCCATCTCGGCCAGTTTGAACTGAATGGCCTGGTGCTGCGCGATCGGCTTGCCGAAGGTGTGTCGCTGCTGGGCGTACTGCACACCGAGCTCGAAGGCCCGCTGGGCGACGCCGCAGCCGCGCGCCGCCACGTTGACCCGGCCGACCTCGACGCCGTCCATCATTTGGTAAAAACCTCGGCCGGTGACGCCGCCGAGCACCCGATCGGCCGGTACCCGCAGGCCGTCCATGATCAGCTCGGTGGTGTCGACGCCCTTGTAGCCCATCTTCTCGATCTTGCCGGGGATGGTCAGGCCCGGACGGACCTCGCCGAAGCCCGGCTCCTTCTCGATCAGGAAGGTCGTCATCGACTTGTGGGGCGCCGTGCCCTCGGGGTGACCCTCGTCACTCCGGACGAGAACCGCCACCAGGGACGAGGTGCCGCCGTTCGTCAGCCACATCTTCTGGCCGTTCAGGACGTACTCGTCGCCGTCCTTGACCGCCTTCGAGGTGATCGCCGACACATCGGAGCCCAGACCCGGCTCCGACATCGAGAAGGCGCCCCGGATGTCGCCGGCCGCCATCCTCGGCAGGAAGTGGTCCTTCTGCTCCTGTGTGCCGTGCTGCTTGAGCATGTACGCGACGATGAAGTGGGTGTTGATGATGCCGGACACCGACATCCAGCCGCGGGCGATCTCCTCCACGCACAGCGCGTAGGTGAGCAGCGACTCGCCCAGGCCCCCGTACTCCTCGGGGATCATCAGACCGAACAGGCCGAGTTCCTTCAGGCCGTCCACGATCTGCTGCGGGTACTCGTCGCGGTGCTCCAGCTCGGTCGCGACAGGAATGATCTCTTTGTCGACAAAGTCCCGGACGGTGGAGAGGATCTCCTGCTGGACGTCGGTCAGACCGGCGGTCTGGGCGAGACGGGCCATGGCTTACTTCTCCTGCTGCTTCAGCTCGGGGCGGCCGGGCTGCTCGCCGCCGCGCTCCTTGATGTACGTCTCGGTGGGCACCATGACCTTGCGCCGGAAGACGCACACCAGGGTGCCGTCCTGCTTGTAGCCCTTGGTCTCGACGTAGACGATCCCGCGGTCGTTCTTCGACTTCGACGGCCACTTGTCGAGCACGGTGGTCTCGCCGTAGATCGTGTCGCCGTGGAAGGTCGGCGCCACGTGCTTGAGCGACTCGATCTCCAGGTTGGCGATCGCCTTGCCGGAGACGTCCGGCACCGACATGCCGAGCAGCAGGGAGTAGATGTAGTTCCCGACCACCACGTTCTTGCCGAAGTCCGTCGTCTTCTCGGCGTAGTTGGTGTCCATGTGGAGCGGGTGGTGGTTCATCGTGAGGAGACAGAACAGGTGGTCGTCGTACTCCGTGACCGTCTTGCCCGGCCAGTGCTTGTACGTCGCCCCGACCTCGAACTCCTCGTAGGTGCGTCCGAACTGCATCGCGCTCAGGCCTCCGGGATCTCGAACTTCGACGTGCGCTGCATGCCGGCGGCCCGGCCCTTGCCGGAGATGACCAGGGCCATCTTGCGGCTGGCCTCGTCGATCATCTCGTCGCCGAGCATCGCGGAGCCCTTCTTGCCGCCCGCCTCGGACGTGTAGTAGTCGTACGCGTCCAGGATCAGCTCGGCGTGGTCGTAGTCCTCCTGGGAGGGCGAGAAGATCTCGTTGGACGCCTCGACCTGGCCCGGGTGCAGCACCCACTTGCCGTCGAAACCGAGGGCGGCGGCGCGCTGGGCGACCTCGCGGTAGCCCTCCACGTTGCGGATCTGCAGGTAGGGGCCGTCGATCGCCTGGAGGTTGTTGGCACGGGCGGCCATCAGGATCTTCATCAGGATGTAGTGGTAGGCGTCCGCCGGGTAGCCGGGCGGCTGCTCGCCCACGACCAGCGACTTCATGTTGATGGACGCCATGAAGTCGGCCGGGCCGAAGATGATGGTCTCGACGCGCGGGGAGGCCTGCGCGATCGCGTTGACGTTGTTCAGGCCCTGCGCGTTCTCGATCTGCGCCTCGATGCCGATCTTGCCGACCTCGAAGCCCATGGTCTTCTCGATCTGGGTCAGCAGCAGGTCGAGGGTGACGATCTGCTCGGCGTTCTGGACCTTCGGCAGCATGATGCAGTCGAGGTTCTGGCCGGCGCCCTCGACGACCGTGACGACGTCCCGGTACGTCCATTCGGTGGTCCAGTCGTTGACGCGCACGACGCGCGTCTTGCCCGTCCAGTCGCCCTCGTTGAGGAACTTCACGATCGTGTGCCGCGCCTCGGGCTTGGCGAGCGGCGCGCAGGCGTCCTCCAGGTCCAGGAAGACCTGGTCCGCGGGGAGCCCCTGCGCCTTCTCCAGGAAGCGCGGGTTCGAGCCCGGCACGGCCAGGCAGGAGCGCCGCGGGCGAAGGCGGTTGACGGTCGTCATGCGGGGACCTCCAGGGGGTCGAGCTTGTTCGCTTTCCGGATCTCGTCGACGATGCGGCCGATGATTCCGGTGATGTCGAAGTCCTTCGGGGTGAAGACGGCGGCCACTCCGGCGGCCCTGAGCTGCTCGGCGTCACCATTCGGGATGATGCCACCGGCGATCACCGGTATATCTGTGGCACCGGCCACACGCAGCCGCTGGAGCACGTCCGGCACCAGCTGGGCGTGCGAGCCGGACAGGATCGACAGGCCCACCGCGTGCACGTCCTCGGCGAGGGCGGCGTCCACGATCTGCTCCGGCGTCAGGCGAATGCCCTGGTAGACCACCTCGAAGCCGGCGTCGCGGGCCCGTACGGCGATCTGCTCGGCGCCGTTGGAGTGACCGTCCAGGCCCGGCTTTCCGACCAGGAAGCGAAGCTTGCCGACACCCAGCTCACGGGCGGTGGCGTCCACCTTGGCACGGACCTCGGCGAGCGCGGAGCCCGGCTCGGCGGTCACCGCCACCGGCGCGGACGACACCCCGGTGGGCGCCCGGAACTCGCCGAACACCTCGCGCAGGGCCCCGGCCCACTCGCCGGTCGTGACGCCGGCGCGGGCGCACTCCAGCGTGGCCTCCATCAGGTTGTCCGTGCCCTTGGCGGCCTCCTTCAGCCGCTCCAGCGCCTTGCAGGGGCGCGGGTGGTTGAAGGGCGGCTGGTAGCGCGTGTCGCGCCAGTTCTCCAGCCCGGCGATGACGCGGGCCTCGACCGCCGGGTCGACCGTCATGATCGCGGTGTCCAGGTCGGCCGTCAGCGGGTTCGGCTCGGTGCCCTCGAAGGCGTTGACACCGATGATCTTCTCCTCGCCGGACTCGATCCGGGCCCGGCGCTCGGCGTGCGAGGAGACCAGCTGGGACTTCAGGTAGCCGGACTCCACGGCGGCCATCGCGCCGCCCATCTCCTGGATGCGGTCGATCTCCGCGAGGGCGTCGGTGACCAGTTGGTCCACCTTCGCCTCGATGACCTTCGAACCCTCGAAGATGTCCTCGTACTCCAGCAGGTCGCTCTCGTAGGCGAGCACCTGCTGGATGCGCAGCGACCACTGCTGGTCCCAGGGCCGGGGCAGCCCCAGCGCCTCGTTCCAGGCCGGCAGCTGCACGGCACGCGCGCGTGCGTCCTTCGACAGCGTCACGGCGAGCATCTCCAGCACGATCCGCTGGACGTTGTTCTCCGGCTGCGCCTCCGTCAGGCCGAGCGAGTTGACCTGGACGCCGTACCGGAACCGGCGCTGCCTGGGGTCCTCGATGCCGTACCGCTCCCGGGTGACCCTGTCCCAGATGCGGCCGAACGCCCGCATCTTGCACATCTCCTCGATGAAGCGGACGCCCGCGTTCACGAAGAAGGAGATGCGGGCGACCACGTCACCCATGCGCTCCTGCGGCACCTGGCCGGAGTCGCGCACGGCGTCGAGGACGGCGATCGCGGTGGACATCGCGTACGCGATCTCCTGCACCGGCGTGGCCCCGGCCTCCTGCAGGTGGTAGCTGCAGATGTTGATCGGGTTCCACTTGGGGATGTGGGAGACCGTGTACGCGATCATGTCCGTCGTCAGGCGGAGCGACGGACCCGGCGGGAAGACGTGCGTCCCGCGGGACAGGTACTCCTTGACGATGTCGTTCTGGGTCGTGCCCTGGAGCTTGGTGATGTCCGCGCCCTGCTCCTCGGCGACGACCTGGTAGAGCGCCAGCAGCCACATCGCGGTGGCGTTGATCGTCATCGAGGTGTTCATCTGCTCCAGCGGGATGTCCTGGAACAGCCTGCGCATGTCACCGAGATGGGCCACGGGCACGCCCACCCGGCCGACCTCGCCGCGGGCGAGGATGTGGTCGGAGTCGTAACCGGTCTGCGTCGGCAGGTCGAACGCCACCGACAGACCGGTCTGTCCCTTGGCGAGGTTGCGCCGGTACAGCTCGTTGGACGCCTCCGCCGTCGAGTGGCCGGCGTACGTCCGCATGAGCCACGGACGGTCCTTCTGACGCTCTGTCATCTATGGCTCTCAGACGTTGCGGAAGCGGTTGATGGCGTCGATGTGCTTGGCGCGCATCTCCTCGTCGCGCACGCCGAGGCCTTCCTCGGGGGCGAGGCACAGCACGCCGACCTTGCCCTGGTGCAGGTTGCGGTGGACGTCGTAGGCCGCCTGGCCGGTGTCCTCCAGGGAGTACGTCTTGGAGAGGGTCGGGTGGATCTTGCCCTTGGCGATGAGGCGGTTGGCCTCCCAGGCCTCGCGGTAGTTCGCGAAGTGCGAGCCGATGATCCGCTTCAGCGACATCCACAGGTAGCGGTTGTCGTACTCGTGCATGTAGCCCGAGGTCGAGGCGCAGGTGGTGATGGTGCCGCCCTTGCGGGTGACGAACACGGAGGCGCCGAAGGTCTCGCGGCCGGGGTGCTCGAAGACGATGTCGATGTCCTCGCCGCCGGTGAGCTCGCGGATGCGCTTGCCGAAGCGCTTCCACTCCTTCGGGTCCTGGGTCTGCTCGTCCTTCCAGAACTTGTAGCCCTCGGCGTTGCGGTCGATGATCGCTTCGGCGCCCATGGACCGGCAGATGTCCGCCTTCTGGTCGCTGGAGACGACGCAGATCGGGTTGGCGCCGCCTGCCAGGGCGAACTGGGTTGCGTAGGAGCCGAGGCCGCCGCTCGCGCCCCAGATCAGGACGTTGTCGCCCTGCTTCATCTGGGCGCCGTTCCGGGAGACCAGCTGGCGGTAGGCGGTGGAGTTCACCAGACCCGGGGCCGCGGCCTCCTCCCAGCTGAGGTGGGCCGGCTTCGGCATCAACTGGTTGGACTTGACGAGTGCGATCTCGGCGAGGCCGCCGAAGTTGGTCTCGAAGCCCCAGATGCGCTGCTCGGGGTCCAGCATGGTGTCGTTGTGGCCGTCGGAGGACTCCAGCTCGACGGACAGACAGTGGGCGACGACCTCGTCGCCGGGCTTCCAGGCGTTCACGCCCGGGCCGGTGCGCAGGACGACGCCCGCGAGGTCGGAGCCGATGATGTGGTACGGCAGGTCGTGCCGCTTGGTCAGCTCGCTGACCTTGCCGTAGCGCTCCAGGAACCCGAACGTGGACAGCGGCTCGAAGATCGACGTCCACACCGAGTTGTAGTTGACCGAGGAGGCCATGACGGCCACCAGGGCCTCGCCCGGGCCGAGCTCCGGCACGGGGACCTCGTCGAGGTGGATGGACTTGCGCGGGTCCTTGTCGCGGGTCTCGAGGCCCGCGAACATCTCGGTCTCGTCCTTGTGCACGGTGATGGCGCGGTACGAGTCGGGAAGCGGCAGGGCGGCGAAGTCGGCGGGCGTGGCGTCCTTCGACTGGATCGCGTCCAGGATGTCCTTCACGGTCACGGTGTTGCCTCCGGCGGTGAGCGCCCTGAGGGAGGGGCGCTGGGGATTCGTCGGTGCTGCGATGAGTGCTGCTGAGGGTTTTGAGAGGTGCCGTCGGTTCGGCTCGGGGTGTTTCTGCAGCGCTTTGTGGCGCGGGAGGTTGCCTGTGACGCAGGCGTCCGGGCGCGCAGGCCATGAGCTTGCGGGGACAGCCGGCGAGCGAACGGTCTCTGCTCGCCGGCCGCCCGGACACCACCAACGTATGACACCGCGTGTCAGGCGGCAAGGCACTGAGTGCCAGAAGTTCGGCTCAGGTGAAATCTTTACGTAACAAATGAGCGATGATCGATCGAACGGCTCCTGAAATCTGCTCGAAAACGGGCTCTGACATGGCAAAACGGCCACCCCGAGGGGTGGCCGTCGTCACAGCGCGGGAGCGGCGGGAGCGGGCTCAGCGCTCCTTCAGGGCCTCCTCGATGGTCCGCATGACCTCGTCCAGCGGGGCGTCGGTGCGGGCCACGGTGACGAGCACCTCGCCGTGCGCGGACGCCGTCGCCGGCGCGGAGCCGGCGGCGGGCTTCGGCGCCGGACCGCGACCGGCCCCGATCCCGGTGCCGAAGGTCTTTCGTACGATCGCGAAGGCGTGGTCCAGTTGCGCCTCGACGTCCCCCTGGCCGCCCGCCCGCAGCCAGCGCCTGAGGACGTGGTTGTGGGCGGTCACGACGGCGGAGGCGGCCACCTCGGCCAGCAGCGGGTCGTCGTTGGCGTCGTCGGCGTGCGCGTGCTCGTCGAAGTGGCCGAGGAGATAGCGGGTGAACAGGCGCTCGTAGCGGGCGACCGAGGCGATCTCCGCCTCCCGCAGGGTGGGCACCTCGCGGGTGAGCTTGTAGCGGGCGACCGAGATCTCCGGCGCGGCCGCGTACATCTTCATGACTTCCTTGATGCCCCGGCACACCGTGTCGAGCGGGTGCTCGTGCGCGGGGGCGGCGTTGAGCACCGCCTCGGCGCGGATCAGCGTGTCGTCGTGGTCCGGGAAGATCGCCTCTTCCTTGGAACGGAAGTGGCGGAAGAAGGTGCGGCGGGCGACCCCGGCGGCGGCCGCGATCTCGTCGACGGTGGTCGCCTCGTACCCCTTGGTCGCGAACAGCTCCATGGCTGCGGCCGCCAGTTCTCGGCGCATCTTGAGCCGCTGGGCCGCCGCGCGACTGCCTGCGGCACTTTCCGGCGCGTCGGGCGTAGCTGGTGTACGTGAGGACTTGGCGGGCTGGGACATGACCCGAACGTACTGCATGTGCGCAGTTCGGTGCGCGGGTGAGGGGTTTCCCCCGCCCCAGGAGGGCGGGGGCACGTCCCCGGGGTCGAGCAGGCCGCCCCAGTCCGTCTCCGCGTGCGACCAGTCGCCGGCGCCGTCAGCGGCGGGCATACTCGCGGAAGCCGCGGCCGGTCTTGCGGCCCAGGCAGCCGGCGGCCACCAGGTGCTCCAGCAGCGGGGCCGGGGCGAGGCCGGGGTCGCGGAACTCGCGGTGCAGGACCTTCTCGATGGCCAGCGAGACGTCCAGGCCGACCACGTCCAGCAGCTCGAACGGGCCCATCGGGTAGCCGCCGCCGAGCTTCATCGCCGCGTCGATGTCGTCCAGGGACGCGTAGTGCTCCTCGACCATCTTGATCGCGTTGTTGAGGTAGGGGAACAGCAGCGCGTTCACGATGAAGCCGGCCCGGTCGCCGCAGTCCACCGCGTGCTTCTTGATCTTCGCGCAGACCTCGCGGACGGTCGCGTGGACGTCGTCGGCCGTCAGCACGGTCCGCACGACCTCGACCAGCTTCATCGCCGGCGCCGGGTTGAAGAAGTGCATGCCGATGACGTCCTGCGGGCGCGAGGTGGCGCGGGCGCAGGCGACGACGGGCAGCGAGGAGGTGGTGGTGGCGAGGACCGCGCCGGGCTTGCAGACCTTGTCCAGCGCGGCGAACAGCTGCCGCTTGACCTCCAGGTCCTCGGCGATCGCCTCGACGGCCAGGTCGACCTCGGCGAAGGCGTCGTAGGACCCCGCCGGGGCGATCCGGTCCAGGATCTGCGCGGCGGCCTCGGCCGTCAGCCGGCCCTTGTCGACGGAGCGGGCGAGCGATTTGCCGATACGGGCCTTGGCGGCCTGCGCCTTCTCCTCGCTGCGGGCGGCCAGGACGACCTCGTAGCCCGCCTTGGCGAACACCTCGGCGATGCCGGAGGCCATGGTGCCGGAGCCGGCGACGCCGACGGAGCGGACTTCGCGCCCCTGGGCCGTCGCGCCCTCCGCCGCCGGGGTCAGCGCGTCCGGCACCACCGTGGCGCTGCCCGGCGCCGCGTAGGTGTAGAAGCCACGCCCGGACTTGCGGCCGGTCAGGCCCGCCTCGCTGAGCTGCTTCAGGATCGGGGCCGGGGCGTGCAGCCGGTCGCGGGACTCGGCGTACATGGCCTCCAGGACGGTGCGCGCGGTGTCGACGCCGATCAGGTCCAGCAGCGCGAGCGGGCCCATCGGCAGGCCGCAGCCGAGCCGCATCGCCGCGTCGATGTCCTCGCGGGAGGCGTACCGGGCCTCGTACATCGCCGCGGCCTGGTTGAGGTAGCCGAACAGCAGGCCGTCCGCGACGAAACCGGGACGGTCGCCGATCGCGACCGGCTCCTTGCCCAGCTCGATCGCGAGGTCCGTGACCGCGGCGACGGCCTGCGGGGCGGTCAGCACGGAGGAGACCACCTCGACCAGTTTCATCGCGGGCGCGGGGTTGAAGAAGTGCAGGCCGAGCACCCGCTCCGGACGGGCCGAGTCGGCGGCGAGGCGGGTGACGGACAGGGCGTTGGTGCCGGTCGCGAGGATCGTCTCCGGGCGGACGATGCCGTCCAGCTCGCGGAAGATCTGGTGCTTGATCTCGTACGACTCCGGGGCCACCTCGATGACGAGGTCGGCGTCGGCCGCCGCGGTGAGGTCGGTGGCGGTGCGGACCCGGGCGAGGGCGTCGGCGCGCTCCTGCTCGGTGAGCCTGCCACGCTCCACGGCGCGGGCGGTGGAGGCCTCGAGAGCGGCGACGGACCTCGCGGCCTGGGTCTCGCTGACGTCGATGCCGATCACCTCGCGGCCCGCCTTCAGGAGGACCTCGGTGATACCGGTGCCCATGGTGCCGAGGCCGACGACGGCGATCGTCTTGAGCGTGGACTGAGGGGTGCCGGACTGGGGGGACAGGGGAGTGGCCATCGCGGGACTCCAGGAATGAGGGTGACGACGAGGAACGCACCGGGTGCGCCGAGGGGCGCACCGCGGAGCGGAAAGGAGTGCGGGTGTCGCCGGGCTGCGAGCGCACACGCCCGGTGCCGTCGGTGCCACGGGCGCGCACACGCCCGTGAACGGCAGGGAATCCGACCGGCCCTGTCCCGGAGCCGGGTCGTACAGCGGTACACGTTCGTACCGAACCGACCAGCGCTGCCGACGGCTGCGTCACCAAACCGTCGAGAGCGGAAACGCGAGTGGGTAACTCGCTCGTCTGAGCTTAACCGGCCAGTAACGAGCGCGCCAGCCCTGAGTGCGGCCCGACTTTGTGATGTAGCTCCCTCAGGCCTCGCCACCCGCCTACGCTGGGCTTCGTGGACGAAGAGTTGCGATCGCTCACGGAGCGCGTACGGCGCGAGTCGCGCGGAACGGCGGCGTTCGACCGGCTGCTGGCGACCGAGGACCACGACGAACTCGCGGAGGTGCTCATCGCCCCCGGACAGCCGTTGTGGGCCAGGGAACTGGCCGCGTTCCGGCTCGGCCTCGCCGGCGACCGGCGCGCCTTCGAGTCGCTGGTGCTCCTGCTCAACCACCGCGACCCCCCGCGCTGTGCCTCCGCCGCCCACGCGCTCGCCCGCCTGGGCGACCCCCGCACCGCCCGCGCGGCGGCCGCCCTCGCCACCAACGAACTCCGCGTGGCCTACGCCCTGCACCCGGTGCGCCTCCTCACCGACCTGCGGGCCCCTGAGTCCGTGCCCGCGCTGATCACCACCCTGGAACGCCGGCTCCGCCCGCACGACCCCTACCGCAAGGTCGCCCTCGCCTGCGTGGAGGGCCTCGGAACCCTCGGCGACCCCCGCGCCCGCCGGGTCCTCAACGAGGCCCTGGCCCATCCGGCCCTCGCCGAGGCGGCGGTGCGGGCGCTGGCGCGCATCCCCCAGCAGCAGGAGGCGACCTGACGTCCGGTCAGCCCGGCAGCTCCCTGACGCACCGGGCTTCGGGCACCGGCACACCGCCCGCCTCGAAGGGCTCCTCGGCGCCGTCCGGCCGGAAACCGGCGCGCTCGTAGAAGCGGCGGGCGGGGGTGTTGTCCCGCAGCACCCACAGGAGCATGCGCGGATACGTGGAGCACCGCTCGACCGACGCGTTCAGCAGCGCACGCCCGACCCCGTGGCCCAGATGCCCGGGATCGACGTAGAGCGCGTACAGCTCGGCGTCCGTGGCGGGGGTGCCGCCCTCCCGGTACGGCCCGTGCGCCGCCCAGCCGAGGAGTTCGCCGCCCACCACGGCGACCAGGTTCACGACGGAGCCGCCCCTCTGACCGAACCGGGCCCGTCGCCGCTCGGCGTCCGCCGCGACGCTGAGCGCGTCGAGGTACGACTGTGGCATCAGCCCCCGATAGGCGTGCTGCCAGCCGCGTACACGGATCTCCGAGACCCGGTCGCAGTCGGCGAGGGTCATCTCCCGGACGACCGGAACGGTCACTCGCCGACCACCGCGAGCGCCTCGACCTCCATGAGGAACTCCGGGGCCACCAGCGCCGCCACCTGGACCGCGGAGGACGCCGGGAGGCGGTCGTCGGATATGTGGGCGGCTCGGGCCGCGCGGATCGCCGGGAGGTGAGCCGTGTCGGTGACGAAGTAGGTCAGTTTGACCACGTGTTCGAAGCCGGCTCCGGCCGCGGCCAGGCAGCGCCTCAGGTTCTCGAACACCTGGCGGGCCTGGGCCGCGGGGTCGCCCTCGCCGACCAGCCTGCCCTGCTCGTCCAGAGCGAGCTGGCCGGAGACGGCGACGAGGCGGCCGGTCGCCGAGACGACGTGGCTGTACTGGGTCGCGGGGGCCACGCCGTCGGGGGCGGTGACGCGGGTCGGTTCAGTCATGGCTCCATGGTGGAGCACGCCACTGACAACGCCTGCGACGGGGCACGCGGTTGGTCGTCCCGGCGGGCTTCCGTCCTACCGCCGGAAGCCCAGCAGGGCGTGCAGGGTCGAACCGCGTGACGACGTCGACGCCGCCTTCGCCTCAAGAGGCTTCGGATCGGGCGACTTCCTGCACACCGCGTCGGCGGGACCGGAGCCCCGTGGCACCTTTCCGTCCGTCAGATACGTGGCCAGATACCGGTCCAGGCAGGCGTTGCCGCTCAGCGTGATGCCGTGGTTGCCGCCGCCCTCCTCGACCACCAGGCTGGAGCGGGCGAGCAGCCGGTGGACCGTGACACCGCCGGGGTACGGCGTGGCCGCGTCGTCCGTCGCCTGGAAGAGCAGCACCGGAGGCAGCTTGGCGTTGGCGATGTCCACCGGCCTGCGCCTCGCGGTCGGCCAGTACGCGCACGGCGCGTTGTACCAGGCGTTGTTCCAGACCATGAAGGGCGCTTTGTCGTACACCTGCCAGGCGTCGGCGCGCCAGCGGTTCCAGCCGCCGGGCCAGGAGGCGTCACGGCACTGCACCGCGGAGTAGACGCTGTAGCCGTTGTCGCCCGAGCCGTCCACGGCACCGTAGTTCTCGTACGCCTCCACCAGCGGCCCGGCGTTCCGTTCGCGCGTGTACGCCGTGAACGCCTCCGCGAGGTAGGGCCAGTAACCGTCGTAGTAACCGCCGGTGATGAAGGTGTCCTCCAGTTCGGAGGCGCCCACCCTGCCCCCGGCCGGCCGCTTCGCCAGGGCCGCGCGCATCGCGTACCACCTGGCCTCGATCTTCGCGGGGTCCTTGCCGAGGTGGTACGTGGAGTCGTACCGGGCGATCCATGCCATCAGCGCGCGGTGGCGGTCGTCGAAGGCGTAGTCCTGGCCGAGGTTGTCCTCGTACCAGACACCGGTCGGGTCGACGATCGAGTCCAGCACCAGGCGGCGGACCCGCTGCGGGTACAGCTTCGCGTAGACCGCGCCGAGGTAGGTGCCGTAGGAGTAGCCGAAGTAGCTGATGGTGCGCGCCCCGAGGGCCGCGCGGATGGAGTCCATGTCCCGTGCGGCGCTGACGGTGTCGATGTACGGCAGCAGCCCGGCGTACTTGCGCCTGCAGGCGGCGGCGAAGGACCTGGCGCGCGCGAGGTTGGTCCGCTCCAGCGCGGCCGTGGCGGGCACGGTGTCCGGACGCGCCGCCCTGAAGTGGCCCGGTGCGCAGTCCAGGGCCGGGCTGCTCCGGCCGACCCCGCGCGGGTCGAAGCCGATGACGTCGTACCGCGCGGCGACGCGGCTGGGCAGGGCCGAGGCGACGAACCCGGCGAGCGCCAGGCCGCTGCCGCCCGGCCCGCCCGGGTTGACCAGCAGCGGGCCCTGGGACGTCCTGGCGGTGTGCGGGACGCGGGAGAGGGCGAGCGTGATCTGCCGGCCCGACGGATGCGCGTGGTCCAAGGGCACCTTCAGGGACGCGCACTGGAGCGTCGGGTAGGCGCCGGTGCCGCACTTCTTCCAGGCCGGACGTGCGGCGGGGGCCGTCGCCGGGGCCGCGTGTGCGGGCAGGGCGGTGACCGAGCCGGCCAGCACGGCGGCGGCCGCGCACAGCACGGCTGCGCGTGTTCTCATGCGTTCTCCCGGGACGGAGGTGTCGGCGGACCGTGAGGGTCACATCATTCGCCGCATCGTCCCGGAATCGCTGTTCTGAAGAGCGCGTTATAGGCATAGTTGACCCGATTGGGTCGCCCGAAGCCCTCGAACGCCCTCACCCGAGGGCCGGTACCGCTCTCACATGAGGGTGAGTTGGGTCGGTTCGCTCACGGGCAGTGGTCCGGCCGCGGTCAGGGCGTCGGCCGGTTGCGGCGGGCGGATCCGGCGGGCCAGGCCCGGGCGGGCGGGCCCGATGCCGTACTCCTGTGCCAGCTCGTGCACCTGACGGGTGATCCGGCGCTGGTACCACTTGGGCGCGTAGGCGCCCTCCGCGTACAGCCGTTCGTAGCGCCGCACCAGGTGCGGATGGTGCTGCGCCAGCCAGGCCATGAACCACTCCCGCGCACCGGGACGCAGATGCAGCGCGAGCGGGGTCACCGAGGTGGCCCCCGCCTCCGCGATCGCCCTTACCGTGGCACGCAGTTGGGCCGGATGGTCGCTCAGGAACGGGATGACCGGCGCCATCAGCACCCCACAGCCGATGCCGTGCTCGCCCAGGGTGCGCACGACGTCCAGGCGGCGCTCCGGCGCGGGCGTGCCCGGCTCCACCGTGCGCCACAGTCCGGGGTCGAGGAAACCGACGGAGACCGAGATGCCGATGTCCGTCACCTCGGCGGCCCGGACCAGCAGGTCCAGGTCGCGCAGGATCAGAGTGCCCTTGGTGAGGATCGAGAACGGGTTGGCGTGCTCGGTGAGGGCGGAGATGATGCCCGGCATCAGCCGGTAGCGGCCCTCGGCACGCTGGTAGCAGTCGACGTTCGTGCCCATCGCCACGTGGTCGCCCTGCCAGCGGCGGGACGCGAGCTGGCGGCGCAGCACGTCGGGCGCGTTCACCTTGACCACGATCTGGGTGTCGAAGCCGACGCCGGTGTCGAGGTCCAGATAGCTGTGCGTCTTGCGGGCGAAGCAGTACACGCACGCGTGCGTGCAGCCCCGGTAGGGGTTGACGGTCCACTCGAACGGCATGCGCGAGGCGCCCGGCACCCGGTTGAGCACCGAGCGCGCCCGTACCTCGTGGAAGGTGATGCCGCGGAACTCGGGCGTGTCGAAGGTCCGGACGGTGACGGACTCCGCGCCGAACAGCGCGGCCTCGCCGGCCCGGCCGTGCTCGGCCGCCTCCCCGGACGCGGTGGACGTCGTGGACCCGACGGTGAGGTTCTCCCAGCGCATGACGCCTCCTCGCTAGCACTGCGCCACACAATAGAACATCTGTTCCCATGATCGTGCGCCCCTGGTGGGGACCCATGACGGCGACCCCCGATTTGGTGGCCGGGCACCGGGGTGGTTGGCTTGCCCCAACCCCGAGAAACCAGGTCCTGGAGGAACGCAATGGCGCAGGTCGAGGCCACTACGGAGCGGGTCGTCGCGGCGGACGCGGAGAAGGTGTTCGACGCCCTCGCCGACTACCGCGGCACGCGGCAGAAGCTGCTGCCCGAGCACTTCAGCGAGTACGAGGTCCGCGAGGGCGGCGACGGCGAGGGCACCCTCGTCCACTGGAAGCTCCAGGCCACCAGCAAGCGGGTGCGCGACTGCCTCGTGGAGGTCAGCGAGCCCACCGACGGCGAGCTGGTCGAGAAGGACCGCAACTCCTCCATGGTCACCACCTGGCGCGTCACTCCCGCGGGCGAGGGGAAGTCCCGGGTCGTCGTCAGCACCACCTGGAAGGGCGCCGGCGGCATCGGCGGCTTCTTCGAGAAGACCTTCGCGCCCAAGGGGCTCGGCCGGATCTACGACGCCATGCTCGCCAAGCTCGCGGCCGAGGTCGAGAAGTAGCTCCAAGGCTCCACCGGTGAAGGGGTGTTGCGCCCCTTCACTGGTTCGAGTGGATCTCCCCCTCGTCCGGAACGATGCCGTGACTCACCGCAGTTGTTCACAGTTGACGCTCAATGCGGGAATTGTGACAGGTGTGACGAGGGGAGCGGTACGTGGGCGGCACGACACTCGTGGAGCAGGAGCCGGTGGTGACACCGGCCGGGGAAGAGACCGCCGTCGCGCCGCAGGCCCCCGCACCGGACGCCGAGATCGGCGCGCGCCGGGTGCGGCTGGTGTTCTTCGGGCTGATGCTCGCCCTGCTGCTCGCGGCGCTCGACCAGATGATCGTCGCGACCGCGCTGCCCAAGGTCGTCGGCGAACTGCACGGCCTGGACCGGATGTCCTGGGCGATCACCGCCTATCTGCTCACCTCCACCATCGGCCTGCCCCTCTACGGCAAGCTCGGCGACCTGTTCGGCCGCAAGGGGGTCTTCCAGTTCGCCATCGCGGTCTTCGTCGTCGGCTCCGCGCTCGCCGGCCGGGCCCAGTCCATGGACCAGCTGATCGCCTTCCGCGCGATCCAGGGCGTCGGCGCGGGCGGCCTCATGATCGGCGTACAGGCGATCATCGCCGACATCGTGCCGCCCCGCGAACGCGGCCGCTACATGGGCCTGATCGGCGCCGCCTTCGGTCTCGCCTCCGTAGCCGGGCCCCTGCTCGGCGGCTACTTCACCGACCACCTCTCCTGGCGCTGGTGCTTCTATGTCAACGTCCCCTTCGGTCTGGTCACGCTCGCCGTCGTCACCCTGGTCCTGAAACTGCCGAAGCCGCGGACCCGCGGCCGCCTCGACGTCCTCGGCGCGCTGCTGCTCGCCGCCGCCTCCACCTGCCTGGTCCTGCTGACCAGTTGGGGCGGCACGGAGTACGCCTGGGGGTCCCGGCAGATCATCGGCCTCGGCGGCGGCGCGTTCGCCGCCGTCGTCCTCTTCCTCGTCGCCGAGCGGTTCGCCGCCGAACCCCTCATCCCGCTCAGGCTGTTCCGCGACTCCGTCTTCGACGTCAGCGGCCTGGTGGGCCTCGTGATCGGCGTCGCGCTGTTCGGCGCCGCCAGCTATCTGCCGACCTTCCTGCAGATGGTCGACGGGGCCAGCGCCACCGAGTCCGGCCTGCTGATGCTGCCCATGATGGCCGGGATCGTCGGCGCCTCCATCATCGGCGGGCAGCTCATCAGCCACACCGGGCGCTACAAGATCTTCCCCGTGCTCGGCGGTGCCGTCTCCGCCGTCGGCATGTGGCTGCTGTCCCGCCTCGAAGTCGACACGCCCCGGCTGCAGTACAGCATCTGGATGGCCGTCCTCGGCGCCGGCATCGGCATGGTGATGCCGGTCCTCGTCCTCGCCGTGCAGAACTCCGTACGCCCCGCCGACCTCGGCACGGCCACCAGTGCCAACAACTACTTCCGGCAGATCGGCGGGAGCGTCGGCGCCGCGATCTTCGGCACCCTCTTCGCCAACCGGCTCACCGACGCCCTGCGCAGGGAGCTGCCGCAGCGCGCCGGCGTCCGGCTGCCCGACCCCGAGTCCATCACCCCGCAAGCAGTCCACGCGCTGCCCCCGGCCCTGCGCGACGCCTACATCCGCGCCTACGCCGACGCGATGCCCCGGATCTTCCTGTACCTCGTCCCGGTGCTCGTCCTCGGCCTGCTCATCGCCTTCTTCCTCAAGGAGAAACCCCTGGTGTCCCACCACACCGCCGCATCCGAGTCAGAACAAGAGACCGTGAACGCCCCGATCCCGCAAGCCCGCACCCAGCCTTCGCCCGGGGCGACGCCGCCTTCGCCCCGCTCGTCCTACGCCGCCGGGATTCCCGTCTGCGGCACGGTCCAGCACCCCGACGGCACCGTCGTCCCCCGCGCCGCGCTCACCCTCATCGACGTCGCCGGAGTGCAGATCGGGCGGGGCGCGAGCGGCGAGGACGGACGGTACGCGCTCAGCACGCCCGGTTCCGGCTCCTACGTGCTGATCGCCGCCGCCGGCGGCCACCAGCCGCAGGCCGTATCCGTCACCGTCGGCGAACGACCCGTCGAACTCGACGTCGTCCTCGGCGGCGCCGGACGACTCGCCGGCAGCGTCCTGACCGCCGACGGCACCCCCGTGCGCGACGCCGCCGTCACCCTCACCAATGTGCACGGCGAGGTCGTCGCCACCACCCGCAGCGGCCGCGAGGGCGGCTACGTCATCACCGAACTCGTCGCCGGCGAGTACACCCTCGCCGCCAGCGCCCCCGCCTTCCGCCCGGCCGCCCTCCCGGTCAGCGTGCAGGCCTCCCGGGAGACCCGGCAGGACGTCGAGCTCGCGGGCGGCGCCGTGCTGAGGGGCACCGTGCGGGCGAGCGGCGGACGGCCCGTGGAGGACGCGCGCGTGACGCTCCTCGACGCGGCGGGCAACGTCGTCGACACGCTCACCACCGGAGCGGACGG
Organism: Streptomyces sp. NPDC052109; assembly: GCF_040680195.1. Lineage (NCBI taxonomy): Bacteria > Bacillati > Actinomycetota > Actinomycetes > Kitasatosporales > Streptomycetaceae > Streptomyces > Streptomyces sp. NPDC052109. The sequence continues at coordinate 78,522 of NZ_JBFAWF010000017.1, read as the reverse complement.
AACGTTCCGGTTCGTCGACCTCTCCTCCGGCGAGTACACCGTCATCGCCGCCGGTTACCCGCCGGTCGCCACGGTGCTCCAGGTCGCCGGCGGCGGCCGCACCGAACGGGACCTGCAACTGGGCCACGAGGACTGAGCCGCGGCGCCCGCAGGGGCGCTGAGCTGCGCGCCGGTGCGATCATGTGAAACCAATTCCAGGATTGCCACACATCGCGACCGGCCGCCGCCGTACCGTAGTGGCGGGCGGCACAGATCGATCGCGTACAGCCGTGGGGAGAGAGGGCCTGGGCCATGGACCGTGGCAGCGAGCGGGACACACCTCCCGGGCGCGGTGCCGGCAGCGCGGGGGCGGGCCGGATTCCGCTGGCCGTGGTCGTCGTCGACCGCGACGGCCTGGTGTCCCACTGGAGCAGCGGCGCCCGGCGCCTGTTCGGCGTGAGCCGGGAGGGGGCCGTCGGGCGAGCCGCGGCCGACCTGCTGCCCGTCTCCGGCGCCCTCCCCGAGGACCTGCGCGGCGACGCGATGCCGGACGCCTACGAGGAGTACGGCGGGTTCGGCCCCGACCTGGAGTCCTCGCTCGGCGGGCACACCGCGTACGCCACCGCAGGCCGTGCCCGGCTCTTCCCGCACGGGCAGGCACCCGACGCCGAGCGGCTCGACGTGCTGTGGTGGGCCTACCCGCTGATCGGCCCCGGCCCGTCCCGGCTGCTCGTGCTCGCCGCCGACGCCACCCGGCTGCGCGACGAGCGCGGCTACGACGACGAGACCGCCGAACGCATCTCGCCCGGCTTCGCCCGCCACACCGAACTGCCCGCGTCCGAGGAACTGGAACGGCGGCTGCCCGAGATCCTGCCCAACATGGGCCCGGACCCGAGCGGCCGCATCGTCTCGCAGGTGCTCGAACTGGGCTACCCCGTACTGGAGTTCAGCCAGTTCGACCGGGTGCCCGTCACCCCGTACTGGGGCGTGCCCCGGCGGCCCGGCCGGCAGCGCGCCGAAGCCGTCGTACGGCAAGTGCGGCCGGCCGCCGCCGTGGTCCCGGAGGGCGCCGAGCAGGACCTGGAGTACGCCGCCGTGCGCGAGCGGCTGGAGTTCCTCAACGAGGTCAGCTCCGCCATCGGTTCCTCCCTCGACCTCGGCGAGACCATCCGCGAGGTCACCAGCGCCGCCGTACCCCGGTTCGCGGACTTCGCCGGCACCCATCTGCGCGCCGCCGTCCTCGCCGGTGAGGGCTTCCCGGACGGCCCGCCGGACGCGCAGACCGTGATGTTCCGGGTGTGGGTCGAGCACAACGACGAACCCGGCCGCTGGGACGACACCGTGCCCGTCGGCGAGGCCTTCGCCTTTCCCGAGCACACCCCGTTCTACAAGTGCATGGTCACCGGCGAACCGGTCCTCATCCCGAGGGTCACCGAGGAGCTGTCCGAGCGCATCGCCGGCGAGTTCGAGAAGCGCGACCTCAGGCCGCTGATCGGCGGCCGCTCCCTGCTGATCGTGCCGCTCAAGGCGCGCAACGTCGTCCTCGGCTTCATGGTGCTGATGCGCCGCCCGGACCGCCCGGCCTTCGACGACATGGACCGCACCACCGGCGCCGAACTCGCCGCCCGCGCGGGCCTCGTGCTCGACAACGCCCGCATGTACACCTACCAGGAGAACGTCGCCGACACCCTGCAGGACAGCATGCTCCCGCAGGTCGCCCCGCGGATGCCCGGGTGCGACATCGCCACCCGCTATCTGCCGGGCACCCGGCTCGGCCGGATCGGCGGCGACTGGTTCGACACCATCAAACTGCCCGGCTCGCGCACCGCCCTCGTGGTCGGCGACGTCATGGGCCACGGCCTCAACTCGGCGGCGATGATGGGCCAGTTGCGCACCGCCGTGCAGACCATGGCCGCCATGGAGACCCCGCCCGCCCAGCTGCTGCGCAACCTCGACGACCTGGCACGCCGGCTCGGCGAGACCTACCTCGCCACCTGCCTGTACGCGGTCTACGACCCGATCCGCGGCGAACTGCACCTCGCCAACGCCGGACACATCCCGCCCGTGCTGGTCCGCGCCGAGGACGGCAGCAGCGAGCTGCTGGAGCTGCCCACCGGTGCCCCGATAGGCGTCGGCGGCGTCCCGTTCGAGGCCATCCGGGTCGAGGTCCGGCCCGGCGACCGGCTGGTGCTGTGCACCGACGGGCTGGTCGAGGTGCGCGGCTCCGACATCGGCGAGGGACTCGCCGCGCTCTGCGAGTCCGCCGCGCACCCGGCGGCCTCCATGGACGACGCCTGCGACACCATCATCCGCGCCCTGAACACGCGCGGCGGCCGCAAGGACGACGTGGCCCTGCTGATGGCCCGTCTCAACGGCATTCCCGACGACCACGTCGCCGAATGGCGGCTCGACGCCGACCCGCGCCAGGCCGCCCGGGCCCGCCGCCTGGTCCGCGAGCAACTCCTCCAGTGGGGTCTGCCGCAGGCCGTGGAGACCGCCGAGCTGCTGGTCAGCGAGGTCGTCACCAACGCCCTACGGCACGCGGTGAGTGAGCCGGTCGGGCTCCGCGTGGTGCGTACCGACGCGCTGCTGTTCGAGGTCACCGACGACGAACCGGCCCTGCCCGCCATGCTGGGCGCCGAGCCCTACGACGAGGCGGGCCGCGGTCTGCGTGTGGTCAGCCGGCTGGCCCGGGAATGGGGCGCCAGCGCCACCGGGCACCGTAAGACCGTCTGGTTCGAACAGGCCCTGTCGGGACGGAGATGACGAGGGGGGCGTGCGGTCTGCGGATGCGCGCCCCTCGAGTTGGCCAGGGCCCGCACTTCCGGTGAAGGAGGCCTCCCGCCCCTTGCCTAGCTCCGGGCCTTCGCGATATCCCGATCACGGAATCGAACCGTGGGGAGATCGCATGAACGTCTCGGACAAGTACCGCAGCAACTGGGAGAGTTACTGGAGCGAGACCTCCGACGGGGCAGGCGAGGCGATCTGGGACTGCGATCCCGCCCTGTCCGCCGAACCGTACAGCGCCCTGCTGCTGCCCCACGCGGACCCGGCGCGCACCATCGTCGACCTCGGCTGCGGCAACGGCACCCAGACCCGCTACCTCGCGACCCGGTTCGCCCGAGCCGTCGGCGTCGACCTCTCGCACGCCGCCGTCGAGCACGCCCGCCGCGCCACGCAGGACGACGCCGTGGAGTTCCAGCAGCTCGACCTCACCGACGCGGGCGCCGTACGCGCCCTGCACGAGCGGCTCGGCGACGTCAACGTCTACATGCGGGCCGTCATCCACCAGAGCGAGCCCCAGGCGCGGCCCGGGGTCGCCGCCGCCGTCGCCGAGCTCATCGGCAGCGAGGGACGGGCCTTCGTCGTCGAGCTCACCTCCGGCTCCCGGGATGTGCTGGGGCGCGCCGCGTCCCAGCAGGGCGGCCCTGGGCCCAAGCTGCAGCGCGTCTTCCACCACGGCCTCAAGCCCGCCGACGCCGACGACGCGGAGATCCCGCGCCTGCTCGGCGAGGCCGGCCTGAAGGTCCTCGCCGAGGGCGGCACGTCCCTGCCCCAGACCGAGTACCTGGCCGACGGCACACGCATCGACCTGCCGGCCCACTGGTACGTCCTGGCCGGCGCATAATCGGACGGCCGAGGGCGCTCCGGGGTGCGCGGGGAGCGTCTGCGGGCGCTGGTGGACACCTGGAAGGGGCTGCCGCGTCTGGACCGCAAGTCCGACGACGAGCTGTGGCATCGGTTCTC
>NZ_JBFAWF010000017.1:0-74786 GCF_040680195.1 Streptomyces sp. NPDC052109 | reverse complement strand
GGACCGCCGTCCCGCGCACCCCGCTTCCCTTTCCGGAGGGCGTTGCTCCGAGTTCGAGGAAGCTGTGCACGTGCTGTGAACATCTGTCCTATAGCATTCCCCTCGCTCATTCACGCGCAGGTGCAGAGGGGGGTCCTCAGCCGTGTCCGTTCGTACGGCGGAAGTACGCAGCCGAGGGCGGCGGCGTGCCCCGCGTTCAGGTCGCCCGCCGGCCCCCGAAGGGCTGCTGCCCACACCACCCGACGAACGGGAGAAGTACAGCTACGTCAAGCGCCACACCTGGGTGCTGACGTCCAGCTCCTTCATCGGCTTCGTCTGCGTGCTGCTCAGCCAGGCCGACACCGCCCGGCACAGCGCATGGATCTGGGTGTTCGCCCCGACCCTGCTGCTGGCCGTGGTCGGCTTCCTGATATCCATGCGGCTGGAGGCGTTCGCCCCGAGCTTCGACCTGAAGGCGCACCGCCGTGTCGTCCGCCGCTGGCAGCCGGACCGCCATCCGAGCGTCGACGTCTTCCTGCCCGTCTGCGGCGAGCCCATCGAGGTGCTGCACAACACCTGGCGGTATGTGCGGATCCTCGCCGACACCTACCCGGGCCGGGTCGAGGTCCTGGTGCTGGACGACGGTGACAGCGCGGAGGCCGCCGCCATGGCCGCCGACTTCGGTTTCCGGCACCTGGTCCGCCCGAACCGCGGCTGGATGAAGAAGGCCGGCAACCTCCGCCACGGCTTCGAGAACTCCTCCGGCGAGGCGATCCTCATCCTCGACGCCGACTTCGTACCGCGCTCCGACCTGCTGCACGAGCTGCTGCCGTACCTGGACGACGACCCGCGCTGCGCCATCGTCCAGTCGCCGCAGTACTTCCGCGTCCTGGACCAGCAGAACTGGATAGAGCGCGGCGCCGGCGCCGTACAGGAGCTGTTCTACCGCTCGGTCCAGGTCTCCAGGCAGCGCAGCGACGGCTCGATCTGCGTCGGTTCCTGCGCGGTCTACCGGCGTGCGGCCCTGGACGAGATCGGCGGCACCAGCCTCATCGAGCACTCCGAGGACATGCACACCGGTTTCGATCTGCGGGCCCGCGGCTGGGACCTGCGCTACGTCCCGCTCGCGCTGTCCACCGGCATCTGCCCCGACACCATCGGCGCCTACTACAACCAGCAGTACCGCTGGTGCATGGCCTCGATGAGCATGCTCGGCAGCCTGCGGGAGTTCTGGCAGGTGAAGATGCGCTTCGCCAGCCGCCTGTGCTACATGTCCGGCTTCATCTACTACATCGAGACGGCCCTGCTCACCTTCACCACGCCGCTCATCGCGCTGACCCTGCTGATGCGCTATCCGGACCAGCTCCAGGCGACCAACTACTGGATGGTGCTGCCCAGCCTCCTGTACCTGACCGTGGTCTACCCGCTGTGGCACCGCAACCCCTACCGGCTGGAGGCCTGGGCGACCCGCGTGATGTACGGCTGGGCGCACGTCTTCGCCATCTGGGACGTCGTACGCCGCCGCCCCATGGGCTGGCAGCCCACCGGGTCCAGTGGCGCCAAGAAGAACAAGACCCGTCGCTTCTGGGGCGGGATGTGGCTGTGGAGCGCGCCGACGGCCGTGCTGTGGCCGGCCCTGTCCGTGTGGCGGATGAGCGGTGCCCACCCGGAGAACTTCGCGCTGATGCTGGCCTCCGGCCTGTTCTACGCGGTCGCCGTGGCCCGGGTGCTGATCGAGCCGAAGGAGGTGACCGCGTGAAGGGCGTGATCCGCGGCTGGGCGGTCCTGCTCGCCGCCGTCCTCTTCCTCGCCGGCTGTGTGAGCACCGGCCCGGCGCCCATCGGCGCCGGCGGAAACGGCGCCCTGCCCGCCGCGTCCGCGCCCGGCGGCGGCACCACCTATGTGGCCGCCCAGCCCTACGACGTCACCCCGCTGCTGCACCCGAAGAACAAGTACTTCGGCGCCACCTTCGACGGCGTCCCGAAGGATCTGACACCGGTGCGGAGGTACGCCGCCCAGGTCGGCCGCACCCCGACCCTGCTGGAGTACTACCTCGGCTGGGGTGACGAGCTGCAGACCGACCAGACCCGCGCGGTCTGGGAGAACGGCCAGCTGCCGTACATCGCCTGGGAGCCGCACAAGGCGACCCTGGCGCAGATCGCCGACGGCAGCCAGGACGCGTACATCAAGGACACCGCCCACGCCCTGCGCGCCCTCAACGTGCCCGTCGCCATCAGCCTCGCGCACGAGATGAACGGCAACTGGTACCCGTGGGGCCACAAGGACGCCACCGCCGCCGAGTTCGTCAAGGCCTGGCACCATGTGCACGACGTCTTCCAGGACGAGGGTGTCTCGACGGTCATCTGGGTGTGGAGCCCCAACGTCGTCAACCCCGTCCCGCAGGTGGCCCTCAAGCCGTACTGGCCGGGCGACGGGTATGTGGACTGGGTCGGCGTGGTCGGCTACTACGCCCGCACCGGCGCCCAGGACTTCGCCTCGCTCTTCGGGCCGACGTTCCGGCAGATCAGGACCTTCACCCAGCGTCCGTTCCTGCTCGCCGAGACCGGCGCGCAACCCAACCCGCGCAAGAGCGCGCAGATCACCGAACTGCTGAAGACCGTCGCCGCCCGCAGCGACATCGTGGGCTTCATCTGGTTCGACCTGAACAAGGAGACGGACTGGCGGGTCGACAGCAGCCCCGAGACGCTCGCCGCGTACCGCAGGGCCGCCCGGAACCCCCGCTACGACCTCGACCTCGCCGCCCCGAAGTAGACGAGACACGACGATGAGCCACATGCACCCCCCGGTGCACGAGGAGACCCTGCAGCTGCGGGTCCTGCCCCCGCCACCGCCGGAGGCCGACCCCGGCTTCTCCTTCGTGGAACAGCCGCTGCCCGGCTGGACGCTGCCGCCGCCCGCCCTGATGGGCTGGGCCGCCGACACCGGCCGGCGCCGCCGCACGGTCGGCCTCGCGCTGCTCGCCGTCATCCTGCTCGTCCAGGCCGCGCTGTCGCTGCGGCTGGCCAACTCCGCCTTCGAGGACGAGGCCCTGTACATCTGGGCCGGACACGTGGAGATCGGCAGCCTCTTCTACGGCGCGCCGAACTACGGCGGGTTCGGCACCTACTTCTCCGGCGCGCCCGTGCTGTACCCGGTCCTCGCGGCCGCCGTGGACTCCGTGCTCGGCCTCGCCGGGGTGCGCGCCCTCAGCCTGCTGTTCATGCTGACGGCCACCGCCTGTCTGTACGGGCTCACCCGGCGGCTGTTCAACGAACGCGCCGGGCTGTGCGCGAGCGCCCTGTTCGCGGTCTCCATGCCCACGCTGTTCCTCGGCCACTTCGCCACCTACGACGCGATGGCCGTCTGCCTGCTGGCCCTCACCGCCTGGCTGCTGGTGGTGATCGCGCCCCGGCACTGGGCGTGGGCCGCGGCCGCCGCCCCGGTCGCCGCGCTCGCCGTCGGCGTGAAGTACGCCTCCGCTCTCTTCCTGCCCACCCTGGTCCTGCTGTACGTGCTGACCGCCTACCGGCACCACTACATGCGGCGCGCCCTGCTGCGCGGTGCGCTGTTCGGCGCGGCCACCCTCGCGCTGCTCGTCGGCGGGCTCGCGGCCGGCGGCTACCTGTCCGCGATCCAGAGCACCACCACCGCCCGCGCCCACGGCGACACGGCCGCCTGGCAGATCCTCCACGACTCCGCCCGCTGGGCGGGGCTGCTGGTCGCCGTCGCCCTGGTCGGCACGGTCACGTACGCCCGTACCGCCCGGCTCGCCGAGATCCCGGGCTGGCGGCGGGCCGTGCCCGGCCGCCGCTGGCGCACCTGCCTGGGCGTGCTGCTCACCGGGACCGCGCTGCTCGCGCCCGCCTACCAGATCCATCTGCAGACCGAGACCTCGCTGCAGAAGCACATCGGCTTCGGCCTGTTCTTCGCCGCGCCCATGGCGGGCGTCGGCGTGACCCGGCTGATGGGCGCCCACTTCAAGTTCCCGCAGTGGGCCATCGCCATCGGCGTGCTCGCCCTCACCCTGGGCCTCTCCCAGTCCGCGTCCTACTTCGGCAGCTGGCCCGACACCCGCTACCTCATTCCGCAGCTCTCCTACACCGTGCGCCCCGGACAGCACTGGCTGGGCGATCCGAAGGAGGGCCCGGTGTACTACCTCGGCCGCGAGCGCAGGACGGACTACGAGGACTGGCTGTCCTTCTTCTTCATCGACTACGAGACCAAGGACGGCCGCCACCTGACGGGTGTCCCCGGCTACCGGGCGGCCATCCGCGACGGGTACTTCGACGGCGTGGTGCTGGACTACTCCGGCGGCCTCGCCCCGGCCGAGGAGGCCGTCCGCCAGGAGATGCGCACCACCGGCCGCTACCGGCTCACCAGCTCGCTGCCGTACCGCACCTCCACCGGCGCCGGGCACTTCGAGATCTGGGTCCGGCAGAAGAGCGCCCGGTGACGGGTCGTTCCGGGTCGTAGCCTGGCCGCTCCGCGGCGCGTAACGTGACCCAGCATGAAGATCCTCATCAGTGCCGACATGGAGGGGGCCACGGGCGTCACCTGGCCGGCCGACGTGCTGCCGGGGACGCCGCAGTGGGAGCGGTGCCGGGCGATGTTCACCTCGGACGTGAACGCCGCCGTGCGGGGCTTCTTCGACGGCGGTGCCGACGAGGTGCTCGTCAACGAGGCCCACTGGAGCATGCGCAACCTGCTGCTGGAGCGGCTCGACGAGCGGGTCGAGATGCTCACCGGGCGGCACAAGGCGCTGTCCATGGTGGAGGGCGTGCAGCACGGCGACGTCGACGGCGTCGCCTTCGTCGGCTACCACGCGGGCGCCGGCATGGAGGGCGTCCTCGCCCACACCTACCTCGCCAACCAGATCACCGGGGTGTGGCTGAACGACGTCCGCGCCAGCGAGGGCCTGCTCAACGCGCACGTCGTCGCCGAGTACGGCGTCCCCGTCGTCCTCGTCACCGGCGACGACCTCGCCTGCGAGGACGCGCTCGGCTACGCCCCCGAGGCGCTGAAGGTCGCCGTCAAGGACCATGTGTCCCGGTACGCGGCGGTGTGCCGGACCCCCGCCCGCACCGCCGCCGACATCCGTGCCGCCGCCAAGGAGGCCGCCCGGCTGGCGGTGCGCCACGCTCCCGTCGAGGCAGGCTCGTTCACGGTCGCGGTGGAGTTCGACGCCGAGCACCTGGCGATGGCCGCGACCGTGGTGCCCGGCGTGGCGCGGATCGGCGAGCGGAAGGTGGCGTACACCGCCGCCACCATGTACGAGGGGATCAGGACGTTCAAGGCGGTCACCACGATCGTCTCTGCCGCCGTGGAGGAGCAGTATGGCTGACCAGCAGGCCGACGAACTGGCCCTGGCCGAGGTCGTGGAGTTCACCTCCGGCCTGATCCGCATCGACACCACCAACCGGGGCGGCGGGGACTGCCGGGAGCGGCCCGCCGCGGAGTACGCGGCCGAACGGCTGGCCGGCGCGGGCCTGGAGCCGGTGCTGCTGGAGCGGACGCCGGGCCGTACGAACGTCGTCGCGCGGATCGAGGGCACGGACCCGTCCGCCGACGCGCTGCTGGTGCACGGGCACCTTGACGTCGTGCCCGCCGAGGCCGCCGACTGGAGCGTGCACCCGTTCTCCGGCGAGATCCGCGACGGCGTGGTGTGGGGGCGGGGCGCCGTCGACATGAAGAACATGGACGCGATGATCCTCGCGGTCGTCCGGTCCTGGGCCCGGCAGGGCGTACGGCCCCGGCGGGACCTCGTCATCGCCTTCACCGCCGACGAGGAGGCCAGCGCCGAGGACGGCTCCGGCTTCCTCGCCGACCACCACCCCGAACTGTTCGAGGGCTGCACCGAGGGCATCAGCGAGTCCGGCGCCTTCACCTTCCACGACGGCAGCGGCCGGCAGCTCTACCCCATCGCCGCGGGGGAGCGGGGCACCGGCTGGCTGAAGCTCACCGCGCGCGGGCGGGCCGGGCACGGCTCCAAGGTGAACAAGGAGAACGCGGTGACGCGGCTCGCCGCCGCCGTCACCCGCATCGGCGAGCACGAGTGGCCGCTGAGGCTCACCCCGACCGTCCGCTCCGCGCTCGCCGAACTCGCCGCCCTGTACGGCATCGAGCCCGACTTCCGGGACGTGGACCGGCTGCTGGAGAAGCTCGGCCCGGCCGCCAAGCTGGTCGAGGCGACCGTCCGCAACAGCGCCAACCCCACCATGCTGGACGCCGGCTACAAGCTGAACGTCATCCCCGGCGAGGCCGTGGCCTACGTCGACGGTCGCTATCTGCCCGGTGGTGAGGAGGAGTTCACCGCGACCCTCGACGAGCTGACAGGCCCGGACGTGAGCTGGGAGTTCGCACACCGGGAGGTGGCCCTCCAGGCGCCGGTGGACTCGCCCGCCTATGCGAAGATGCGGGCCGCCGTCGAGGAGTTCGCGCCGGAGGGGCACGTGGTGCCGTACTGCATGTCAGGCGGCACCGACGCCAAGCAGTTCTCCCGGCTGGGCATCACCGGCTATGGTTTCGCCCCGCTGAAGCTGCCCGAGGGCCTCGACTACCAGGCGTTGTTCCACGGCGTGGACGAACGGGTGCCCGTGGAGGCGCTGCACTTCGGTGTTCGGGTGCTGGACCGCTTCCTGCGGACGGCCTAGGGGATGGGGGACGAGATGCTCAAGACGCCGTACGGTTCCTGGCCGTCGCCCGTCGACGCGGCCCTGGCCGCCGCGCACGACGGCCGGCCGGAGTGGACGGGATTCGTCGGGGACGAGGCCTGGTGGACCGAGCCCCGGCCCGCCGAGGGCGGCCGGCGCGCCCTGATACGCCGCCGCGCCGACGGGACCGAGGAGTCCGTGCTGCCCGCGCCCTGGAACGTGCGCAGCCGGGTCATCGAGTACGGCGGCCGGCCCTGGGCCGGGGCGGTACAGGGCGGCCAACCCCTCGTCGTGTTCGCGCACTTCGCCGACCAGCGGCTCTACCGGTACGAACCCGGCGGCGAGCCGCGCCCGCTCACCCCGCTGTCGACCGTGGGCGGCGGGCTGCGCTGGGCCGACCTGCGCGTGGACCTGGAACGCGGCGAAGTCTGGTGCGTGCTGGAGGAGTTCACCGGCGACGAACCCGGTGACCTGCGGCGCGTCCTCGCCGCCGTACCGCTGGACGGCTCGGCCGCGGAGGACCGGGGCGCCGTCCGCGAACTCACCGACGACCGGCACCGCTTCGTCACCGGGGCCCGCCTCGCCCCGGACGGGCGCCGCGCCGCCTGGCTCGCCTGGGACCATCCGCGGATGCCGTGGGAGGGCACGGAACTGCTCGTGGCCGACGTCGGCGACGACGGCACCCTGCGGGACGCGCGGACCGTCGCCGGCGGGCCGGACGAGGCCGTCGCACAGGTCGAGTGGGACGCGGACGGCAGGCTCCTGTACAGCAGCGACCGCAGCGGCTGGTGGAACCTCTACCGCGACGGCACCCCGCTGTGCCCGCGCGACGAGGAGTTCGGCGGGCCCCTGTGGCAGCTCGGGCTGCGCTGGTTCGCGCCCCTCGACAACGGGCTGATCGCGGTCGTCCACGGCAAGGGACCTGCCGTGCTCGGCGTGCTGGACCCGGAATCCGGTGAGATCGTCGACGCCGCCGGCCAGTGGACGGAGTTCCCGGCCCATCTCGCGGCCCACGGCACCCGGGTGATCGCGGTCGGCGCCAGCCCGCGCACCTCCTACGAGGTGGTCGAGCTGGACACCGTCACCGGCCGGGCCCGCGCGATCGGCGCCGGGCACCGGGACGCCGTCGACCCCGCGTACTACCCGGAGCCGCAGATCCGCGTCTTCACCGGCCCGCAGGGCCGCGAGGTGCACGCCCACGTCTATCCGCCGCACCACCCCGAACACACGGCAGCCGACGGCGAGTTGCCGCCCTACGTGATCTGGGCGCACGGCGGCCCCACCAGCCGGGTGCCGCTCGTGCTGGACCTGGAGATCGCCTACTTCACCTCGCGGGGCATCGGGGTCGCCGAGGTGAACTACGGCGGCTCCACCGGACACGGCCGGGCCTACCGGGAGCGGCTGCGCGAGCAGTGGGGCGTGGTCGACGTCGAGGACTGCGCGGCCGTCGCCCGGGCCCTCGCCGACGAGGGCACCGCCGACCCCGCCCGGCTCGCCATCCGGGGCGGCAGCGCGGGCGGCTGGACCACCGCCGCCTCCCTGACCACCACCGACGTCTACGCCTGCGGCACCATCATCTACCCGGTCCTGGACCTGACCACCTGGGGCCCGGGGGAGACCCACGACTTCGAGTCCCGCTACCTGGAGTCGCTGATCGGCCCGTCCGCCGAGGTGCCCGCCCGGTACGCCGAGCGCTCCCCGGCCGCCCACGCCGACCGGCTCACCGCGCCGTTCCTGCTGCTCCAGGGCCTGGACGACGTGATCTGCCCGCCCGTCCAGTGCGAGCGCTTCCTCGCCCGGATCGAGGGCCGGGGCGTGCCGCACGCCTACCTCACCTTCGAGGGAGAGGGGCACGGCTTCCGGCGGGCGGAGACCATGGTGCGCGCCCTTGAGGCCGAACTCTCCCTGTACGCACAGGTGTTCAAGCTGGACGTGTCCGGCATCCCGAGACTGGAGCTGCACACGTGAGGGAACTGACGCGGCCGCGGCGGCTGGCCCCGGGCGCCCGGGTGGCCGTCGTCGCCCCCAGCGGGCCGGTGCCCGAGGAGCGGCTGCAGGCCGGGCTCGACGTGCTGCGCGGCTGGGACCTCGATCCGGTGGTGGCACCCCATGTGCTCGACCGGCACGGCGAGTTCGGCTACCTGGCCGGCCGCGACGCCGACCGCGCGGCCGACTTCCAGAACGCCTGGTGCGACCCGTCCGTCGCCGCGGTGCTGTGCGCCCGCGGCGGATACGGGGCGCAGCGCATGGTGGACCTGCTGGACTGGGACGCGATGCGGGCGGCCGGGCCGAAGGTGTTCGTCGGCTTCAGCGACATCACCGTCCTGCACCAGGCGCTCGCCACCCGGCTGGACCTGGTCAGCCTGTACGGACCGGCCGCCGCCGGAGTCGACTTCGTCAAGAGCGCCCGTGCGCAGGAGCATCTGCGGTCCACCCTCTTCGCTCCGGAGACCGTCCTCACCCTGGCCTCGGCCGGGACCGCGCTGGCGCCCGGCCGGGCCCGGGGGGTCACCCTCGGCGGCTGTCTGAGCCTGCTGGCCACCGACCTCGGCACCCCGTTCGCCCGGCCCGGGGCGCGGGGCGGGCTGCTGCTCCTGGAGGACGTGGGCGAACGGCCGTACCGTGTCGACCGGTTGCTGACCCAGCTGGTGCGCTCCGGCTGGCTCGACGGGGTCGCCGGGATCGGGCTCGGCTCCTGGCGCGACTGCGGCCCGTACGAGGAGCTGCGCCCGGTCCTCGCCGACCGGCTCGGCGGACTCGGCGTCCCGGTGGTGGAGGAGCTGGGGTTCGGGCACGGAGACGACGCGGTGACCGTCCCCTTCGGCGTGCCGGCCGAACTCGACGCCGAGTCCGGCTCCTTGACCCTGGCCGTGCCCGCACTGCGCTGACCGTCGCCACTGATGCCCCAGAGGTCCGTTTCCCGAGGTGCGCCCCGGCCGGCGCCCCGCCGCGCGTCCGATCCCGTGCCGCCCTCACCGCGACCTTCGCGCTCACCGGGGCCCGTACGCCGTCACCTCGCTGACGTTCGGCCTCCGGGCGGGCGGCCGTACCCGCGCGGTCGACGCCGCTACCGGAGGGCCGGCGCGGACCAGGACCCTCCCGCGCGCCCGCGGGGACGCCGTAGGCTGGCCGGATGCCGCACACCGCACCCCACTACCTCGCCGAGGGCCCGCGCGTCGCCATCCGTCACTTCACCCTCGACGACGGCCCCGAGTTCACCGCGCGGGCCCGCGAGAGCAAGGACCTGCACCGGCCCTGGCTGTTCCCGCCCGACACCGAGGAGGCCTACGCCGCCTACGCCGGCCGGCTGATCGAGGACCCCGCCAAGGCCGGCTTCCTGGTGTGCGAGAAGGACAGCGGGGACATCGCCGGGTTCATCAACATCAACAACATCGTGCGCGGCGGCTTCCAGTGCGGTGCCCTCGGCTACGGCGCCTTCGCCCACGCCGCCGGGCGCGGCCTGATGCGCGAGGGCCTGGACCTGGTCGTCGGGTACGCGTTCGGTCCGCTCGGGCTGCACCGCCTGGAGATCAACGTACAGCCCGAGAACGCCGCCTCGGTCGCCATGGCGCGCGGTGGAGGCTTCCGGCTGGAGGGGTTCTCCCCGGACATGATCTACATCGACGGCGCCTGGCGCGACCACGAACGCTGGGCGCTCACCGCCGAGATGCGATCCGCCCACTGATCGCCGCGGACGCCTTTGCGCAATCCTGACCAGCAGGTCCCCTGGCCGAGTGCCGCGCCGCCGGGTTCCATGGTCATCGTGACGAGGATCCGACGTGAGGTACTGACGCTGCCCGCCGCGCAGTTGGGCCCGGACAACCCCCTGCCCCCGCTGCGCCCCCTCGACGAGGTCCACCTGATCGACGACCGCGACCGGGACGGCATGCCCAGGGACATGGCCCGCCAGCTCGGGTACGAGCCGCTGCGCAGCCTGCTCCCCGTCCGCGTCCGCGACGGCTACGACAGAACCCGCGAGCCCCGCACCCTCGACGCCCTGGTGATCGAGAACGACCGGCTGCGCGCCACCGTCCTGCCCGGCCTCGGCGGCCGCGTCGCCTCTCTGCTGCACCTGCCGACCGGACGCGAACTCCTCTACCGCAACCCGGTGTTCCAGCCCGCCAACTTCGCCCTCAACGGCGCCTGGTACTCCGGTGGCGTCGAATGGAACATCGGCGCCACCGGTCACACCACCCTCTCGTGCGCGCCCCTGCACGCCGCCCGCGTCCCCGCGCCCGACGGCGGTGAGATGCTCCGCCTCTGGGAGTGGGAGCGGCTGCGCGACCTCCCCTTCCAGGTGGACCTGTGGCTGCCCGACGGTTCCGACTTCCTCTACGTCGGCGTCCGCATCCGCAACCCGCACGAGCGCCCGGTGCCGACGTACTGGTGGTCCAACATCGCGGTACCGGAGGAGTGCCGGGTCCTCGCTCCGGCCGAGGAGGCCTGGCACTTCGGCTACGCACGCCGCCTGCACCGCGTCCCCGTCCCGTCGTACGACGGCATCGACCGCACCCACCCCCTCAACAGCCCGTACGCCGCCGACTACTTCTACGAGGTGCCCGACGGCCGCCGCCGCTGGATCGCCGCGCTGGACGCCGACGGGCACGGGCTGGTGCAGACCTCCACCGACGCCCTGCGCGGCCGCAAGCTGTTCGTGTGGGGCCACCTGCCCGGCGGCCGGCGCTGGCAACAGTGGCTGACCGAGCCCGGCACCGGCGGCTACTGCGAGATCCAGGCCGGACTCGCCCGCACCCAGCTGGAACACGTCCGGCTGGAGCCCGAGAGCGAGGTGTCCTGGCTGGAGGCGTACGGACCGCTCGACGCCCCGCCCGAGGGGGAGTGGACCCGGGCCGTCCAGGGCGCCGAGGAGCGCCTGGAGTCGGCCCTGCCCCGCGCCCGGGTCGAGGAGGCGTACGCGGCGTGGCGGCCGTGCGCCGACACCGAGCCCGGCGAGGTCCTGGCCACCGGATCCGGCTGGGGTGCGCTCGAAGTCCTGCGCGCCGACTGGAAACTGCCCGGCACGCCGTTCCCCGAGTCCACCCTGGGCGAGGCCCAGGCGCCCTGGCGCGAACTGCTGCGTACCGGCACCCTTCCGGAGCCGCGCCGGGTACGGCCGCCCGGTGAGACCCTCGTCGCCGCGCACTGGCGGGACATGCTGGAGACGGCGCCCGCCACCCCGCACACCGAGTACCACCTCGGGATCGCCCAGTGGCACGCCGGCGACCGCGCCCAGGCCGTCCGCAGCTGGGAGCGCGCCCTCCTCCTCGCCCCCTCGCTGTGGCCGTTGCTGCGCTGTCTGGCCGTGGCCGACCAGGAGGCCGGCCACCACGAGCGGGCCGCCGAACGGTACGCGGACGCCTTCGACGACCTGTGCCGCGAGCGGCGCGACGACGGCGAGGCGTGGACCGCCGCCGTGGCCGCGCTCGGCCGGGAGACCCTGCGGGCGCTGCTGAGGACGCGGCGCACGGCGGACGCCCGGGCCGTCTGGGACCGGCTGCTGCCGTCCGTCCGCCGCCGGGGCCGGTTCCGGCTCCTGGAGGCCGAGCTGCTCCTCGCCGAGGGACGGCCGGCCGAGGCGCGGGCCGTCTTCGACGCCGGGTTCGAGGTCGCCGATCTGCGGGAGGGCGAGGAGGCCCTCGGCCGCCTGTGGGCCCGGCTCACCGACGATCCCCTCCCCGCCCGCCACGACTTCCGGATGCGGCCGGACGTGGTCTGACCTGCCGGCCCCGCCGGCCCGGGGCGCCTCGCCGCCGATGGCGGTCACCTCCGGGTCAGCCAGCGGATCGACGCAGGAGCCTTGCGTCAGCCGGCGGTGCGCCCGCGCCGAGCCGAGACCCCCCTGACCGCCGGCCGGCTCTCAGCCGCGCTGGTCGACGTACTCGAACACGGACCCGTCCGGATGCATCGCGATCAGGTTCCGGCCCACCGGCGTCGGCACGGGGCCCGCGAGGATCCGGGCGCCCAGGTCGGTCAGCAGCCGGTGCGCCTCGTCGACGTCCTTGACGGCGATGGTCGCCGCCACTCGGCGCAGGATCTCCAGTTCCGCCTCCGGGCCGCTCATCAGCAGAAAGGAGCCGATCGCGGCGACCTGGACCCCGCCGCGCCCGAAGCGCAGGGCTCTGCCGCCCGCCAGACGCTCGTAGAAGGGGATCGCGGTCTCGAGGTCGTCGACGCAGATGCGCAGCGAGGCGCCCAGAATCTCCATGTGTCCGAGCCTAGTTGGGGTGGCCGACGTCGGGCAGGGCGCCCGCGTTACCCGCCCTGTCCACCGGGTACCCGCAGGTCATGGACAGTTTGGAGCATCTGGAACACCTGGACAGGCAACTGGTCGAGGAGCTGGCGCAGGTGGCGCGCGAGACGGTGCGCGACGAGCTGCGCGAGCAGTCCCGAAAGCAGCGCCGCACCGCCACGCTCTACGCCGCGTCCGGCGCCGCCGCCCTGTACGCGGGCGCCGCACTGGCCCTCGCCGTCGGGCTGGCCCTGGCAATCGGCCTGCCCGGCTGGGGCGCCGCGCTGATCACGGCGGCGATCATGGGCGCGGTGGCGTACGCGCTGCGCGGCGCCGCCCACCCGAAGCAGGCTCACCCGTCGGCACCGGGACACGTCGTGGGCGGCACCGCCCCGGGGGCCCCGCCGAGCGGTCTGGGCATGCCGTACCCGCCGATGCCGGCCGAGCCGCCGCACACCGGTGACCGCAGGGCCTGACGGCCGGGTACGTTCGCCTAGTTCGCCTGAGGGCGGCTGGGTACGTTCGGGTTCGAGGCCGAGGGTGGGGCTGCCGACCGCACCACCCCCGGCCTCACCCGGCCTCATTGCCTCATTCCTCGAGCTGCGGCAGCACCTTGGTCCGGTAGAAGTCGAAGAACCCCTTCTGGTCCTGCCCGATCTGGTTCACGTAGATCCGGTCGAACCCGGCGTCGGCGAAGGCCCGCAGCGTGGACACGTGCTGCCCGACATCGTCCCCGCAGGCCACCTTCTCGCGCACCATGTCCTCGGTGACCAGCTCACCCACCTGCTCGAAGTGCCGCGGCGAGGGCAGCACCTGCCCCATCTCCCCGGGCAGCAGCTCGTTGAACCACAGGGAGCGCACCATACGGACGCACTCCTCGCGATCGGTGCCGTAACAGACCTTGGCGCCGCCGCTGACCAGCTTGGTCCCGCCCCCGCCCTTGCGGAACTGCGTGACCATCTCCTCCTCCGGCGCCATCGTGATGTACCCGTCGCCCACCCGGGCGGCCAGCGACGTCGCCTTCGGTCCGAAGCCGGAGATGTCGATCGGGACGGGCTCGTCGGGGATGGTGTAGAGCCGGGCGTTCTCCACGGTGTAGTGCGTGCCCTGGTGGTTGACCTCCTCGCCGGTGAACAGCCGGCGCATCACCTGGACGGCCTCCTCCAGCATCTCCAGGCGCACGTGCGTCGGAGGCCAGCGGTCGCCGAGGATGTGCTCGTTGAGCGCCTCGCCGGTGCCGACACCGAGCCGGAAGCGGCCCTCGGTCATCACCGCGCTGGTCGCCGCCGCCTGCGCCGTCACCGCCGGGTGCATCCGCACGGTCGGACAGGTCACCGCCGTCTCGATCGGCAGCGACACCGCCTCCGACAGGGCGCCGATCACCGACCACACGAACGCGCTCTGCCCCTGCGCGTCGTTCCACGGGTGAAAGTGGTCGGAGATCCACAGCGCCTTGAATCCGGCCTGTTCGGCCATCCGGGCCTGCTCGACGAGCGCGGCCGGGTCGTGTTCCTCGCTCGCCAGGAAATAGCCGTACTCGGGCATGGCAGAAGCACCTCCGCGCGGGCGAAGCCGATGTGGTGTGATCCGGTCCCGGGCCGGGTAACCGGGGCCGCTCCGGCGAAACGCCAGGGGGTCGGCGCGGCGTTCGGGTGCTCCGACCGGCGTCCGGGTGACCCGTCCGGCGTTTGGGTGCCCCGGCCCCGGTTACGCGGAAAGCCTCGGACGAGCCACACCGCCGGAGGCGCACCGTGAGCCGACCTCACGTGGTGATCGTCGGTGCCGGGTTCGCCGGGTACCGGGCTGCCCGCACACTGGCCCGGCTGACCCGCGACCGGGCCGACATCACCTTGCTGAACCCGACCGACTACTTCCTGTACCTGCCGCTGCTGCCCCAGGTCGCCGCCGGCATCCTGGAGGCCCGCCGCGTCACCGTGTCGCTGCCGGGCACCCTGCGCGGGGTGCGGCTGGTACTCGGCGAGGCGGACCACGTCGACCTGGACGCCGGTACGGTCCACTACTCCGACCCCGAGGGCGGCGTCGGCACCCTCGCCTACGACCGGCTGGTGCTGAGTGTCGGCAGCGTCAACAAGCTGCTGCCCGTCCCCGGGGTCGCCGAGCACGCACACGGCTTCCGCGGGCTGCCCGAGGCGCTCTACCTGCGCGACCACGTGACCCGCCAGGTGGAGCTGGCCGCCACGGAGGCCGACCCGAAGGCCCGCGCGGCCCGCTGCACCTTCGTCGTCGTCGGCGCCGGCTACACCGGCACCGAGGTGGCCGCGCAGATGCAACTGCTCACCGACCATCTGGTCCGCCGGCATCCGCTGCCTGCCGGGCTCCGGCCGCGCTGGATGCTGCTGGACGTGGCCCCGCGCGTGCTCCCGGAGATGGACGAGCGGCTCTCCCTCACCGCCGACCGGGTGCTGCGGGCCCGGGGCGTCGACGTACGGATGGGGACCTCGGTGAAGGAGGCCACCCATGACGGGGTACTGCTCACCGACGGGGAGTTCGTCGCGTCCCGGACGCTGGTGTGGTGTGTCGGGGTACGGCCCGATCCGCTGGTGGAGGCCGTCGGGCAGCCGCTGGAGCGGGGCCGGCTGATCGTCGATCCGTATCTCCAGGTGCCGGGCCGGCCCGAGGTGTTCGGCTGCGGGGACGCGGCCGCGGTGCCGGACCTGGAGCGTCCGGGGGCCTTCACTCCCATGACGGCCCAGCACGCCTGGCGGCAGGGCCGGGTGGCCGGGGAGAACGTGGCCGCCTCGCTCGGCCTCGGGCGGCGCCGGCGGCCGTACCGCCATCGCGACCTCGGCTTCGCGGTCGACCTCGGCGGGGTGTTGGCCGCCGCCAACCCGTTCGGCATCCCGCTGTCCGGCCCGGCCGCCGGGGCGGTCACCCGCGGCTATCACCTGGCCGCGCTGCCCGGCAACCGCGTCCGGGTCGCCGCCGACTGGCTGCTGGACGCCGTACTGCCGCGCCAGGGGGTCCAGTTGGGCCTCGTCCGCTCCTGGTCGGTCCCCCTGGACACGGCCTCTCCCGAGCTGCCACGCGTACGGAGCGGACCGGAACGCACGGAGGAAGGCGGAGAACCCGCGGAAGCACGGCAAGGCGCACGAGAACCGCGACGCGCACCCGCACCGCCCGCCGGCGAACGCGGTGACCACCCCGCCCCCGGCCCCGTCAAGCGCACCGACCCCCCGGCCCCCGCCGCCGAGTGAAGCCGCCGGCCGTATCCCCTCGACTCACCCAAGGAGACTCATGAACCCCGACGAACTCGCCGAACTGGGACAGCAGTTGCGCGTCGACAGTGTGCGGGCCTCCGCCGCCGCGGGATCCGGGCACCCCACGTCCTCCATGTCCGCGGCCGACCTGATGGCCGTGCTGCTCGCCCACCATCTGCGCTACGACTTCGAACGCCCCGAACACCCCGCCAACGACCGCTTCGTACTGTCCAAGGGACACGCCTCGCCCCTGCTGTACGCCGCGTACAAGGCGGCCGGTGCCATCGAGGACGGCGAGTTGCTCACCTTCCGCAAGCTCGGCAGCCGGCTCGAAGGACATCCGACGCCCCGGCGGCTGCCCTGGGTGGAGACGGCCACCGGTTCCCTCGGCCAGGGCCTGCCCGTCGGCGTCGGTATCGCCCTCGCCGGCAAGCGCCTGGAGCGCACCGGCTACCGGGTGTGGGTGCTGTGCGGCGACAGCGAACTGGCGGAGGGCTCGGTGTGGGAGGCGGCCGAACACGCCGGGTACGAGCACCTGGACAACCTGATCGCGATCGTGGACGTCAACCGGCTCGGCCAGCGCGGCCCCACCCGGCACGGCCACGACCTGGACGCCTACGCCCGGCGCTTCCAGGCCTTCGGCTGGCACACCGTCGAGATCGACGGCCACGACGTGGACAAGATCGACCGGGCCTACGGCGAGGCGCTGTCCACCACCGGGCAGCCCGTCGTGATCCTGGCCCGCACTCTCAAGGGCAAGGGCGTCGCCGCCGTGGAGGACCTGGAGGGCCACCACGGCAAGCCGGTGCCGGACGCCGAGGAGGCCGTCGCCGAGCTCGGCGGACCGCGCGCGCTGCACGTCCGGGTGGGCGAGCCGCCGGCCGCCGCCACGCTGCGCGACCTGACCACCGAGGTGCTGCAGCTCCCGCGCTACGACGAGGGCGACGAGGTCGCGACCCGGGACGCCTTCGGGGCCGCCCTCGCCGCGCTCGGCTCCGCCCGCGGCGATGTCGTCGCCCTGGACGGCGAGGTCGGCGACTCCACCCGCACCGAGGAGTTCGCCAAGGCCCACCCCGACCGCTTCTTCGAGTGCTACATTGCCGAGCAGCAGCTGGTCGCCGCGGCCGTCGGCATGGCCACGCGGGGCTGGCTGCCGTACGCCTCGACGTTCGCCGCGTTCCTCAGCCGGGCCTACGACTTCGTGCGGATGGCGTCCATCAGCGGCTCCGGCATCAACCTGGTCGGCTCGCACGCCGGTGTCTCGATCGGGCAGGACGGGCCCTCGCAGATGGGCCTGGAGGACCTGGCGATGTTCCGTGCCGTGCACGGCTCGACCGTGCTGTACCCGTGTGACGCCAACCAGACCGCCCGGCTGATCGCGGCCATGGCCGACCTCGACGGCATCCGCTATCTGCGCACCTCGCGCGGCAAGACACCGGTGATCTACGGCCCCGACGAGGAGTTCCCGGTGGGCGGCAGCAAGACGCTCGTGTCGAGCGAGGAGGACCGGCTGACGGTCGTCGCCGCCGGTGTCACCGTCCCCGAGGCACTGGCCGCGGCCGACCGGCTCGCCGAGGACGGCATCCGGGTCCGGGTGATCGACCTGTACTCGGTCAAGCCCGTCGACGCGGACACGCTGCGCCGGGCCGCCGAGGAGACCGGCTGCCTGCTCACCGTGGAGGACCACCACCCCGAGGGCGGCCTCGGGGACGCGGTCGCGGAGGCCTTCGGCGACGGCCGGCCCGTGCCGCGCCTGGTCCGGCTCGCGGTGCGCACCATGCCGGGCTCGGCCGCGCCCGACGAGCAGCTGCACGCGGCCGGCATCGACGCCGCCGGCATCGCGGCGGCCGCGAAACTGCTGGTGGAGGAGGCGGTCGTGCGATGAGCGACGGGGACGCCCGGACCATACGCGCGGGCCGCCGTACGGTACGGATCCAGCGGCCCGGGAAGGTGCTCTTCCCGGGCGGTCCCGGCGCCACGGAGTACACCAAGAGCGACGTCGCCGACTACTACCGGTCCGTCGCCCCGCACATGCTGCCGCACCTGCGGGGCCGTCCGCTGATGCTGGAGCGGTACCCGGACGGCGTCGACGGGCAGCGGTTCATGCAGAAGAACGTCCCGGACCACTATCCGGACTGGATCACCCGCGCCGAGGTCGCCAAGGAGGGCGGCACGGTCACGCATGCCGTCTGCGACGACACCGCCACCCTCCTCTACCTCGCCGACCAGGCCTGTCTCACCCTGCACCGCTGGCTGTCCCGCACCGACCGCTCCGGCGGCGTCGACCACCCCGACCAGCTCGTCTTCGACCTCGATCCCCCGGGCGACGACTTCCCCCGAGTGTGCGAGGCGGCCGTCCGGCTGCGGGAGCTGCTGGACGCGCTGGAGCTGCCCGCCGCCCCGATGACCACCGGCTCGCGCGGGCTCCATCTCGTCGTCCGCCTCGACGGCCGCAGCGACTTCGACGAGGTGCGCCGATTCGCCCGTGACGTGGCCGAGTTGCTGGCCTCCCGGCACCCGGACCGGCTCACCACCGCGGCCCGGAAGGAGGACCGCGGCGACCGTCTCTACCTCGACGTGCAGCGCAACGCCTACGCGCAGACCGCCGTCGCCCCCTACACCGTGCGTGCCCGCCCAGGCGCCCCCGTCGCCGTCCCCCTCGCCTGGGAGCAGCTGGACGACCCCGGCCTCGACGCCCGCCGCTGGACCCTCGCCGACGCCGTCGACCAGGCCCGTAGCGACCCCTGGGCCGGTCTGCCGAGCCGGGGCCGCGCCCTGGGCCCGGCCCGGCGGCGACTCGCGGACCTTCGCTCGTGAGGTTTGGCCATGGGATGAGCGGCCACCCGCACAAAGAGGTGGCCATGTCGAACACAAACAGCACAGACCAGTCACAGGGTTCACAGAAAACCCAGAAATCACAGGAGTCACGCGGCGACGACAAGCGGAGCAAGGCGGAGGAGCCGCGGCCGGCACCCGTGGAGGTGCTGCGCCAGGCGCGTGCCCAGCTCGCCGAACTCACCGGGCTCGCCCCCGAATCGGTGACCTCCTTCGAGCAGACCGAGGACGGATGGGCGCTCGAGATGGAGGTCCTCGAACTCCCGAGGGTCCCGGACACCATGAGCCTGATGGCGAGCTACCAGGTCGACCTGGACCAGGAGGGCCTGCTCACCGGCTATCGGCGTGTTCGCCGATACGAACGCGGTCGGTCCGACGCGCGTCGACCCGGCGGCCGCTAGGCCGCCCGACCTGCCGCGCCCCACGGCGCCACCGTGACACCGATCAATCACGAGGAGGAACGGCGGGCATGACCGTTGTCCCGGCACAACAGACCGGAGGCGGAGGCGGCAGCAGCGGCCTCTACGACGTACTCGAACTCGTCCTGGACAGGGGGCTCGTGATCGATGCGTTCGTGCGAGTCTCCCTGGTCGGCATCGAGATCCTGAAGATCGACGTGCGGGTCGTCGTGGCCAGCGTCGACACCTATCTGCGCTTCGCCGAGGCGTGCAACCGTCTCGACCTGGAGGCCGGACCCCGCAAGAGCCCCGGGCTGCCCGACCTCGTCGGCGAGGTCACCGAGTCCGGCGCGCGCGGCAAGTCCAAGGGCGCCCTGTCCGGCGCCGCGGAGACCATCTCCGACGCCTTCAAGCAGGCCCGCGAGGAGGGCGAGCGCTCTCGTAAGGCCCCGGCCCGCCGGAAGGAGGAGAGGGAGTGAGCACCTACGTCTACGGGATCACCGCCCGGACGCACCAGGCCCTGCCCGAAGGCATGACCGGGGTGGGCGAGCCACCGCGCCCGGTACGGGTCCTCACGGCCGGCGAGCTGGCCGCCGTGGTCAGCGACGCCCCCGAGGATCTGCGGCCCAAGCGCCGGGACCTGCTCGCGCACCAGAACGTCCTCGCCGAGGCCGGCGCGGCGGGCTGTGTGCTCCCCATGCGGTTCGGCAACCTGGCCCCCGACGACGACGCCGTCGCCCATGTGCTCGACGAACGCGCCGACCACTACCTGGAACGGCTCAAGGCCCTCGACGGCAAGGTCGAGTACAACGTCAAGGCCAACCACGTCGAGGAGGCCGTCCTGCACCGCGTGATGGCCGAGAACGCGGAGATCCGCAGCCTCGCCGAGGCCAACCGGCAGGCGGGTGGCGGCAGTTACGACGACAAGCTGCGCCTCGGCGAGATGGTCGCGGCCGCCGTCAAGGCCAAGGAGGCCGAGGACGCCGCCGAGGTGCAGGCGGTGCTGGAGCCGGCCGCGGCCGCGGTCAGCGCCGGTCCGCAGTCCACCGGCTGGCTCCTCAACGTCTCGTTCCTGGTCGCGCGCGACGGTGCCGCCGGCTTCCTGGAGGCCGTCGACCGGGTCCGCGCCGACCACCCCCACCTGGAACTGCGCGTCAACGGCCCGCTGCCCCCGTACAGCTTCGTCGAGCCCGGTCCCGCCCAGCCGGCGGCCGAGCCGGCCGGCGCGGACAGCGGGACGCACTGACCATACGGCCCGCACGGAAGGAGGAGCCCATGGGACTGATCGGTGAGGTGGTGCTGCTGCCGTTCGCACCGGTGCGCGGCGCCGGCTGGGTGATCGGCCAGGTGCTCCGCGAGGCGGAACGGATCTACTACGACCCCGCCACCGTGCGGGCCGAACTGGCGCGACTGGAAGAACAGCTGGAGGCGGGCGAGATCACCGAGGAGGAGTTCGACCGGCGTGAGGACGAACTGCTCGACCGGCTGGAGACCGGCCTGCACTCCGGGTACGCCACAGGCGACGGGACGTGATGATGAACCGAACGGCACTGGGCCTCGCCATAGGGGCCGGATACCTGCTGGGACGGACGAAGAAGCTGAAAATGGCCCTCGCGGTCGGCTCCATGGTCGCGGGCAAGAAGCTGAACCTCGGCCCCGGCGCGCTCGCCGCCATGGCGCGGCAACAACTGCGGGACAATCCGCAGTTCAAGGAGATCGGCGACCAGCTGCGCCAGGACCTGCGGGGCGTCGGCAAGGCCGCTTCCGGGGCCATGGTGGAACGCCAGATGGGCGCGCTCGCCGACCGGCTGCACGACCGCACCTCCCAGGTGCGCGACGGGCTGTCCGGGGCGCTGCCCGACTCCGGCTCCGAGGAGGAGCAGGAGGACGACGACCAGGACCGCGCGGCGCGGCGGGACGACGGCGGCAAGGAACGGGAGGACGACGACCAGGACCGCGCGGCGCGGCGGGACGACGGCGGCAAGGAACGGGAGGACGACGACGGCGATGCCCGCCGGCAGCAGTCTTCAGGCAAGAAGGCCCCGGCCAAGAAGGCCTCAGCCGGCCGGAAGACCGCGGAGAGGAAGACGGCTCCCGCGAAGAAGGCGGCGGCCAGGAAGACCGGCACGGCCGGGAAGAAGACGTCCGGCACCCGGGGCGCCGGCTCGTCGAAGGGCGGCGATGACCGATGACCGACACCCTCGGATCCGTGGCGTCCACGGCCGGACGGGCCACGAAGTCGACGAAGACCACGAACGCTTCGCAGGACAACCCGCTGACCGACCTCGCCCACAGCGAGGCCGCCGACCGGCTGAAGGCCGAGGCCCAGGAGTACCTGTCGGCCCAGGCCCAGCGGCTGCTCACCGGCTTCGGCCGCAAGCTCGGCGAGACCACCGGCAAGCTCAACGACATCGCCGAGGGCAACAGCCCCGGCTTCGCCAAGCTGGCGCTCGACGCCGGCCGCAAGGTCGCCGAGGGCAAGGGGCCGCTGCGGTCCGCGCTGGAGCTCGGGGCCTCGCGGGTCAAGGACAACGTCAAGGAAGCGGTGAAGAACCTCGGGGGCGGCAAGGGCAAGAAGAAGGGCGGGGGCGGCAACAAGCCCACCGTCATCATGGAGTCCATCGACGTCGGCGTGCCGCTGCGCACCGCCTACGACCAGTGGACCCAGTACCAGGACTTCTCCACCTTCGCCAAGGGGGTCAAGAGCGCGAGCCGCGCCGACGACACCCACTCCGACTGGCAGGCCAAGATCTTCTGGTCCAACCGGAGCTGGAAGGCGCACACCACCGAGCAGCTGCCCGACCAACGCATCCAGTGGACGTCGGAAGGCGCGAAGGGCACCACGAAAGGTGTGGTGACCTTTCACCCGCTCGGTGAGAACCTCACCCGGATCCTGCTGGTCCTGGAGTACTACCCGAGCGGTCTGTTCGAGAAGACCGGCAATCTGTGGCGCGCCCAGGGCCGACGCGTAAGGCTGGATCTGAAGAACTTCGCCCGTTTCATCACGCTGAAGGCAGAGGCGGAGGACGGCTGGCGCGGGGAGATCCGCGACGGCGAGGTCGTCCGCAGCCACGAGGACGCGGTGGCGGAGGAGGAGTCCGAGGAGGCCGGCGCCGAGGAGGAGGGCGAGGAGGCCGGCGAGGGCGAGGAGCAGCCGGAGGACTACGACGAGGAGGAAGAGGAGGACGAGGAGGACGAGGAGGCGCCTGAGCAGTACGAGGACGAGGAAGAAGGCCCCTACGAGGACGAGGCCGAGGGCGGCGAGGAGGAGGACGACGAGGCCGAGGAGGAGACCGAGCCCGAGGCCGAGTACGAGGACGAGGAGGAGTACGAGGACGAGGACGAGGAGCCCGAGTACGCCGGGCGCGGGAGCCGTCGATGACGACGCCCAGCCGGTTTCCCGAGCCGTACGGCTCGGGCAGCGGAGCCAACCTCGCCGACATCCTCGAGCGCGTCCTCGACAAGGGTGTGGTGATCGCGGGTGACATCCGGATCAATCTGCTGGACATCGAACTGCTCACTGTCAAGCTGAGGCTCATCGTCGCCTCGGTCGACAAGGCCAAGGAGATGGGCATCGACTGGTGGGAGAGCGACCCGGCCCTCTCCTCCCGGGCCCGCCGTGACGAGCTGACCCGGGAGAACGCCGAGCTGAGAGAACGGCTGGCCCGGCTGGAGGAGCTGGAGCCGGGCCGCGCGCCGAAGGAGGCCCCATGACCGGACTGCGTTACGTCTACGCCGTCTGCCGCCCCTTCGGCACGCCCCTGCAGTCCCAGCTCACCGGCGTCGGGGGTGCCCCGCCGGCGCTGCTGCACCACCACGGCCTGGTCGCGGTCGTCAGTCAGGTCCCCGAGGCCGACTTCAGCGAGCAGGCCCTGAAGGCCCACCTGGAGGACCTGGACTGGCTGTCCGCCACCGCCCGCGCCCACCAGGGTGTGATCGACGCCCTCACCACGGTCACCACCCCGCTGCCGCTCCGGCTCGGGACCGTCTTCCGGGACTGCAGCGGGGTGCGGACCATGATCGAGGCCCGCGAGGACGACTTCCTGCGCACCCTCGACCGGCTGGAGGGCCGGGTGGAGTGGGGCGTGAAGCTCTACCTGGAGCCCGAGCCCGCCGAGCCCGAGACCGCCGTGGCCGTGGCGCCCGCGAGCGGCCGGGACTATCTGCGCCGGCGCCGGCAGAGCAGCCACGCGCACGAGGAGCAGTGGCAGCGGGCCGAGGCGTTCGCCCGGTCGCTGCACGAACGGCTTTCCCGGCACGCCGAGGATTCCCGCCTGCACGCGCCACAGAATTCCGCGCTTTCCACCGCGCCCGGCCGGAACGTCCTCAACGCTGCCTATCTGGTGCCCCGCGCGCATTCCGAGGAATTCGTGGAAATGGTGGACCGTACGAAGGACGAGGCACCCGGAATCCGAGTGGAACTCACGGGTCCGTGGGCAGCCTATTCCTTCACGGGGGAGGCGGCGCCGTGACCGTTGTCGAACGTCGTGAGATCGCACTCGTGGACCTGCTCGACCGACTGCTGGCCGGCGGCGTCGTCATCACCGGCGACATCACCCTGCGGATCGCGGACGTGGACCTCGTCCGCATCGATCTGAACGCGCTGATCAGCTCGGTGAACGCGTCGGTCCCCTCACCCTTCGAGGAGATCCTGTGACCCCCCGCAAGCGGCTCGACCTGGAGCCCGACACGATCGAGCGCGACCTGGTGAAACTGGTGCTCACCGTGGTGGAACTGCTGCGGCAGCTCATGGAACGGCAGGCCGTGCGCCGCTTCGACACCGGGGAGCTGACCGAGGAGCAGGAGGAGCGGATCGGGCTGACCCTGATGCTTTTGGAGGACCGCATGGCCGAATTGCGCGAGCACTACGGACTGCGGCCCGAGGACCTGAATCTGGACCTCGGGCCGCTCGGACCGCTCCTGCCTCGCGACTAGCTCACGTCACCACCGATACCAGCGGCCCCGGCCGCCGTCGGCGGAGGTGCCGCGGACCAGGAAACCCAGCAGCCAGACGACCAGCACCGCCAGGGCGATCCACCAGAGAATCTTCACCGCGAATCCGACACCGAAAAGGAGCAGTGCCAGGAGCAGTACCAGCAGAATGGGAACCATAGTGTGAACCTCCTGGAATGCGGGTTTCCCGAAATCCGCGATCCAGGCTCATTTACGGCACAGAATCTCCCCGTGGAGGACCGCGAACCAGCCGTCCTCCCGCCGGCCCCACTCCCGCCAGGCCTCGGACACGGCCCGCAGCTGTCCCTCCGTGACGTGACCGCCCCCCGTGGCCCGTTCCGCATAGGCGGAGGCCAGGGTCCGGTCCGCCCACAGTCCGCTCCACCAGGCCCGCTCCTCGGCCGTGGCGAAGGTCCAGGTGCTGGAGGTCGCCGTGATGTCGGTCAGCCCGGCGGCCAGAGCCCACGCCTTCAGCCGGCGCCCCGCGTCGGGCTCGCCGCCGTTGGCGCGCGCCACCCGCTCGTACAGGCCGAGCCATTCCTCCAGGCCCGGCGTCGCCGGGTACCAGGTCATGGCCGCGTAGTCCGCGTCGCGTACGGCGATGAGCCCGCCCGGCTTCGTCACCCGCCTCATCTCGCGCAGCGCCTGCACCGGGTCGCCGACGTGCTGCAGCACCTGGTGGGCGTGGACCACGCAGAAGGTGCCGTCCGGGTAGTCCAGGGCGTGCACGTCGGCGACCCTGAAGTCCACGTTGGCCAGACCGCGCCCGGCGGCGGTCGCCCGGGCCTGCTCCAGGATGCCCGGCGCCTGGTCGACACCGGTGACATGGCCATCCGGGACCAGCGCCGCCAGGTCGGCCGTGATGGTGCCCGGCCCGCATCCGATGTCCAGGACCTTCATGTGGGGCTTCAGGGAGCCCAGCAGGTAGGCCGCGGAGTTCTCGGCGGTCCGCCAGGTGTGCGAACGCAGCACCGACTCGTGGTGCCCGTGTGTGTAGACGGCGGTCTCGTGCGTTTTCGGCATGCCGGTTCCCCTTCACCCTCGTCCCCGCTGGTACGCATCACCGTACGCGCGCATGCCGAATGATGAGACCGCCGTTTCACATAATGGACGAGCTGTGTGTCTGGCCTGGCGTCAGGGGGTCCTGTCCAGCGGGCGGTAGACCGTCAGGGCCTCCGGCAGCTTGTCCAGCGTCACCTCGCCGGAGACGGCCGTCACCTCGCCGTCGTACGCCAGCGGGGTGCCCGGCGCCACGCCGGTCAGCCGGAGCCGGTTCACCTGCACCGCCGCATGCGCCGGAGACCGCGTCAGCGGGCCCGCCGCGGCCGCGGCCAGCAGCCGCAGCGCGGGCCGGCGGCTGCCGTGCACCACCCGCACGTCCAGCAGCCCGTCCGCGAGATCGGTACGGCGGCCGGGCGCGAGCCCCATGCGGTGATAGACGCCGTTGCCGACGAACAGCAGCCACAGCGGCCGCCGTTCGCCGCCCAGCTCCAGCTCCAGCGGATGCCGGTCCGCGCGCAGCACCCGCAGCGCGCCCAGCAGCCCCGCCGGCCAGCCGCCGATCCGGTGCGACCAGCGGCCCCGCTCGCGCACCAGCTCCGGGTACACGCCCAGGCTCAGCGTGTTCAGGAACAGCCCCTCCCCGGAGTCGGTGACGTACCGGACCGCGTCCACCCGCACCGCCTCGCCGTGCCGGACCGCGCGGGCCAGGTCCCGCTCGTCCTCCACACCCAGATCCAGGGCGAAGTGGTTGAGGGTGCCGCCGGGCAGGACCGCCAGCGGCAGACCGTGCCGGAGGGCGACCCGGGCGGCCGCGTTCACGGTGCCGTCGCCCCCGCACACGCCCAGCGCCCGGGCGCGGGTCGCCGCCTTGGCCAGCTCGTCGCCGACCTCCTCCGGCGCGCACTCGACGATCTCCGCCCGCGGCAGCGCGTTCTCCAGCGCGCGCACGCGGTCCGCGCTGCCCGAGGCACGGTTGGCGACCACGATCAGACCGTCCCCCTCCGGCAGTGCGGGTGCCTCGGCGCGCGGGCGGGCGGGCCGGCGCACCTGGGCGCGGGTCGGCATCAGCCGCCGTACCAGGAACGCCGCGCCCGCGCCGAGGGCCGCCCCGGCCAGCACGTCGCTCGGGAAGTGCACCCCCGTGTACACCCGGGAGGCGGCCACGGAGAAGGCCACCGGTGCCACCGCCGCGCCCCACGCCGGGGACTCCAGCGCGACCCCGGTCGCGAACGCGGCGGCCGACGCGGCGTGCCCGGACGGGAACGACGTCGTGATGGGCTGCCGCTTCAGCTGCCGCACCAGCGGCACCGGGTCCAGCACGGGCCGCGCCCGGCGCACCGAACGCTTGCCGATCGTGTTGATGGTCAGCGAGGCGAGGCTGAGGGAGGCCAGGCCGCGGACGGCCGCGGTGCGGGCCCTCGGGGTGCGAATGGCCGCCATCGCCGCGGCCGTCGCGAACCACAGCACCCCGTGGTTCGCGCTGCGGCTGAGGCGGGGCAGCACCCGCTCGGCGCCGGGCCAGCGCCAGGCGGCGGCCGCCTCGAACAGCCGGCCGTCCAGGTCCAGCAGCCGGCACAGCGCGTTGTGGCCGGTCGTACGGGCAGTGAGATCCAGATCCGGGCTCATGGGGTCCGGTTACCCTGAAGTCCCCGTTTGTTGTGCCCGTCGGCGCCGGGTGTCCGACCGGCGCGTAAGGAGTTCCCCCGGATGCGCCTGCTCCTCGTCCGCCACGGTGAGACCCCGTCCAACGTGGACCATCTGCTGGACACCGCCGTGCCCGGGCCTGGGCTGACGCCGCTGGGCGAGGCGCAGGCCGCCGCGCTGCCCGAGGCGCTAGCCGACGAGGACATCGAGGCCCTCTACGCCTCCACGTTGCTGCGCACCCAGCTCACCGCCGCTCCGCTGGCCACCGCCCGGGGCCTTCGGGTGATCGTCCGCGACGGCATCCGTGAGGTGTCCGCCGGCGATCTGGAGATGCTGCCGGGGGAGTCCCCCGAGGGCCGGGAGTACATGCGCACCGTCTTCGCCTGGGCGGCCGGCGAGACCGCGTTGCGCATCCCCGGCGGGGAGAGCGGCGAGGAGGTCCTCGCCCGGTACGACGCGGTGGTGGCCGAGGCCGTCGCGAGCGGCGCCGGCACCGTGGCCATGGTCGGCCACGGCGCCGCGATCCGCCTGTGGACCTCCGCCCGCGCCGACAACGTCGACGTCCCCTTCGCCGCCGCCCGCCCCCTGGGCAACACCGGCACGGTGGTCCTGGAGGGCACCCCGGCCGACGGCTGGAAGGCCTTGTCCTGGGAGGGGGCCACGGTGGAACCGGCGGGGGAGGGCGGACCGACGGGGGAGCCGGTGCGCAGGGCCTAGCGGGCCGCCGCGGACGCCCCGGAGCCCTCCGGCACGGGAACCCTTGTGCTGGACACCGCCCTGCCGCCGCTGAGTGCCGTTCCGTGCGGCGTGCGGCGGGTGCCCCTGTCCGCAGCACGCCGGCACGTCCTCTCCCCGGACCCGCCCCGCACCGGGCCCTGCCCCCTGAGCGGTCACGCCGGCGATAACCGGTTTGCCCGTGCTCGGGTCTCCCCGGAGAATGCGGCCCCATGGGACATCTGGAAGCCGCGCACCTCGAGTACCACCTCCCCGACGGGAGGGCCCTGCTCGGGGACGTGTCCTTCCGGGTCGGGGAGGGCGCCGCCGTCGCGCTGGTCGGGCCGAACGGCGCGGGGAAGACGACCCTGCTGCGGCTGATCTCCGGCGAGCTGAAGCCGCACGCCGGCACCGTCACCGTCAGCGGCGGCCTCGGCGTGATGCGCCAGTTCGTGGGCTCCGTACGCGACGAGACGACCGTACGGGACCTGCTCGTGTCCGTCGCGCCGCCCCGGATCCGGGAGGCGGCGAAGGCCGTCGACGAGGCCGAGCACGCCATCATGACCGTCGACGACGAGGCCGCCCAGCTGCGGTACGCGCAGGCCCTCGCCGACTGGGCCGAGGCACGCGGTTACGAGGCCGAGACCCTGTGGGACATGTGCACCACCGCCGCGCTCGGGATGCCGTACGAGCGGGCCCAGTGGCGCCAGGTGCGCACCCTCTCCGGCGGCGAGCAGAAACGCCTCGTGCTGGAGGCGCTGCTGCGCGGCACCGACGAGGTGCTGCTGCTGGACGAGCCGGACAACTACCTCGACGTGCCCGGCAAGCGGTGGCTGGAGGAGCAGCTCAGGGAGACCCGCAAGACCGTCCTGTTCGTCTCCCACGACCGTGAACTCCTCGCCCGCGCCGCAGAGAAGATCGTCTCCGTGGAACCGGGCCCGGCCGGCGCCGACGCCTGGGTGCACGGCGGCGGCTTCGCCACCTACCACGAGGCCCGCCGGGAACGCTTCGCCCGTTTCGAGGAGTTGCGCCGCCGCTGGGACGAGAAGCACGCCCAGCTGAAGAAGCTCGTCCTGAGCCTTCGTCAGGCCGCGGCGGTCAGCCACGAGTTGGCCTCCCGGTACGCGGCCGCCCAGACCAGGCTGCGCAAGTTCGAGGAGGCCGGGCCGCCCCCGGAGCCCCCGCGCGAGCAGGACATCACCATGCGCCTGAAGGGCGGCCGCACCGGCGTCAGGGCCGTCACCTGCGAGGGACTCGAACTCACCGGCCTGATGAAACCCTTCGACCTGGAGGTCTTCTACGGCGAACGGGTCGCCGTCCTCGGCTCCAACGGCTCCGGCAAGTCGCACTTCCTGCGCCTGCTCGCCGGCGAGGACGTCGCCCACACGGGGGAGTGGAAGCTGGGCGCGCGCGTCGTACCCGGGCACTTCGCGCAGACCCACGCGCACCCCGAGCTCCAGGGCCGCACCCTGCTCGACATCCTGTGGAAGGAACACTCGCAGGACCGCGGCGCGGCCATGTCGAGGCTGCGCCGCTACGAGCTGACCCTGCAGGCCGAGCAGGCCTTCGACCGGCTCTCCGGCGGCCAGCAGGCCCGCTTCCAGATCCTGCTGCTGGAGCGGGCGGGCGCCACCGCGCTGCTGCTGGACGAGCCGACCGACAACCTCGACCTCGAGTCGGCCGAGGCTCTGCAGGAGGGCCTTGAGGCCTTCGAGGGAACCGTCCTCGCGGTCACCCACGACCGCTGGTTCGCCCGTTCCTTCGACCGCTACCTGGTCTTCGGCAGCGACGGCCGGGTCCGCGAGACCCCGGAACCGGTCTGGGACGAACGCCGGGTGGCACGGGCCCGCTGACCCCCGCCGGGGTCACGGGCCGGCAGGCCGTACGGGCCCGTTCCGGCAGCGGGCTGGGTACAGGGCGGTCACCTCCGGCGCAGCAGCGCGCCCAGGCTGCCCGCCCCGGCCTCCGAACACGGCCCGGCCGTGCGGCTCCGGCGCGTGCCGCTGCCCCTCCAGGGCGTCCTGCACCGCCCGGCAGGTGGGCTCGTCCGCGCCCTGCCGGGCCAGCTCCCGGGTGACCGCCTCCGCCCGCAGACGGCGTCGTTGCCGCTGGTCCTCCGTGTGCACCGAGGTGCCGACGTATGCAGAGGCCCACGACCCCGGATGTTCGTACAGTGGACTCAGGAACGCGAGCTCCATGGATTCCTCCCGGAAACGCTCGGGGCAGTGCAGGCCGGGCGGGTAACCGGCCGGGACCCACGGACACGGACACGACGAGCGGGGCACCACATGACCGGAGTCGACCCCAGCCGACTGGACGACCAGCAGCTCATGAAGGAGCTGGAGACGATCCACCGCACGCGCCACGACACCCTCCTGTACGGCTCGAACGACGCGCTGCGGACCCACAACGAGCGCATGGCGCAGCTGGAGGGCGAGTATCTGCGCCGCAACCCGCGCCGCCTGGTCAGCGCGGGCCGCACCCGGGAGGGCGCCCGTGACCGGCGGTGCGGCGAGGCGGCGACTCCGGAGGCGTTCGGCACCTGACCGGCCGCCGGACGTTCTCCCCCGGCGCGACCCGGCGCGACCCGGCGCGACCCGGCGTTCCCCCAGGGCCCGTGCGCCCGCGCGTAGCGGGCGCGCGAAAGGGCCGGCCCGTCGGGCCGGCCCTCGAAAGAGGCCGCGAGTCGCAGGACGCCGCGAGTCCTAAAACGCCGCAGGTCAGCCGGGTTCCCCGGCGAACACGTGCAGGAACGCGGCGCAGAACGCCTGCAGATCGTCCGGCTTGCGGCTGGTCACCAGCTGGTTGGAGCCGTGGTCGCAGATCTTGACCTGCTCGTCCACCCAGGTGCCGCCCGCGTTGCGGATGTCCGTCCGCAGGCTCGGCCAGGACGTCAGCACCCGGCCCCGTACGACGTCCGCCTCCACCAGCGTCCACGGCGCGTGGCAGATCGCGGCGACCGGACGGCCCTGGTCGAAGAATTCCTTCACGAACGCGACGGCCTTGTCGTCCATCCGCAGGAAGTCCGGGTTGGCCACCCCGCCGGGCAGCACGAGACCGCCGAACGACCCCGCAGACGCCTCGCCCACCACCTCGTCCACGTCGAAGGTGTCCCCCTTGTCGAGATGGTCGAACGCCTGGATCTTCCCCGGCTTCGTCGACACCAGCACCGGCTGGTGCCCGGCGTCGGAGGCCGCCTTCCACGGCTCGGTCAGCTCGACCTGCTCAACGCCCTCGGGCGCCATGAGAAACGCGATACGCATGAATCCTCACTCTCCTTCCGGCTCTCCTTCCGCGGTGTCGGGTCCGCCTCCCCGGCCCGGGCGCGCCGCCGGGCCGCCCGTCGGCAGCGCCACAGCTCCTCGCCGTACGGCGCCACCACGCACAGCCCGATCGCGAGGCCGATGCCCGCCAGGTAGCGGGGCGACAGCGGGCGCCGGCGCGGCAGCAGCCGCCAGGCGTCCGGATCGCCGCGGCCGCCCCGCAGCAGCGAACGCACCTGGTCGGCGTGCAGGCACATCAGCGACGCGAGCGCGCCGACCGGCAGCGACTCCAGAAAGCTGTGGATGTGCTGCTCGACCGGCTTGACCTCCCGGTCGCTGTCGACGGCCGTGCGCACGTCCCACAGCGCCGTCGCCTCGTGCACCGCCGCCGCCCCGAGCTGCACGCTCAGTACCAGCGGATTGATCCGGCAGCACAGGGTCAGCGCGATCGGCGCCCCGACCTCCGCCATCATCAGCGCGTGGATCAGGGACTCCTTCGTCCCGGAGGTGTCCTCGATCCGGGTGCGCCGGTGCATCGCCCAGTCGGCGAGCCCCGGCACGAACCAGCCGGGCAGCAGCCCGTACAGCAGGAACCGGGTGGTCGCCACGTCGACGTCGTCACCGGCGCCCCGTGCGATGTCCGCTGCCTGACCCCGGCTCATCCGGCGGCCGCCAGCGCCTCGGCCAGCTGCTGCACGTTCTCGTACCG
Source organism: Streptomyces sp. NPDC052109 (assembly GCF_040680195.1). Classification (NCBI taxonomy): domain Bacteria; kingdom Bacillati; phylum Actinomycetota; class Actinomycetes; order Kitasatosporales; family Streptomycetaceae; genus Streptomyces; species Streptomyces sp. NPDC052109. The sequence continues at coordinate 43,192 of NZ_JBFAWF010000017.1, read as the reverse complement.
CGCCGAGTGCGGCAGTCCGGCCACCGCGTCGATCAGGCCGCTGGGCGCGTTCCGCCGGCGCAGCATCCGGGCCAGGTCACGGGCCGTCGCCGGGAAGGAGCCGCGGCTCAGGGTGCGGGTCAGCTCCGACCGCACCCGCTCCAGGGACGCCGGTGAACCCAGGCCGCCCACGGGCCCGCTCCACACCTCCGGATCGTCGTCGGCGGCCGGCTCCGGGTCGTGCCACTCCTCGACCCGTGTCGGATGCCCGGACCTCAGCAGGCCCTTCAGCTCGTGCTTCATCTCGTCGTCGCGATGGACGTTCAGACGGTCACTGCCTCGCTGCATGTCTGCCTCCACCAGGGGCTAGCTCTTGTCCTTGCCCGGCAGGAACTCCTGCACCTTCGCCTTCAGCCCCTGCTTGATCACCGACCCGCGGTCTGCGTCGCCCTTGAGGATCGACGCGGCCGTCGCCTCCATCTGCTCCCAGGTCGCGTGCGGCGGGATCGGCGGTACGGCGGGGTCGGTGAGGAACTCGATCACACACGGCCCGTCGGCCTCCAGGGCCTTCCGCCAGCCCGCCTCCACGTCCTCCGGCTTCTCCACCCGTACCCCGGTCAGGCCGAGCGAACGGGCGAACGCCGCGTACTGCACGTCGGGGATCGACTGCGACGGCAGGAACGACGGGGCTCCCTCCATGGCCCGCATCTCCCACGTGACCTGGTTCAGGTCCTGGTTGTTCCATACGGCCACCACCAGCCGCGGATCCGACCAGCGGTCCTGGTACTTCGCCGCGGTGATCATCTCCGCCAGGCCGTTCATCTGCATCGCGCCGTCGCCGACCAGCGCGAACACCGGCCGGTCCGGATGCGCGAACTTCGCACCGATCGCGTAAGGCACCCCCGGGCCCATCGTCGCCAGCGTCCCGGACAGCGAACCGCGCATGCCCGGCCGCATCGTGATGTGCCGCGCGTACCAGTTGGCGACCGAACCGGAGTCGGAGGTCAGGATCGCGTTCTCCGGCAGCAGCGGGTCCAGCGCCCGCGCCACGTATTCCGGGTTGATCGGATCGGCCGACAGCCCGGCGCGCCGGTCCATCGTCTCGTGCCAGCGCCGTACGTTCGCGCACACCGTGTCGTACCACTCGCGTCCGCCCCGGTCGGCGTTCAGCAGCGGGATCAGGCGCCGCAGCGTCGCCTTCGCGTCACCGACGAGGTTCACCTCGTACGGGTAGCGCATGCCGATCATGTGCGCGTCGATGTCGATCTGCACGCCCCGCGCCTTGCCGAACTCCGGCATGAACTGCGTGTACGGGAACGACGAACCGATCGTCAGCAGGGTGTCGCAGTCCCGCATCAGCTCGTACGACGGGCGGCTGCCCAGCAGCCCGATCGGCCCGGTGACGTAGGGCAGCTCGTCACTGAGGACGTCCTTGCCCAGCAGCGCCTTCGCGACGCCCGCGCCGAGGAGCTCCGCGATCTCCTGGACCTCCGCGACCGCGCCGGCCGCGCCCTGGCCGACCAGCACCGCCACCTTGTCGCCCTCGTTCAGCACGTCCGCCGCCCGGCGCAGCGCCTCGTCCGTCGGGGTCGCCGTGTAGTCGCTCATGCCCAGGCTGGAGGGCACCATCTTGAACTCGTGCGTGGGCGGCGAGTAGTCCAGTTCCTGCACGTCAGCGGGGATGATCAGGGCGGTGGGGCAGCGCCGGGCGTACGCGGTGCGGATCGCGCGGTCCAGCACGTTCGGCAGCTGCTCGGGCACCGTCACCATCTCCACGAACTCCGAGGCGACGTCCTTGTACAGCGTGTGCAGATCGACTTCCTGCTGGTAGGAGCCGCCCATCGCGGTCCGGTTGGTCTGGCCGACGATCGCCAGCACCGGCACGTGGTCGAGCTTGGCGTCGTACAGGCCGTTCAGCAGATGGATGGCACCCGGCCCCGAGGTCGCCGCGCACACCCCGATCCGGCCGCTGAACTTCGCATAGCCGACCGCCTCGAAGGCGGACATCTCCTCGTGCCGGGACTGGATGAACCGCGGCCGGTCCCCGGCACGGCCCCACGCGGCGAGCAGCCCGTTGATGCCGTCGCCGGGATAACCGAAGACCTGTTCCACTCCCCAGGCGCGCAGGCGCTCGAGGATGTAGTCGGAGACCTTGGTGCTCATTGAGGGACCTCCCCGGTGGGGTGAGAACGGACGATCCGTGTCAGCAGCTACCGAGTCACCTGCGCGAGGGACGGAAAACCTCCCCATGCCGTGGTCGCGGGGCCCGTCGGCGGCCCCGCACACGAACGGCGGGCGTGTCCGTCACCCGGCCGGGCGTGGCGTGTCCTGCAAATGGGGCCCGGCGCGCGCGCGGCCGCGCCGGGCGGGCTGTGATGGCAGCGGGGGCACGCCCTGTGCCCCCGTACCCGTGACGCCGTCGTCAGTGCCACCGCACCGCACCGCCGTACCGGTGTCCGGCTACCCACCACCGCCGACCGTCCCGCCGAGGAGCCCGTCACATGCGCCGCACCGCCCGTGCCCTGTCCGTCGCCTTCGTCGCCGGTGCCGCGCTCGCCCTGACAGGGCCCGCCGCGACCGCCGCCGACACCGGCCCCGGCGCCGTGTACCCGCCGGGCACCGCGGCCCGCGGCGACCTGCCCGGGCCCGTGTATCCGACGGGCGCCGCGGCCCCAAGGGACGTTCCGGGCCTCCTCTATCCGACGGACGCCCGCGGCGACGTAGCGGGGCCCGTGTATCCGACGGACACCGCCGCCCGCAGCGACGCAGCGGTCCCTGCGTATCCGCTGGACACCGCCGCCCCGAAGGACGCGTCCGGCCCGGTGTACCCGTACCCCACGCCCGGTTACTCGCCCGGCACCGCGGCCCGCGGCGACGTCCCCGGCCGCCTGTACCCGACGGGCACCGCCGCCCGAGGGGACGCCCCCAGCCCCCTGTACCCGACCCGTGCATCAGCCCCCGGCGACGTACCCGGCGCGTGCGTCACACCCCAGCAGTGCGGCCGGCCCCAGGCCGGTGCGGCCACGTGCCGGCCCGGCGAGCCCTGCCCGGCCCGGGACGAGCCGGGCTGCAAGCCGGGTGAACCCTGCCCGAGCGGTACGGCCTGCAGGCCGGGGGAGAAGTGCGCCGACCGGGCTCCGTGCCGCGAGGCCGGCCAGTGCCACGGCGACGACCACGCTTGCGCCGGCACCGGAACCTGCCTTGACGACGGCCACGGAAGCCCGCTGCCCCACGACCAGCCCCACTCCAGCGGGCACGACTGCCGAGGCCCCGGTGACCGGCAGGCCGACGGCACCGACGGTTGCGGCCCGGCGACCGTGCAACACGGTGTCGAGGCCGGTGAGGGCGGCGCCTTCACCGACTCGGTACCGGCCCTCGCCTCCGGAGCCGCCCTCATCGCCGCGGCCTGCGGCGGAGCCGGCTACCGGCTGTACGGCCTCCGGCGCGCCGCGGGCGGCCGGCCCACGGACATGTGACCGGGGCGACGGCCCCCGCCCCCATGGAGGGCCGCCCGGCGGGTACACGCCCTCACGAGAACACCGGCAGGCGACACCCACACCCGACCGACACCCGAGCCACGGCCGCCACCGACGGAGGACACGGGCGGCGGACGGCCCCGACCGACACGACAGGCCAGGGACACACCCGGCACCCGGCAGCCCACGACGACACGGCCCGCCCCGGCCATCCGGCCCGGCGGCACACGGCACCAGGACCGCGCGGAGGCGGACATGCGGCGGACGGACCCCGAGGGCCACGGCCCCGTCCGCTACGGCCCGCCCCCGCCCGGCGACGGCCTGCCCGTGCTCCCCGAGCTCACCGCCGTGCTCGCCGCCGCCGCGGGCCGCGCCGACGCCCAGCCCGTCGGCGGCGCCCCCGCCCTCCTCGAGGCGGCCTGCGGCTACTGGACCCGGCGCGGACTGCCCACCGTCCCCGACCAGGTGGCCGCAGGCCCCGGCGCCCCCGCCCTGCTGCTCGCCCTCACCGCGGCACTCTCCGGCGACGGCGCCGACATCCTCGTCCCCCGGCCCTGCGCCGCGTGGTGGGCGCCGTACGCGCGGGTGCTCGGCCGGCCCGCCTACCATGTGCCCACCCCCGCCGAGAGCGGCGGCGTTCCCGACCCGTACGCCCTGCTGGAGACCGTCCGCCGGGTGCGCGCCGAGGGCGGCGACCCGCGGCTGCTCGTGCTCTCCGTCGCCGACGACCCCACCGCCACCGTCGCCCCGCCCGAACTGCTCCACGAGGCCGTCGAGGCCGCCACCGCCGAGGGGCTGCACCTGGTCAGCGACGAGACCTGGCGCGACACCCTGCACCATCCGCACGACACGGTCCTGCTCAGCCCCGCCGAGATGCGGCCCGACCGGGTCACCGTGGTCTCCGACCTCGCCGGCGCGCTGCTGCCGCCCGGCTGGCCCGCCGCCGTCGCCCGCTTCCCGGCCGGCGAACCCGGACAGCGGCTCCACGCGCGCGTGCTCGACATCCTCACCGCGCTCGGCGCCCGCATCGCCGCACCCGTCGCGGCGGCCGCCGGCTACGCCCTCGACGAACCCCAGCCCGTCACCGAACGCCGCGAGGCCGCCGTCCGGCTGCACGCGCGCGTGGCCGCCGCCGCGCACGCCGCCGTCGTCGCCGGCGGCGCACTCGCCCGCCCGCCGCAGGCCGGCCGCCACCTGTACGCCGACCTCGGCCCGCTGCGCGAACCCCTCGCCGCCCAAGGAGCCGGCGACGCCCAGGAGTTGGAGGACCTTCTCACCACCCGGCTCGGCATGCCCGCGCCCGGCGGACACCGGTTCGGCGACGACCTCGGGGCGCTGCGCGTACGCCTCGCCACGGGCCCACTGCTCGGTGCCACGGACGAGGAGCGCGGGGAATGCCTCACGTCCCCCGCACCGTTGGAACTGCCACACGTGCAACGCGCGTTGATCTCCTTGACGTCGGTCCTCGACGACCTCCGCGACGAAGCTCAGCGATGGGAGCCTCCTCGATGACGCAGCAGACGCACGAGCCCGAGACGCACGAGCCCGAGACGCACGAGCCCGGATCGGCCACGACGACCACGACGACGACTGCCACGACCGCCTCGACCACGACTGCCACCACCGCCTCGACCACGACCACCGCCACCGCGACGACCACCACGGCCACCGCACCGGCGCGCGGCACGGGCACGCCGGCTGCCCCCTTTCCCCCGCTGGCCGAGCCCCGGCCGCTCGGCGAACACCGCGTGTGGCCCCGCACCTTCCACGACAGGCTCACCGCCCCGCTCCCCGGCCTCAAGGCCCTCGCCCGCTTCGCCCGCGAAGGCGCCGTACGCCCCGGCCGCGAAGGCATCGCCGCCATTCCCCGGCTTCCCTGCGCACCCGCCCCGCTGCCCCGCGTCGACACCCGCACCCTCGCCGTCACCTGGGCCGGACACGCCAGCTGGGTGGTCCGGATCGGCGGCCTGACCGTCCTCACCGACCCGGTCTGGTCCCGCCGCATCCTCGGCACCCCGGCCCGCATCACCCCCGTCGGCGTCCCCTGGGAGTCCCTGCCGCCCGTCGACGCCGTCGTCATCAGCCACAACCACTACGACCACCTCGACGCCCCCACCCTGCGCCGACTCCCGCGGGACACCCCGGTGTTCGCACCGGCCGGCCTCGGCCGCTGGTTCCGGCGCCGCCGCTTCACCCGCGTCACCGAGCTGGACTGGTGGGAGGGCGCCGAACTGTCCGGCGTCCGCTTCGACTTCGTGCCCGCCCACCACTGGTCCAAGCGCACCCTCACCGACACCTGTCACAGCCTCTGGGGCGGCTGGGTCCTCACCGACGCAGACGGCCGGCGCCTCTACTTCGCCGGCGACACCGGCTACGGCCACTGGTTCTCCCGCATCGGCCGCCGCTACCCCGGCATCGACCTCGCCCTCATGCCCATCGGCGCCTACGACCCCCGCTGGTGGCTCAGCGACGTCCACTGCGACCCCGAGGAAGCCGTCCAGGCCACCCTCGACGTGGGCGCCCGCCGCATGGCCCCCATGCACTGGGGCACCTTCGTCCTCTCGGCCGAGCCGGTCCTGGAACCGCTCACGCGGGTACGGGCGGCGTGGGAGAAGGCGGGGCTGGCCGGGGAGGACCTGTGGGATCTCCCGGTGGGAGCTTCGAGGACGATGAACTGAGGCGCCCCGAGGGGGCGCCGTATCGACACGCGGCTCCGCCGCGCGGGCAGGGTCAACCGCGACGAACCCAGGCCCGAAGTGAACGCAGACCCGACGGCGTTACCGAAACCGCCGCAACACACCTGGCATCGCGCTGACCAGAACGGTGAGCGCGACCGCCACCACCACCCCCTCCCACGGCTCCTTGAACAGCGACCCTCCCAAGATGCCGATCACCTGATAAGTGGCCGCCCAGGCCAGACATGCGGGCAGGTTCCCGCGCGCGAACCTCCGCAGCGGCCAGTCCGCCATCAGACAAGCCAGCATCACCGGTATGCGCCCGGCCGGCACCAGCCGGGAGAGCACCAGCACCGCCACCCCGTGCTCCGCCAACTTCCCCCGCGCCTGCGCCAGCCGCTCCTCCGGCGCGCGCGACCGGATCGCCTCCAGCCATCGCGACCCGTTCTTCGATCCCATCCCGCGCCGCCCCAGCCAGTACAGGGCGATGTCCCCGACGAACGCGGCCGAAGAGGCCGTCACGAACACCAACGCCAGGGCGAACGGCGCTGTCTGGTGGAACGCGACCACCGCCGCCGAACTCACCAGCGCCCCCGTCGGCACGACCGGCACCAACGCCCCGAGGAACACCAGCAGAAACAGCGTCGGATACCCGATCGCCTGCTGCGTGGACTCGGTCGTCGCGGTTCTCGACGCGTCGGCGAGCCACGTCACCGCGCGACCTCCAGCCGCACGCTCTCGCCGTGCCCCAGCTTGTGCACGGCCACGTCCGGCGCCGCGGCGGCCGCCAGCCGTACGAACTCGTCACCCGGCGCATGGAACTCGTGCGGGCGCACCGCGTCCATCCCGATCGGCCAGTACGTCCCGTAGTGCACCGGCACCGCAGCCCGCGGCGCCAGCCGCGCCAGCGCCCGTGCCGCCCGTCCCGCGTCCAGATGCCCCGCACCGAGGTACGGCCCCCAGCCGCCCACCGGCAGCAACGCCACGTCCACCGGCCCGACCTGCTCGGCCATCGCGTCGAACAGCCCGGTGTCCCCGGCGAAGTACGTCCGCGCCTCACCCTCCACGACGTAGCCGAGCGCGGGTGAACGGTGCGGCCCCACCGGCAGCCGCCGCCCGTCGTGCAGCGCCGGCACCACCCGTACCAGCAGCTCGCCGACGCGCACCTCGTCCCCGGGGACCACCTCGGTCACCCGCACCTGCCGCAGACGGCGCAGACCGGGCACCGCCCGTGGTGCGCCCCGGGGCACGAGCAGGCGCGTGCCCGGGGCGAGATCCGCCAGGGACGGCAGATGCAGATGGTCGGCGTGCAGGTGCGAGACGAGGACCACGTCGGCGCGACGTGCCTCGGCCGGCGGCGGGGCACCCCGGCGCCGCCGCAGATGCGCCAGCCTTCGGGCGAACAGGGGATCGGTGAGCACCCGTGTGTTCGCGTCCTGCACCGTGCAGGTGGCGTGACCCCACCAGGTGATCTCCACCGGCACCTTCTTCGCCTCCTTCACGCGACTCCCCGAAGCCTACGGGCAGGAGTAGGGTCGGCGGCGAAACCCGGAGGTGAGGGGGGACGCCATGGGACAGCTGCGGGGTTCCTTCGACGCGCTCTCGACCGTGCGCGTCACCGCCATCGCGAGCCTGACCCCCCTGGAGGAACTGGAAGCCGACCCCTTCCTCGTCGACTCCCGCAGCCAGCACGCGATGTGCGCCCGCTGGGCCGCCGAACGCGGATACGTCATCGCCCGGGAGCTCCTCGTCGGCGGGCTGCGCTTCGACCACGGCGCACTGTGGGACGGCGTACGGCCCGGCGTGGACGTCTTCGTGGCCCCCAGCCTGCGCGTGCTCCAGCGGGCCCTGTCCTCGGTCGAGGAGTTCACCGCCGAGTGCGCGCGCCGCGGCGTGCGCGTGGAGACCGTCGGGCGGGCAGAGCCGTCGTACGACGCGCAGATGAAGGCGCGCGTGCACCGCAGGCTCTCCATGCCGACGGCCGGCTACGACGGCCGCTAGGCCCTGTCGTCCCAGCCGTACGGACAGCTAGCCGCCGACGAGGGCGACCAGCTTGATGAAGACCAGGTCGGGATCGACGGTCGGATCCACGACGTCGTCGAGGTCCTCGACCTGGCGGTCGCCGGCCAGCACGAAGAACCCGTTGGCCAGGAAGGCGCGCTCGGCGATCTCGGCATGGCGCTCGGCGTCGACACGGCGGGCCTCGCGCAGGCGGTAGCCGTTGAGCTCCGTCTCGGCGTCGTCGGGGCGGACAAGGCCGTAGAAGCGCTTGCCGGGACGGGCGTTGTGCCGGGCGACCTCGTCCTGGACCCGGAGCCTGATCAGCTCCCGCACGGCTATCCGGTCCGGCAGTCCGGCCGTCTCCCACTCGGTGAGCGGTCTGCCCGTCGCGGTCTCGCCCCGGAACGTGACCGTGGCCATCAGGCACCTCGCTTGATCTGCAGGAGAATGGACTCGTCGGTGATGTCGGTGTCGGCGGCGAGCAGGAACGCCTTGCTGAGGATGACTGCGAGCCGGTCGTCCTCGAACGGCAGGAACACCGCGGACGACCAGGAAGCGGCCGTCCAGCGTGCACCGTTCGGCGATCCTCAGACGTGGCAGGATCCGTTCCCGGGCGTCGCGGCGCGCCTCGGCGCTCCCCGTCAGCTCGCCGAAGGAGGCCCGTTCCCAGTAGGTGCGCCCAGGGCCGCCGTCGGTCCGGTCCGGGTCGGCGGCGATCGAGGTCACGCCCACGAACAGGTCGACGTCCCGCATCGCCTCGCTGAAGACCAGCGGGGGCACCTCGGCGAGCGGTGTCTCAAGCCACTGCCCGCCCCCGAGGGTGCGCTCGGCCTCGTCGGCGTCCCACGGGCCGAGCAGGTCGCTCCTCCACCCTCGGGCCCGGAACAGGGCGTCCTGCGAGTTGCGGCCACCAGGGCGTCGTACGGCATGGCGGGATGATGACAGGGGGACTGACAACGCGATCAAGTCGCCCGCACACGGCTGTGCATGGCGCCTCTGTGACAAGGTGGGGCGAGGCCCGGGCGTCGAGCGGGCCGGGACGTGAGGTGTGCGAGGGGTGCGAGGCGTGCGGTGGCGGCGGATCGCCAGTCAGATCGGGCGGAGCGTCGCCGTATGGGCGGTCTCCACCCTCACCATGCTGGTCCTCGCCGGGCTCCTGCCCGACTTCCGGCTCCAGTCCGCCGACGGCGACAGCGCCACGCGCATCGCGATCACCGCGGCCTGCGGCGCGGGTGCCTTCGGTGTGCTGTCCGCCGTGGTCTGGCCGCTCCTGGTCCGGCTCCTGCTGCTCGTACCCGCCCTCGTGCTGGGCCTGCTGGTCTTCTTCCTCAACGGCTCCCTGCTGCTGCTCGCCCTGCGCGTCAACCCCTCCGGCCGGGGCGACGTGGCCCCCGAGACCGCCGTCATCGTGGCCGCCGTGATGTCCGCCGTCGCCTCGGCCACCGGTGCGGCCCTCGCCGTGCGCGACGACGAGGCCTACCGGCGCCGCCTGCACCGCCTCGCCACCCGCCGCCGCAGATCCGATCCGCCCTGCCCCACGACGCCCGGCCTGGTCGTCGTCCAACTCGACGGCGTCGGCCACGACGTGCTGGTGGAGGCGGTCCGGAAGGGGCTGATGCCGACGGTCGGAAGCTGGCTGGGGACGGGCGACGGCATACCGCGGACCGGCGCCCTTCCGGCGCCGACCCACCGCCTCACCCCCTGGCACACGGACTGGTCCAGCCAGACCGGCGCCAGCCAGCTCGGCATCCTCCACGGCAGCACCTTCGACGTGCCGGCCTTCCGCTGGTACGAGAAGGACCGCGGGGAGGTGATGGTCTGCAACCGGCCGACGAGCGCCGCCGAACTGCAGCGCCGCGCCGTACTGCATACCGGCGACGGCGGACTGCTCACCGTGGACGGCGCCAGCCGCGGCAACCTCTTCAGCGGCGGTGCCGGCGAACAGGCCCTGGTCCTGTCGATCGCGGCCCGCCGCCGGAGCCGGGAGAACCGTTCCCGCGCCGGATACTTCGCCTACTTCTCCGACCCCGCCAACGCCGTCCGCACCGCCCTGTCCTTCGTCGCCGAGGTGGCCCGCGAGATCGGCCAGTCCACCCGCGCCCGGATCCGCAAGCAGCGCCCCCGCGTGAGCCGCGGCGGGCTCTACCCCCTCGTCCGCGCCTTCGCCACCGTCGTCGAACGGGACGTCGTCGTCGCCGCGGTGATGGGGGACATGCTCGCCGGCCGCACCGCCGTCTACGCCGACCTCGTCGCCTACGACGAGGTCGCCCACCACTCCGGCCCGTGCGGCCGGGACGCCGAGAAGGTCCTGCAGCGCCTCGACCGCTGCCTCGCCCTCCTCCAGCGGGTCGCCGAACACGCGCCCCGCCCGTACCGCATCGTCGTCCTCTCCGACCACGGGCAGAGCCCCGGCGAGACCTTCCGCTCCCGCTACGGCCTCACCCTCGGCGACCTGGTCCGGGCCGGGTGCGGGCTGCACGTACCCCGCCGGGCCGAACGGACGCACAGCGGCGCCGAGGCCCGTGCCGCCGTCCGCGCCGCGCTGCGCAGGCCCGTGGAGGAGAGGAGCGGGCAGGTGCGCCGCCCTCCCGGCTCCGAGCCGATTGTGCTGGCCTCCGGCAACCTCGCCCTGGTCTCCTTCCCGGACGTCCACCACCGCATGACCAAGGAGGAGATCGACGAACGGCACCCGGCCCTGCTCACCACCCTCGCCAATCACCCGGGCATCGGTTTCCTGCTGGTGCGCAGCGGCGAACACGACGGCGTGGTGCTGGGTGCCCACGGCGCCGAGATCCCGCTGGCCAGGCTCGACGAGGAGCCCGGTCCGCTGGCCCGCTTCGGTCCCGGCGCCGCCGCCGCGGTCCGCCGTACCCACTCCTTCCCGCACACCGCCGACATCATGGTGAACTCCGCCCACGACCCCGCCGACGGCGAGGTCCTCGCCTTCGAGGAGCAGATCGGCTCCCACGGCGGGCTCGGCGGCGCCCAGTCGCACCCGTTCCTGCTCTCCCCGCTGGAGCTGTCCGCACCGGTCGACGGCGAGGCGGAGCCGACCGGCGCCGAGCAGGTCCACCGCGTCCTGCGCCGCTGGCTGCGCGAGCTGAACGGCCCCCAGGTCCCGCTCACCGAGGGCACCGGCACCGACGACGCCGAGGACGAGCGGGCCGCCTGAAAATCGGCTGCGCCCGCACCGGCGTACCCCCACACTGTTCGAGTCGTACCTCCCCGTCCCTCGAACACCCGCAAGGACCCCCAGCGTTGCAGGCCGCCGTCACCGTCACTCCCGCCCGCGTCCCCGAACTCCTCCTCCATCTCGCCACCGTCCGGCCCGTGTTCCTGTGGGGCGCCCCCGGTATCGGAAAGTCCTCGCTGGTGCGGGAGTTCGCCGACTCGCTCGGCCTGGAGTGCGTGAGTCTGCTCGGTACGCAGCTCGCGCCCGAGGACCTGATCGGCGTGCCGCAGATCCGCGACGGGCGCTCGGTGTTCTGCCCGCCGGAGTCGATCGCCCGCGACGAGCCGTACTGCCTTTTCCTGGACGAGCTGAACGCGGCCACCCCGGATGTGCAGAAGGCGTTCTACTCGCTGATCCTCGACCGCCGTATCGGCACCTACGAGCTGCCCGCGGGGTCCATCGTCATCGGCGCCGGCAACCGGGCCACCGACAACGCGCTCGCCCGGCCGCTCGCCTCCGCGCTGGTCAACCGGCTCGCCCATGTCCATCTGGAGGTCTCCGCCACGGACTGGCTGGCCTGGGCCGACGCCCACGGCATCCACCCGTGGGTCCTGGACCACCTCACCGACCGGCCCGACCACCTGTGGTCCAAGCCGCCGAAAACCGAGGAACCGTTTTCCACGCCCCGTTCCTGGCACATGCTCTCCGACGCGCTGCACTCCTTCGGCCCCGAGCTCGACGAGCCGACCCTGACCGTTCTCGCGCACGGCACGCTCACCCCCGCGCACGCCACCGCGTTCTGCGGTTACGTCAAGGTCGTGCGCAGCCGGTTCGGGATCGAGGCGATCCTCAAGGGCGACGCCCGCTGGCCGCACCGCCTGCAGGACCGGGACCTGCTGTACTACCTCGCGGAGTCGTTCCGCGGCAGGCTCGTCAAGGAGCTGCCCGTCGGCAAGGAGCACATGTCGGCGAACGGCCGGCAGGTCGCCTACCGTGCCAAGTCCCTGCTGGTACAGCTCGCCGAGATCTCCGTCGAGGTCGCCCAGACCGTCATCGCCGCAGGCGAGGACGGCAACCCCGTGCTGCCCTCCTGGTTCCTGGTGGAGGCCGCCCGGGACATGCCCCGCCTGGTGGAGGCCCGGCGGTGAGCCGCACCCCGCCGAAGCAGAAACGCGACCCGGCCGGCGAGGCCTTCGCGGAGGGGATGCGGCTGCTGCGGGCCAACCCCGCGCTCGCCGCCGTCGACTTCAGCACGTGTCGCAGCCGGACCTGCGCCGTCGCCCCGCGCGAGGGCCTGCTCGTCGTCGACTCCGACGCCACGGTGCACGCCCACCCGGACCGGCTCGCCGACCCCGGCGCCTGGGCCTGGGCCCTCGCGCACGGCGCCCTCCACCTCGGCTTCGGACACGTCCCGGCCGCCAAGGGCCGGCGCGAACAGCCCGACCGGTACGACCTCGCCGCCCGCTGCGTCGTCGTGAACCGTTTCCTGCTCGGATTCCCCGTCGGCACCACCCCCGAGGACCTGCCCGCGAGCTACCCCGACGGGGACGAGGAGCGGCTCTCCGCGCGCTGGCGGGCGCACGGCCTGCCGCCCGTGTACGAGTGCTGCGGCACCGCAGGCGGCGCAGCCGACCAGGTGCTCACCGAATGGCATGCCTGGCAGGGTCCCGTCCCGGACCGGCAGCTGGCCTTCGCCACCGCGCTGACCCGGACCGTGTCCGCAGCGATGGACATGGCCGGCGGCCGCCGGGGCTCCCCGGACGGCAAGCGACTCCCGCAGCGTCCCTGGGAGAAGGCCCTGAGCTGGTTCGTCTCCTCCTACCCGCTGCTCGGCGGCATCGCGGCCGGCATCACCCTGGTCGCCGACGCCGAACTCGCCCGCGCCACGGCATCGCGATCGCCGCCGTGAACCCCGAGGCCGGGGAGATCTACATCAACCCGCTGCGCACCTTCGACGACGAGGAGTGGCGGTTCGTCCTGGCCCACGAGATGCTGCACGCGGCCCTGCGCCACGGCGACCGCTGCGGCCCCCGCGACCCCTACCTGTTCAACGTCGCCTGCGACTACGTGATCAACGGCTGGCTGGTCGAGATGCGGGTCGGCACCGTGCCGGAGGGCCTGCTGCACGACCCGCGGCTGGCCGGCCTGTCCGCCGAGGAGGTCTACGACCGGCTCGCCGGCGACCTGCGCCGCATCCGCCGCCTCGCCACCCTGCGCGGCAAGGGCACCGGCGACGTCCTCGGCGGCCCGCTCGGGCAGCCCGGCGATTACGTGGACCTCGACGAGTTCTACCGGCGCGGCCTCAGTCGCGGCCTGGACCTGCACCAGACGCAGGAGCGCGGCCTCCTGCCCGGCGGCCTGGTCGAGGAGATCCGCGCGCTCAGCCATCCGCCGCTGCCCTGGGACGCGCAACTCGCCCGCTGGTTCGACGAGTTCGTGCCCCGCCCGGAGCCGGTGCGGTCGTTCGCCCGCCCCGCGCGCAGGCAGGCCTCCACCCCGGACATCCCGCGCGCGGGCCGGTACTTCCCGCCCGAGGAGATCGCCCGCTGCACCTTCGGCGTGGTCCTCGACACCTCCGGCTCGATGAGCCGCCCCCTGCTCGGCAAGGCACTCGGCGCGATCGCCTCCTACGCCGAGGCCCGCGACGTACCGGCCGCCCGCGTGGTGTTCTGCGACGCCGCCCCGCACGACGCCGGCTATCTCCCGGCCACCGAGATCGCCGGCCGGGTCCGGGTGCGCGGGCGCGGCGGAACGGTCCTGCAGCCCGGCATCGACCTGCTGCACCGGGCCGAGGACTTCCCGCCCGGCGCACCGGTGCTGGTGATCACCGACGGCTGGTGCGACGTACTGCGCGTGCGCCGCGAGCACGCCTATCTGATCCCGCAGGGAAGTCACCTCCCGTTCACCCCGCGTGGGCCCGTCTTCAGAGTGCGATGAGCCCGGATGTGATCGGATAGGGCTACGGAAAACCCCCGTAACGGGATCCGACGGAAAGGAATCATCGTGGCCACCACGCGCACCGCGCACACCGTCTGGGAAGGCAACCTGCTCCAGGGCAACGGCGTCGTCACCTTCGACTCCTCCGGCATCGCCGATCAGCCGGTCACGTGGGCCTCGCGCTCCCAGGACGCGAACGGCAAGACCAGCCCCGAGGAGCTGATCGCCGGTGCCCACTCCAGCTGCTTCTCCATGGCCCTCTCGCACGCCCTGGCCGGCGCCGGCACGCCGCCCACCCGGCTCGACACGAAGGCCGACGTGACCTTCCAGCCGGGCGAGGGCATCACCGGCATCCACCTCACCGTGCGCGGCCAGGTGCCGGGCCTGGACGCCGAGGGCTTCGCCTCGGCCGCCGAGGAGGCCAAGAAGAACTGCCCGGTCAGCCAGGCCCTGGCCGGTACGACGATCACCCTGACGGCCGAGCTGGCCTGAGGACTCGTACGTCCCCCGCTGCCGCGTCCCCCGTCGGGGCGCGGCATCGCCGTTCCGGGGCACCCGGCATTGACAGGGTCGCGGGCGCGTCATCTGCTGGGAGTGCGGCAGGCGCCCGAGCGGAAGGGGACGGACCATGACACGTGCGGTCGGGATCGATCTCGGGACGACGAACTCGGTGGTGGCCGTCCTGGAGGGCGGTGAGCCCACCGTCGTCACCAACGCGGAGGGCGCGCGGACCACACCGTCGGTGGTGGCGTTCGCGAAGAACGGGGAGGTACTGGTCGGCGAGGTCGCCAAACGGCAGGCCGTGACCAACGTGGAGCGCACCGCCCGCTCGGTGAAACGGCACATGGGAGACGCTTCCTGGCGTTTCCCGGAGCAGGGCTCCATCGACGGGACCCGCATGCGTGCGCAGGAGCTGTCCGCGCGGGTGCTGCAGAAACTCAAGCGGGACGCGGAGGCCTACCTCGGCGAGGACGTCACGGACGCGGTGATCACCGTACCGGCGTACTTCGACGACGCCCAGCGGCAGGCCACCAAGGAAGCCGGTGAGATCGCGGGCCTGAAGGTGCTCAGGATCATCAACGAACCGACCGCCGCCGCCCTCGCCTACGGCCTCGACCGCGGCGACGAGCAGACGGTCCTGGTCTTCGACCTCGGCGGGGGCACCTTCGACGTGTCCCTGCTGGAGATCGGTGACGGCGTCATCGAGGTCAAGGCCACCAACGGCGACACCCATCTCGGCGGCGACGACTGGGACCAGCGGATCGTCGAGCACCTGGTGAAGCGGTTCAAGGGCAGTTACGGCATCGACCTCGGCGCCGACAAGATGGCGGTGCAGCGGCTGCGGGAGGCCGCCGAGAAGGCCAAGATCGAACTGTCGTCGTCCTCGGAGACCTCCATCAACCTGCCCTACATCACGGCCTCCGCCGAGGGGCCGCTGCACCTGGAGGAGAAACTGACACGGGCCCAGTTCCAGGAACTGACCGCCGACCTGCTCGACCGCTGCAAGCAGCCCTTCCACCAGGCCGTCCAGGACGCCGGGATCCAGCTGTCCGCGATCGACCACGTCATCCTCGTCGGTGGCTCCACCCGGATGCCCGCCGTCACCGACCTGGTGCGCGAACTCACCGGCAAGGACCCCCACAAGGGCGTCAACCCCGACGAGGTGGTCGCCGTCGGCGCCGCCCTCCAGGCGGGCGTCCTGCGCGGCGACGTCAAGGACGTGCTCCTCCTGGACGTCACCCCGCTGTCCCTGGGCATCGAGACCAAGGGCGGCATCATGACGAAGCTGATCGAACGCAACACCACGATCCCCACCCGCCGTTCGGAGATCTTCACCACCGCCACCGACAACCAGCCCTCGGTCGGCATCCAGGTCTACCAGGGCGAACGCGAGATCGCCGCCTACAACAAGAAGCTCGGCGTCTTCGACCTCACCGGGCTGCCGCCCGCCCCGCGCGGCGTCCCGCAGATCGAGGTGGCCTTCGACATCGACGCCAACGGGATCATGCACGTCTCGGCGAAGGACCTGGCGACGGGACGCGAGCAGAAGATGACGGTGACCGGGGGTTCGGCGCTGCCCAAGGACGACATCGACCGCATGATGCGGGAGGCGGAGCAGTACGCGGAGGAGGACCGTAAACGCCGTGAGGCCGCCGAGACCCGCAACCAGGCCGAGCAACTCGTCTACCAGACCGAGAAGTTCATCCGCGACAACCACGACCGCGTCCCCGCCGACACGCGCGGCGAGGTCGAGGCGGCCGCCGCGGAACTGAAGACCCTGCTGGACCAGAACGCCGACACCGCCGCCCTGCGCACCGGGGTGGAGAAACTCGCCACCGTCAGCCAGAAGATGGGGCAGGCCATGTACACGAACGCCTCCACCACCGGCGAGGCCCCCCAGGAGGGTGAGAGCACGCCCGGCGCGGACGGTGTGGTGGACGCGGAGGTCGTGGACGACGAACCCGACGGCAAGGGCGGAGCCGCCTGACTGCGGCACGGCCGGGGGAGGGGACCGGAGGCCGGGCCACCTGCGCGTGCCGGCCGGCCGAACGCCCGTGGGCCGGCTCGCCCGCGCACGCCGGTCACCCGGCCGCCGGCGATGCGGTCCGGGCCGCAGGTCATGACGGTGTGCTCCCGCGCGGCGGCGACGGTTCCAACACCTGTCCCCCCCCGCCCCGTAAGGGTCATGGGGGTCGCCGGCCCCACGAGGTCACCGCTTGACCGCCACCCCGGCGTACACCGGCACGACCCCCTCCGCCTGTGCCGCCACGTCCACCGGCTCCGGGCGCCAGCCGTACGCCGGGATCACGCCGGGGCCGAGCAGCTCCAGACCGTCGAAGAAACGGGAGAACTCGGGCAGCGTGCGAGGGTGGAACGGCGTGCCGCTCCTGCGGAACAGCTCCGCCGCCTTGGCCACGCCCTCGGGGCTGAGGTCCTGGGTGACCTGGGAGAGGATCAGGAAGCTGCCCGGGGCGAGCTCGTCGACGTACCGCTTGACCAGCCCGAACACGTCGTCACCCAGGTAGTGGGTGAGCGCCACCAGGGACAGCGCGACCGGGCTGCCGAAGTCCAGGGACTCACCGGCCGGCCGCAGGTGGTCTCCGGATCGCGGACGTCGGTGTGGATGTACTCCGTGCCGCCCTCGGCGGAGCCGCGCAGCAGCGCCTCGGCGTGCCGCAGCACGATCGGGTCGTTGTCCGCGTACACCACCCTCGCCTCCGCGGCCGCACCCTGGGCCACCCGGTGCAGGTTGGGCTCGGTCGGGATACCGGTCCCGATGTCCAGGAACTGCCCTACCCCGGCCTCGGCCGCCGTACGGACGGCCCGGTGCATGAACCGGCGGTTGGCGCGCGCCCCGCGCACCACGGTGCCGTCCACGGCGAGGATGCTGCGCGCCAGTTCCTCGTCCACGGGGTGGTTGTCCTTGCCGCCCAGCCACCGGTCGTACACCCGGGCGGGGTGCGGACGGCTGGTGCCGATCGGTGCGGGCACGGCGTCGGGTGCGGTCATGAGACGTGTTCCCCAGGGGTCGGTCCATGCGGAATGTCAGGGTCGGTCCGTAGATCACGGCACATGTCCTGGCCCGGCGTCAGAGGCTCTCGCGGAACTCCCGCAGCAGGCTCTGCGTGCGCTGCGCCGAGGCGGCCCGGGCCGTCATGTGGTCCAGCACCTCCAGATGGGCGGCGACCTCGTGGCGGGAGTCCAGGTACAGGGCGCCGGTCAGATACTCGGTGAACACCATGTCCGGCAGCTCCGGCTCGGCGAACCGGAACAGGGTGAACGGCGCGTACGTCCCCGGATGCGGGCCCGCCGCGAACTCGGCGATCTGCAGCGTGACCCGGTCCCGCTCGGCGTACTCCAGCAGCCGGTCCAGCTGCTCGCGCATCACCTCGCCGCGCGCGCTCACCGGGCGCCGCAGCACCGTCTCGTCCATGATCACCCACAGGTGGGGCGGGTCGTCCCGCTCCAGCAGCCGCTGCCGTTCCATGCGCAGGGACACATGCCGCTCCACGGTCTGCGGCGAGGTCTGCCCGATCGTCCCGGCCTCCAGCACCGCCCGCGCGTATTCCTCGGTCTGCAGCAGGCCGGGTACGAAGTGCGGCTCGTAGGAGCGGACGATCCGGGCGGCGCCCTCCAGGCTGACGTACATGCTGAACCAGTCCGGAAGCACGTCGTGGAAGCGCTGCCACCAGCCCGGCTGGTTCGCCTCCTCCGCCAGCCGCACGAAGGCGGCCGCCTCGTCCTCGGCCACCCCGTAGGTGTCCAGCAGCACCTGCACGTACGGGATCTTCAGCGCGACCTCGGCCATCTCCATCCGCCGTACGGTCGCCGACGCCACCCTGAGGACCCGGGCGGCCTCATCCCGGCCGAGGCCCGACGCCTCGCGCAGTTCCTGCAACCGTTTGCCGAGCACCACCTGGCCCACGGTGGGCGCAGCCCGCCGCTCACTCACGCCACGCCTCCCCTACGCGCCGAAGTACCCGGGCAGTCTGCCATGTGATCCCTTCTCGCACACGGGTCCGAGGGGATCCGGGTCGACGCGGGAACATCAACCGGTCAGCGTGTGGAGGTACTTGGCGGTCGCCGGGTCCGCCGGCAGGAACGTCTCGATCGCGAGTTCGGCGACCGTGACGTCCATCGGCGTGTTGAAGGTGGAGATCGACGACACGAACGACAGGATCCGGCCGTCGTGCTCGATGCGCATCGGCAGCGCGAAGTACGCGACCGTTCCGGTCGGTTCGTCGTCCTGCGCGTCCGCGGGCACCGGGTAGGCGGCCACCTCCTCGTACAGGGCGCGCAGCCGCTCCGAGCGTTGCAGGGCGATCTGCCGGTCCATCTGCGCCAGCAGGTGTCCGCGCCACTCGCGCAGATTGCGGATCCGCGGCGCCAGCCCCTGAGGGTGCAGGGTCAGCCGCATCGCGTTCGGCGCCGGGGTCATCAGGCTCTCGGGCACGCCGTCCAGCAGCATGGTGATGCCCCGGTTCGCGGCGACCACCGTGTAGCAGGCGTCGACCACCAGCGCCGGATAGGGCTCGTAGCCCTGGATGAGGCGTTCCATGCCGTCGCGCAACGCGTCCAGCGCCGGGTCGTCCAGCGGGGTCTCGGGGTAGTGCGGGGCGTAACCGGCCGCCAGCAACAGGGCGTTGCGCTCGCGCACCGGCACGTCCAGGTGCTCGGCGAGGCGCAGCACCATCTCCTCGCTCGGCCGTGACCGGCCGGTCTCGATGAAACTGATGTGCCGGGCCGAGGAGTCGGCGCGCAGCGCCAGCTCCAGCTGGGAGACCCGGCGCCGCTCCCGCCAGGCACGCAGCAGCGGGCCGACGCCCTTGTCGGCGGCGGTGGCGGTGGCGGACGCGGAGGGACCGGAAGCGACAATGGTCATACGTCCGACCGTAGTCGAGGAGTTGCCGAGGAGTCGCTTCAGTTGCGCAGGAACGGGGCCGTGGCAGGAGCCGTGGCGGACCTCGTCCCTCCAGGAGTCTCCGCAGGCCGCGGCCGTGTACCGGGCCAGGGTCCGCGGCTGCCTCCTCGGTGGCGCGCTGTTCACGTGACGAAGCTGGGGCCGGGCGGGGGCCTGGCTCGCGTGACGGGGCTGTCGGTGGGGTGCGCTTGCTGCCGTCGCGGCGGAGCATTCGGTGGGGTGTGGGCGTGACCTACGTGTCGGACCCGTCGGTGGCGTGCGGACCCGTGCGGCGTGGCAGGCTGAACCCGTAGCCCGCCTTCCCACCGCCCGAAGGGAGATCCGGCCATGGCCGTGGAACCGCTGTCGCAGAAGGAGATCGAGGACCGGCTCGCCGAGCTGCCCGGCTGGTCGGTCGACGACGCCGGCCGGCTCGGCCGCTCCTACCGCCTCGGCTCGCATGTCGCGGCGGCGGCGCTGGTCATGCACATCGCCGCCGTCCAGGACGAACTGGACCACCACTCCGACCTCACCCTCGGCTACAACACCGTCTCCCTCAGCGTGCACACACACAGCGCAGGCGGCGCACTCACCGCCAAGGACTTCGCGCTCGCCCGCAGGGTGGAGGACGTCG
The DNA here is from genome assembly GCF_040680195.1 of Streptomyces sp. NPDC052109. Taxonomy (NCBI): domain Bacteria; kingdom Bacillati; phylum Actinomycetota; class Actinomycetes; order Kitasatosporales; family Streptomycetaceae; genus Streptomyces; species Streptomyces sp. NPDC052109. Next base: position 22,917 of record NZ_JBFAWF010000017.1, on the reverse strand, counting down.
CCCCAGGTCACGGCGCACACTGAGGGGCGTGCTCGACTACGACAAGGAAGCCGACGCCTACGACGTGTCGCGCGGCGGGGAGGCCCGCGCCGCGGCGGCCAGCGCGGCGGTGCTCGGCCTGATCCCCGAGGGCCGGGGCCGTCTCCTCGACGTGGCCTGCGGCACCGGCATCGTCACCCGCCGGCTCGCCGCCGACCGCCCCGCCCTGCGGGTGACGGGCGCCGACCTCACCGCCGCCATGGTCCGCCGGGCGGGGGCCCGCCTGCCGGGCGCGGTCCTCCGGGCCGACAGCCGCCGCCTGCCCTTCCGCACCGGCACCTTCCACGCCGTCACCAGCATCTGGCTGCTGCACCTGCCGGCGAAGGCGGAGGACGTGCGCGCGATCGTCGCCGAGTGCGCCCGCGTGCTCCGCCCCGGCGGGGTCTACGTCACCACCGTCGACAAGGCCGCGGCGCACGACGTCGGCAGTGACATCGACGCCGTCCTCGCCTCTCGCCCGCGCCGCCCAGGACGCCGCCGCCACCGTCACCGAGCACGCCGCGGGGCATGGCCTCCGTCCGGCCGGCGACACCGCGTTCCGCGGCGTCGGCCAGGGCCGCAGCCCGCGTGCCACCATCGCCGACCTGCGCCGGGGCTGGTTCACCCTGCTGCCACCGGGCGAGCCGCGCACCGAGGACTTCGCCGCGCGCCTGTCCCGACTGCCCGATCAGGACCGGCCCCGCCCCGATCCGGTGTTCTCGGTGCGGGCGTTCCGGAAGCCGGTGACGGGCTAGGTGTGCGGTCCCGGCACGTCGGTGACACGCGTGCTGGGTGCTTGCACAGGCGAGGGCCTTCTGGGTCCGGCGTGGATTGCGACATCCACGACCGGTGCTCAGGAGGCACTCGTGTCCCACCGTGATGCCCCGCTGACGCCGACCGGCAGGCTGCGTCCGGCCCGGTCTGTCGTCGACGACGGCCGGCCGCTGCGCCGGGCGGCCGAGCGCTTCCAGGGCAGCCACACCACCGCCGCCCGCTGGGCCACGCACGCCGTCAACAGCGCGGTCCCTCCGGATGCTTCGCCGGTCAGACCGCCACGATCCGGGTGGCTTCGTCGGGCGCAGGGGGGTGCGCGCGCCACTGTTCCAGGAGGGCGTCGGCGGCGGCAAGGGCCTGGTCCACTGACTGGGTGCTGGTCATGATGCACAGTGTGTGGGAGATGTCTTCCAGGTCCCGGCTCGACCGGCCGGTGGGCTGCAGGTCATGGCGGAAACGGGCGTCGGCGAAGCGGGCCAGCACGGCACGCAATTCCCTCTCTGCAGGCAGCAGCACAGCGACAACCTCTCTGGAAAAGCGGGCCGTTTCACCGGGCCCGGCGACTCTCGTCTGCCCCTGCGCGATCACCGTATGCACTGCTGCTGCCGCCGTGGCCCGCCGAGGCCGCGCAGCCGCGGCGGTCGTCACCGCGACTGCCGGGCGGTGGCGGTGCGCACATCGCCCCCGCGGGTCCTGAGCGGCACGTCCGCCTCGGTGAGCACGCGATGCACGAAGCCGTAGGACCGACCGTGTGCCTCGGCTATGGCCCGGATCGATCGCCCCTCCTTGTACTCCCCGGCGAAGACTTCCGCCAGCTTCTCGCGCGCGCCACCGGTGATCCACTTTCCCTTGTGCATTCCCTTGTGCACGAAGATCTCCTCTCCAGACGTCGGAGTGTGATCACTGGTGCCCACGTCGCCGCCTTCCATGTGGCATGTCTGCTCACCGCCTCGGCAGCTCGTCACTACCGCGTCGCCGGGCGAGGTCGGCTCAGCACTCGGTGCCGGTCGGCTGCCAGGGGCTCGGGCCGGTGCCGTGGCACCACGCCACGAGGCCGGGGCCGTCCACGCAGACGATTCCGCACTGCCGCGCGTACTCCAGGGCGGGTTCCGTGAACTCGCTCGTCGTGACGAGCACTGCGACATCGGCCTCGTGAATGGTGAAACAGGTGCCCCCGAAGCGCTGCACGTCCTGTGAGCCGACTTTGTGGGTGTCGCCGTACTGTTTGCACTGGATGACCAGGCGCCGCCCGTCCGGCGTGAGCGCGACGACGTCCGCTCCCAAATCGCCCGCGCCGCCCACCACTTCCACCTCCCGACAGCCGTTTCCGGCGCACAGGTCGGCTATGGCTCGCTCGAAACCGTCGGGGTCCAGCTCGGCGTAGTCGGCCAGGCAGGCGCCCGTGGCCGTCGACACCGCGTCAGAGACGTGCTCCGTCGGTCCGCCGACCGGTACCGTCGGAGGGCCGGCGTCCACCAGCACCGTGTCGCGCAGGTCGTCGGACGCCATCTCGGCCGCCTCCTCCAGCGCCCGGGCAGCCCGGCCGGCGCAGCGCGTCACAGACGCCGTGCGCCACCCGGACCGGGACATCAAAACGCTCGCGACACCGAGCAGGGCCAGGGCAACGGCCCACAGGGGGCGACGCTCGACGATTCCGGCCGCGGTGCGCACCAGGAACGCCAGGACGCAGAAGATGATCGCCAGCAGTATGAAGAACAGAGCGGTTGCCCGCAGATCGAACCGTCGTTCTCGATGTCCACGGCGAACAGGGCGCGTCGGTATGGCCATCCGGGCTTCCTCCTGGGCAGCGAGTGAAGATCAGTGATCTACACATGCCCAAGATCGAGGAATCCGCAGCCGTGAGGGCCGGGGCTGTGCCGTACGACCCACGCGGGGCGCTCAACTCCCGACCTCCGCACACGGCCCGCACCGCAGGGGCCCGTCACATCCAGAGGTCCTGGCTCGTGCAGACGCGCGCGCCCATGTTCCGCTCCATCATCCGCAGTGCCGCCCGAGCCAGATCCTCATGCATGTGCGCGACAGCGTCCTCCGGGACGGTCACCTGGAAATGACGGATGTGGGCGTCCAGGGCTGAATAGAGCACGCACTGTTCGGTGACCTGTCCGCAGAGCACCAGCTGCTCGATGCCCTGCTGCTGCAGCAGGTACTGAAGCGGGGTGTCGAAGAAGATCGAGTGGCGGGTTTTGAGGACGAACAGGGAATCCGCGTCGGGCCGCAGAGGCTCCACGAGATCGGCGTGTGGCCCCGCGAGGGCGCGGTTGAGCAGCTCACCGTGATGGGAGCGCCACTCACCGAAATTGTCGTTGACGTAGACGACCGGCACCGAACGGCGCCGGGCGCGCTCCGCAAGGTCGGACACGACCGGCACGACCGACCCGGCCGAGGGGAGTAGCAGCTCGGCGTCTTCGTGGTCGTACGTATTGATCATGTCGATGATGATCAGAGCGGCCTTGCTCACGGGATCAGGTCTCCGTCCAGGGTGCGTCAGGCGACCACGGTCTCCGTCCCGTGGGATCACATGGCGGAGTAACCACCCTCACTTCTCCTCATGCGCCCCTTTGACACGCATTCACAACAGTAACCTCCGCGCGTGCGCGTTCACGGACGACGTCACCCCTTCGGCGGCGGCGTGTGGTGCCGGCTGGTCGCCCACTCGGCCGACACTGCTCGAAGACCTCGAGCACGGCGACCACCTGGCCACGCCGGGGCACAGCGCGTCCCGGTCTGGCAGTGGCTTGCCGCCCTGGATACCGGAAGAGGCGCTCGCGCTGCGGCAGCAGCGGCTCCAAGCGGTCGCCCAGCTCATCCGGCACGCTCCACGGCGCACCTCCCCACCAGGGATGACGCTCGACTTCGCATGCAGGCTACCCGCCGTCGCCACCGATACCACCGGGCCCGTCCCCGGCCGCTTCCGCGGCCGCGTCGAGCTCCGCCCACGCCGCGTCGCTCAGGTCGGTGCCGGCCCATGCGACGGCGGAGGTCACTTCGTCGGAGGAACGGAAGCCCGCGACCACGCAGGCCACGACGGGGTCGCGGAGCGGGAAGCGGACGGCGGCATGGGGGAGGACGGTTCCGTGCCGGGCGCAGACGTCGGCAAGGCGCCGGGCACGACGCAGCACCGCTTCGGGGGCGGGGCCGTAGTCGAAGGTGGCGTCGTCGGGAGGGCGGGGCCGGCTGAGGAGGCCCGAGTTGAACGGGGCCGCGGCGACCACCGAGACACCTCGCTTCGTGCACGCCTCCAGCAGCGGGCGTGCGGTGCGGTCGATGAGAGTCCACCGTCCGGCCATCATCACCGTGTCCACGTCCGCCTCGGCGACGACCCGCAGTAGTGGAGCGACGGCGTTCATGCCGACGCCGACGGCTCCGATGACGCCTTGGTCGCGGAGGTCCACCAGCGCGGGCAGTGCCTGGTCGACGGCCGCGTCGAGGTGATCGTCGGGGTCGTGGACGTAGACGACGTCCACACGGTCCACACCCAGTCGGGTCAGGCTGCCCTCCAGGCTTCGCAGGACGCCGTCGCGCGAGTAGTCGGGGCGGCGGATCAGCGTGTCCGGTACGGCGAAGCCGCCTGCGGCCAGGTCGGATCCGGTGGGGGCGGGGTGCGGCTCCAACAGGCGGCCGACCTTGGTGGAGAGGGTGAACTCCGCTCGTGGCCGGTGGGCGAGGGCCGCGCCGAGCCGGCGTTCGGACAGCCCCAGGCCGTAGTGCGGGGCGGTGTCGTAATAGCGCACGCCGGCGTCCCAGGCGGCCTCGACCGCGGCCCGCGCCTGGTCGTCGTCGAGCGGGGCGTAGAGGTTGCCGATGGGGGCGGCGCCGAACCCCAGTGCACTGACGCGGACGCCCGTACGGCCGAGCCGGCGGGCCGTCACGCGGCGATCCCGTACCAGCGGGCGGCCGTCGTGCCGAAGACCGCCTCGCGCTCGACGGGGCTCAGGTGGCCGGTGAGCGTCTCGGCGACGGCCAGGACTTCGTCGTATCCGGCCGCGAGCAGGCAGACCGGCCAGTCCGAGCCGTACATGAGGCGGCCCGGGCCCATCGTCGCGAGCAGTACGTCCGCGAAGGGACGCAGAGCGCGGGCCGGGTCGGCCGCGGTCCGGGTCACCAGGCCGGACAGTTTCACCGCGACATTGGGGCAGTCGGCCAACTCGGTCAGCAGCGAGGTCCACGGCCTCAGGCCGTCGGTGCCGACGACCGGATTGCCGCCGTGGTCCAGGACGAAGCGAACGTCGGGCAGTTCGCGTACGGTCCGGACGGCGGCGGGCAGTTGGTCGGGCCGGACGAGCAGGTCGTAGACGAGGCCCGCGGCACCCACCGCCTCGATGCCGCGGCGGACCTCGGGACGCGCCGGCCAGTCCGGGTCGGCCTCGTCCTGAATGCCGTGCCGGATGCCGACGAGCGCGGATCCCCCGGGCAGCTCGCGCAGTCGCGCGAGGTGGTCGGCGATGCCGGGGTCGGTCAGGTTCGTCCAGCCGACGACCGCTCGCACGTGCGGGTCTCCGGAGGCCACGGCGAGGAGTTCGGGGGTCTCCTCCGCAACGGCGATGGTCTGTACGAGGACGGTGGCGTCGATCGCGTTCCGGTCGAGCGCCGGCCGCAGTTCGGCGGTGGTGAAGTTGCGGCGCAGGGCGGGCAGGTCGCGGGTCCACGGCTGGTCCCGCACAGCGAGGTCCCACAGATGGTGATGAGCGTCGATGCGCACCGTTCGGTCCTTCGGGTCGGTGGATGGGTGTCGACAGGGCCTGGGAGCGGGGCCTGACCTCCGCGAGGGCGGCGTGGGCACGGACCGGGGGCGGCCACGTGCCGTCAGTCGAGGTGGAAGACCTCCTCGGCGGGTGCCCACCACTGCCCCTCGGCCACGCTGTCCAGCGGCTGCTGGCACGGATCGGTCAACTCCCACCACTCGCGGGAGACCGGGTCGGCGGCGATCGCCGCGGTGTCGCCGGAGTAGTCGGTACCTGTGTACTCGAGGTAGCTGAAGAGCAGGCCGTCCCGGAGGAAGATGGAGTAGTTGCCGATGTTGGCCCGCTTGAGGGCCGCGAGCACCCCCGGCCACGCGGCGGCGTGCAGTTCGCGGTACTCCCGCTCCTTCTCGGGCCGCAGACGGATCACGGCGGCGAAGCGCTGCATCCGCTCAGCCCTCTTTCCGCAGTCGCAGTCCGTCCATGCCGCCGTCCACGGCCAGGGAGGTGCCCGTCGTGGAGGCGGCGGCCGGGGAGGCCAGATAGGCGACGGCGGCGGCGACCTCGTCGGCGCTGACCAGGCGCCCGTGCGGTTGCCGGGCGGCCAGCGCCGCGTGTTCGGCCGCCGGGTCGTCCGCCCGGTCCAGCAGCCGGCTGACCCACGGTGTGTCGGCGGTGCCGGGGTTGACGGCGTTGACCCGGATGCCGGCCGGCAGCAGGTCGGCGGCCATCGCCCGGGTCAGCGACAGCACGGCGCCCTTGCTGGCCGAGTACAGCGCCCGCTGCGGCAGGCCGGCCGTCGCGGCGATCGAGCTGACGTTGACGACCGCCGCGTGGGCGGAGGCACGCAGCGCGGGCAGCGCGGCGCGCGTGACCCGCACCAGCCCCAGGACGTTGATGTCCAGGACGCGGTGCCACTCCTCGTCGGGGTTGTCCTCGATGCCGCCCTGCGCGCCGATCCCGGCGTTGTTGACCAGCACGTCCAGGCCTCCGAGGGCGGCGACGGCCGCTCCGACGCCGTCCCGGACCGAGGTGTCGTCGCCGATGTCGGCCCGGACGTGAGCGGTGAAGCCCTCGGGCGCGGCCTGCAGATCGAGCACGGCCACCCGGGCCCCCTCGGCGGCGAGCAACCGGGCGGTGGCAAGGCCGATGCCGGAGGCACCGCCGGTGACCAGAGCCCTGAGTCCGTCGAAAGCACCCATGTCAGGCCTGCCCGAATGTCTGCCGCTGGCGGCCGAGGCCGTCGATCTCCAGGTCCACGACGTCGCCCGCTCGCAGGTAGGGCAGGCCGGGCCGGCCCAGTGCGACGCCCGCGGGGGTACCGGTGTTGATGACGTCACCGGGACGAAGCACCATGAAGTGGCTCAGATACCGGATCAGGTGGTGCACACCGAAGATCATGTCGGAGGTGTTGCCGTCCTGGCGCGGCTCGCCGTTGACCGACAGCCGCAGGCCGAGCGCCTGTGGGTCGGGCACCTCGTCCGCAGTGAGCAGCCAGGGGCCCAGCGGATTGAACGTCTCGCAGTTCTTGCCCTTGTCCCACTGGCCGCCGCGTTCGAGCTGGAACTCGCGCTCGGAGACGTCATTGCTGATCGCGTAACCGGCCACGCACGCGGCAGCGGCGGCCTCGTCGGGCAGATAGCGGGCCTCGCGGCCGATGACGACGGCGAGTTCGACCTCGTAGTCGGTCTTCAGGGAGCGGCGGGGGATCAGGACCTCGTCGTCGGGGCCGACCACGGTGTCCGGCGTCTTGAGGAAGACGATGGGCTCCTCGGGGACGGCGGCGCCGGTCTCCGCGGCGTGCTGCCGGTAGTTCAGCCCGATGCAGACGATCTTCCCGATCCCGGTCAGCGGCGGTCCGAACCGGCCGGGCGACTCGACCACCGGCAGCGCGTCGAGGTCGACGCCGTCCAGGACCGTGGGAAGGGTGTCGGGCGTCAGGTCTTCGACGACGGGGCGCAGGTCGTGCCACGGTCCGTCCGCCCCGGATATCAGGGGGCGTTCGGCTCCTGCCGTGCCGTGCCGGGCCAGTCTCATAGCGGTCTCTCCCACCGGTGCGCGCTCGGAATTCCCGCCGCATGGGGCGCCGCCGGGCCGTACGGCCCCGCGCTCCGATTAGCGGCTCGAGCCGGATGCGGGTCCTGATGGCAGCCGCGCGGACCGCCCCTCCGGGGGCCGGCGTGATCTCCATCGTGAAGGATCTGCTTCATCCGACAGGCAGGACCATAAGGATCCGACCCTTCCTGTGCAATAGTTCCGAGCGGGATACCCGTTTTGTCATGGTAGATGGGCGTTTTAAGGAAGGAGCGAACAAAAAACTCCTCGGACTCTTTCCAGTCCGTAACGTCGATGTCATAGTTGCCCTCGCCGATGAACCTGATTAATGCGAAACAGGCAAGAGGAGGGTCACCCCGTGGCAGCCGCAACACAGGTCCCTGGTGAAGGGGATGACGAGGCGTCGCCTCGCTACCGGCCGGGCTATGAGCTGGTCGCCGAGCAGCTGCTGAACTACATCGACGAGCAGAACCTGCGGGCCGGCGACCGGCTGCCCACGGAGCAGGGCCTGGCTGAGATCCTGGGCGCCTCTCGCAATGTGACCCGCGAGGCGGTGAAGGTCCTGGCCGCCATCGGCCGGCTGAGTGTGCGGCGTGGCGCGGGCATCTTCGTCGCCGAGTCCACCGGCGGGCTGGTGGACGACCAGCTCTCGCACTTCCGGCCGACGAGCATGGAACACGTCCTGATGCTGCTTGACTACCGGACGGTGATCGAGTCGGAGACGGCGCGCCGTGCGGCCTCCCTCGCCACGCCGATCGAGGTCCGGACCATCCGGGAGTGCGCCGAGTCGTCCCTGGAGGCGGCCCGGGCGGCGGACGGGCACGCCTTCGCCGGGGCCGACACGGCGTTCCACGACGCGGTGGGCGCCGCCGCACACAATGTCTTTCTGAGATCGAGCGTCGCCAACGTGCGGCGTTTCGCGTCACAGTCCGACGTACTGCTCTTCCACGGTGACGTGCCCGGGTCGCTGGAAGTGGCCGCAGGACAGCACCTCGCCATAGCTGAGGCGGTCGCCGCGGGGGCGGCCGATCTCGCCGCGGAGCTGATGGTGGAGCACATCGCCACCACGCGGAGCCAGTTCGAACGCAAGATCCGTGACCGGCTGTTCAATCTTGACGGCCGCGGCGCCTCCGGGGCGCCGGCGCAGCCGCCGAGGAGCGCCGGTGCCGCGGACGAGCCGTCGTCCCCGGAGACATCCGCCTCGTAGACCGGCACCGCGCCGGTAGGACGGGCTCGCGGGCCGAGCCACCCAACGCCGGAGGAACCCGCAGGACGAGCGGGCTCCCGGAACGTCACCTCATTCAGGCGATTGGATTTCTGTGTCTGTACCGTCTGTTTCTCCACGAATACGCGTGTCCCTCCGAAGAGTTTTCGTGGCCGCTCTGTCCCTCGCCGCGATAACGACGCCGCTGGCCACCGTGCCGGCCCAGGCGTCCCCATCGCACGCGTCGGGCCTGGACGTCTATGTCTCGCCGACCGGCCGCGACGCCGGCTCCGGTACCGCCAAGCATCCGTTCAAGACGCTGGAACACGCACGGGACTACGTGCGTGACGTCAAGAAGAAGGTCTCCGGCGACGTCCGCGTGCGGCTGATGTCGGGTACCTACCGGCTGAGCCGGACCTTCACCCTCACTGCCCAGGATTCGGGCAGTGCCGGGCACCGGATCGTCTACGAGGCCGCCCCCGGCGCGCACCCGGTGATCAGTGGCGGCACGCAGGTCACCGGCTGGACCGCGGCCGACTCGTCGGGCAAGGTCTACAAGGCCAAGGTCGGCGACCTCGACACCCGTCAGCTCTATGTGAACGGCGAGTTGGAGACCAGGGCGCGGGGTGGGAAGAACCCGGCCGGCTTCAGCAAGACGTCCACCGGCTACACCTTCACCGACAGCAGCCTCAGCGACTACAAGCGTCCCTCGGACCTGGAGGTCGTCAGCAGTTGGGGCTGGAAGCTCATGCGCTGCCCCGTACAGTCGATCTCCGGCAACACGATGACGATGCAGCAGCCCTGCTGGCACAACGCCAACCTCCAGCAGGGTCAGGAGATCACCGACCCGACCTGGCTGGAGAACGCCCGCGAGCTGCTGGACACGCCCGGCGAGTGGTACCTGGACAAGGGCGCGGGCGAGATCTACTACATGCCCAAGGACGGTCAGGACCTGTCCACCGCGACCGTCACGGTCCCGCGCGTGCAGGACCTGGTCGACCTGAACGGCACCAGGGCCGACCCGGTGACCAACGTGTCCTTCCAGGGCATCACCTTCTCGTACTCCACCTGGCTCGCCCCCAGCTCGTCCGACGGCCTCATCGAGGGTCAGGCGGGCTTCCGGATGGTCGGTGACAACAACCCCGACTTCGACTCGACCCGTCTGAAGTGGCAGAAGACGCCGGGCGCGGTCAACGTGAGCTACGGCCACGGCCTCGGTTTCCAGGACAACACCTTCACCCACCTCGGCGCGGTCGGTCTCAATCTGAACACCGGCACCCAGGGCACCGACATCACGGGCAACGTCTTCCGCCAGATCGCCGCCACCGGCATCCAGATCGGCGGCACCGACGTGATCGACGCCCACCCCGACGACCCGCGTGACATCACCAAGGACACCACGGTCGACAACAACGTGGTCACCAAGGTCGCCGACCAGTACAACGGCTCGGTGGGCATCCTGGCCGGCTACACCGACCACACGGTGATCACCCACAACAAGGTCTACGACCTGCCCTACAGCGGCATCTCCGTCGGCTGGGGCTGGGGTCTGACCGACAAGGGCGGCGACACCAACTACCCCGGCAACTCCGGCGTACCGATCTGGAACACCGACACCACCAGCCGGGACAACAAGGTCACCGACAACGACATCTCCGACATCATGAAGTCGCAGGCCGACGGCGGCGCCGTCTACACCCTCAGCACCAACCCCGGCGGCGTGGTCGCCGGCAACTACATCCACGGCGTCCCGGCGCCGGCCTACGGTGCCGTCTACCACGACGAGGGCAGCCGCTACTGGCAGAACACCGGCAACGCCTTCTGCGACGTGGCGTACCAGTGGCTGCTGATGAACCACGGCATGGACATCACCGCCACCGGCAACTTCACCACCCAGCCCGCGTTCACCACCCAGGCCAACAGCACGGGCAACAACGTGAGCGGCAACACCACCGTCGGCTCCTGCGACCAGCTCCCGGCCTCGATCGTGAACAACGCCGGTCTCCAGCCGCGCTACCGTCACCTCGACCCCGGCCCGGACGTCACCGACCGCCAGGCGCCCACCGCGCCCGGCACCCCGACCGCGGTCACGGACTTCCCGACCGTCGCGGACCTCAGCTGGCCGGCGTCCACCGACGACACGGGTGTCACGGGCTACTCCGTCTACCGTGACGGCACGCTCGTCAGCGCCACCGGCAAGACCTCGGTGCGCCTCTCCGGCCTGACCGGCGGGAAGACGTACAGCTTCCGGATCACCGCCCGCGACGCGGCCGGCAACGAGTCCGAGCCGAGCCAGGCACTGCAGGTCACCATGCCCTCCGGCGCCGACCTGGCGCTGAAGAAGCCGGTCACCTACTCCTCGTACTCCGAGGACAACACCCCCGAGAAGGCGGTGGACGGCGACCTGTCCACCCGCTGGGCCCAGGGCCTCGGTCTGCCCGACCCGTCCTGGATCCAGGTGGACCTCGGTGCCCAGTACGACGTGAACGGCGCGATCACCACCTTCGAGAAGAGCAGCGGTTACAAGTACCGCATCGAGGTGTCCCCGGACGAGGTCCACTGGCGGACGCTGGCGGACCACACCTCCGCGAACACCACGGCGATGACCGACTACTCCCACACCGCCGATCCGGTCGCCGGCCGCTTCGTCCGGCTGACGGTCACCGGCTCCAGCGGCAACGGCGGAAGCATCTACGACTTCCAGGTCTACGGCACGCCCAGGGCGCCCAGTTCCGACCACACGCCTCCCGCGGCCCCCGGGCAGCCCACCGTCAAGCCGCTGCTGCCGAGCCTGGCGGACCTCACCTGGCCCGCCGCGACCGACGACACCGGCGTGACCACCTACGCCGTCTACCAGGACGGCAAGCGGATCGCCGTCACCGACGCCACGACCCTGCGGGTCCCCGGCCTGACTCCGGACAAGCAGTACTCCTTCACGGTCGTCGCCCGCGACGCCGCGCTGAACACCTCCGACCCCAGCCCGGCGGCCGTCATCACCATGCCGGCCGACCACGACCTGGCGCAGAACAAGGCGGTCACCGCTTCCTCGTACTCGGAGGACAACACGCCTCAGAAGGCGGTGGACGGCGACCTGTCCACCCGCTGGGCCCAGGGCCTGGGGCTGCCCGACCCGTCCTGGATCCAGGTGGACCTGGGCCAGGACACCTCGGTCTCCAGCGTGGCGACCACCTTCGAGAAGCCCAGCGGCTACAAGTACCTGCTCGAGTACTCCGCCGACGGCGTCACGTGGTCCACGTTCGAGGACCACACCTCCGAGAACACCGTCTCGGCGACCAACTACTCGTTCGCCGACTCGCCCGTCACCGCCCGCTATCTGCGGCTGACCGTCACCGGATCCAGCTGGAACGGCGGCAGCATCTACGAGCTCCAGGCATACGGCGACTTCTGACCCGTACGCGCCCCTGGAGACCGCCCGCTCACAGAGAAATGACATCAGGATGAAGATCACCCATGTCGAGGTACACCGGATCGAAGTTCCGCCGGCCAGCCCGCCCTTCCGCTGGAGGGACGGACTGAGCGGAAGCGCTCCGGTGGGCGACGGCGCGGTGCTGCGCATCGGCACCGACGAGGGAGCCGAGGGGGTGGCGCTGTTCGCCCGGCCCGGAGCCTTCGCCACCCTGCGGGACCTGGTGGAGCGGGTCTTCCGCGAGGAACTGGTCGGAGCCGACCCGTTCCAGCGGGAATGGCTGTGGCACCGGGTGTGGGAGCTGGACCGTATCCACGAGCTCCCGCTCCCCGCCCTGGGCCTGATCGACACCGCCCTGTGGGACCTGGCCGGCCGGTACCACGGTCAGCCGGTCTGGCGGCTGCTGGGCGGCTTCCGCGAGGCGATCCCCGCCTACGCCTCCACCTCGACGTTCTCCAGCATCGCGGAGTTCCTCGACGTGGCGGACCAGTGCCTGGAACTGGGCTACCGCGGTATCAAGCTGCACGCCTGGGGCGATGCCCGGCGTGACGCCGAGCTGTGCCTGGCGTTGCGCGACCACGTGGGTCCGTCGATCCCCCTCATGTACGACGGGTCGGCCGGCTTCGACCTGCCCGACGCGATCCGCCTGGGCCGGGCGCTCTCGGAGGCCGACTACCTCTGGTACGAGGAGCCGATGCGCGAGTTCAGCATCTCCGCGTACCAGCGGCTGGCAGCGGCCGTGGACATACCGCTGCTGGTGGCCGAGACCTCCGACGGAGCGCACATGAACTCCGCGGACTTCATCCGGGCCGGTGCCGCCACCTTCGGGGTGCGGGCCGGCACCACCCTCCGGGGTGGCATCACCGGCGCCATGCGCACCGCACACCTCGCCGACGCCTACCGGCTGCGGGCCGAGGTGCACGGTTCGGACATCCCGAACCACCACCTGTGCATGGCCATCTCCAACACCACCTACTACGAGTCCCTGGTGACCGCGGCGAAGGTCGTCCGCGAGCGCCATGTGGACGACCAGGGTCTGGTGCACGCCCCCACGGGGCCTGGCATAGCCCTCCCGCTCGACTTCGGCTATGGCAAGGAACTCCTGCCGTTCGTCGAGCAGCCGCGCTGACCGGGTGGTGGCCGTCCGCCCGGACCGCCACCGCAGCCGGCGCCCCCCATCAGGCGCGTTACCTGTCCCATGCAAGAAACAAGAAAGGCAAGACGATGAGGTCTTCCGGATCTCCGAGAGTCGGCCGACGCCGTACGGTGCTGCGCACCGCCGGGGCCGTGCTCTCCCTGGCCATGGCGGCTGTGCTGGCCGGGTGCGCCAGCGCCAACACCTCCACCGATGCCTCCTCCTCGGGGTCGGCGTTCAAGCCGGTCACGCAGAAGGACGGCTCGCAGATCACGGTGTGGGCCGACTCGACCCGCCTGCCGTCGGTGCAGGCGTACCAGAAGTCGCACCCGAACGTGAAGATGAAGATCGTCACGTACGACGGCGGTGCCGACGGTTCCACGTATCTCCAGACGAAGGTGCAGCTCTTCGACCGGACCGGCAGCGGCTGGCCGGACGTGGTGTTCGGTTCACCCACCGACGTGACCTGGGCGTCGGAGCCCACCAAGCCCGGCGCACAGCCGTTCGCCGCGCCCCTGGACGACAAGCTCGTACCCCAGAGCACGCTGGACGGCTTCGCCAAGGGCTCCCTCGCGCCCTGCCAGTTCAACGGCCACACCTACTGCCTGCGCAACGACATCGCGCAGGTCGTTCTCTGGTACAACAAGACCCTCATGGACAAGTGGGGATACAAGGTCCCCACCACCTGGGAGGACTACGAAGCCCTGGGCAAGCAGGTCGCCAAGGACCACCCCGGCTACCTCGTGGGCTCCGTCGGCGACACCAACTCCCACGAGTCGTACTTCTGGTCCGGCCGGTGCCCGGCGTTCAGCCTGACGAAGCCGGACACTCTGCGCAGCGCCCTGCAGGACCCGAACTGCACCCGGATGGCGAAGCTGCTGGACGGGCTGATCTCCGCGAAGGCCGTCACCACCAAGGGCTTCTTCAGCCAGGGCTTCGCCAAGCAGAGCGGCAGCAAGGTCCTGATGGCGTACGGGCCGTCCTGGTACGGCCAGTACCTCTTCAAGGCCGCCTTCAACGCCCCGGCCAAGCAGATCGCCGCGGCGTCCCCGCTGACCTGGAAGGGTGAGACGACGACCGCCACCGGAAACGTCGGCGGCGGCGTGTGGATGGTGTCCTCGCACAGCGCCAACCTCAAGGCGTCCACGGACCTGGCCACCTGGCTGACCACCTCCGACGAGAACCAGAGGTCCGCGCCGACCTACCCGGCCTACACCAAGGCCGCGCAGGCGTGGCTGGCCAACCCGGCCAACAGCGACTACTTCGCCAACGACGTGAGCAAGCCCTTCCAGGAGGCCGCCAACGAGGTGTGGACCGGCTGGTCGAACACCAAGTTCCCGGACGCCACCGCCTGGTCCAGCGTCGTGCTGCCCGCCCTGACCGCCGGCAAGTCCCTGACCTCGACCCTGCCGGCGTGGCAGCAGGAGATCAGCAACGAGGCGAAGGCCCACGGATACCAGGTGGTCAACCAATGACCTTGCTGGAGACCGAGCGCGTCGCCGTCTCCCCCCTCCGCCGCGGCATCACGCCGCGGCGGGGGGGCCGCGGTCTCGCGGGCTACTTCTTCGTCGCCGGCTACGCGGTGCTGCTGCTGGCGTTCGGTGTCTTCCCCACCGGCTACTCGTTCTACCTGGCGCTCACCAACGACCACGGCCAGTTCACCGGACTCAACCAGTTCGTGAAGGTCGCCCAGGACTACCGCTTCGTGCCGGCCTTCACGAACATGCTGATCTACCTGGTCATGTGGCTGGTCACACTCGTCGTCCTGGTGGTCCTGGTCGCGGTGGTCCTGCGCAGCCGGGTGCGGCCGGGCACCTCGGCGCTCTTCCGCTTCCTGTACTACATTCCCGGCGCCCTCGCCGGGGTCGCCAGCGTCCTGGTATGGCTGTTCATGCTGGACCCGGACGTCAGCCCGGTGGCCTGGATGCTCAAGAGCATGGGACTGCAGACCTTCGCGGCCGTGCTCTCGCCCGGCAACCTGCCGCTGATCCTTATGCTGATCGCCTTCTGGACCGGCGCCGGCGGCTGGATGGTCGTGATGTACGGGGCGCTGAACAACATCCCCGACGAGGTGCTGGAAGCCGCCCGTATGGACGGCGCGGGGCCCTGGCGCACCGCCTGGCACATCCAGATCCCGATGATCCGGCAGTGGATCGTCTACATGGCAATCATGGCGTTCGCCACCGGCACCCAGCTGTTCGTCGAGCCCCAGTTGCTCCAGACCGCCAGCCTCGGCCGGGTGAGCCCCACGTGGTCACCCAACCAGCTCGCCTACGTCTACGCCTTCCAGCAGGGCGACTTCAACGGCGCCGCCGCCATCTCCGTCTTCCTGCTTGCGCTGGGGCTCCTGGCGGCCGGACTGCTGGTGGCCCGATCGAACCTGTTCAAGTTGGACGAGAAATGACACAGACCACTCTCCCCTCGGCAGCGGCGGCCCGGCGCTTCCACCCTTCCCGGGCCGCCTCCTTCCTGGTGGTGGGCCTCCTGCTGGCCCTGCTGCTGGTGTTCTTCGTGTTGCCGGTGATCTGGCTGCTGCTCGCGCCGTCGAAGACCGCCGGCCAAGTGGTGCAGGACAACCCGTTCTCCTTCGGCTCGTTCCGGCAGATCGGCGCCGCCTGGCGGCACCTGTTCGCCTTCCAGGACGGCGCCATGGTCACCTGGCTGCGCAACTCGGCCATCTACTCCGGTGGTTCGCTCATCCTGACGCTGGCCGTCAGCGTGCCCGCCGGTTACGCGCTGGCCCTGACGAAGTTCCGCGGACGCAAGACGCTCCTCATGATCACCCTGGTCACGATGATCATGCCGCAGGCCACCCTGGTGCTGCCGGTCTTCCTGGAACTCAACCGCTTCCACCTGATCGGCACCATATGGTCGGTGATCCTGCCCTTCTCCTTCTACCCGTTCGGCGTGTACCTCGTGTACATCTACTTCGGGAGCAGCCTGCCCAGGGACCTGCTGTCGGCCGCGCGGATCGACGGTTGTTCGGAGTGGCAGCTCTTCTCGCGCATCGCGCTTCCGCTGGCGAAGCCGGTGGTCGGACTGGTCGCCTTCTTCAGCTTCGTGGGCAACTGGAACAACTTCTTCCTGCCGTACCTCGTCCTGCCGAACAGCGACCAGTTCCCGGTCCAGGTGGGCCTGAACCAGCTGCTGACGTCCACCCCGTCGTTCAACCCGGTCGCCGGGGCGGGTCTGAACATCACCATCCCGGAACTGGCCCTGGCGATCATCGTCGCCATCCTGCCCGTTCTGGTGCTCTTCCTGTTCTCGCAGCGCACACTGGTGTCCGGGATGCTCGCCGGAGCGACCAAGGAATGAGTCCCCTCCGCGTCGCCCTCTTCCCCACCTGCGTCAACGACGCCGTCCACCCCGCCACGGCGATCGCCACGGTCACCGTCCTCGAACGACTCGGCGTCGAGGTGGACTTCCCCTTCGAACAGACGTGCTGCGGCCAGCCGCAGTACAACACCGGCTACCGCCGGGAGACCGAGCCGCTGGTGCGGCGCATGGCCAAGGCGTTCGACGGATACGACCACGTGGTGGCCCCGTCCGGCTCCTGCGTGGCCATGATCCGAGACAACTATCCCCGGCTTGGCGCCCGCGCCGCCGCCGAGGGGCGGGGCGACGACCTCGCCGAACAGGCTCACTCCCTGGCCGGCCGCGTCCACGAGTTCACCGAGTTCCTGGTCGACGTGCTGGGCGTCACCGACGTCGGCGCGTACTTCCCCCACACCGTCACCTACCACCCGTCCTGTCACGGACTGCGGGTGCTGGGACTCGGTGACCGTCCCCGGCGGCTGCTGGAGGCGGTCGAGGGCCTGGCACTGGTCGAACTCCCCGGCGCGGACGAGTGCTGTGGGTTCGGGGGCACCTTCGCGGTGAAGAACCCCGATGTCTCGGCGTCCATGGGCGCCGACAAGATCCGCAACGCCGAGTCCACCGGCGCCCGCGTGCTGTGCGGCGCCGACAACTCCTGCCTCATGCACCTGGACGGGATGCTGCGCCGGCGGGGCAGTGACCTGCGCCCGCTGCACCTCGCCGAAATCCTTGCCTCCACCCGGACGGAACCCTTGCGATGACCGGTACGTACCTGGGGATGCCCGCCTTCCCCCGCGCGGCCGCCGCCGCCACCCAGGACACCCGTCTGCGGGCGAACCTGACCCGGGCCACCGGCACCATCCGCGCCAAGCGCGCGCAGGCCGTCGCCGAGCTGGACGACTGGGCACGACTGCGCGCCGCCGGAGCCGCGATCAAGGACCGGACCCTGCGCCATCTCGACCACTACCTCGAGCAGTTGGAGGCGGCGGTCACCCGAGCCGGCGGTGTGGTGCACTGGGCGGCCGATGCCGGCGAGGCCAACCGGATCGTCGCCGACCTGATCAAGGCCACCGGGGAGACCGAGGTCGTCAAGGTCAAGTCCATGGCCACCCAGGAGATCGGCCTCAACGAAGCCCTGGCCGCCGAAGGCATCACCGCATACGAGACCGACCTCGCCGAACTGATCGTGCAGTTGGGCGACGACCGGCCCTCCCACATCCTGGTCCCGGCGATCCACAAAAACCGGGGCGAGATCCGGGACGTCTTCCGCGAGAGCATGAGCCAGTGGGGGCGCCCGGCGCCCGAGGGGCTCACCGACGATCCCGCGGAACTTGCCGAGGCCGCCCGCCTGCACCTGCGCGAGAAGTTCCTCCGCGCCAAAGTGGCCGTCTCCGGCGGGAACTTCATGGTCGCCGAAACGGGCACGGTGGTCGTCGTGGAGTCGGAGGGCAACGGCCGGATGTGCCTGACCCTGCCCGAGACGCTGATCTCCGTGGTGGGCATCGAGAAAGTCGTACCCACCTGGCGGGACCTGGAGGTCTTCCTCCAGACCCTGCCCCGCTCCTCCACCGCCGAACGGATGAACCCGTACACCTCGATGTGGTCCGGCACCACCGAAGGCGACGGGCCCCGGGAATTCCACCTGGTCCTGCTCGACAACGGCCGCACCGCCACCCTCGCCGACGAAGTGGGCCGCCAGGCGCTGCGCTGCATCCGCTGCTCCGCGTGCCTCAACGTCTGCCCCGTCTACGAACGCGCCGGCGGCCACGCCTACGGCTCGCCCTACCCCGGCCCCATCGGAGCCATCCTCACCCCCCAACTCCGCGGGACCGGTACCGAACTGGACGCGTCCCTGCCCTACGCCTCCTCGCTGTGCGGCGCCTGCTACGACGTCTGCCCGGTCGCCATCGACATCCCCGAAGTCCTCGTCCACCTCCGCGAACGGGTGGCCGAACAGGGCGGTGCGGGCCACCGGCTGGAGAAGGCCGCCATTCGCGCGGCCGGCTGGATCCTCGACCGGCCGGCGGTTCTCGCCGCGGCCGAGCGCACCGCCTCCCGTACCCGACGGCTGCACCCCCGCCGCCTGCCCGGCCCCGGCAGCGGTGCCTGGAGCGAGTCCCGAGATCTGCCCCGCATCCCGGCCGCGCCCTTCCGCGACTGGTGGCGCGCCAACCGAACGACCGAGGAGCGCCCATGAGCAGCCGGGACGTGGTGCTCGGCCGCATCCGCACGGCCCTCAGCGACGTCCCCCGCCAGGAGGGGCCCGAGGATGTCCCCGTCGCCCGCGACTACCGGGCCGCGCACGCCGCGGACGACCCCGGTGAGCTGCTGGACCTGCTCCAGGACCGTCTCACCGAGTACCGCGCGGCCGTGCACCGGTGCGACCCCGCCGGTCTGCCCGGGACGGTGGCCGCGGTGCTGGCCCGGCGGGGTGCTCGTGCGGTCGTCGTCCCCGAGGGGCTGCCCGTGGAGTGGTTGTCCGAGTCCGTGGCCGAACGGCTCACCGACACCCCGCCGCTGAGCCCGCGTGCCTGGGAGGCGGCGGACAGCGTGGTGACGGGGTGTGCGCTGGCCATCGCCGAGACGGGCACGATCGTGCTGGACGGCGGGCCGGGGCAGGGCCGACGTGCGCTGAGCCTGATCCCCGACCACCACCTCTGCGTGGTGCGCGCCCCGGAACAGGTCGTCGCCTCGGTTCCGGCCGCCGTGGCGAGGCTCTCCCCGAACCGCCCGCTCACCTGGATCTCCGGTCCCTCCGCCACCAGCGACATCGAACTCGAACGCGTCGAAGGCGTCCACGGCCCCCGAATCCTCGACGTCGTCCTCGTCCACCCCTGAGCCGCACCGGCGCCGCGCACCCCTCACCCGACGACACCTGGAGCAGCCTTGCCCTCCGAGCCCATCGCCTGGCCGCCGCCCGAACTCGCCGTACCGCCGGTACAGCTCCCACCGACCGCCCCCACCACCGCCGCAGACGGCGTCCGCCGATACGACGGGCTGAGCTACGCCACCAACTCCGGTTACCGGCCGCGGCTACTGGACCTGTCCGTGCCGGCGGCTGCCGAACCCCCCGCCGTGGTGGTCTGGATCCACGGCGGCGCCTGGATGGAGGGCGACCGGCGCCACCCGCCGCCGACCGTGAGCGCGGACCTTCTCTTCGGCTCCTTGCTGCGGGCCGGACTCGCCGTCGCCACCATCGACTACCGCCACGCCCGCGAAGCCCCCTTCCCCGCCCAACTGCACGACGTCAAGGCGGCCATCCGCTACCTGCGCCACTACGCCGGGACGCTCGGGATCGCCCGGACGCGGATCGGCTTGTGGGGGGAGTCCGCCGGCGGGCACCTGGCCGCGCTGGCCGGGCTCACCGGCGCAGCCCACCCCTCGCTCGAGGGAACGGAAGGGATCGCACAGGGCGACACGACGGTCGGAGCAGTCGTGGACTGGTACGGGATCACCGACGTGGGGGCGCTGCTGCCGGACGCGCCTGGCCCCCACGACCCCTTCGTCACCCTCCTGGGCGGCGACCCGGCCGACCGGCTGCACCTGGCGGCGGCCGCCAGCCCGGTCAGCTACACGCGATCCCCGGCGCCGCCCTTCCTCCTGGTCCACGGCACCCACGACACGCTCGTCCCCTTCGAGCACAGCGAGCGCCTGGCCGGACTCCTGCAGGCCGCAGGCAACCACGCGGAGCTCGTCGCCGTACCGGGCGCCGAGCACATCTTCCTCAACGCCGACGTCGCTCCGGTCGTCGCCCGCTGCGTCGCCTTCCTCGCCCATCACCTGCGCCACCCCGCGACCGACCGGGCCGCGGGAATCCGGCCGGTTGCCCCGTGACCCCGCGCTCGGCCGAGTGAGCCCGCCCCGGCGCACGCCGGGGGCCACCGCCGGCACACGACCCGGGCGGTTCGCTCTCCGGCACGACAGCCACTCAGACGAGGAACTCGGCGAGCGGGAAGGAGCGGTGGCGGCGTGGTGGAACCAGATAGTTCTGCCGGTGGGTCGTGTGCAGGACCGAGTTGATGCCGGCGTGGGGGCTGCGCGGTGCGATGGAGAGTGTCCTGTCCGGATAGTGGCCGTCCATCGCCAGCCGAACGAGATTGAAGATCCCGACAGTCGGCTGGAACGAAATGAAGTGCAGCCCGGCCGCTTTCTTGCTGCTGTAGTGGTCTCCCGTCGGATCGGATGTGTAGTGGAACGGGTTGTCCAGCGTGTCGAAATCCCCGCGCACGGGGATGGTCGTCCCGCTGGGGTAGACCTTCCCGTAATTGCTGGTCGTCGATGATGTGGTGCTGTCCACCTTCGACATGCTCCCCGTGTGGCCGTAGGCGTGGTACTGCTTGACCCCTTGCGCCACTTCGGCCTCACTTTGACCTGGCGGTTGGAGGGCGAACGTACCCGGCGCGGGCGAGAGGCCGGGCTGCAGCATCGCCTGGACGCGATCGGCGTACGTGCGGTACTTCTGTTCGTACCATGCCACCAGGTCCTGAAACAGGTGCGAGAGATGCATGGTGGTCCCCTGTTTGAAGTAACCGTTGGGCCACTGATCGGTGACGCCAGGCAGGGTCTCCAGACTCGGGATGTTGCCGGGTCCCATGTTCGAGTCCAGGGTGGTGGCGAAGCCGAGGAAACCCTGCGCCTGTCGAGGGATCGAGTGTGCGCCGGGGATATTGGCCGCCAGCGCCAGCTTGCTCGGCAGGCCCTGTTGCCCGTAGAAACCGCCCCCGGAGAATCCCTGGCGGATACTCGTCACCTTGAACAGGCTGCCCGCCTGGTTGCTCCCAAGCCCGAAGAGGGCCTTTTGGGCCTCCTTGACATGGGCGAGCGAGTCACTGCGGAGTAGCACGGCCACGTCGTTCTGTTCCAGGCGGACCGGCCCGAAACCGGGCGGGGGCTCGTCGCTGGGAAACGTCCTGGCCTCCTGCAGCGCGTACACGGTATGGCCCTCCGCCTTGGAGGACGTCAAATCGACCGGCAGGTACGTGGGGTAACGTGTCCCCGCCTTGAAGAAGTCCGACGTCTTGCCCAGGGTCGGGATGTAGTGGTGGAAGTAGGGAAGTCCCCAGGCCACCGTGGTGGCCACTCCTGTGGGAGTGGGCGGAAATCGGCGTTCCAGATCCAGGAGGGCGGTCTCGAGGTGGTGCTGCGCCTCCTGCAACGCCTTGGCTTCCGCCGGCACATTCAGCTTTGCGGTAATGACGTGATCGTGCAGGGCCGGCACCCGGACCGCGATCGTGCCCTTGCCGCTCTTCACGCCCGAGCCATCGACCTTGATCACCTGCTCGTTCTGCAGGATATATTGTTCCTGGATGCTGTCGGCGGCAGTGGCCCGGTCCGGTGGTTTTGCAATGCTGTCGATCATCTCGTAGATGCCGGCGGAGGCCAGAGCGGCACCGAAGGTGCCCGCTGTCCCTTGAAGAAGGCGTCGCCTGCTCAAGTTCCCGCGTGATCGTTCCGCACGCGCATTTTCGTTGCCATCCGTCATGAAATGGATTCCTCCCACTCATGCGCATCGGGGGTCAGGGGAATTGGAAGGCGAGGACCGTTCACTGTCACGATATAATCACACGTGGTCTGGGTGCCTTGAAGCCAACACGCGACTCGGCTCATTGAAGCCCATATGTGCTGCGACGTGTCCTTGAGCCCGAGGCAGTGCACGTCCGTCAAGCGGACCCGTTCGACGGCGCCCTGACCCGCCGCCAGAAACGGGTCGATCACCTCGGCCCCATCGAATTCGAGGAAAAGCACTACGCCGACCGGGCAACGCCCGAACCGGTGAAACCGGGGAACGTGCCGGCGGTGCTCTCCGCCGCTGTTGACGACGGCCGCCGCGCGCAATCCCGCCGTACGGTGAGGGCTGCCTGGCGGTTCCGGGCCATGGTCGATGTCGGAGCCGGTCGCGGACTTCGGCAAAGGGAGATATCCAGGCTGCCGGTTGACGAGGCGGATCCGCCGCCCGGGGTCCCAGGGCTTCGGCGTGGTCGGATGACGTCCGGTTTGTGATCATCCGAGGCCGAGGAGTTCGAGTGGGCGGTGGGGGTCGCGGGCGTTGCGGCGGAGGCCGGCGGCGATGCTGACGGCCCCGGCGAGTTTCAGGGCGCCGATCGCGAGGTTGCGGCAGGTGGCCATTGCGCGTGGCGCGTTGCCGGTCCGCAGTTGGGAGGCGTCCTCGGCGAAGGTGGTGCCGCGGACGTGGTGCAGGGCCTCGACCTGCCAGTGTCCCTTGACCAGTTGCGCGAGCTGGGCGGGCGTGGCCTGTTCGGCGGAGAGGCTGGAGACCGCGTAGACGGTC